>NZ_JBHSGW010000004.1:0-409346 GCF_042652765.1 Flavobacterium ponti
GCAGATGGTACTGCAGTAATGTGGGAGAGTATGTCGTCGCCTTTCTTTTAAAAACCCTTATCATTTAGTTGATAAGGGTTTTTTGTTGTTGTAAACTTTTTTTAAAATCATTAAAAATTACAAGTGCTGTAATAAAACAAAATTATGATGTTTACTGAGTGTTGCGTGAGGGATAGGAGCAATTGTTTGAGCTCTTTTTTGTCTCGGTTTTAAAAACGAAACAAAAAAAGCGAGTGCGGATAGCCCGACCCAAAGGGACACGCCCAAAAAAAAATTAGGACTTTTGTTGAAAATATTGACAATGAATATTTATAGAACATAAGTCACATTTTGGGTTTTTGGGTCTGCAAATTTCTCTACCTAGAAATGAAAAAGCCATTCCAATTTCATTCCAAATTTCATAAGGTAATTGTTGCATTAGAAGTTTTTCAATTTTATTACCATCTTTAATTTCAGGAGTTAAACCAATTCTAGGAACTACCCTTATTACATGTAAATCCACTATTATTCCTTCTGCTTTTTTGTTCATTTCTCTTAAAATGACATTAGCAGATTTTCTACCAACTCCTTTTAATTTTATTAAATCATCTAAATTAGTTGGAAAATTTTTATTTATCTGAATAATGCTAGCTGTTTCAAATATCCAATTTGATTTATTTGAATAATTTTTTACTGAAGTAATATAGCTACTTATTTCACCAGAACTTGATTTTGAGAGACTTGTTATATTTGGATATTTTTCAAAAAAATTAACTTTAACTTTATTAATATTTGCATCTGAATCTTGAGCTGAAAGGATTACCATGATTAATAACTCATACAAATTATCATAAACTAATGGATGTTTTTTGTCTTTGTATTTATTAATTAATGGCTGGAGGTTTTCTTTCCAATTGTTGAATAACATTTTTATTTTAAAAGTAATAAAAAAAGAGTTCAACTTATAAAAATTGAACTCTTTTTAAAGATTAAAAAATAATAACTAGTTTGTTAATCCTCTTGAAATAACTATTCGTTGGATTTCAGAAGTTCCTTCATATATTTGGGTGATTTTTGCATCACGCATCATTCTTTCTACATGATATTCGCTAACATAACCATTTCCGCCATGGATTTGAACTGCTTCAATGGTTGTATTCATTGCAGTTTCTGAAGCAAATAGTTTTGCCATTGCACCAGAATGAGAAATATCTTCACCATTATCTTTTTCAAAACCTGCTTTATAACATAACATTCTTGCAGCAGTAATTTGAACATGCATATCTGCTAATTTGAATGCTATTGCTTGATGTTGAATGATTGGTTTTTTAAATGCTACTCTCTCTTGAGCATATTTTAAAGCCAACTCATAAGCACCTTGAGCAATTCCTAGAGCTTGAGAAGCAATTCCAATTCTTCCTCCATTTAACACATTCATTGCAAATGCAAATCCAAATCCGTCTTCACCTATTCTATTTTCTTTAGGAACTTTTACATCAGAAAACATTAAAGAATGTGTATCTGAACCTCTAATTCCCATTTTTTTCTCTTTTGGTCCGATTGAAAAACCTTCCCAACCTTTTTCAACTAAAAAAGCATTAATTCCTTTATGCCCTTTTTCTACATCAGTTTGAGCAATTACAATGTATGTTGAAGCAGTTCCACCATTTGTAATCCAGTTTTTTGTTCCGTTTAATAAGTAATGATCACCTTTGTCAATAGCAGTTGTTTTTTGTGAAGTTGCGTCTGATCCAGCTTCTGGTTCTGATAAACAGAAAGCACCTATTACTTCACCGGTAGCTAGAGGTACTAGATATTTTTGTTTTTGTTCTTCGTTACAGTATTTTTCGATTCCTGCACAAACTAAAGAGTTATTTACTGACATAATTACAGCTGCAGAAGCATCCACTTTTGCAATTTCCTCCATCGCACATATGTAAGAAATACTATCTAAACCAGCACCACCATATTTTGGATCAACCATCATTCCTAAGAAACCTAATTCAGCCATTTTTTTGACTTGCTCTTCAGGGAATTTAGAATGTTCATCTCTTTCAATTACTCCTGGTAATAATTCTGTTTGAGCAAAATCCCTTGCAGCTTGCTGAATCATTATTTGCTCTTCGTTTAATTTGAAATCCATAATCTAAAATATAATGTTTTGAATTTATGTTAAAATAAGTTGACAAATGTACTTATTTATTGGCAAATTTTCAATAAGTATTTGTAATTTTAAGCCATGTTTAAGCAGAACTATAACGTTATCGGAGTTATGTCAGGAACTTCATTGGATGGAGTTGATTTGGCTCATATTAAATTTCATAAAGATTTGAATTGGAATTATGAAATTTTAGAAACTAGTACTATTCCCTATTCCGAAAGTTGGCTAAAAATTTTAAAAGGAGCAGTTGGTTTTTCTGAAACAGAATTGGAAAAATTAAATATAGACTACACAAATTTATTAGCCCATATAATTAAAGATTTTATTTCTAATTTTAAAATTGACGATTTAGATGCAGTCTGTAGTCATGGACATACTGTTCTGCATAAACCAGAATTAGGATTTACATTACAAATTGGAAACTTACCAGTTATTTCAGAATTAACAAACCAAACAATTGTTTGTGATTTTAGGGTTAATGACATTCGACTTGGAGGACAAGGTGCTCCATTAGTCCCAATAGGAGATAAGTTATTGTTTTCAGAATATGATTATTGTTTAAATTTAGGAGGTTTTTCCAATATTTCATTTGATGAAAATCAACAAAGAATTGCTTTTGATATTTCACCAGTCAACACGGTTTTAAACTATAATTCAAATATATTAGGTTTTCCTTATGATGATAGAGGTTTAATAGCAAAATCTGGAAATTTTAATTCAGATTTATTTGATAAATTAAATGATTTAGATTTCTATAAATTATCTTTTCCAAAGTCATTAGGAATTGAATTTGTCAATGAATTTATCTTTCCTATAATTAAAAGTTTCATAATTCCTACAAAAGACATAATGAATACGTTTGTAGAACATATTGCATTTCAAATTAGTAAAGTAATTTATAAAAAAAGAGCAAAATTACTAATAACAGGTGGTGGAGCTTACAATGATTTTTTATTAGAGAGAATTAAATTTTATTTACCTAATATTGAGGTGGTTATTCCTGATAATAAAACAATAGAATTTAAAGAAGCATTAATCTTTGCTTTTCTAGGAATTTTGAGAATGAGAAATGAAATTAATGTTTTGAGTAGTGTGACTGGAGCACAAAAAAATCATTGTAGTGGATTGATATTTGAACGAAAAAGATAATTATCTCTTAATGAATAATATATGTTTTAGGTATTGTTATTAAATTACTAAAACTTTCTGTTTGTTTTAAGTAATCATTCAGAATATGTATATTTGTGGAACACAATTTTATAGAATTAATGAAAGATTTATTACAAAAATTTGAGAACAAAGAACCAGAGATAGTTTTTAATTGGAAAGATCCAGAAACAGAAGCAGAAGGCTGGACAGTTATAAATTCACTTAGAGGTGGTGCTGCTGGTGGTGGAACTAGAATGAGAAAAGGATTAGATATGAATGAAGTGCTTTCATTGGCTAAAACTATGGAAGTGAAATTTTCTGTTTCAGGTCCTGCTATTGGAGGTGCAAAATCTGGAATTAACTTTGATCCAAATGACCCAAGAAAAAAAGGAGTTTTAGAACGTTGGTACAAAGCAGTTTCTCCACTACTTAAAAATTATTATGGTACAGGTGGTGATTTAAATGTTGATGAAATTCATGAAGTTATTCCAATGACTGAAGAATGTGGTGTTTGGCATCCACAAGAAGGTGTTTTTAATGGACATTTTAAACCAACAGAAGCAGATAAAATTAACAGAATAGGACAATTACGTCAAGGAGTAATTAAAGTTATTGAAAATCCAAATTTCTCTCCAGACGTTATGCGTAAATATACTGTAGCTGATATGATTACTGGTTATGGTGTAGCAGAAGCTGTTCGTCATTTTTATGATATTTACGGTGGAAATGTAAAAGGTAAGAAAGCTATTGTTCAAGGTTTTGGAAATGTTGGATCAGCAGCAGCATTTTATTTAGCCGAAATGGGAGCTAAAGTTGTCGGAATTATTGATAGAGATGGTGGATTAATAAAAGAAGAAGGTTTCAGTTTTGAAGAAATTACAGAATTGTTTTTAAACAAAGATGGAAACAAGTTGGTTGCTGAAAACATGATACCTTTTGAAGAAATCAATAAAAAAATCTGGAATATTGAAGCTCAAATCTTTGCTCCTTGTGCAGCATCACGTTTAGTTCAAAAGTCACAAATAGATGAAATGATAGCTTCAGGTTTAGAGGTTATTTCTTGTGGAGCAAATGTTCCTTTTGCAGATAAGGAAATCTTTTTTGGACCAATTATGGAAGAAACAGATAAAAAAGTAAGCTTAATTCCTGACTTTATTTCAAATTGTGGAATGGCAAGAGTTTTTGCCTATTTCATGGAGAAAAAAGTACAAATGACAGATGAGGCTATCTTTTCAGATACTTCTTCTATCATTAAAAATGCTATTCAAAAAGCACATGATCTTAATTCAGATAAGAAAAACATTAGTGCTACTGCTTTTGAAATTGCATTAAAACAATTAATTTAAAAATCATAAAAATATAGATGGAAGCAATTTTAATAATTATATTTATTGTAGGGTATTTAGCCATTGCCTTAGAACACAATTTAAAAGTAGATAAGCTAGTTCCAGCACTTGGAATGATGGCAATTTTGTGGGCAATTATTGCAGTTGCTCATTTAGATGTTTTTGAGGTAAATACAGCAACTAAGTCTTTAGAACAACATCATATTGAAGGTGTTTTACTCCATCATCTTGGAAAAACTGCTGAGATTCTTGTTTTTTTATTAGGAGCAATGACTATTGTAGAAATCATTGATTATTTTGATGGATTTTCAACAATCAAATCCTATGTAAAAACTAAACGTAAATCTAGTTTATTGTGGTTATTTACCACATTGGCTTTTATTTTATCTGCTATTATTGATAATTTAACAGCAACAATTGTATTAATAACAATACTACAAAAAATAGTAAAAGAAAAAGAGGTTCGTTTGTGGTATGCTGGTTTGATTGTAATTGCTGCAAATGCTGGTGGTGCTTGGTCTCCAATTGGTGATGTAACTACTACAATGCTTTGGATTGCAAATAAAGTAACTGCTTCTAGTTTAATCGAACATGTACTTTTACCATCAATTTTCTGCTATGCTGTTCCAACATTTATTGCTTCCAAATTAAAAATTTTTAAAGGAAAAATTGCAACTGAAGAATTAAAAGATGAAAAACCAACTTCAAAACATAGTGCTACAATGTTCTATCTTGGTTTAGCAGGAATATTATTTGTTCCAATTTTTAAAACGATTACACACTTACCTCCTTACATGGGAATGATGTTGTCGTTAGCAATAGTATCAATATTTGCTGAATATTTTAGCAGTTCTAAATTTACAATGGCAGACGCTTCTACTGGTGGTGGTGCATTACCAGCAAGTCATAGTCCAATTCATCATTCGTTATCAAAAATTGAAATGCCAAGTATTCTATTCTTTTTAGGAATTTTAATGGCTGTGGCAGCTTTAGAATCTTTAGGAATGTTATTTGAATTTGCAGGAGTTTTAGAAAGTTCAGTTCCTTTGTTAGGTACAGAGCATGCTTCTACTCATATTTCAGATTTAGTAGTTTTATTGTTAGGAATAGGGTCTGCTATAATAGATAATGTACCTTTAGTTGCTGCAAGTATAGGAATGTTTTCTATTCCAACGGATGAACCTGCTTGGCACTTTATTGCCTATTCAGCAGGAACAGGAGGAAGTATGTTGATTATCGGATCGGCTGCTGGTGTAGTAGCAATGGGAATGGAAAAAATTGATTTCTTTTGGTATTTTAAAAAAATTGCTTGGTTAGCATTGATTGGCTTCCTTTCAGGATTTGCAGTTTTTGTCTTATTAAGAGACTTTTTATTAAATGCAGCTTAATACAATTTTTATAGTACATTTACGTTTTAAATACATATTAATAATTCTATGAGTATATTTCTTCAAGCAGATAGTTTAGCAGTTGCTAACCAGGTATTAACAGATGACCAACCAGTAGAACAAACGCTTTCAATTTGGTCTTTATTAACAAGTGGTGGAATTGGTGGTCAAGCCATTATTTTAGTCTTATTTATCTTATTGTTTTTTGCATTATTCTTGTATTTTGAAAGAATTATGGCAATTAACAAAGCTAGTAAAATTGATTCTAGTTTTATGAATAACATTAAAATGAATATCGCTTCAGGAAAAATTGATAATGCAAAAATGATTTGTGCTCAGTCAAACTCACCCGTAGCTAGACTAATCGAAAAAGGAATTTCTCGTATTGGAAAACCTCTTGAAGACATCAATACAGCTATCGAAAATGCTGGTAATTTAGAATTATACAAATTAGAAAAGAACACTTCAATGCTAGCTACTATCTCTGGGGCTGGACCAATGATTGGTTTCCTAGGGACAGTTGTTGGTATGATTCTTGCTTTTCATAAAATGGCAAGTGGTGGTGGACAAATCGAAGTTGGAGCATTAGCTGAAGGAATTTATACAGCAATGACAACAACTGTAGTTGGTCTTATTGTTGGAATTATTGCTTACATTGGATACAATCATTTAGTAGTAAAAACTAACAAAGTGGTTAATCAAATGGAAGCCAATGCAGTAGATTTCCTTGACTTATTAAATGAGCCAGTATAATGAAGTTAGGTAAAACAAGAAATAAAGTCTCTACAGAATTCAATATGTCATCTATGACTGATATTGTTTTCTTGCTACTGATTTTCTTTATGCTAACATCAACAATGGTAACAACTAATGCATTAGATTTAGTATTACCAAAAGCAAAAGGAAAAACCGATAGTAATAAAAACACAACGGTTAACATAAATGGAAAATCTGAATTTTTCATTGACAAAAACCCAGTTTCAAAAGAACAATTAGAAGAACAACTTTTAGCCATTCTTCCTTCTGGAGATGACAAAGCAAGAGCCATTGTTCTTAGAGCTGAGAAAACTGTTGAGTACGATAATATTATTTATGTAATGGATATTGCTAATAGAAACCAAATTAAAACGGTTTTAGCAGTTGATCCAAAATAGAATTTTTAGGAGCTGTTTCCTGCTGTTCACTATATCTTTTTTTTACAAAAAAAGGATGCCGTTACCATCAGGGCTAGGGTAATTAGTTTAAAATAAAAAATTAGTTTACTATGAAACTTATAGAAACACCAGAAGAAAAAAAATCTTTTGCTATTACATCAGGTATTTTTGTAATCATAGCACTAATATGTATATTTTTCGGATTAACTTATATGGATCCACCACCAGAAAACGGAATTGCAGTTAATTTTGGAACTAGCGATGTGGGTCAAGGAGAAGTGCAGCCAACAGAACCTGTTCAAGCAGCAGCTCCACAAACTCCAAGTAAACCAGTTGAATCTCAAGAAAACTTATCAACACAAGACGATGATTCTCCTGTGGTAGCACCTAAAAAAGAAAAAGTTAAACCAACACCAAAAACAACTCCTAAAGAAACAAAACCAACAGAAAACACTAAACCAGTTGAACCTACAAAGCCTAAAAATTCTGTTTTAGATGGAATGATAAAAGGAAAAGATAAAGGAACAACAAAAGGTGGTCACGGAGATGATGGTGAGCCTGGTGACAAAGGAAATATAAATGGAGATTTATATGCCAATAGTTTTTGGGGTAATGGAAAAGGAACAGGTAGCGGAAACGGTACAAAATGGGGTTTAGCTGGTAGAAGTTTAGCAGGAAATGATAAAGTTGTTCAACAATGTAACGAAGAAGGAACAATAGTTGTTCAAGTAACAGTTAACAAACAAGGAAGAGTAATTGATGCTCAATATTCTGCAAAAGGGTCAAATTCTACGAGTCAATGTTTAATAAAGCCAGCTATTGCAACAGCACGAACATTTAAGTGGAATCAAGCACCAGATGCACCAGATACACAAATAGGTTTTGTAGAAATTAACTTCAGAGTAGGAGAATAATCAATTTTTTTAATGAACTATCAAGAAACAACTGAATGGCTTTTTAATCAATTGCCTATGTTTCAACAACAAGGAGCTTCTGCCTACAAGAAAGATCTATCTAACACTTTAGCTTTAGCAAAACACCTAAAAAATCCCGAAAATAAATTCAAATCTATACATGTAGCTGGAACTAATGGTAAGGGTTCAACATCTTCAATGTTAGCTTCAATTCTTAAAGAAGCAGGTTATAAAGTTGGATTATATACCTCTCCACATTTAAAAGATTTCAGAGAACGAATTAAAATTAACGGTAAAGAAATTGCTGAAGAGTATGTTGTTGAATTTGTAAAAGAAAACAAATCCTTTTTCGAACAGAATCAATTAAGTTTCTTTGAAATGACTGTTGGTTTAGCATTTCAATATTTTAGTGATGAAAAAGTGGATTTGGCTATTATTGAAGTTGGAATGGGAGGGAGATTAGACTCTACTAACATAATCACACCTTTAGTTTCTGTTATTACAAATATTGGCTTTGATCACACCCAATTTTTAGGAAATACTTTAGAATTAATTGCTGCTGAAAAAGCTGGTATTATAAAGAAAAATATTCCGGTAGTTATTGGAGAATATCTTCCAGAAACTAAAAAAGTATTTCTTGAAATTGCTCAAAAAAATAATGCACCTATTTATTTTGCACAAGAAAATAAAAACGAAGATTTGCCATGTGGCTTACTAGGTGATTATCAAGTTCAAAACAAAAAAACAGTTTTACAAGCTATTGAATTAGTTAAACAATATTTTTCAATTTCTGATTTAGCAATTGAAAACGGTTTGTTAAATGTTGTAAAAAATACTGGTTTATTGGGTAGATGGCAGCAATTGGGAGCAAATCCAACTATAATTTGTGATACTGCTCATAATGCTCATGGATTACAAATTGTAATGAATCAAATAAAAAAACAAATATTTAAGCAATTGTATATCGTTTTAGGAGTTGTTAATGATAAAGATTTAGATTCGATTTTGCCTTTATTTCCAAAAGGTGCTTTTTTTTATTTTTGTAAACCAAATGTTTCAAGAGGATTGGATGCTGAAGTTTTAAAGCAATTTGCTGAAAATTACAATTTAAATGGACTAGTATGTAATTCGGTTTCAGAAGCTTATATTCTAGCTACACTAGAAGCTAATGAAGGTGACTTTATTTATATAGGAGGAAGCACTTTTGTAGTAGCAGAAATTGTTTAATTTTTTTTTATTAAAATGTTTGCTACATTAAAAAAGTAGTGTATATTTGCACTCGCAATACGGAACAAGTATGGCAAAATTAAAATAGGGCGATTAGCTCAGCTGGTTCAGAGCACCTCGTTTACACCGAGGGGGTCGGGGGTTCGAACCCCTCATCGCCCACAAAAAAAGCAACTCATTTGAGTTGCTTTTTTTATTTAAAGTAATTTTATTATAGTAAATCCAAGGTTCTTTCCAAAGCCATCCCTCTTGACCCTTTTATTAAAAAAAAACTGTCTGAAACAGATTTAAAAGTGTTTGAAAAACTTTCATAATCCTCAAAAAAGAGAATATTTTTTAATTCTTTCTTTACTTGAAAAAAATGTTTCCCAACAAAATATATTTTTATTTCTGGATGACTTACTGCTAAATCAACAATTTTTTTATGTTCTACAAAACTTTCATCACCAAGTTCAAACATGTCTCCTAGAATAGCAATTTTTGGATTATTATCTAATTGAAAAAAATTAATTAAAGCTGCATGCATACTACTTGGGTTTGCATTATAAGCATCCAAAATGATTTCGTTACCATTTTTGCGAATTAATTGCGAGCGATTATTTTCTGGAATGTAATTTTCAATAGCTTTTTTAATGGCTTCGTCATCAACTTTGAAATATTTTCCAATAGTTACTGCAGCATTAATGTTGTTTGCATTGTATATTCCAATTAAATTTGATTGAATTTCAAAATCATTATATCCTATTGTAACCATTGGATTAGTGGCAACTGATGTAATAAATACATTTGCGTCTTTGTTTTCTTGTGAAAAAGTATATCTATTTAGAAGTTTAGACTTTTCATTTTGAATTGTATCATCTAAGTTGACAAAAACAATTCCATTATTTTCTTTTAAGTAAGTATACATTTCGCTTTTGCCTTTTATAACTCCTTCAACACCACCAAAACCTTCTAGATGAGCTTTTCCAAAATTTGTAATGTATCCAAAATCAGGTTCTGCAATAGTGCATAAAAACTTTATTTCTTTTTGATGATTAGCACCCATTTCAATAATACCAATTTCGGTTTCTTTGCTAAGTCTCAATAAAGTTAACGGTACACCGATATGATTATTTAAGTTACCTATAGTAGCAATAGTTTTAAATTTCTTAGATAAAACAACATTTATTAATTCTTTAGTTGTAGTTTTTCCATTGCTTCCTGTAAGGCTAATTATGGGTAATTGAAGTTTTTTTCTATGGAAATTAGCTAACTCTTGAAGAGCTTTTAGACTGTCATCAACTATGATTGTTCTTTCGTCAATATAAAAGTCTTTATTATCAATAATAACATATTTAGCTCCTTTTTCTAGAGCTTCTTTGGTAAAAGTATTAGCATCAAAGTTTTCTCCTTTTAAGGCTACAAATAATGAATTTTTATCGATTTTTCGAGTATCTGTTGAAACAGAAGAGCATTCTAAAAATTTAGAATAAATAGTTTTTATTTCCATAAAGTAAAGATATAAAAAAAGCCCTTTTTGAAAAGGGCTTTTTTTAAAGTATGTTAAAGAAAATTAATTTCTTGCTTTTTTCTTGTTAGTTTTTGGACCAACTTTAGACATTGCACATCTAAATCCGATATAATCAGTTGACATATCTTGTGGAAAATATCTTCTTGATGCTGGATCTAACCAATAAGCTCTATCTCTCCAAGAACCTCCTTTGTAAACTCTTACGTTATCGTCAACTAAAGTAGTTCTGTCGTTAGATTTGTCATATTGTTTTAATAAGTCACCTAAACTATCTCTTGAAACTGAATGCTCTGGAGAATCATACATTCTATGCTTATCTTTTTCTGCTTCTGATTCTTCTTCTGTATTACCAAAGTCAAAATAACGAGTAGATTGTCTATCACCATCTCTGTAATTTCTGTTGTCAGAAGTCGAGAATTGAGTTCTTAAGTAAGTTTCGTTTTCGTCAACTGGTACTTGAGCAATTTGACCTGGGAAGTTACGAGCAACAATTTTACCATTACTTAAAGTATCATAAGCGATGTTGTCCATAGTTACTAATTCAACTGTTCCATCTTCTCCGATTTTGTTTTTCAAATAAACGTTACCTCTATAGTAGTTGAAATCATTTGCTTCATCATCAACAATAGGTCTGTAAACATCAGCAACCCATTCTGCAACGTTTCCTGCCATATCATATAAACCAAAGTCATTAGGAGCATAAGCTTTTACATATTGAGTAATATCTGCACCATCATCTGACCATCCAGCAATTCCACCGTAATCACCTTTACCTTGCTTAAAGTTAGCTAATTGATCTCCTCTTTTCTTTCTTTTTCCAGAACGAGTGTATTGACCATTCCAAGGATATTTCTTTTGTCCTTTGTATAAGTTGTACTCTCTGTTTCCTACTAAAGCTAGAGCAGCATATTCCCATTCTGCCTCAGTTGGTAAACGATATTCTGGTAAAATTAAACCTGAACTTCTTTGAGCATACACATTCGTTGCAGTCTCGTCAGCATTTTCACCTTTTTTACCTTTAGATCCTCTTGCGCCTTTTTGTAGAACGATTTCTTCATTACCACCATAAGTTTGTGTTGGAGCAGCTAAATATGTTTCAGTACTGAAATTTGCATCAGCAGCAACATCAGTGATTTTTGCATCTTTTTTTAAGAAACCTTCTCTTTCAAGGATATTTTCGTTAACACGATCAGTTCTCCATTTACTAAATTCAACAGCTTGAATCCAGTTAACACCAACTACAGGATAGTTTGCATAAGCAGGGTGTCTTAAATAGTTAAGTGTCATTGTTTCATTATAACCTAAACGGTTTCTCCATACTAATGTATCAGGAACTACACCATCATATATGTTTTTGTAGCTTTCTTCAGTTGGTGGGAAAACTTTCTTAACCCAGAATAAATACTCTGTGTACATAAAGTTTGTAACTTCAGTTTCATCCATGAAGAATGATTGAACGTGTTGTTGATTTGGAGAGTTATTCCAGTCATGCATTACGTCATCTTGAACTTTACCCATAGTAAATGTTCCACCTTCGACTGGAACCATTCCTGGAGGAGTTTCTTGTTTTTTGTACTTTGCATTGTACTGAAATCCACCTTTTTTGTCATTAATTTTCCATCCAGTAGCAGATGAAGCTCCTTTTGAACTACCTTTTTTGCTACAACTAGTAAAACTAACTGTTGCTGCAACAGCTATTAATACAGGTAAGGCTTTGAATTTGATACTTTTCATACTTTAAGTAGGTAATAAATTTTGGTTCGCAAGATAATAATTAACCATTAAATCGCAACATTTTTTTATTTTTTTTTTAATTGGTGTATTTTGAGATACAACTTGATAACGTTATAATTTTATTTTTATTGTTTTTTTATTGTGTAGAAGAAAAAAATATTCTCTCTTTGTAATATAATTTTAAGTTTTTCGTTTTGCTATTGATGAAAAAGAAAGTATCCACACTTATTATATTTTTAATGTTTTCTATTACAATTTTTGCTCAAAATAAAGTAGCAATTAAAATTGAGTGGAAACGGTCTGATTATTCAATACTAGATAAACAATTTGTTTTTCCAAGTTTTCAAGAAAAATATTATGATGCTGATGTAGCTATTAAAAAATTGTACTTCAAAAGTAATTTTGCTTCATCAACGATAAGTGTTGTAAATTTAATTGACTTTAAAACTGAAGTGATTAATGAAAAGGACTTATTTGATTTAGATAAAAATAAATTAGAAAATAAAATAAATTTTCAATCAGGTTATTCTAAAGCAAGAGACGAATATTATATTTCATATTCTTTTAATCCTATATTCATCGAAAATGGAATTATTAAAAGAGTAATTTCTTTTGAATATGAAATTGTCAATTCGCAAAGAGGAATTGCAAATAATAATTTTACTCAAAACATTCAAAACTCCGTTTTAGCTTCAGGTGATTGGTATCGTTTTTATGTTGAAAAATCTGGTGTTTATAAAATTACTAAAGGGTTTCTTGAAAGTTTAGGCTTTAATACTAATGTTGATCCAAGAAACATTAGAATATATGGTAATGGTGGAAGAATGGTTCCTTTGTTAAATAGCACACCTTACCCTATTGATTTGGAGGAAAATGCTATTCAGTTTATTGGAGAAGAAGATGGAAATTTTTCAAATCAAGATTATATTTTATTCTATGCAGAAGGGACGGATACATGGAGTGCTGAAAACAGAACACACCTTAATTTATATGAAGATAAATCTTATTATTATGTAACATCTTCTCTAGGAACGGGAAAAAGAATTCAAGAAAGTGCACAACCAACAGGTACTCCTTTAGTAAATTTTACGGTTTTCGATGATTATAAATTTTATGAAAAAGATTTGTTTAATCCAGGGAAAATTGGAAGAAAATGGCTTGGGGATCAATTTGGAGTTGAAAACGAAAAAACTTTTGAGTTTACAATTCCTAATATTGTGACATCTTCACCAGTAAAATTTTATGCTAATTTGGCTTCTTCTTCTTTTGGTAATACAAGTTTTCAAGTAACTGCTAATCAGCAAAATTTAGGAACTGTGAACATTGTCTCTTTGCCAGATTTTACTTTTGCAGTTGAAAATTTTTTAGAAACAACTTTTAATGCTTCTAATCAAAATATTGCAGTTAAATTAACTTACAATAATGGTGGTGTTCCTGCTTCTAGAGGTTATGTTGACTATATTATACTACAAGCTAAAAGAAATTTGACAGGTTATGGAAATCAATTTATTTTCAGAAATCTTGAAGAGGAAACAAACATTGGAGTTGGTCAATATACCATTACAAATGCATCATCTATATCACAAGTTTGGGATGTGACCGATATTTACAACACAAAAAAATACAGTAATAATCAAGGAACTTTTTCGTACAAAGTTAATTTAGGGCAAGCTAAAAAATATGTTGCAGTTGATGTGAATGATTATTTTAATCCTTTAAAAGAGTCAAATTCAAAAGTTGTAAACCAAAATATAAAAGGAACTATTTTTAATTCAGTTCAAGGAAATTTTGAGGATATAGATTACCTAATAATTACACCTAGTTTTTTATACAGTCAAGCTGAAAAGTTAGCCAATTTTCATAGAAATTATAGTGGTTTAAAAGTACGAACTGTAAAGCTTGAAGATATCTACCAAGAGTTTTCTTCAGGAAAACAAGATGTAGCAGCTATTAGAAACTTAGTAAAATATGTTTATGATAATGCTTCAACTCCTAATAAAAAAGTGAAATATGTAAATTTATTTGGAGATGCTTCTTTTGATTTTAAAGATAGAATTCCAAACAATACTAATATAGTTCCTGTTTTTCATGGGTTGAACACAAATGCTACAATGTCAAATAATTCTTCAAATTACTCTGTTTTAAATTCATTCATGTCTGATGATTTCTTTGGTTTGATGGATGATAATGAAGGACAGATGTTGCCAATTAATCCTGATGGAATTGATATTGCTGTAGGTAGAATGGTGGTAAGTTCATCGCAACAAGCTGAAGATGTTGTAAATAAAGTTATTCATTATTATGATGAAAAATCGTATGGAAGGTGGAGAAATAGTTATGTTATTTTAACAGATGATGCGGATTCTGTTTCGGATTCTGGTCTACAGTTTGGTTTAAATGACATGATAGATAATTTAAACAATAATTATCCCTTTATAAATGCTAAAAAAATTCACACAGATGCTTATGTTCAGGAAGTTTCTGCTGGAGGGAATAGATACCCTAAGGCTAAACAGGATTTTGTAGATGCAATCCAATTAGGTGCTTTAGTCGTAAATTATTATGGTCATGGTGGAGAATATGGTTTTGCTCAAGAAAGATTATACGAAATAAATGAAGCTATAAATTTGAGTAATTACAACAATTTGCCTTTGTTTATTACTATGACCTGCGATTTCAGTCGTTTTGATAATCCTTATTTACAAACTGGTGGTGAATTCACTTTTTGGAATCCAGAAGGAGGTGCTATTAATTTGGTAACAACTACTAGGTTAATTTTTGTACCTGTTGCTTCAACGATGAATGATAATTTTAATTTCTTTTTGTATCCTGATGCAAATAATAATCAAGTGTCAATTGGTGAAGCATTGAGAAAAGCAAAAAACATGAACACTAGTGATAACAGAAGAGTTGTTTTTAATATTGGTGATCCAGCTTTAATGTTAGCAATCCCAAAACCAAAAGTTGTTTTGACAAAAATAAATGGGGTAGATGTAAGTCAGCCAACAGACGTGTTAAATGCTTTAAGTTATGTAACACTTTCTGGAGAAGTAAGAAATTTAAATGACAATTTATTAACAACTTACAATGGGGATTTAGCGGTTCAAATTTTTGATAAAACAATACAAAGACAAACGTTAGGGAATGACGGTGTAAAAGATAGTTCAGGGAATTTAATAGTAATGAATTTCACAACTCTTGGAGAAACTATTTTTAGAGGAAATGCATCAGTTGTAAATGGAAAATTTGAGTTTGGTTTTGTAGTGCCAAAAGACATTAAAATTGCAGAAGGAAATGGAAAGGTTAGTTTTTATGCAAAATCAACTAATCCAACTCTGCAAGATCAAACGGGTCATGATTTTTCAGTTAAAATTGGAGGAATAAATCTAAATGCTCCTGAAGATACAACACCACCAACTGTAAGGTTATACATGAATGATGAGTCTTTTGTTTATGGTGGAATTACAAATGATTCTCCAATATTTCTAGCTTTCTTAGAAGATGAACATGGAATTAATACGGCTAGCGGAATTGGACATGATATTGTGGCTATTTTGGATGGTGATGAAATCAATCCATATGTTTTAAACGATTATTACGAAACAGAATTAGATAATTATCAAAAAGGGAAAGTGCGTTTTCCATTTAGAGATTTAGAACCAGGTTTGCATACGATTACTTTCAAAGCTTGGGATGTTTATAACAATTTAATCACAGCTGAAATTCAATTTTTGGTTGTTGGCGATGACGGAATAACATTAAGTAATGTTCTAAACTATCCAAATCCTTTTGTGAACTACACGGAGTTTTGGTTCAATCATAATCGTCCTTTTGAAATGTTGGATGTTCAAGTGCAAATTTTCACAATAACAGGTAAAGTGGTTAAAACTATTAATCAATCTGTTTTAACAGAAGGATTTTTGTCAAGAGAAATAAAATGGGATGGTAGAGATGACTTTGGAGATAAAATTGGAAAAGGTGTTTATGTTTATAAACTAACAGTTGTTTCAACTATAGATGGTAAAAAATCAGAAAAACACGAGAAACTTGTAATACTTTAATAAAATAGTATATTTGTCAATTAAATAAGAATGAAAAAATGAAAAAAATTGCTTTAATAATTTTAATAATCACAACTTTTAAAACTCAAGCACAAGATAGAGTTATAACAACTGGAGTTCCGTTTTTATTAATTGCAGCTGATGCTCGTTCTGCTGGTATGGCTGACATGGGAGTTGCTACTTCTGCGGATGCTTTTTCGCAACAATATAATCCTGCTAAATATGCTTTCTCTTTAAAAGAACAAGGGTTTTCTTTGAGTTATACACCTTATTTGACTGATATTGCAAATGATATTTCATTAGGACAAGTTACTTATTATAATAGAATAAATGAGCGTAGTGCTTTTGCAGGAAGTTTAAGGTATTTTGGATTAGGTGATATTGAATTAAGACAATCTTTTGACGATACACCTAGAACAGTTTCTCCAAATGAACTAGCTCTAGATGGTTCATACTCTTTGAAATTAAGTGAGAGATTTGCAATGGCAATTGCAGGTAGATTTATTCGTTCAAATCTAAAAATTCCAGATGGAACTACTGATGCTTCAGCTGCTTCAACTTTTGCTTTTGATGTGGCAGGTTATTACCAATCAGAAGAAGAAGCTTATAGTGATTTTAACGGTCGTTGGAGAGCAGGTTTTAATTTACAAAATTTAGGACCAAAAATTAAATATGATAATGATGTAACAAATACTAATTTCTTGCCTGCTAATATGCGTTTAGGTGCTGGATTTGATTTTATCTTTGATGAGTATAATAAAGTTGCATTAACAGGAGAAGTAACAAAATTATTAGTGCCAACACCTCCAGAAATTACAGATGTTAATGGTGATGGAGAAATTGATAGTCAGGATTCTTCACAATTATACAATGAATATAGAAATATTGGTTGGGTTTCGGGTATTTTTAAATCATTTAATGATGCTCCAGATGGTTTTTCAGAAGAGTTAAAAGAATTCACTTGGGCTTTAGGTGCAGAATATAGTTATCAAGACTCATTTTCTATTCGTACAGGTTATTTTAACGAAAGTGTAGAAAAAGGTGCTAGAAAATATTTAACTCTAGGAGCTGGTTTCAAATATCAAATAGTAAAAGTAGATTTGTCATACTTATTCTCAGCATCAAAAGTAAGAAACCCACTAGAAAACACATTGCGTTTTTCTTTAACGTTTAACTTTGGGGATGAATATGATGAATATTAATCGATAAGAAATAAAAATAACTAAATCCAAATTCTATTTTTTTAGAATTTGGATTTTTTTTCCCTTTTAAAGAAATAATATGAGAGAATTAAATATAACTACTGCTTTTAAAGTTTATGATTCTATTGAACAATTGGATTTAAGTGTTAAAAACTTAATGGAAAAAGCTATTGAAATTAGAAAAACAGCATATGCTCCCTATTCTAAGTTTTCTGTAGGAGTTGCTCTAATTTTAGATAATGATGAAATTATAACAGGAACAAACCAAGAAAACGCAGCATATCCTTCTGGTTTGTGTGCAGAAAGAGTTGCTGTATTCTATGCAGGTTCCCAATATCCAAATTCAAAAATTTTAAAACTATGCATTAGTGCTTCTCCAAATGACAGAGATTCGGATATTCCCATTCCTCCTTGCGGAGCTTGTAGACAATCAATTGCAGAATACGAATTCAAACAAAATACTCCTATTGAGATTTATTTTATGGGAGCAAAAGGTGAAATTTATAAATCAGATTCATTGAAGAATTTATTGCCTTTTATGTTCGACAAAAACCATCTATAACGATTTCGTTAATTGTTTTTAACGAATTGTCAGTAAAAAACATAAAAATCATGAAATTTAATTTTTTCAATCAGCTAGGAAATAGTATTTTTGCTAATTATGAAGTGAATTTCATTAAATAACATCAAACAATGAAGCCAATTACAAAAGAAGTGTACCTAAAGTGGTACGAAGATATGCAGTTTTGGAGAAAATTCGAAGACAAATTAGCTGCACTTTATATCCAACAAAAAGTTAGAGGATTTTTACATTTATATAATGGTCAAGAAGCTGTTTTAGCTGGAGCATTACATGTAATGGAATTAGGTGGAAAAGATAAAATGATTACAGCTTATCGTAATCACGTTCAACCTATTGGAATGGGTGTTGATCCAAGAAAAGTAATGGCTGAATTATTAGGTAAAGTTACCGGTACTTCAAAAGGAATGGGTGGTTCTATGCATATTTTCTCTAAAGAACATGGTTTTTATGGTGGACATGGTATTGTAGGTGCTCAAATTCCAGTTGGAGCAGGAATGGCTTTTGCAGATAAATATTTTGAAACAGGTGGAGTTACTTTAACTTATTTTGGTGATGGTGCTGCTCGTCAAGGTTCTTTGCATGAGGCTTTCAATATGGCAATGAATTGGAAATTACCAGTTGTATTCATTTGTGAAAACAATGGATATGCAATGGGAACTTCAGTAGAAAGAACAGCAAATCATACTGATATCTGGAAATTAGGTTTAGGTTACGAAATGCCTTGTGGACCAGTTGATGGAATGAATCCTGTTAAAGTAGCTGAAGCAATGCACGAAGCAATGGAAAGAGCAAGAAGAGGAGATGGTCCTACATTCTTAGAAATGAAAACATACAGGTATAGAGGTCACTCAATGTCTGATGCACAATTATACAGAACAAAAGACGAAGTAGAAGAATACAAAAAAATTGACCCAATTACACAAGTATTGGATATCATAAAAGAAAATAATTACGCTACAGAAGCAGAAATTGAAGCTATTGACGAAAGAGTTAAAGATTTAGTGGAAGAATGTGCCACTTTTGCTGAAGAATCTGATTTTCCTGAAATTCAACAATTGTATGACGTAGTGTACGAACAAGAAAATTATCCATTCATACCTCATAAATTATAAAACATGGCAACAGTAGTAACAATGCCGCGCTTAAGCGACACAATGACGGAAGGAACTGTAGCAACTTGGCTAAAAAAAGTTGGGGATAAAGTTAGTGAAGGTGATATTTTAGCTGAAATTGAAACCGACAAAGCTACCATGGAATTTGAATCATTCAATGCTGGAACCCTTTTGCATATTGGTATTCAAGAAGGTGAAACAGCTTCAGTAGATTCATTATTGGCTATTATTGGTAAAGAAGGTGAAGATATATCTGAACTTTTAAAAGGTGAAACTTCTAATGATGAAAAAGAGGAAGAACCAAAATCAGAAACAAAAAAAGAAGAAAAAGAAACTTCAGAAGCTAAAACTACAAATACCGAACTTCCAAAAGGAGTAAAAGTAGTGACAATGCCACGTTTAAGTGACACAATGACTACTGGTACAGTAGCAACTTGGTTGAAGAAAGTTGGTGATAAAGTTAGTGAAGGTGATATTTTAGCTGAAATTGAGACTGATAAAGCCACAATGGAGTTTGAGTCTTTTAATGCAGGTACATTATTATACATTGGCATTCAAGAAGGTGAAACTGCACCAGTTGATAGCGTTTTAGCTATTATTGGACCAGAAGGTACAGACGTTTCTGGAATTGCTGAGAATTATTCAGCTGCTTCTGAATCTAAAGAGGAATCAAAATCAGAAGAAAAAGAATCGACATCAAAAAAAGAAGAGTCTACATCGCAAACATCTTCATCAACTTCAAATGGTGGAAGAATTTTTGCATCTCCTTTAGCGAAAAAAATAGCAGAAGAAAAAGGAATTGATTTAAGTCAAGTTAATGGTTCAGGTGAAAACGGTAGAATCGTTAAATCAGATGTAGAAAATTATACTCCTTCTGCAAAATCAGCTGAACCAGTGGCTCAAGCAGCAGCAACTTCAAGTGACGTTAAACCATTTGTTCCAGCTGGAGAAGTTTATCAAGAAGAAATCAAAAATTCGCAAATGCGAAAAGTAATAGCAAAACGTTTAGCTGAATCTAAATTTACAGCTCCTCACTATTATTTAACAATTGAGTTAGATATGGATAACGCTATTGCTTCAAGAAATATGATCAACGGTTTGCCTGATACTAAAGTGTCATTTAATGATATGGTTATCAAGGCATCTGCAATGGCATTGAAAAAACATCCTCAAGTAAATTCGCAATGGAAAGACGATGCAATGATTATCAATCACCATGTAAATATTGGTGTTGCTGTTGCCGTTGAAGATGGATTGGTAGTTCCAGTATTGAAATTCACAGACCAAATGAGTTTAACACAAATTGGTGCAAACGTAAGAGATATGGCTGGAAGATCTAAAGCTAAGAAAATCCAACCTAACGAAATGGAAGGAAGTACCTTTACAATTTCTAACTTAGGAATGTTTGGAATTCAGTCTTTCACGTCAATCATTAATCAACCAAATTCAGCAATTTTATCTGTTGGAGCAATCGTTGAAAAACCAGTAGTTAAAAACGGACAAATTGTTATAGGTAATACTATGACAGTAACTCTTGCTTGTGATCACAGAACAGTTGATGGTGCAACAGGAGCACAGTTCTTACAAACATTCAAAGCATTTATGGAAAATCCAGTTACAATGTTAGCTTAATTTTCTTAAAAAATTATAACTAGAAAGTCTCGATTTTTGTCGGGACTTTTTTTGTTTTATTTGTTTTAGTTGTGTAACTAACATTTTGATTTTTAGTACTTCCCTAAATTTGTTTAACAATTTAATCTAAAAATTAAAGTTATGAAAAATCAATTAATAATACTTTTAATGGCTTTTGTTTCTATTTCGACTTTTGCACAGACTGAAGCAAAAAGAGCAGAACAATTTAATTTAGAAAAAAATAAAGTAGCAGTTCAAGGCTATGATGTAGTTTCCTATTTTAAGCAAAACAAAGCGGTAAAAGGGAATAAAGATTTAGCTGTTAGTTATGAGGGTGTAATTTATTATTTTTCTTCACAAACCAATAAAGATGCTTTTAAGAAAAGTCCAGCTTCATATGAACCTCAATATGGAGGTTGGTGTGCTTATGCAATGGGAAATTCTGGAGAGAAAGTTGAAATTAATCCAGAAACATTTAAAATTTTAAATGGTAAACTATACTTGTTTTACAACGCTTTTTTTAATAATACTTTAAAAAGTTGGAATAAAGACGAAGTTAATTTAAAGAAAAAAGCAGATTTAAATTGGAAAAATTATATCAAATAAATCATGAAAAAGTCAATTTTAATTTGGATTATTAAACTTGTTGCAGTTGTAATTCTTTTGCAAACCTTATTTTTTAAATTCACAGCAGCACCAGAAAGTGTTTATATATTCACAACTTTAGGCATTGAACCTTATGGAAGAATTGGTTCAGGAATAGTTGAGTTAATTGCATCAATTTTAATTTTAATTCCAAGAACAACCTTATTAGGAGCAATTCTGGGTTTAGGCACAATGGCTGGAGCTATTTTATCTCATGTAACTAAATTAGGAATCGAAGTGAATAACGATGGAGGAACATTGTTCACACTTGCAATCATTACTTTTATTTGTTGTACGATTTTAATTTTCATTTATAAAGAAAAAATTCCATCGCTATTGAAGTTTAAAATATAAATTGTTGATAGATTTAACAATAAACAATACAATTAAAGTCTCGATTTTGTCGGGATTTTTTTATTTTTACTAAAACTTATACAAAATGAAAAAAATATATTTTTTAGCTTCATTATTAGTAATTGCTTGTGGTTCTCCAAAATTACTTTCAACTTCAGATTCAGTTACTACAGAAACTAATTCTTCAATTGCTAAAATAAATTTTGCTAAAGAAGAAAATGTTGCCAAAACATTGAAATTCTTAGCTTCAGATGATAACGAAGGAAGAGATTCTGGTAGCAAAGGAATTGAAAAAGCCAGTGTTTTTCTTGAAAATATGATGAAAGAAAATGGCATAAAACCTTATTTCAAAACCTATCGAGATACGCTTTCTAATTTTGATAAGCCAGCATATAATATTGTTGGATTCATTGAAGGAAATGATCCAAAACTAAAAAGCGAATATGTTATAATAGGTTCTCATTATGATCATATTGGAAAAATTGCTGCTATAAATGGAGATGAAATTGCCAATGGAGCTAATGATAATGCTTCTGGTTCAACAGCAACTTCGGAAGTAATGAAATATTTTGCCAAAAATAAAACCAATAAAAGAAGTTTGATTTTTGTATTCTTTTCTGCAGAAGAAAAAGGGTTGTTAGGTTCAAAACATTTAGCCAAAAAATTAAAAGCTGAAAATTTAGATTTATATTTCATGTTCAATTTTGAAATGATAGGTGTGCCAATGAAAGACAAAGATTTCCTATTATACATTACAGGTTTTGGAAAAACAAATATGGCTTCAAAAATGAATGAATACAATGGTGAAAAAGTAATTGGATATATTCCAGCTGAGACTAAATATCAACTGTTTAGAGCTTCTGATAATTATCCATTCTTTACAGAATTTGAAGTTCCTGCTCAAACGGTTTCTACATTTGATTTTGAAAATTTCGATTTTTATCACAAACCAGACGATGAATTTGAATTAATGGATACCAAACATATGACAAATGTTATTAATACCATGATTCCTATTTTAGAAATTATGATGAACAAACCAACCAAAGAAATTACGATCAATGCAAAATAAAAATATAATAATCACTGGAACTTCAAGAGGAATTGGTTATGAATTAGCTTTGCAATTTGCTAATGAAGGACATAACGTTTTAGCTCTTTCAAGAAAAACTCAAAAAGCATTAATCGAACACAAAAACATAACATGTTTATCGGTTGATTTAAGTTTAGATGCCTCGATTGATGAGGTTGAAAATTTCATTAAAAACAATTTCAAACAAGTAGATGTTTTAATTCATAATGCAGGAGCTTTATTACACAAACCATTCGAACAAATTACTTCAAGTGAATTTGAAAATATTTATAAAGTAAATGTTTTTGGAGTAGCTAGCTTAACGCGAATTTGTATTCCATATCTTCAAAAAGGCAGCCATGTGGTAACCATTAGTTCTATGGGAGGCATTCAAGGAAGTATGAAATTTGCAGGTTTGGCTGCTTATAGCTCAAGTAAAGGTGCAGTGATTACATTGTCAGAATTATTAGCTGAAGAATACAAAGAACAAGGAGTAAGTTTCAATGTGTTAGCCTTAGGTTCAGTAAATACAGAAATGTTGCAAGAAGCTTTTCCAGGATATGAAGCACCTCTTTCAGCCTCAGAAATGGCAAATTATATTCACGATTTTGCATTGACAGGAAATAAATATTACAACGGGAAAGTATTGCAAGTTTCCTCAACAACGCCATAAAATTGAGTAACGTTTTAGAAAAATATTTGCCTTCTCACGCTGTGGAACCTTGTTTTGAACTTATCAAAATGAATCATGTGCATTTAAAAATTGTTAATGAGCGTCAAACTCGTCATGGTGATTATAGAAAAGATGCACAAGGTTTTCACTTAATAACAATTAATGCCAATTTAAATAAATACAGATTTCTCATAACATTGATTCATGAAATTGCTCATTTAGTTGCTTTTCAAAAATTTGGAAGAAACATAAAACCACATGGAGTAGAGTGGAAACATACTTTTCAAAGATTAATGGTGCCATTCATTAGACCAGAAATTTTCCCAAATTCCGTTTTGTCTTTAGTAGCTAATCATTTTAGAAATCCAACAGCAAGTAGCGATACAGATGCACGATTGGCTTATGCCTTAAAACAATTTGATGAAAGAAAACCTGATGTGTATTTCATTCATGAAGTGCCAAATGGAAGTTTATTCAGAATAAAAAATGGCAGAATTTTTCAAAAAATTGGATTGAGAGTTAAGCGTTATGAATGCACAGAAATGAGTAGTGGAAAAACGTATTTGTTCAATGCAAATGCTGAAGTAGAAATAATTCCAAATTAATTAGTCTAAAGTAAAGTGTATTTCAAAGAAGATAATAAACATTTAATAGAATTTGAGATTAATTAGTATATTTAGAAATTAATTTTGTAAATATAAATTACAAAAAAACAATGAATAAAAATTATTATGCAATATTGATGGCTGGTGGAGTTGGTTCTCGTTTTTGGCCAGTAAGTACAGTTGATTTTCCTAAACAGTTTCATGATATGCTTGGAACTGGAGATACTTTAATTCAAAAAACATTTTCTAGATTAGCCAAATTGATTCCAGCTGAGAATATTTTTATCCTAACCAATGAAAAATACAACAATTTAGTTTTAGAGCAATTGCCGATGGTAAAACAAGAACAAGTTTTGTTAGAACCAGCAATGCGAAATACAGCACCGTGTATTTTATATGCCTCCTTAAAAATTCAAAAGCAAAATCCTGATGCTCTAATGGTTGTAGCTCCAAGTGATCATTGGATTGAAGATGAAGATGAATTTACTCAAAATTTAAAACAATGTTTTGATTTTTGTAATTCAGAAAATGCCTTAATGACCTTAGGAATTCAACCAACATTTCCAAATACAGGTTTTGGTTATATTGAATTTGATAAAACAGATTCAAACCCAATAAAAAAGGTAAATCAATTTAGAGAAAAACCAGATTATGAAACAGCAAAATCTTTTTTAGCTAGTGGTAATTTTCTGTGGAATGGGGGTATTTTTATTTGGAGTGCAAAAGCTATAACACAAGCTTTTTCAGAATTTCAACCCATTATGAATAATTTGTTTGTAAGAGGTTTGGATAGGTTAAATACAAGTGCAGAGCGAGATTTTATCAACGATAATTATGCTGGAGCAGAAAATATTTCAATTGATTATGCTATTTTAGAAAAAGCAAATAACGTTTATGTTTTGCCAGCTACTTTTGATTGGAATGATCTTGGTACTTGGGGCTCCTTGCATGAAAAATTAGATAAGGATGAGAATAAAAATGCTGTTGTTAACGCAACTGTAGTTTTAGAAAATGCATCTAATAATATAATAAGAGCTAACAACAAAAAAACAATTGTTATAGACGGATTAAATGATTATATCATTGTAGATAAAGATGATGTTTTATTAATTTATCCAAAAAGCAAAGAGCAAGATATTAAAAAAATTGTTTCAAAATTATAAGAGTCTATTAGTCAAAATCGAATTTTTAATTATCTATTTATGGGAAGAAAAATACTTTTTACGTTTTTTGTTTTCTTGTTTTTTTCTAACCAAAAAACATTGGCATTAGATTTACAATTAACTGTAACAAATGAAACCTGTACAGGGAATGGTTCTTTAGCTTTTACAGTAACCAATCAAACATCTGGAGTGCCTATTTTTTATAGTGTTTATTTACTGCCAAACACAACTACACCAATTGCAACTGTTTCTGGAAGTTCATACGGAGGTTTAGTTGCTGGAAACTATTTAGTTATAGCTTCACAAACAGTAAATGGTGTTCAAACAACAGCAAGTCAAACAGCTACAATTGCCAATAATATTATTCCTCTAACTTTTTCGATTACTGGGACAAACATTTTGTGTGGTAACGATGGAACAATAACAGTTAGTGCTTCCGCAACTGCAGTTTCTTATCAAATTATAGCTGGTCCAATTACAACAGGAGTTCAAGCAAGTAATGTTTTTACAGGTTTAGTTGCAGGAATTTATAACATAAGAGTTGTGGATAATTGTGGAGATGGTACGGTTCAGGCATTTACATTACTAACAACAACTTCTTCTCTTCAAATTTTTCAACCAGTTTTATTGCAAATTTTAGGATGTAATTCAATTAGTGTTTCTCATAATATATCTTCAGGATCAGGAACTCAAATAGTTTATCCTTTGACAATTCAGACTACAATTATTCCTCCAACTGGTCCACAAATTGTTACAAATCAAGTAATTTCTTCTGGAACATCTTTTAATTTGACTATTCCAACTTCAAACAACCAATCATATCCTTATAACTTATTAATAACTGATGGTTGTGGTAATATATATACTCTTAACAATAATAATGTAACATTTACACCTATAGAAATTTCAGATCCGTCTTTAGATGTTTCTTCAACAGCTACTTGTACAGCTGTGAATGTTGTGCATACACTTGATTTAGATGATACAAATGTATTTTTATATCCAATAACAGTGCAAACTACTATTCATCCACCAGCTGGAGCTGATATTATTCTCAATCAGACCATCTCTTCTGGGACAACCTCAATTAATTTGGCAATTCCAATGGAAAATAATGTTTCTTATGCTTACGATGTTTTGTTAACGGATGCTTGTGGAAACACTTATGTTCTTAATAATAATAGTATAGAGTTTAATATTAGCTTAGAGGCAATTACTGGTATTGCAGGTTGTAATGATAATTTTGTGGAATTAGCACTTTTGAATTTTGTTCCACCTTACAATTTAAATTTTATAACTTTTCCACCTGGTTTTAATCCTTCAAGTTATAATACAAATTTTCCAGGACCTTATAATGATGGTAGTACTTTTTTTGGAGGCTTGGGCAATTCATTACCTCCAGGAACTTATGTCGTAGAGGTAATTGATAGTTGTGGAACTATTTCGCAAGTGACATTTGTTATTTTGCCTCCTCAAACAACTATTGTAGAGGATTTAACTGTTCCTTCTGAGTGTGGATTAAGTGCTGGCTCTATATCATTGTTTTTTAACCCTATAAAAGAAATTGATTCTGTAATATTAACAGCTGCTCCATCTAGTTATTCAAATCCAGTTCCTCAAGATGTTTCTACATTTATAGGTACTAATAATGTTTTCCTTTTAGAAAATATACCTGCTGGAACTTACTCTTTTACGTTGACAGACGTTTGTGGAAATACTTATACACACAACGCAACAGTTGATGCAATTGCAGGAAATATTGGTGTTGGTTATAGACCAGGTTGTACTTTAGATATGACATCGATTGTTATTAATGTACAAAATTCAATTATAACTTATGCTGAAATTTTAGAGGCACCAGCTTCTTTTGCATTTGCCTTGCCATACAATATATCCTCAAACATTGCATCAAACGGTTCATTGTATATGAATTCTTTACCTGGAGGACAATATAAATTCAGAGTTATTGATAATTGTGGTTTTGATAGAACTAAGATTAGTGTAGTTGAAGGTTTGAACGCAGGAAACACATCTATTAATATTGCAGAAAATTGTGGTTCATTTAATTTGCAATTAGCACATACAAGTAATGGAAATTACATATCATCATTTTGGTTACAAAAATATAACGCAACAAATGGTGTTTGGGAGCATCCTTCTACTGGGTTTGATTATATACCTGGTAACAGTCTAAATGCAACTAATGCTGTGCAATTAACTAACAACGCAAATAATATAAACTTAGCTTATTCAGGTTTGTTTAGAATTGTAAAAATGTTTTTTAATTATTCTAATGGTTCATCAAGTTTAAACAGATGTATTGTAGTTTTAGATGAGTTTGAATTTCAAGGTGGTCCAAAAATTATTGACGCATATGCTTTCCCATGTTTAAATAATACTCAAGAGGTTGTAATTATTGCCACTGGTTTGCCTCCTCTTCAATACAGTATTACACTAAAAGATGGATTGCCTTTTGTTGTAAGTAATGGTACTTCAAATACTTTTTCAGGATTAGCTCCAGCAACTTATAATTTTAAAGTAGAAGATGTATGTGGCAATTTTGTAAATAGGTTGTTTGACGTAAATTTATTGCCAGAACCAGAAATCATAGCTTCTAATCTTTGTAATGGAACAAATGGTCAATTAGAAATTCAAGATTTTCCATTTGTTACTTATGAGTGGTATAATACTCTAAATCCAACGGTAATATTAAGCACTTCAAATATTTTGCAGTTTTCTCCTTTTAATAGTGCAAGTGACACGGGTACTTATGCAGTTCAATTGTCCACAACAAATGCCAATAGCTGTATAAACCAAACTATAGAATATACAATAAGTCCAAATGGTTTCAACCCTAATGCTGGTGCTGATAATGCTTCATCAATATGTAGAGAAAATACACAAATAAGTTTAAATTCATTTTTAGCAAACCCACATGATAATGGTGGAATATGGACAGACTCAAATGGAGACCCTGTTAGTGCTACAATTAATCCAACTGATTATGCTGTAGGAAACCATATTTTTACATATACAGTTAATGGATTTTGTGCTGTTTCAGACGAAGCAACAATTACAATTACAATCAAAGATTTACCAGCTTCTCCAGTTTTATCGGCTCCAAGTCCAATTTGTGTGGGTGATGATGTTCTGCTTGAAGCTAGTTTGATTACTAACGCTACTTATTTTTGGACAGGACCAAGTGGTTTTACTTCAACACATCAAAATCCATTGATTACAAGTTTTGATAGTACAAACGATGGAACTTATTTTGTTTATGTAACTGTAGATGGTTGTAATTCTGCAACAGAACAAATGGTTGTAAACAGTAATCCTATTCCAGATTTTTCTATTGATGGAACAACTTCAATTTGTATTGGACAAAATGAAACATTGACAATCACTCCAACAAATTTTAATGTAAATTCAGCTACTATAGAATGGTATTATGAAAACAGTTTGCTTTCAAATACAGCTTCAACGTTACAGATTTCAGAAACAGGAAATTATAGTGTGATTATTAATAATAATGGATGTGCCAATCAAAAAGATATTGAAATTATTGAAAAAATAAATTCATTTGATGTGGTTTTAGAACAAGGTTGTAATGGTAAAAACTATGAAATAAACATTGTAAATTCAAGCGACTTTTCTAATGCAACTTATTCCTGGACAGGACCAAATGGTTTTGTTAGCTTTACGCAAAATATAGTAGTTCCAAATTTAGAGATAGGAACATATAATGTTGAGGTCACAGATGCTCTAGGCTGTAAATCAAGTTCATTTGCAGTTGTTGAAAACACAAATTGTTTTATTCCTAATGGTTTTTCACCAGATGATGATGGAATAAATGATTATTTTGATTTAACAGGATATAATGTGAAGAAAATTTACATTTATAACAGATACGGACGATTAGTTTATGATAAAGATAATTATATAAACGAATGGAAAGGTCAAACCAACGATAATAAACGTTTGCCAGCTTCAACCTATTACTATGTTTTAGAATTTAATGAAGGAGAAAGTAAAACAGGTTGGGTTTACGTTTCTTATTAATTTTGATCTTCTTCAATATACATTTTTCTGACTTTTTTGAATAATTCAGATGAATAAACAAAATCGGTAACGGCTTCATTATCGGTTTTAAAGATTTCTCTATTAGAACCTTCCCAAGCTACTAATCCATTTTTTAAGAAAACAATTTTTTCACCAATTTCCATTACAGAGTTCATGTCGTGTGTATTAATTACAGTTGTAATGTTATATTCTTCTGTAATTTCTTTAATCAAATTATCAATAACAATGGCTGTTTTTGGATCTAAACCCGAATTTGGTTCATCACAAAAAAGATATTTTGGGTTATTTACAATTGCTCTTGCAATGGCAACACGTTTTTGCATTCCACCTGAAATTTCAGAAGGTTTTTTATCGTTTGCATCGATTAGGTTTACTCGATTAATTACAAAATTAACACGTTCACTAATTTCCGCTTTTGTCTTTTTGGTAAACATCGTAAGTGGAAAACCAATATTCTCTTCAACAGTCATACTATCAAACAAAGCACTACCCTGAAAAACCATTCCTATTTCAGTTCTTAGTTCTCTTTTTTCATCATTTGATAGGTTAGAATAAATTCTGCCATTAAATGCAATAGTTCCAGTTTCAGGAGTATGAATTCCCAATAATGACTTCAAGAAAACCGTTTTTCCAGAACCACTTTGACCAATAATTAAATTCGTTTTTCCAGCTTCAAAAGTTGTGGATATTCCTTTTAATACTTTTTGGTCACCAAAAGTTTTTTCTAAATTTTTAACTTCTATCATGAGCTTAAAAGGAGTTGAGTTAATACATAGTTAATCAAAATAATTACAACTGAAGTCCAAACAAAGGCAACAGTACTAGCTTTTCCTACTTCAAGAGCTCCACCTTTCATATAATAACCATGAAATGATGGTATAGTTGCTAAAATAAATGCAAACACACAAGTTTTAATAAAAGCATAAGTAATATGAAAAGGAATAAAATCGGTTTGAATACCTTCAATAAATTCAGCACTAGATGTAAAACCTCCATAAACTCCAGCCATCCAGCCACCAAGAACTCCTAAAAACATACTAATTCCAATTACAAAAGGATATAGTAGAAGAGCAATAAGTTTAGGGAAAACCAAATAATTAAGTGAATTTACACCCATAACTTCTAAAGCATCAATTTGTTCGGTAACACGCATAGTTCCTATACTTGAAGTAATGAATGAACCCATTTTACCAGCCATAATTATGGATATAAAAGTTGGAGCAAATTCTAAGATTACAGATTGTCTAGTTGCAAATCCAATTAAGTGTTTTGGAATTAAAGGATTTGTTAAGTTTAAAGCTGTTTGAATGGCTACAACACCACCAACGAAAAAAGAAATAAAAGCTACAATTCCCAATGAATCAATGATTAAGTCATCAATTTCCTTAAAAATAAGTTGTCTCATGACTTTCCATTTGGTAGGTTGCTTGAAAATTTCTTTCAGCATTATAAAATAACGACCTATCTGAGTTAGGTATCGAATTAGCATCATAGTTTTAAAATATATTCAAAAATACTAATTTGTTTGCATTTAAATTGGTTAGATAAGTTTTTCTTTTATTTTTTTCCAACGATAGTTTCTAATAAACTTCGCTTGCTCTTTCGTAACAAATAATTCCTTTCCTGATGCTTTAGCTTTCCAAAAACCATTTATGTAATCTATAAAAAGGAAAGGTTTTCTCTTTCGTAAAGCTAGTTTTAAAGATGCAATTGCTGTAATCCAAAAACCATAACCCAAACTATAAAACGCTTCTCCTTGTTTATAACGAGCTGCTTTGTTGTAATTGGCTCCAGTTGGTTTTAAGTGTTTTACATGTAAGGTTTCATCTGTAACAACTTTCCAATTGTAAAATTTACATAGTAATTCGTCCACAGTATCCCAACCCATAGCAGCTTTTAAACCACCAATTTGTTTAAAAGTTTCTTTTCTATAAGCTTTTAATGCACCACGAATATGGTCTTTATCGGTTAAGTTTTCTAAAACCCATTCATCATTTTTCTCAATATAACAAAAACCACCAACCATTCCAATTGAATCATCAGACTTAAAGTGATTTAAAATAGTTTCAAAGTAATTTAAAGGTAAAATTAAGTCTGAATCTAGTTTTACAATGACATCATATTCATCGTCTAATTGCGATAACCCTTGGTTAAATGCCTTAATGACTTTGCTTCCAGGTAAATGAATGGATTCAGAATTGTTTTTGATTGTAGTTATAAAGGAGAATCTTTCAGCATATTTTTCAGCAATTTCAAAAGTTTTATCAGTTGAATTATCATCAACTATAACTATTTTTTTGGGTAAAACAGTTTGGTTGACAATTGATTGAAGTGTTAATTCAATAAACTGTTCTTCGTTATAAGCCGGAATGATAATGTAATAGTTCATAAGATAAAATCTATTTTCTATACTCTTTTATCTTTTTTCTCTTTCTGCATAAACTAAATAGTAACGATTAGTAAAGTACCTCAATAAAGGTCTAAAACCAATTTTTTTGACTGGATGTGTAAATTTTATGCTATCTACAATTTTGAAACCTGTTTTCTCTAATAACCAATCTAATTGCCAATCTTCAAATTCGTGATAGTGTCTGTCCCATTTATCTGTTTTACTTCTATAAGCTGATGAAAACCACAATCGCATTGGAATAGAAATTAAAATTTTATTGCATTTTACATTTTCTAAAATGGTATATGGATTTAGTAAATGTTCAAAAATTTCAAAAGCAGTTAAGACAGAATAATCTTCTTTTAGTAAGGTAGTTTGATCATTGTCTAAATCTTCACCTTTAGTGTTTTTTACCGAATAGCCATTCTCATCCATAATTTTAGAAAAAGGATTTGGGACACCTAAATCTAAAATAGATTCATTAGTTGAGATGTGTTTTTTTAAAAAATCTAAAGTAATATTGAATCTTTTGCTTGGATATGTCTTTTCGTACATTGTAAAAGGTTAATTGATTTACAAATTTAATTGTTTCTTACAATTTACAACACATCTTGCAACATTTTTACATTTGGTAAGCAATAGCGTTTATGTTCATTCCAGCACCAACAGAAGCGAAAAGAATAATGTCACCCTTGTTTAACGATTGATTTTCAATTTCACCTTTCATGATTAAGTCATAAAGTGTAGGAACAGTTGCAACACTACTATTTCCTAGTTTATGAATACTCATGGGCATAATTCCTTCAGGATAAGGTTCTTTATAAAGTTTGTAAAAACGTTGAACGATAGCTTCATCCATTTTTTCATTAGCTTGATGAATCAATATTTTCTTAACTTGTTTGATGTTGATATTGGCTTGTTCAAGACATTCCATCATCGCTTTTGGGACATTTGATAAGGCAAATTCATAAATTTTTCGACCATACATTTTAATATAGCGAACATCTGGATCATTATCTTGATTGTATGAATTTCCAAAAAATAAATAATTAGCTTCATCGTAGGTATAAGTTGCTGATTTGTGTGATAAAACACCACCTGCTTCTTCGGTTGCTTCAATAACAGTCGCTCCAGCACCATCAGAGTAAATCATACTATCTCTATCATGTGGATCAACAACTCTTGACAAAGTTTCTGCACCGATAACTAGGCATTTTTTTGCCATTCCTGCTTTGATAAATGCTTGTGCTTGAATGAAGCTTTCAACCCAACCAGGACAACCAAAAAGCATATCATAAGCTACACAACTTGGGTTTTTTATACGTAAATTATACTTGACTTTAGAAGCTAAACTTGGTAGCATGTCACCTTGAATAGCTCCTTTTTTAACGTCACCAAAATTATGAGCAAAAATTATATAATCTAAAGTCTCAGGATCAATATTTGCATCTTCAATGGCTTTTTGAGCTGCAATTGTGGCAATGTCAGAAGTGTTTTGATTTTCTTCAGCATACCTTCTTTCAAGAATACCTGTTATTTCAGTAAATTTTTGTGCTATTACATCATTTGGATAATTAAAAGTCGAACCATCTTCATTTAAAAAATCATGATTTGCAAAATCTTGATTGGTAACTTTTATTGTTGGAATATAACTTCCTGAACCTGTTATTTTGATATTCATCCTGTTAATTTAATGAAGTTTAAATGTAAATTTAATAATTATATATTAGAAAACTTTAATTAATTTATTATGCACGCATACTATTGTCATATTGTTAAAAATGTATAATATATATTGTCAAATCTTTATAATTAATATGTTTTTTATGTAAATTTAATTTGCATTACAGTTGCCATACTCAAAGCGTTGGTTTTCATTTGTTCTGCATATTTACCTTCAAAATTAGCATCTATTGTATTGTAAAAATGAGTTAACCAAGTTTCAAAGTGTTCTTTTTTAAAAGCATGTTTTTCGTTTAAATCTTTATGAATTTGAAACATATTGTTGCTATATCCACCTTTTAAAAAAAGTGATTGCTCCCAAAAAGTAGCTAAAATTTCAAAATGATGTTCTAAATGCTTGTCAACATTCGTTATTTTGGTAAAGTAAAAACTTATGCTCTCATCTATTAAAAGTTTATCATAAAATTCTCTCATGATTAAAAGAATATCTTCTCTATTTTCAATATCATTCATTTTATTAAATTTTAGACAAAGTTAGTATTCTCATGATTCAATTATCTGACTTTTATCATAAAAAAGAAAAAGGTTTCAAAAATTAATTCTGAAACCTTTAACTTCTTATTTCTACCTTCGTACTTCGTGCTTACATATAAGCTTCAATAGGAGCACAACTACAAACTAAATTTCTGTCACCATAAGTTTCATCAACACGACGAACACTTGGCCAAAATTTGTTTTCAGTAACATACTCTAATGGATAAGCCGCTTTTTCTCTTGAATAAGGTAATGTCCAAGTATCAGAAGTTAGCATGTTCAATGTATGAGGAGCGTTTTTTAGTACGTTGTTTGGTTCTTCAATTGTAGCTGCTTCAATTTCTTTTCTGATAGAAATCATCGCATCACAGAATCTATCTAATTCAGAAACATCTTCTGATTCAGTTGGCTCAACCATTAAAGTTCCAGCAACTGGGAACGAAACTGTTGGAGCATGGAAACCATAATCCATTAAACGTTTTGCAATATCAGTAACTTCAATTCCTTTGGCTTTGAAAGCTCTACAATCTAAAATCATTTCGTGAGCAGCTCTTCCTTTTTCTCCAGAATATAGAATTGGATAATGTTCTTCTAAACGAGCTTTCATATAATTTGCATTCAGAATAGCATATTTTGTTGCATTTGTAATTCCTTCTGCACCTAACATACAGATGTAACCATAAGAAATCAAACATACTAAAGCTGAACCATAAGGAGCTCCAGAAATTGCAGTAATAGCTTTTTCACCACCAACATCAACTAATGGGTTGCTTGGTAAGAAAGGAACTAATTTTTCATTAACACAAATTGGCCCAACACCTGGTCCACCACCACCGTGAGGAATAGCGAATGTTTTATGTAAATTCAAGTGACATACATCAGCACCAATGGTAGCAGGATTTGTTAATCCAACTTGAGCATTCATGTTAGCACCATCCATATACACTAAACCACCGTTATCGTGAATAATTTTAGTGATTTCCATAATTGCACTTTCAAAAACTCCATGTGTTGAAGGATAAGTTACCATTAAACATGATAATTCATCTTTATATTGAATTGCTTTTTCCCTTACATCTTCCACATCGATATTACCGTTTTCCATAGTTTTGGTAACGATAATTTTCATTCCAGCCATTGCAGCTGACGCAGGATTTGTTCCATGAGCTGAAGCAGGAATTAAACAAACTGTTCTTTGGTTATCTCCTCTTGACTGGTGATAAGCACGAATAGCCATTAAACCAGCATATTCACCTTGAGCACCAGAATTTGGTTGTAATGTAGTTCCAGCAAAACCTGTAATTACATTTAATTGGTGTTCTAATTTTTTAAGCATTTTAGTATAACCTTGCACTTGATCTAATGGAGCAAATGGGTGAATGGTGTTCCAATAAGGCATACTTAAAGGTAACATTTCAGCAGCTGCATTTAATTTCATTGTACAAGATCCTAAAGCAATCATTGAATGATTTAAGGATAAATCTCTACGTTCTAATTTTTTGATATAACGCATCAGACTTGTTTCAGAATGATATTTGTTGAATACTTCGTGAGTTAAGAATTCCGATTTTCTATTTAAATGCATCGGATAATTGTTTTCCAAAGTATATTCAGAAACTTCAAAAGCTTCTTTGTCAACAGCTTCAGCGAAAATAGCAATTACTTCATTCACATCACTAAATAAAATGGTTTCATTCAATGAAATTGAAATCGTTTCATCGTCAATGTAGAAGAAATTTACTTCTTTACTTTCAGCAATAGCTCTCACTTTTTTAGCATCAGCTTTAACAACAATTGTATCAAAATAAGCAGTATTAGTTTGATAAACTCCTAATTTGTTCAAAGCATCAGCTAGAGTAGAAGCCATTCCGTGCACTTTATCAGCAATATATCTCAAACCATTTGGCCCATGATAAACCGCAAACATTCCAGCCATTACAGACAATAAAACTTGAGCTGTACAAATGTTTGAAGTTGCTTTTTCACGTTTGATATGTTGTTCACGTGTTTGCAATGCCATACGTAAGGCACGATTACCATCAGCATCTTGAGAAACTCCGATAATTCTTCCTGGCATTGAACGTTTATATTCTTCTTTTGTAGCAAAATAAGCAGCATGAGGTCCACCATAACCCATTGGAATTCCAAAACGTTGTGTTGTTCCAACTACTACATCAGCTCCCATTTCTCCTGGAGGAGTTAATTTTACTAAGGATAAAATATCAGCAGCAACCGCTACTTTAATTTCGTTTTCATTGGCTTTTTTGATGAAATCAGCATAATCATAAACTTGACCATATTTTCCTGGATATTGAAGAATTGCTCCAAAATACTCGTTAGAAAAATCAAATTCTTGATGATTTCCAATAACTAATTCTACTCCAATTGGTGTAGAACGTGTTTGTAAAACAGACAAAGTTTGTGGTAAAATCTCTTCAGAAACAAAGAACTTACACACATTATTTTTCTTTTGATCTCTTGAACGAACATCAAATAACAAAGCCATTGCTTCAGCAGCAGCAGTGCTTTCATCCAATAAAGATGCATTTGCGATTTCCATACCAGTCAATTCGATAACTGTAGTTTGGAAATTTAAGATAGCCTCTAAACGACCTTGAGCAATTTCAGCTTGGTAAGGTGTATAGGCTGTGTACCATCCAGGATTTTCAAAAATATTTCTTTGAATGGCTGGTGGAACTATAGTTGGATGATATCCAAGACCAATATATGATTTAAAAACCTTATTAGTACGACCCAAAACTCTAATATGATTTGCATATTCATATTCAGTCATGATGTGTTCCAATTCTAACGGTTTTTTCAAACGAATGTCACTTGGAATTGTTTCATAAATTAATTGATCTAAAGTTTCAACACCAATAGTTTCCAACATTTTTGGCAAATCGTTTTCTCTTGGTCCTAAGTGTCTTAAAGCAAATGAGTCTGTTTTCATTTATGTAAAAGTAAAAGTGTGTAATTGTGTTGTTTTGAATCTGAAAACAAATTTCAGATGGAAGTGCAAAAGTAATTATTATACTTTTAATTTTTTCTTAATTTCACTCGAAATTTTGTCTTTTTTTCAACTAAAAGGCATTCTTATTAACACTTTGATTATTTTTGTGGAATGCGAATTCTAAAATATTTGTTTGACTTTTATATTCAAAGCAGTTTACATGTTGCTTTGGCTGTGTATGCATTGATTAGAATTACATTTTTAAAGTTAAACATTTCTTATGATGAGTCGGTAGCTTATTTTGGTTTTTTTGGAACAATTGTAGGTTATAATTTTATAAAATATGATGAGTTAGCTCGTGTAAAAAAAATAAAATTAACCAAAACTTTTAAAGCAATAATTGTTCTGAGTTTTATTTCATCATTAGCTGCATTTTATTACTTTTTAGAATTAAAAACTAAAACCAAACTAATTGGATTTGGAGCTTTGCTACTCTCAATTTTATATACATTACCTTTTTTTCCACATAAATCCAATATGCGAAATTGGAGTGGTTTAAAAATTTATTTAGTAGCTATTGCTTGGGTTGGAGTTACTGTTCTCTTACCTGTAATAAATGCTGAATTTGATTTTTCAATTTTGGTGATTTTGAAATGTATGCAGCGTTTTATATTGGTTTTTGTTTTGATGTTGATTTTTGAAATAATTGATTTGCAATTTGACGAAAAATCATTAGAAACCATTCCGCAAAAATTGGGTGTGAAGAAAACCAAATGGCTTAGTTATAGTTTGATTTGTTCTTTCTTTGTGATGGATTTTTTTAAACCAAATATTACTTCTCAGCAGTTATTGATTACTTTTTTGGTAGCTTTAATTTTAGCTATCTTTACCTTTTTTGCTACTTCAAAACGCAATAAATATTACACTTCTTTTTGGGTAGAAAGTGTTCCTTTTTTTTGGTTGATTTTGTTATTGGTTTTCAGCTAAATTTTTCAAAACAGCATTTCTAGTTTTAACAAAAGTAATCATGTGTTTTTTTAGAATTAGTCTGTCAAATAGTTTTCCAAAAATTCCAAAAGGAGTTTCGTACATTAAATTGTCAATCATAACCGTTTTGCCATTTTTTTCAATGAAAGAATGTTCATGTTTGAAGGATTTGAATCTTCCTTTTATCATTTCATCAGCAAAATAATCGTGTAATTCCATTTCAGTAATTTTACTTGTATGTGTTAGGTAAATTCCAAAATGTTTGCCTTTCCAAGTTAAGGTTTCATTTAAGTTAATTAAACCAGAAGTTGTTCCAGCAATAGCTTTTTCATTGGTTTTGCTTGCTGAATTTTGATGTACATCAATGTTTCTTGCTAAATCAAAAACGATTTGTTTTGAAGTATTTATTTTGGTGATTAGGTTTATGGTTGTCATGTTTTTTTTAAAATAGAAACCCTTTCAGAGTTTTAAACTCTGAAAGGGTGTTAAATGATTAACCGTTGATTACTATTCTAGCTTCTTTGTGATTTTCTTTAGCTTTTCTTTTTCCTCTGAAGAAGAAGTATAAATTTACAAAAAGCATTATTCCCAAATAAATGGCAAATCCACCGATTTTGTAACTTAATCTTTCGATTAATTCTTGATAGGAATTTTGGTATAAATAAAGTTCTAAAATCATTAAAGCAAATCCGAGATTTAAAAGATAAAATCCCGTTTCGAATAATTTATTGGTTGCTTTTGCAATTTCGTCTCTTCCATTGAAGATGTCTTTCATGTAAATTAAACTGTTTTTAAACAAAGTTTTTGATACATAAATGGTTAGCCCAATTGCAATTGGTAAATAAATAGCGTAACCGATTAAAATTTTTGAAGTTTCCATAAGATGAATATTTAAATTAATTTTTTTACTTGTTTGGTGATGATTAAAATATTGAAATAATGCATTATTCCGATTAAAAATAAAATGATGGATGTTTTGATAGCAATGGTTTCTAATAACTGTGTTTGAGTAGTGATTATGTTCCATTGAACTAAAGTAATAGCACAGTAACCCAAATTGAAAAGATAATAAGCAATCAATAAAACCTGATTAATTTTCAAACACAATTCTTCATGATTTGGAATTAATTGAGCTACAAAAATGTTTCCGTTTGTATAACAGATTTTACCCACTTTTAAAATGATTATTGCTGTTATGGATAAGTAAATGATGTAGCCAATGATGTTTAGGTTCATAATGTTAGGTTTTTAAATGCCTTAGTTAAAGTGTCAAATTCAAATTTAAAACCATTTTCTTGTAATCTTTCAGGAATTACATTTCTACTTTTTAAAACCAATTCAGTTTCTGTTCCAATTATTTTTGCGCCAATTTTTAATATTGGTTTTGGAGTTGGAATTCCAATTGGTATTTTTAAACTTTTTCTTAATTCACTCATAAAATCTCTATTGCGAATTGGTTTTGGTGAAACAACATTTATAATTCCAGTCATTTCTTTTTCAATAATAAATTCGATGGTTCTTGCAAAATCTTTTTCGTGAATCCAGCTTATGAATTGATTTCCTTTTCCTTGTTTTCCACCTAAACCAAACTGTGTTAATCTTTTTAAAGGAATGAATGCACCACCATTTTTGCCTAAAACTATTGAAGTTCTTAAAGCAGTTTTTAATGTTTTTGGAGTATCAGTTTGGAAAAATGCTTTTTCCCAAGCTTTGGCAACATTCATTGAAAAGCCGTTTCCAATTTCTCCGTTTTCTTCTGTCATTTGTTTGTCTTCAGAATGTCTGTAAATTGTGGAAGTGGAAGAATTTAACCAATACTTCGGAGGATTTTTGCATTGTAAAACAGCTTCGTTTAAAATTGAAGTACTATCAATTCTTGATGATAAAATTTCGACTTTGTTTTTGTCAGTGTATCTACAATCAACAGATTTTCCAGCAAGATTGATTAATACATCCGCATTTTCTAATTCTTTTTCCCAACCAGAAAGCGTTTTTGCGTTCCAATTGATATATTTAACTTTGTTTTTAGTTTCAGATTTTCCTCTTGTAAGAATTACAATTTCTTCAAACTTATCTTTAAAATGATTTAAGATAACTTGACCTAGAAAACCTGTTCCTGCTGCTATGATTAGTTTATTTTTCATGATTTTCTTTTAATGAGTAAACAAGTATTGAAAGATACAAGCAAAGTATTGGTGGCAGAAACCAAATCCAATTATCTGCTATTTTAGAAAAGAGTAATAGAAAAAATATTATCACTATTAAGAAATATATTTTAATAGATATACTTTTTGGAAACTTTATCCAATATAATATTCCCAATACTACCTGAATAAGACCTGTAACCATTGTTGAAAGTGCGGCTAGAATAAATAGACCTTCAGCCATAAATCCCAATAATCCAATAAATATTGGAATGAATAATGCAATAGTGTTTAATGATTTTAATTTTGTTTCCATAATTCTTTTTATTTTTAAACTTTCAGAAAAAATTGAAAGTTTTGATTAAATTTTTTTAGGTTAAAGTTTATTTAATTCGTTTTGTTTATTGTTTTTTAATGGTCTCATTGAATAGTTTTTAAGTTTTATATTTTCATTTGATTTAAAAACTATTTCATAATTTTAATAACCAATCTTCCTAACCAATTGTCTTTGAATTCTGTTGCTTTTTCTAACATATTGTCGGCTTTTAGAACAAAGTCGTATAATTTGGTTGTTTGATCAATAAAGTGTCTTTCTTCTTCAGTAGTTTTTGAATCAATAGTAGAAACTTCTTTCAAAACTTTTAAAGCAGGTTTGATTTCTCTTTTACTTCTTTCTCTTGAAATTTTTACAGCTAATTCGTCTAAATCTTTTTCTGCTGTGAAAAATTCTCTTCTTTCACCAGCTTTGTATTCTTTATAAACAATTCCCCAATCCATTAAAGCACGAAGATTCATAGAAGCATTTCCACGGGAAATTTGTAATTCTTCCATAATGTCTTCCATAGAAATAGGTTCGTTGCTAACCATCAAAAGTGCGTGAATTTGAGCCATGGTTTTGTTAATTCCCCATTGACTGCCTAAGGCACCCCAAGTTTGAACGAATTTATTTTTTGCTTCTTTGAATTCCATGAGACAAAGATATATAAAAGTTTTTAAAGTTTCAAAAAAAAATGAAAGTTTGTTTCAAAAAAAACCGAATTGTTTCGAATTCGGCTCTTTATTTAATCTTGATATCTTTTTAAAACCTCTCGTTCTTTATATGATTCTTTCCACATTTCTATTTTGTAAAAATCTTTAGGGTTTTCATCATATGCGGATTTTAGGTTACTTGAATATACACGTATTCTATAATCTCCATTTTCAATTTTAGTTTCCATTTCAACTTCAGAAAACGGACAATCTAGTACTTGTAATACCCCAGAATGAATTTTCAAACTTGCTTCGACAACGTGATCAAATTTACTAAAATTGTCATCTAAATTTTTTGAATTTAAAATTTCAAATAAACAATCTACTATACCTTCATCGTTAGCAATTCCAATTCCTAAAACTCCATCCTCTACAGCAAGTTTATCTTGAAATGCAACTTCTGACCAAAAATTATCTGAACTCGTATTTCCTTTTGCATTTTTATCGTTAATATAAAACTGACCGTAATCTGTTGTAAATTTTAATTTTAATTTCATTAATAGTATTTTCTAAATCAACCCAGCTCGTTTCAACAAAGCTTCAGGCTTAGGTTCTTGACCTCTAAATTTTTTGTACAACGTCATTGGATGTTCTGTTCCTCCTTTTGAGAGTACATTTTCTTTGAATTTTGTAGCCACTTCTTTGTCGAAAATTCCTTTTTCTTGAAAATAAGCAAAAGCATCAGCATCTAAAACTTCTGCCCATTTGTAACTATAATATCCAGAAGAATAGCCACCTTGAAAAATATGCGAAAAAGATGTACTCATGCAATTTTCGGCAACATCAGGATATAGTTTTGTGTTTTTAAAAGCTGCTTCTTCAAAAGATTTTACATCTTCAATAGTTTGCGCTTTTCCATGATAGGCCATGTCTAAAAGTCCGAAACTAATTTGTCTCATCGTTGCAATTCCTTCTAAGAAACTAGCACTTTCTTTGATTTTTTCAACATATTCTTGAGGAATAACTTCTCCAGTTTGGTAATGTTTTGCAAATAAAGCCAAAGCTTCTGGTTCGTAACACCAATTTTCCATCACTTGACTAGGTAATTCCACAAAATCCCAATACACAGATGTTCCTGATAAACTTGGATAAACCGTATTAGCTAACATACCATGTAATCCATGTCCAAATTCGTGAAATAAAGTCGTAACTTCATTAAAGGTTAGGAGTGAAGGTTTGCTTGGTGTTGGTGGTGTAAAGTTGCAAACATTAGAAATATGAGGTCTATCGTTCACACCATTTTTAATAGATTGCGATTTGAATGAAGTCATCCAAGCACCATTTCGTTTTCCTTTTCTTGGAAAAAAGTCAGCGTAAAAAACAGCTACTAATTGGTTTTCAAAATCTAAAACTTCATAGGTTTTTACATCTTTATGGTATTTGTCAATATCAAAAACTTCTTTAAAGGTAATGCCATATAATTTTTCAGCAATCGTGAAAGCTCCGTTTAAAACATTTTCTAGTTTGAAATAAGGTTTTAGTTTCTCATCATCTAAATTAAATAATTTTTGTTTCAATTTTTCAGAATAATAAGCACCATCCCATTTTTCTAAATGATCAATTCCATCTATTTCTTTTGCGAAAGCAGTTAATTCAGTAAATTCTCTTTCTGCAGCAGGTTTCGCTTTTTCCAATAAATCATTTAAAAACGATTTTACTTTATCAGGATTTTGAGCCATTCGTTCTTCTAAAACAAAATGAGCATGAGAAGCATAACCCAATAAATTAGCACGTTCATGACGCAAACGAACAATATCTTTTACATTATTTTGATTATCATATTGATTGTTTTGAAAAGCTTTTTTTCCAGCTGCAATGGCTAATTCTTTTCGCAATTCACGATTATCAGCATAAGTCATAAACGGAATATAACTTGGGTAATCTAAGTTAAAAATCCAACCTTCAATTTCTTTACTTTCAGCTAAATGTTTGGCAGCTTCAATAGCTCCTTCAGGTAAACCTTTTAAATCACTTTCATTTGTGATATGCAATTGATAATTGTTGGTTTCAGCCAAAACATTTTCACCAAAAGTCAGTTTTAATTTGGCTAATTGCGTGTCAATTTCACGAAGTTTTGCTTTTTGTTCGTCATTCAATAAAGCACCGTTTCTAACAAAACTTTTGTATTTTTTATCTAATAAAGTTTGTTGTTCAGTGGTTAAATCCAAACTATCTTTTTGGTCATAAACCGATTTTATTCTTTTGAATAAATCTTCATTTAACGTAATGTCATTACTAAATTCAGTTAATAATGGTGAAACTTCTTGAGCAATTTTTTGCATTTCTTCAGAAGTTTCAGCCGAATTTAAATTAAAAAATATCGATGATAATCTATCCAAAGCATTTCCAGAAAAATCCAAAGCTTCTAAAGTGTTTTCAAAAGTTGGAACTTCTGGATTATTGATAATGGCATCAATTTCGGCTTTAGCTGCTTTGATATTTTCTTCAAAAGCAGGTTTGTAATTTTCCATTTTTATTTGAGAAAATGGAGCTGTTTCGTATTTAGTACTGAATTTTTTTGAAAAAAGTGTCATATGATTTTTTTATTACCGATAAAGTGTATACTTTTACCGACGAAATGATGTTAATTAGTTATAAGCCCTTTTTGCCCCAAGCAAATATTTATTTATGCTTAATTGAATTTCAGATGGCTCCAGAGATGGAGCTTTTTTATTTACAGAGACTCTGAAGATTTTATTACAGCTTCTTTAAGACTTTCTTTATAAAAAATAATTTTATCTAAAACGCATTTGTCAGAAGTTCCGATGATTTGAGCGGCAAGGATTCCAGCATTTTTAGCACCATTTAAAGCGACAGTTGCTACAGGAACTCCACCAGGCATTTGTAAAATAGATAAAACTGAATCCCAACCGTCAATTGAATTACTTGATTTTACTGGAACACCAATTACAGGTAAGGGAGACATAGAAGCCACCATTCCAGGTAAATGAGCAGCTCCACCTGCACCAGCAATAATTACTGAAATTCCACGTGTGTGAGCATTTTTACTAAAATCAAATAATTTTTCTGGAGTTCTATGTGCTGAAACAATATCGACTTCTGTTTCGATGTCAAATCCTTTTAAGATATCTATTGCATCTTGCATTACTGGTAAATCGGATTTTGAACCCATTATTACGGCTACTTTCATTTTTATTTATGTTGTTTATTGTTTGTAGTTAGTTTAAAGTTTCTTGTTTTCAACTGAAAGTATAAAAATACGATTATAAATGAGAATAAAACATTTCCAATAAGTCCTTTTTTAAAACCATGATGTAAGTCGTTTTCATCCATTAAAAATTGATAATAAAAAGTAAAAGGGAAACCTATTTCAAAATTTGGAAATGTTCCATTTATCTTATTAGTAATCGTTGAAATTATTAATGATAAAAAATTCACCACACAAAAAGTGATAAAACTATAAAAGCTAATTTTTAGAAAATTTTTAATCATTTCTATAAATTTTTCTTCCATTCTTTAAAACCAAGAGTGTCTTTTCTAATTTCTTTCATCCATTTTTTTCCAAATGTTTTATAGAGATAATCAAATATTATAAAATTATAATTTTCAGCACAATGAGAACCTACACAACCTAGTTCAAAATAATGTAAGTCGTATTTTTCTTCAAACTTTTCATCTTTATAAAATCTAACTGGAGCTATTCCACTTTGAAGAAAAAGGAAAATTGATTTATTATTTATATCTTTTTCAACCAATGAATTTATATTATCACATTCTGTTTCCAAAGTAACTTTTGAAACATTACTTTCTTTATATGCTTCGTCAAAAGATTTAGTTTGACAAAAACCTAAATTAAATATAAATAAGAAAAAAAGATTTTTCATTTAAAATATTTTACTAAACACTAATCACTCTAATCGAGTTCTTAACTTCTTCAGCAATCTTCCGAGCTTCAACCATATCTTCGTTTACAATTGTAACGTGACCCATTTTTCTAAAAGCACGTGTTTGTCTTTTTCCATAAATATGTGGAGTTACACCATCAATGGCCATTATTTTTTCAATATTTTCATAAACCACTTGACCTTCATAACCTTCTTCACCAACCAAGTTTACCATAATTCCAGCAACTTTACTTGAAGTATTTCCCAAAGGGAGGTTTAAAATCGCACGTAAATGATTTTCAAATTGAGAAGTATAACTAGCTTCTATTGAATAATGTCCGGAATTGTGTGGTCTTGGAGCTACTTCATTAACTAAAATTTCATCGTCTTCGGTTTGAAACATTTCTACAGCTAATAATCCAACATGATTGAAACTTTCTGAAACTTTCAAGGCAACGTCAATGGCTTTTTGAGCTACTTTTTCGTCAATTCGAGCAGGACAAATTACATATTCAACTTGATTGGCTTCTGGATGAAATTCCATTTCTACAACTGGATAGGTTTTTACTTCACCAGAAACCGATCGTGCAACAATTACAGCCAATTCATTTTTAAAAGGAATCATATCTTCTGCAATGCATTCCACATCAGGAAGTTTTACTAAATCTAAAGCTGAACGACAAATTTTTACACCATTTCCATCGTAACCAAATTGAGCACTTTTCCATACAAAAGGAAATTCTAATTCGTCTTTTTCAAGCGATTTTTTCAAGTCATTCAAATCTACAAAACGCAAATGTTTTGAAGTAGGAATCTTATTTTCAACATAAAAATCTTTCTGTTTTCCTTTGTTTTGAATCAAACGCAACGTTTTTGGTGATGGAAAAACAGCTAAACCTTCTTCTTCTAATTTATCCAAAGCATCAAGGTTTACGTTTTCAATTTCGATTGTCAATAAATTGACCATTTTTCCAAATTGATAAACGGTGTCAAAATCCATTAAACTTCCTTTGTAGAAAGCGTTACATCCAAATTGAGAAGGTGCTTCTGCACTTGGATCAAGGACTAAAGTTTGTATGTCAAATTTTCTGGTGTCAGCCAAAAGCATTTTGCCCAATTGACCACCACCTAAAATTCCTAATTTAAAGTCGGAAGAGAAATAATTCATTTGTAGTTGTGTTTGCGCAAAGATATAAAATCCCAATCCTAAATGCTAAAAATCAAATTCAGAAATTGGAAAAACTTAAATTTTCTTCAAAATATTTCGAGCACAAGCTTGATAAGCGGCTGAATGTTCAAAAGCATCTTGCGAAATTATAGATTTTAATTCTTCGTAAATCCAATCGTATTTTTTTCCAAAAACAAACAAAGCTTTCATGGCATAAACTTTTGCAGCTACTTTTTCATCTTGAATTAATCGGTCAACTAAATTCTCAATTATGTTGTGTTCTTGATCTTTTGATAATTCAATTCCGTTTTTTCTGTGATTGCTTTTGGCTAAAAACATGCAGATTTTTGTAGCTGGTCGAACAGCTGAATCCTCTTTTAATTTGGGTAAAATTTCACAAAATTCATCAATGTAAGGCACAAACAGTTTTAGTTTTTTATCACAAACTAATTCTAAGGACCAAAAAGCTTTTACATGATTTTTATGCGAAATATCAAAAGCTATGGAAATTAATTCTGCTAAATTTTCCTCACTTTTCATAGCAAAATTACTAACAGTAACTCTACTTTTTTTGTGAGCTGTACTTTGATCAATTTTGGTAAACATTACTGTAATCATTTGGTAAATATATCAAATTTGCAAAAAAGTATAAATATATTAGATGCAATAAATTATACTTCCTTAAATTTGTAGGCACAACTAAAAAATATTCAAGTGATACAATTACACGATAAACATTTTGAACCTTTTATTTCATCAGATGAGATTGATTTTGCAATTCAAAATATGGCAAAACAAATGGACGATGATTTTTTTGACGAAGTTCCAGTTTTTATTGGAGTTTTAAATGGATCTTTCAAAGTTATTTCCGATTTAATGAAATATTATAGAGGCATGTGCGAAGTAAGTTTCGTAAAATTAGCTTCTTATGAAGGAACTCAATCAACAAATGAAGTAAAGCAATTAATTGGTTTAAACGAAGATTTAGAAGGAAAAACAGTTGTAATTGTAGAAGATATAGTAGATACAGGAAATACAATTGAAGAATTAAAAGCTATTTTAAAGGAAAAAAAAGTAAAACACTTAAAAATTGCTACTTTATTTTTCAAACCTGAAGCTTATAAAAAAGACATTAAATTAGATTATGTTGGGATAAGAATTCCAAATAAATTCATCGTTGGTTTTGGATTAGATTATGATGGATTAGGAAGAAATTTACCAGATGTATATCAATTAGCCATAGAAAACAAACACACAGAAATGATTAATATAGTTTTATTCGGAAAACCAGGAGCAGGTAAAGGAACACAAGCCGATTTTTTAAAGGAAAAATACAATTTAGTACATCTTTCAACAGGTGATATTTTTAGATTTAACATCAAAAATGACACAGAATTAGGTCAATTAGCCAAAACTTACATGGACAAAGGAGACTTAGTTCCAGATGAAGTGACTATTAAAATGTTGCAAAGTGAAGTAGATAAAAACCCACAAGCTAAGGGATTTTTATTTGACGGATTTCCAAGAACGATTGCTCAAGCAGAAGCTTTGGATAAATTTTTAGAATCAAAAAATCAAGAAATCACAGCAACAGTTGCTTTAGAAGCTGACGACGAAATTTTAGTACAACGTTTGTTAGAAAGAGGAAAAACTTCAGGAAGACCAGATGATCAAGATGAAGAAAAAATCAGAAATCGTTATGATGAATACAACCAAAAAACAGCTCCTTTAATGGATTATTACAAAGGACAAAACAAATTTAAAGCAGTTGATGGAATTGGAAGTATTGCAGAAGTTACAGAAAGATTAAGTGCTGTAATCGATACTTTATAATTTTTTTTAGATATTTGTATATATTAAAGAGCTATTGTTTAAATAGCTCTTTTTTTTACAACTCAATTTATGGAAATACTTATTATATTTTTTTTAATTCTTTTAAATGGAGTTTTCTCCATGTCTGAAATTGCATTAATTTCGGCAAGAAAAAGTCGTTTAGAGAGTGCAGCCAAAAAAGGAAATAGAAAAGCAAAAGCAGCTTTAGAATTAGCCAATTCACCCAATAAATTTTTATCAACGGTTCAAATAGGAATTACCTTAATTGGAATATTAACAGGTATCTTTTCAGGTGATAAAATTACAACTGATGTTGAAAATTTTGTTAGTTCATTTGAAATATTGAAACCTTATGCAGATTCTATTGCAGTTGGATTAGTCGTAATAACATTGACATTTTTTTCATTGATTTTAGGAGAATTAGTGCCAAAACGAATTGGATTAAATCATCCTGAAGGGATAGCAAAAACATTAGCAATTCCAATGAAATATATGTCAAAAATCACAAGACCTTTTATTTGGTTATTGACCGTTTCAACAGAGTTTCTTTTAAAAGTACTACAAATAAAACCTTCAGCTGATGGAAAAGTCACAGAAGAAGAAATCAAAGCCATCATTAAAGAAGGAACTGAAGTTGGTGAAGTTCAGGAAATCGAACAAGATATAGTGGAACGTGTTTTTCATATAGGTGATCGAAAAGTAAACTCATTAATGACACACAGAAATGCTGTTGTTTATTTGACTTTTGAAGAATCAGTTGAAGAAATAAAAACAAAAGTTCTTGAAGATTTACATTCGTTCTATCCAGTTTGTAAAAACAATTTAGATGAAATAGTTGGGATAGTTTCTCTAAAGGATTTAATAAAAAATTTCGAGAATGAAGTTTTTGATTTGAAAAGTATTACTAACGAAGCCATTTATTTTATTGAATATACTTTAGCTTATAAAGCATTAGAGCATTTTAAAACTTCAAAAATACATTATGCTTTGGTTACAGACGAGCATGGAGTTTTTCAAGGAATGATAACTTTAAATGATATTTTAGAAGCTTTGGTTGGAGATGCAGCAGATTTTTACCAAGAAGATTTTCAATTAATTGAAAATGAAGACGGTTCATGGTTGGTTGATGGTCATTATTCGCTGCATGATTTTTTAACTTATTTCGAGCTAGACGAATATTTATCAGATTATGAGGTTACAACAGTAAGTGGTCTAATTATTACTGAATTAGGAGCAATTCCAAGACAAGGACAAAAATTAGTTTGGAATAAATTAGAATTTGAAGTAAAGAATATGGATGGAGTAAAAATTGATAAAATTTCAGTAAAAAACATCCTAAAAGAATAAGCTATCAAATTGACTAATAAATCTTACCTTTGCAAAAAATAATTTTAGAGTTAGAATTGGCTAATCACTAATTACTAATCACTAATTACTAATAAAAGTTATGACAGAAGGGAATTTCGTCGACTACGTAAAAATATATGTTTCTTCCGGAAAAGGTGGAAAAGGTTCGTCTCATTTACATAGAGAAAAATTTATTGAAAAAGGTGGTCCAGATGGTGGAGATGGTGGTCGTGGTGGACACGTTTATGTAAGAGGAAACAAAAATCTTTGGACTTTATTTAGTTTAAAATTTTTACGTCACGTAAAAGCTGGTCATGGTGGTGATGGAGGAAGTTCAAGAAGTACAGGTTCTGATGGAGAAGATAAATATATTGAAGTTCCTTTAGGTACCATTGTGAAAGACAAAGAAACAGGAGATGTTTTATTTGAAATTACAGAACATGATGAAACCAAAATATTAGCAAAAGGAGGAAAAGGTGGTTTAGGAAACTGGCATTTTAGAAATTCAGTAAATCAAACACCTCGTTATGCTCAACCAGGAATGCCTGTGGAAGAAGTTGACGTAATTTTAGAATTAAAAGTCTTGGCTGATGTAGGTTTAGTTGGATTCCCAAACGCTGGAAAATCTACTTTACTTTCTGTATTAACTTCGGCAAAACCAAAAATTGCAGATTATCCTTTTACAACTTTGAAACCAAATTTAGGAATCGTTTCCTATAAAGATTTTCAATCGTTTGTAATTGCTGATATTCCAGGAATTATTGAAGGTGCAGCCGAAGGAAAAGGGTTAGGTCATTATTTCTTAAGACATATTGAACGAAATTCGACTTTATTATTTTTAGTTCCAGCTGATGCTGATGATATTAAAAAAGAGTATGAAATTTTATTAGATGAACTAAGAAGATACAATCCAGAAATGTTAGATAAAGACAGATTGGTTGTAATTTCTAAATCTGACATGCTTGATGAAGAGTTAAAAACTGAATTAAAAGCACAATTGGATAAAGAATTTAAAGGAACACCCTACATGTTTATTTCTTCAATTACCAATCAAGGATTATCTGAATTAAAGGATAAATTGTGGAAAATGTTAAATGTTGAGGTTTAACAATCTCCAATAAAAAATAAAAACAAAAAGGCTTTCTAAATATAGAAAGCCTTTTTTATTACTATAATTAATCAACTTTTATTGTTGTGTTTGTTGAATGAGTTGAAAATTCTGGAGCATACATACTTTGTAGTGTTGCAATTCCATCATTGAAATTTCCTGAGTTATTTATTCTGACATCATATTCTAAAACATAAGTTCCTTTATTAATTTTATCAAAAAAGTAATGAGTTGCAACATCTTTTGTACTTCTATAATAAGATAAATTACCTCTCCATTCATAATTTGAAATCACATCAACTGGTTCAAAACAAGAAGCTCTTAAGTCTTTTAAGTGTACAAATTCTAAGTCGTTTTCTGTTTTTATAACTAGTCTAATTGTGATTAAATCTCCTGTTTTTAAATCTTCTTTATTTAAATCAATTAATTCATTTCCTATAGTGGTTTTAACTTTTTTGTAAAGTGTTTTGGTTATATTTAATGCTTTTGTACTATCTGTTTTGATGTTTTCTAAGTTTTCAAAATATTGCCAATAAAAACCACCATAACCAGGAACTTTTGACCTGTTTTCTACTTTAACTGTTCCCATTTCTTTAGTAATTTCGTCTGCCTTCCAATTTAGTTTTATGTAGCCTGTTTCTGCTTCTTTGTCTTTTTCTGATAACTTTTTGGTAAAGATTTTTTCATTTCCAATGGTGAATTTTGTGTTATCTTTTATAGAAATCCAATCGCTTCCTTGTAATAATAATGCATAAACAGCTTCGGTTGTAGATTTTGTGGTAGACCATTTATTAACCTGTTTGTTCTTTAACAACCAAACTTTTAATTCATCTAAAATTTTGTCATCATTTTCAATTTCAGCGAAAGCTTCAATAAGCATAGCTTGCGTTTCTATTGCATTTTGATACCAATAATAACCATTAGAATTTTCTACCCAATACATACCATTGTCTTCATTTCTTGCAGCAGTTTCTTTTAGATTTGTTAAGATTTTTTTTGCGAAAGCTTTATCTCCAAATCTATTCATTGTTAAAGCCAATAATGCTTTTGAATATAAAGTATAAGTTAACCAGTCTTTTTTAAATTCGACTTTTTGAATAGTAATTATTGAATCTATCTTTTTTGATATTGGATATTTTTTAACATAAAAACTTCTAGCATATAAATAATGTAAGTTAGAATACCTATAATAATTAATTCTTTTGTTTTTCAAAGTACTATTTGAGATGTAATTCTGATCCAAAAACGGAATTGCTTTGTCGGAAATACTAGTATAAATCGAATCTTTTTCAGGAAAAAGTTTTGCTAAATGACCTAAACCTTTAACAATATGTTGCGTGATGTAAACATTATCATCACCACCATCAAACCATGAAAAAGAACCCGAAGCTTTTTGCTTTTCTTTTAGTTTTTTTAAAGTGGATTCCATGGATTCTTTCATTGAATTTAAATCCATTAAAAGTGCTAAACGTTTGTTTTTGAACTCTTCATTTTGTGCATCTAATAACCAAGGAGTTTCTGCTAAAACAATTGATTTTAATTCTTCATTCATATTTAATTTTGAAGTCGATTTTCCTTCTCTTTTCCAAGACTCAAATAGAGCAGCTATTTTTGGATTACTATTAATAATTTGAGTGGCAATATAATTAGCATAATATCTTGAAAAAGTTTGTTCAGCACATTCATGTTCGTATTCCATTAAATAAGGAAGTGATTGCAAAGCTAACCAAGTTGGATTTGAAGTGTATTCTAAAGTAAACAAATGATTTTTTAAGGTTGTTGATGTATTGTTTTTTAGATTCGGAAATTCATATTCTTTTTTAGTTTCTCCTTTTACCCAAATTGGAATACTTTCTGTTAATAAAACTTTGTTTGAAAGAACTGGTAGAATGTTTTCTTCACCATCAGAGAAGTTACCCGATTTAGCTACAATTTTATATTGTAAACCTTGTAAACCTTCAGGAATTTTGATTGTCCATTCAACAGGAACGCTTTCTTTTGCTTTACATGAAAAGTTTCTAACGTTGTTTTTATTAGCACAAATTTCATCAATTAAAGTATTTGTTGTTGCATCAAATAATTGAAGCATTGCAATACCAGTTTTAATTTCAGAAGTCATATTGACAACTTTTGCACTAATTTTAATTTCGTCTTTTTCACGAACAAATCTCGGCATATTGGTTTGCACCATTACATCTTTTTGTGAAATAATATCAGCTTGAAAATAACCTGATTCAGCATTTTTATTATGAGCATATAATCTAAGTTTCCATTTGGTTAAAGATTCTGGAGTTGTAAATTCAAAAGAAATTTTACCGTTTTTATCGGTTTTTAAATTAGGATAAAAGAATGCTGTTTCATTGAAGTTTGTTCTGGTTTTTACTTGAGCTAAATCTTTCATAGCGTTTTTTGTTGTAACAACAATTACACCATTTTTACCTTTTTCACCATACAAAGCAACACCTTCAGCACCTTTTACAACTCTCATTTCTAAAATTAAATTTGAATTTAATGATTGTAAATATGTAGCTGTACTTATTTCTCCATCAATAACAATTAAAGCTTCGTTTGATCCAGAAATTGAGCGATTTCCTCTTAATACAATCGAGGTTGTTCTTCCATCTGAATTTGTTGTTACTTGCAATCCAGAAACTTTTCCAGAAAGTGCTTGAACCGCATTTTCGTTCGCACTTTGGTTAATTTCTTCAGATTTTATTATTTGATAACTTGAAGTCACTGCATCAGCTTTTCTATAAACACCAATCGCACCTGTTAAGACAATTTCATCACCAACAAAACCTTCTGGAAGGCTAATTTCATATTTACGAATTTTGCCAACATTTAAATAAATGTCTTTTTTTCCAGGAAAAGAAATTTCTAAGACTTCACCTTCTTTAGCTTCAATTTGAAAATTTCCATCAAAATCTGTAGTCACCTTTCTATCTGTACCTCTTACAACAACAAATGCACCAGCAAGCGTTCCTAATTCATCTGAAACAACACCCGTTATAGTTTTAGCATTATTTGGAATTGTTGTTTGAGTTTTAATTTTATTGAGATAATTATTTAAAACATACTGATTTTTTGGGTCATTAAAATTAAATCCAAACCAATTGATTTCTGGTTTTGAGCGATAATCATTGTAGAAATTTTTTTGAATGTGAAATCCATTAAAATTAGCGTAAGTTTTCAAATCTCTATAACCTAAACGAGGAGCATTAAAATAATTTCTATATTCATAAAAATAGGCATTTGTCCAATTTTGAATTGTAAATTGATCTAATGAACTATCATACATACTAGCTAAAACTTCTGCTTCCAATTTTGAGTTTTTAATTTTAAAAGACCATCTTTCATTGCTTCCAGGTTCGATTTTATTTCTTATAAAATTTATTTCAATATTTAAATTATAAGTTGCCTTTTCTTTTTCAATTGCATAAGTTTTTTCAAGATATTTATTTTCCCAAATGGTGGAAAAATGAAAATTTACTGTATCAGTATATTCTTTCTCTTTTTTGATGCTAAAAACTGTTTTTCCATTTACTAATTGCTGTGTTTTTTCTTGTTGTGGAGTAGTTTTATCCGCATAATATCGTTGCGTAATATATAAATTAGGGATAATAGACTGAACTTCAATTTCAAAATAATTGCTTTCTTTTTTACTGATGTCTTTGTAGGTAAATAATTCTGTTTTAGAAATAGGATTTTTTCTAGATTCAGTTTTTATTTTTCGAGTTGCTTCAATTAAATTATTTTTTGAATCTTTTGCACTAATTGTTATTTCAAATTCATTTGCATTAAATTCATTTAAAAAATCTAAATTAATTTCTCTATTAATTTTAGTATCAAAGTTTAAAGTCTTTACTAATTTTTTTTCAACCTTATAGTCCGAGTTGTCATATGGTTCATGTGGAAAAAGTGCTTCAAACTCTTCTCTAGGTATAGTTTGAATTTCAGGAACTTGAAAAGCTCTATCTTTTAAATATTGTTTTTGAATTAATTTATATATTTTTATTTCTCCTTTTGCATCAATACTAAAGTTGTTGTAAGTGGTACTGTTAATTTTAAGGGTGTTTTTATCTTCAACATACACAATGTTATTAGCTTCTATTGACAATTTTAATGTTTTTTGATTAACAAAAACCTGTTTAGAAGCTGTTCTTGTTTCACCATTTGTATCTGTAATTGTTACATTAATTGTATAACTTATGCTTTGTATTGAATCAATAGAAACACTATCAATAACTGCATGAATTGGAATTTTAAAATTTCCCTTTGAATCTGTTAATATTTCTTCTTCGATCACAGTTGTTTCATAATCCCATTCCTCATCAACGGTTTCATAATCTCTTTTAATTGTATAGGCAACTTTAGCATTTGTGATATTATTTCCTGATAAAGCTTTAGCATTTCCACTTATTTGTAAAGAATCACCAATGGTATAATTTTCTTTAATTTCTTCAAAGTTAACTTCAAACGTAGGTCTTTTATATTCTTCTACTTGAAATGTAAACTCAGCATTATCATTAAAATTCACATTGTCCCAAAAAGAATGTTCATCTTCTTTTTTATCATAATATGCATCATCAACTTCATAATCATCTGCTTCTTCAATTGACATTGAAAATTGTCCTGTTAATACATTTTTTGGAATATCAAATTCACCAGAAAAACTTCCAAATTCATTAGTTTGAACTTCAAATTCTTTAAGTGTGTTATCATTTACATCATTGATGCTGACATGAATACTTAAAAAAGGAACAACACTTTTATTGTTATCTTTTTTCTGAACCATCACACCTTTATAATACATTTTTTGACCCGGACGATAAATAGCTCTGTCAAAGAAAACCATTGCTTTGGCTTCAAAGTTTTTGTATTCTTTCTCTTTGGTATTTGTAGTTTTTTCGTAAATATAACTACGATTGTAATTTCGTTTTAGGGTATCACTTTCTTTAGTGATAAATAGAAAATTATCATAAACTTTTGACGAATCATACTTCATTTTATCTATCAAAACTTTTCCGTTTTTGTCTGAAATAAAGTTTTTTTTATCGTTACTTACTTTTGCATTTTCAATAGGTTTTCCTGATTTTGAATCATATAAATATAAGATATCGTTTTTGTCATCTTGACTTTCGGTAACTATAAAATTTGTAGATTTTATTAGTTCGTAATGAAAAGCATTATCAATTGAGTCTTTAGGGGTTTCCATAAAAATTAAATAATTACCGACATCAAAAGGTTCTAAAATAACTTCAGTTGAATGATTGTTGTAATCTGTTTTTTTAGGTAACTTTCTTATAAAGCTTTTATAAACTTTGTTTTTATTAATAAAGTCGAAAACTAATGAGTCTCTATCTATTCTTTTATTTGAGTAATTGTAATATCTGTTATTGATATAATCATTTAAAGCTATTGGAAATTTAAAATAACTAATTTTTATGGAATCAACATTTTTATAATCTATAAAGGCTCTATTATTTTGATTTGGATAAACTTCTTTTAAAAATTGAACATTTAATGTTTTTTGAAGAATGGTATTTCTAATGTTTTCAGCACTTGATAATACATTGATATTTACTTTTGACATAAATATTGAATCAATTAAATCTAAGGCTTGTTTTTTATAATTTATTTGTAAAGAATCATTTTGTTTGTTAAATAAAACCTGAACTCTTTCTAATTTTAATTGTTGTTTTAGAAATTCACTGTCAGTTGACTTTTCTAATTCAGATAATTTTTTTCTGTAAGTAGTATGGTTGTAAACTTTATTAAAAATATAATTTAATCTATAATAGTAAGCTTTATCTAATTTTTCAAGTTGGTTAGTTTTAAATAAAAACCTTTCATTTTCTTGAAGTATTTCAATAAAAGTTTGAGCATTTTTATTGTAATTCTCTGATAGTTTTTGATTGATAAAAGTTTCAGGTTTTAAAATAAAAAGATTTTCTAATTTTATTTCTTTTGAATTTCTATCCCAATAAACATTTTGAGCAAAGTATTGAATGCTTTTTTCATATAAAAAATCATATAAAGTATTATTTTTTGCATCAACATCAGCATTATAATCAATAATTTCTTTATAATTTTCAAGACTAATAGCTCTTAACTCTTGTTTGTTTTTTAACATTTCTTGATAACATTTTTCAATTTCTTTGTCGAAATCGTTATTTGTCCAGGTTAAAAAGTCTTTGTTTTTATTATTTTCAATAGTTGATCTACGACCAATTGCGTATCTATATTGATTTCTATATTTGTCTAAAATTTTAGAATAGATATAATTTAACAACGCTTCATTTTTTTTTGAAGCTTCCTTAATTTCTTTTCTAATGTTTGAAATTATAGTTGATTGAGCATTTTCATCAAATATTTGTTCAAATTTTGACAAATAGAAAAAACATTTAACAATAGTTACGTCATTTTTTTTTCGTTTGGCTTTTTTGTAGATGCTTTCAACTTCTTTTTGAGCCGATTCAATTTTTCCATCTAATTCATATTGATAGACTTTTTTCCATTCATTTTTAAAATCTTGGCTGTAAGTAAAATTTAAAACTAAAAATAAAATGATGAGATATACTTTTTTAAACATAAGAGAGTTTTATACTATAGAGTTGAAAAATACAAAAAAGGTTGGAATGAAACAGAAATATTTTTTTTGTAAATAATAACCAAAATGATTTCACTATTTTTGAGCCTATTTTTAAAGCAATGAAAATTAAACTTTTATTCTTTTTATTTTTCTCAACAGTTATGATAGCTCAATCCAATTTTGAAAGAGCAGAAAAACTATATTCTGAAAACAAACTTTCAGAATCCAAAAAACTGTTTGAAGACTACTTAAAAGCAAACCCTAATCATTCGAAAGCTACAGAATATTTAGGAGATATTGCAGGAAAAGAAAAAAAATGGGACGTGGCTATTTCATATTATGAAAAATTAAAAGAGAAATTTCCTTCAATTGCAAATTATCATTATAAATTTGGTGGTGCAATGGGGATGAAAGCTAAAAATGTCAATAAATTCAAAGCATTAGGAATGATAGATGATATTGAAACCGCTTTTTTAACTGCAGCCAAATTAGACGAAAAACATATTGATACGCGTTGGGCATTAGTTATGTTATATATCGAATTACCAGGAATTGTTGGTGGAAGTGAAACTAAAGCTCAAAAATATGCAACTGAACTCTTGAATCTTTCCAAAGTTGATGGATATCTAGCTAAAGGTTATATTGATGTATATTTTGAAAGATATACAAAAGCTGAAAACAATTACAAAAAAGCACACGAAATAGGAAATTCAAATACAACCTATGAAAAATTATATGATTTGTATCTGAATAAAATGAAGAATAAAACCAAAGCAGATCAGTTAAAAAAAGAATTTAAAAACTAGGTTTAATTGTTGAACTGTTTATTCGTTTAATCGATTTAACAATTCTACAATTTCACAATTCAACATAAAAATGAGAACACATTTCATAGCCATTGGTGGAGCAGCCATGCACAATTTAGCTTTAGCTTTACATAACAAAGGGTATCAAGTTACAGGTAGCGATGATGCTATTTTTGAACCATCCAAATCACGTTTAAATAAAAAAGGTTTATTGCCTAAAGAAATGGGTTGGTTTCCAGAAAAAATAACTTCAGATATAGAAGCTATTATCTTAGGAATGCATGCAAAAGCAGATAATCCAGAATTGTTAAAAGCCCAAGAATTAAGCTTGAAAATTTATTCTTATCCTGAATTTTTATACGAGCAATCTAAGAATAAAACACGTGTTGTAATTGGTGGTTCACATGGAAAAACTACGATAACTTCTATGATTTTGCACGTGATGCATTTTCATAACATAGAAGTGGATTATATGGTTGGAGCTCAATTAGAAGGTTTTGACACAATGGTTCATTTAACGCACGAAAATGATTTTATCGTTTTAGAAGGTGATGAATATTTATCTTCTCCAATTGATAGACGTCCAAAGTTTCATTTATACCAACCAAACATTGCTTTGCTTTCAGGAATTGCTTGGGATCATATCAATGTGTTTCCAACCTTTGAAAATTATGTAGAACAGTTTGAAATCTTTGTAAATCAAATTACAAAAGGTGGAATTTTAATTTATAATGAAGAAGATGAAGCTGTAAAAAAAGTTGCAGAAGATTCGCAAAATACTATTAGAAGATTGCCATACCAAACTCCGAGTTATAGCGTTGAAAATGGAACCACTCTGTTAGATACACCAGAAGGACCAATGCCAATTGAAGTTTTTGGAGCACATAACCTAAATAATTTAGCTGGTGCGAAATGGATATGTCAAAATATGGGAGTTGATGAAGCTGATTTTTATGAAGCCATTGCCACTTTCAAAGGAGCAAGTAAACGTTTAGAAAAAATCGCAGAAGGAAAAGGAAAAGTAGCTTATAAAGATTTTGCACATTCACCAAGTAAAGTTTCTGCCACTACAAAAGCTGTAAAAAATCAGTATCCTGACAGAAAATTAATAGCTTGTTTAGAATTGCATACGTATAGTAGTTTGAATGCAGAATTTTTAAAAGAATACCAAGGAGCATTGGACTCTGCTGATATTGCAGTAGTTTTTTATTCACCAGATGCTGTGAAAATTAAGCAATTAGAAGAAGTGACCTACGACCAAATAGCTCAATCATTCCAAAGAGAAGATTTAATTATTTATACAAGCCCAAAAGAATTTAAAGAGTTCTTATTTGCTCAAAATTTTGACAACTCAGCATTGTTGTTGATGAGTTCAGGAAATTATGGTGGATTGGATTTTGAAGAAGTGAAAGGGTTGATACAATAATTATTTTTGTTTTTCGTTAATAAGAAAAAACACATTTATGAAAAACTTCCTATTAATTATTGCGACAAGTTTTATTTTATTTTCTTGTTCAAAAAATGACGATGATATACAAAATGTCAATACTTCATTTTTTAATATTAATACTGGGAATAAATGGGTTTACAATCGTTATGCAATTAATGCCTTGGGTAGTACCTCTTCAATTATTCAGATTGATTCAGTTTTGGTTATAGGTGACACATTAATTAATTCTATTTCTTATAAGAAAATAGAACACAAAGAATTTACTGTAAATTCTAATAATTTACTCCAAACTTATTATGAATATTTAAGAATAGATAGTAATGACCATTTAGTTGATACAAATGGATATGTTTTTCATCCAGGTTTTGATAGTCAATATCAAAATGTTTACACTCATTTATCATCACTACATTTGGATTATAATACAGGGAATTATGTGCAAGATACTTGGGGAGTTTCAACTTTTCAAAATGTAGCTCCTCAAAATATAATTGTTGAAGGGCAAAATTATTTTGTATACGATTATTTAGGGAATTTTGTCGGAAATTCTAGCTTAGGTATTCCTAATAATACCATTCATTATATGTATGAAGAAGGAATTGGAATGGTTTTAAGAAGATGTCCTTTTGTTAGTTCTGCATCAAATTATTATGAAGACAGATTAGTTTCATATGTAATTAATTAATTTTCAAACCTATAATGTTCAACAATCTCATGACTAAACAAACAATCCTGCAAAACTTGTCCGCCACCAACATTGTGTACAATTAAATTTCGTTTTCCATCTTCAGATTTTAAATGTGTCACGATTCCAATATGAGGTAGTTTTCCATTAATCATCCATGTTACCAGTTCACCTGTTTTGTAGTCAGAGGCATTTTGTGTTACTTTTAATTTTTCTCCTTTTCTTTCAAAAAACACTTCTAAATTTGGAACTCTTCTGTGGTCAATATTTGTGTCAGTTTTAGTTAAACCCCAAGTTTTTGGATATTTTGAAAAATTAGCTTTCATGTCTTCATGAACTTCTTTTTGCAAATCTATATTTAACTTTCGGTAAGCGCGAACTATTACATCTGTACAAACTCCAGTTTTTGCTGGAACATCACCATTTGGATATTTGATGGAAACATAATTGGGTGTGTAAACTATTTTATCATCAATTATTGAAATAGCAGCATTGGATAATTTTTCAGCAAATGAATTTGGGTTTTCAATTATACTATCATAAACAATTTCCTTTTGATTTGAAGAAATTACTTCAGTTAATTTTGACTCTTTTTTGCAAGAAAATAAAGTGATTAAAGAAAATAAGATGATATAAAATGGTTTGTTCATATTAATTAATTTGTGATAATTCGTGAAATTTGCGGTCTATTAAAAAATTCTAACGCTTTTATTTTGAAGTTATTGTAAAATTATTTTCATTTGTACTTTAATTATAAGCCAAACAAATTATGTACACACCAATCAACCAATGGGCTGAAGACGATCGTCCACGCGAAAAATTTCTACTAAAAGGAAAATCTTCCTTATCTGATTCCGAATTATTGGCTATTTTAATTGGTTCTGGTTCTCCAAACGAGAGTGCAGTGCAATTATGCCAACGTATTTTAGCGTCCACAAACAACAATCTCAATCAATTAGGAAAAATATCGGTAAACCAACTCACCAATTTCAAAGGTATTGGAGAAGCAAAAGCCATTTCCATCGCAGCAGCTTTAGAATTAGGAAGACGAAGAAGAGCAGAAGAATCTGTTGAATTAAAGAAAATCACTTCCAGTAAAATGGTTTTCGAAATTATGCAACCTATTATCGGTGAATTGCCTCACGAAGAATTTTGGATTTTATATTTGAACAATTCCAATAAAGTAATTCACAAAGCACAACTTTCAAAAGGTGGTTTAACAGGAACAGTTGTTGATGTTCGCTTGATTTTTAAAACAGCTTTTGAACAAAATGCAATATCAATTATTTTAACGCATAACCATCCTTCAGGAAAATTATTGGCTAGTGATGCTGATATTCAAATTACCAAAAAAATAAAAGAAGCTTCAAAACATCTCGAAATTAACGTTTTAGATCATATTATTATCACTGAAAACGGATTTTATAGTTTTAACGACGAAGGTATTTTTTAGAAAAGTTTAAGAAATAAATACGTTTCAAATTCTTATCTTGCCACTTGTAAAATTAGAATTCAGAATTCAGAAATTAGAATTTCAAATATTGGAATTTGGAATTTAATATATTGGAATTTATAATAAAATGATAAACACAAAAGACATAACCTTCCAATATCCAAAAGGAGAATTGTTTCACATGCCAGCATTATATTGCACAGCAGGAAACACAATTCTAATCACAGGAAATTCAGGAAGAGGAAAAACTACCTATTTGCATATTCTAGCTGGGTTATTACGACCAAAAACAGGTTCAATCGAAATTGACTCAACTGACATCATTACTTTATCCGAAAGAAAAAATGATTCTTTTAGAGGCAAAAATATCGGAATTGTTTTTCAAAAACCTCATTTCATTGCTTCGTTAACTATTTTAGAAAATTTGGAAATGACAAGTTGGTTAGCCACAGGAAAGAAAAATACAGTTTCAGCTAAAAAACTTCTAAATCAATTAGGTTTAACCGAACACACTTCAAAATTACCATCTCAGTTGAGTGTTGGACAACAACAAAGAGTTTCTATAGCAAGAGCTTTAATCAATGAACCAAAAGTGCTTTTAGCAGATGAACCAACCTCAAGTTTGGACGATAAAAATACCGAAACTGTGATTGAATTATTGACTTCTTTGTCCAAAGAATATAAAGCAGCTTTGATTATAGTTACACACGATAACCGAATTAAAGAGAAGTTTCACAACCAAATTACAATGATATGATTGCAAAATTAGCTTGGAGAAATATTTGGTTTAAACCTTTAAATACCATTTTGAGCATCATTTTATTGATGTCAAGTGTAGCGATAATTACGGTTTTAATTTTATTGGAAAAACAATTTGAAGAGAAATTCAATAGCAATATTGATGGTGTAGATTTGGTTATGGGAGCACAAGGAAGTCCATTGCAATTGATACTTTCATCAGTTTATCAAGTAGATGCACCAACAGGAAATATCAGTTATGATTCTGCTAAAGTTTGGATGAAAAATCCATTTGTGGAAAAAGCAATTCCTTTAGCTTTTGGAGATAATTATAGAGGTTATAAAATTTTAGGAACAACTCATGATTATCTTGAAAAATATGGAGCAAAAATTTCAGAAGGTAAACTATTTGAGCACAATTTTGAAGTGGTAGTTGGAAATGACATTGCTCAAAAATTAAACATTAGAGTAGGAGATACCTTTTTTGGTTCACATGGTGATGCTGCTGAAGGAGAAGTGCATGAAAATGAAGCATACACAGTTGTAGGAATTGCCGAAAAAACTGGAAAAGTTTTAGATAATTTAATTTTATGTAACATTCCAAGTGTTTGGCAAATGCATGGAAGTCATGAAGAACATGACCACGAAGGACATAATCATGAACAGGAATTTTCAGAAAATCCACCACACGGAGAAGAAGGTCATATACATCATGAGGATGAACACGAACATGATCACGTTGCAGAAAACCCAGCTCATGGAGAAGAAGGACATGTTCACGATGACCATGAAAATGACTTAACTATTGATGAACCAGGTATGGAAATCACAGCTGTTTTATTAAAGTTCAGAAATAAAATGGGAATCGTAACTTGGCCAAGAATCATAGCTCAAAACACAAAAATGCAAGTGGCTTCACCAGCAATTGAAGTGAATCGTTTATTCAAATTATTTGGAATAGGAATTGAAGCACTTCGTTATTTAGCTTACGGAATCATGTTAATTTCAGGAATTTCAATTTTCATTGCACTATTCAATACTTTAAAAGAAAGAAAATTTGAATTTGCTTTATTAAGAGTAAGCGGAGCAGGACGATTCAAACTTTTAACGTTGGTCATGATTGAAAGCTTGTTATTATGTGTTGTTGGATTTCTTTTTGGAACGATTCTTGGAAGAATTGCCTTGATGTTGCTATCCAATTCGGCAGAAGATGATTTTAAAATGAGTTTCAATCCGTATGAATTTATTTGGGATAAAGAAGGAATTTTATTTTTACTAACTATCTTTGTGGGAATCATTGCAGCATTAATTCCGGCAATCAAAGCCTATAATTTAAATATATCAAAAACATTAGCAAATGGGTAAGTTTACCAAAATTAGTGTAGCACTTTTTGTTGCATTTTTCTTATTTAGTTTTTCAAATTCAACAAAAAGCAATTTCAAATCTTCTAGTAAAGTAATTGTTGAAGACACCTTAACTTGGAAATTATTAGGAGAAATTAAATACAGTAAAAAAACAGTAAAAGATTATGGAGAAGTTGATTTTCCAGTAGTAAATCCAAAATTAAAAGCATTAGGGAAGAAAACAGTTGTAATTAGTGGATTTATTATTCCAATAGATTCAAAAAATTATGCTATTAGTAAAAATGTTTTTGCTGCTTGTTTTTTCTGTGGAAAATCTGGACCAGAAACATTAGCTGGAATTAAATTCAGAGGAAGTTTGCCAAAGTTGAATACAGATCAATATGTTACTTTAAAAGGAACTTTCAGGTATAATGAAACTGACATTGAGGATTGGATTTACCATATTGAAGATGCTATAATTGTAAAAAAATAAAATGTATCATCACAAAAAACACCTTTTTTTTGATTTAGATCATACGCTTTGGGATTTTGATAAAAATTCTGGTTTTGCATTTGAAACCATATTTAAAAAGCAAGGTTTTGATATTTCTTTACAAGACTTTTTAAGTATTTATATCCCAAGAAATCAGCATTATTGGAAATTATATCAAGTCAATCAAATTTCACATGAAGATTTACGATATTATCGTTTGAAAGATGTTTTTGACACGTTAAATTATAAAATTTCAGATGAAGTAATTCATCAATTATCAGAAGATTATATTACATATTTACCTGAAAACAATCACTTATTTGATGGTGCGATTGAATTATTAGATTATTTAAAACCAAAATATCAATTACATATTATCACCAATGGTTTCAGTGAAGTTCAAAATAAAAAAATAAGTAATTCTAAAATTGGACATTATTTTGAAACTGTAACAAATTCAGAATTAGCAGGACAAAAAAAGCCAAATTCTATTATCTTTGATTATGCGTTGAAAAGTGCAAAAGCGTCTAAAGAAGAAAGTATTATGATTGGTGATAGTTTTGAAGCTGATATTTTAGGAGCTTTAGACTTCGGAATGGATGCTATTTTTTTCAACGAGAATAAAACAAAAATTAATCGCGATGTTTATCAAGTAAATCATCTTTTAGAATTAAAAAATATATTATAAAATGAAGAAAATTATTTTCTTATCCGTTTTTTTACTTTCAATGCTAACTGTAGCGCAAGAAAATTATGAAATCATCATTATGCCCAAAAAGTTTGATTTTTTAAGAGAAGAAAATCAATATAATTTAAACGTTTTATGTAAATCTTTCTTTGAAAAAGAAGGATATACTGTTTATTATGAAAATGATATTATGCCTAATGAAGTTGCCAACAATAGATGTAATGCTTTGTTTCTAAATTTGGTTGAAAATAATAGTTTGTTTAAAACTAAAGTAAAAGTTGAATTAAAAGATTGTCAAAATAATTTGATTTCATTTAGTGAAGAAGGAGAAAGCAGGGAAAAAAACTTAAGTAGAGCTTACAATGATGCTACTAGATATGCCTTAAAATCTATGGAAGGTTACACTAAGTTTAAAAATGCTTATGCTTCCACATCTGATAAAAAAGAGAAGATAGAAGAAATTAAATCTCCACAGCCAGAAGTTATTGCTGCTGTATCTGAAAAAATTCCTAATGAAAACAACACAATAAATTCTGTTTTATATTCTAAAATTGCCAAAAACGGTTACAATCTTGTAGATGTTAATGGTGTCGTGAAATTTGAGTTATTCAAAACATCAAATCCAACAATTTTCATTGCAAAAAAAGATAATATTCAAGGAATTTTTACTTTAAACGGTCAAAATTCAAAATTTGAAAGTTATCAAAATAATGAATTAATTTTGGAAGAAGTTGAGGTGAAGTTTTAAACTATTTAACCAACAACCAACAACTAATACCCATACTTATCCTTCCAACGATTCTTCAAAAACTGACGAATTTCTCTTTCACGGGCATTTTCTCCTGGTTCAAAAAATTTAGTTTCCGATATTTCTGTTGGTAAAAATTCTTGTTCAGCAAAATTATTAGCATAATCATGCGAATATTTATATTCATCACCATAACCTAATTCCTTCATCAATTTCGTTGGAGCATTTCTCAAATGTAACGGAACAGGTAAATCACCAGTTTGTTTTACGATTTGTTGGGCTTTTCCAATAGCTAAATAACTTGCGTTACTTTTAGCAGAAGTTGCCAAATAAACCGCGCACTGACTCAATATAATTCGACTTTCAGGATAACCAATCGTAGTCACAGCCTGAAAAGTATTGTTTGCCATAATCAAAGCAGTCGGATTTGCATTTCCAATATCTTCACTGGCTAAAATCAACATTCGTCTGGCAATAAATTTAACATCTTCACCACCTTCAATCATTCGAGCCAACCAATAAACAGCACCATTTGGGTCACTTCCTCGAATCGATTTGATAAAAGCCGAAACAATATCATAATGTTGCTCACCCGTTTTATCATACAAAACCGTGTTTTTTTGAGCCAATTGCATTACTTTTTCATTTGTAATTTCAATATAATCTCCTTCACTAGCATTAATGACCAATTCAAAAACATTCAATAATTTTCGACCATCACCTCCAGAAAGTCGCAACAAAGCTTCCGTTTCTTTCAGTTGAATATCTTTCGTTTTCAAATAAGCATCGGTTTCCATTGCTCTATGTAACAAAGCTTCCAAATCATCTTTCGAAAACGGATTTAAAACATAAACCTGACATCTTGACAATAAAGCCGGAATTACCTCAAAGCTCGGATTTTCAGTTGTTGCACCAATTAACGTAACCCAACCTTTCTCCACAGCAGCCAACAAAGAATCTTGTTGCGATTTACTAAATCGGTGAATCTCATCAATAAATAAAATCGGATTTTTTGCTGTAAACAAACCACCACTTTGTTTTGCTTTGTCTAAAACCTCACGAATATCTTTCACACCACTGTTAATCGCACTCAAAATATAAAACGGACGTTTACTTTCTTCAGCCATAATTTGAGCCAAAGTCGTTTTTCCCGTTCCAGGTGGTCCCCACAAAATCAAACTAGGAATAATTCCTTTCGCAATTTGATGCGTCAACGAACCTTGTTCACCTACTAAATGCAGTTGACTAATATATTCTGATAATTGTTTTGGTCGAATTCTTTCAGCTAATGGTGCTTCCATTTGGTAAAAATACAATAATTTTATTTTTTTGGAGCACTAACTTTAGGCATTTTTAGAAAGGTTACTTCCTGCTTTCCGTTCCAATCTTTTTTTTCAAAAAAGGATTTTCTCTGCAATCAGGGCTAGGGATTTTCTTTAGGCTTTTTTAGTATGGTCTGACAAAAAAGCATAGAAAAAAATTTGGCTTTATCTTTGAACAATTGATTTCAGATTTGTAATAAATTATACTAAGCAACTTAGAATCTTAGTAACTTACCTACTTCAAAAGAATGAAAAAAATACAAGACAATCCATTCAAATTCACACCTTCGGTAATACTATTTCCGTTGTTGTCAGTATTATCTTTGTGGATTGTCTTTTGGATAGAAAATCATTATCATTTAGATTTTGGACATTACGGAATTTACCCAAGAACTGGATTCGGATTAAAAGGAATTATATTTAGTCCATTTCTTCATGGAGATTTGGAACATTTGTTTAATAATTCTGTAGCTCTATTTGTACTTCTGTTATTCTTGCGATATTTCTATAGAGAGCAATCTGTGACTGTTGTAATAGTTGGAATTTTATTTTCAGGATTAGGCACATGGCTCATTGGAAGACCAAGTTATCACATCGGAATTAGTGGATTAGTTTATGCTTTAGTTAGTTTTATTTTTTTCAAAGGAATTTTTACCAAATATTTTAGATTAGTAGCCGTTTCCCTAACTGTAATCTTATTATATGGAGGAATGGTTTGGTACATGTTTCCAGAAGTAGGGAAAAATAACATTTCTTGGGAAGGTCATTTATTCGGATTCTTAACCGGATTTGTATTGAGTTATTTTCTAAAAACACCACAATTTGACAAAGCCATTCATTACGATTGGGAAAGTCCAGATTTCAATCCGGAAAACGATCCTTTTATGAAAAACTTTGACGAAAACGGAAAATTCGCTCCACCTCCAAAACCAGAAGAAGTGGTGAAAGAATATTTCAATTCATCCATAAAAGTGATTTATGATTTTATTGGGATTAAGAAGGATTGATGATTAAAGATTAACGATTTTTGATTGCAGAATTTTGAAATCAAGTTTTCAACATAAAGTTGTCATTGCGTAGGAATCTCATTTGAATTCCAATATCAACTTCAAAAATCTAAAATCAACATTCTTCAATCAAAAATCTATTGCCTCTGTCTAACAACTTCATACAAAAAAGCACCACAAGCCACCGAAACATTTAAAGATTCAATGGTACCATACATAGGTAATTTTGCTTTTTCATCCACAATTTTCAACACAGAAGGGTTTACACCTCTATCTTCGCTTCCCATAATGATAGCTAAAGGTTCGTTTAGCGTTAAATCATAAATATTTTGATCTGTTTTTTCTGTAGCAGCTATGGTTTTTATTCCACTTCCTTGTAAATGAAAAATCGCATCTTTTATGTGGTCAACTTTACAAATCGGAACATTAAAAACAGCACCAGCACTTGTTTTAACCGTGTCACCATTTACTGGAGCTGAGCCTTGTTTTTGAACAATAATTCCATCAACACCAGTACACTCAGCGGTTCTGATGATTGCTCCAAAGTTACGAGCATCTGATAATTGATCTAAGATTAAAAACAAAGGAGTTTTTTCTTTAGCTAAAACACTTTCCACTAAAGTTTCTAAATCATGAAAAGAAACTGGAGAAATCGTTGCCACAGCACCTTGATGATTTCCAGAAGTCAAACGGTTTAATTTTTCTACAGGAACGTAGGAGAAATTCACGTTATTCTGTTTCATGGTTTTCATCAAATCCTTCATCAAGTCACCTTGAAGTTCTTTTTGTAAAAACACTTTATCAATTTCTGTCTTAGATTGAATCGCTTCAATTATAGCACGAATTCCAAATATTTGATTATCTCTTTCCATTCGGCAAAAATAGTCTTTTTATTAGATTTTAAATAGGTTAGGAGTTTAAAAGTTTATAAGGTTAAAAGCTTTTGAGTAAATTAAGTAGTCTAAAATTTTAAATATCCGAAAACCTATTTTAAAAATAAGTCTTAAAACTCACATGTACAATGGAGTTGGAAAGTTTAATAGTTTGGTTATTTGTAGAACCATTGGCATAGATGAAATTAAATAAACCGTTCTTAGTAAAAAGTCCGAATCCAAAACCTAATCCCAATAAACTATCACTCAAATTAGAGGTTTTATCTTGAAAATAACCATAATCAATAATGGAATGAACATAAATACTCGGAGCCATCATGTAGCGATATTCGGTTAAAATTCCACTGTAAGCATTGGCTTGTAAACTATTTTCACTAAAACCACGAATCGAATTTATCCCTCCAAAACGATATAATTCATTGATTACGTAATCATCACTTTGTAAATAAAAAGTTTCGTTTTTAATATTGATGATGTTTTTGTCATTCAAATATAAATTGTGACTAAAATTAACTTGTCCAAAAAATTGATTTGTTTTTTGAGAACTTATGGTTCTGTTTCCAGTTCCAACTTTTATGTTGAATTTAGTCTTTTCAGGAAAGATGAAATCATCATTATTGAAGTTAGTAAAGTCAAAAGTAGAAGTGATGAAAGTATTCGTAAAATCATTAATACTAAACGAATTTGTGTTTTGAATGTCAACTGAAGTCGTTTTTTGGTAACCTAAATATACTTTAGAATTGTACTTGAAATAATACCCTAAATTTAAATCTGTCTTTGTGTTTTGAAAAGTACTGTCTTGTTTGAAAATTCGTAAATCTGCTTTAATTCCAAACGGACTTTTAAACATGTATGGAATTTCAGTGCCTAAATTAAAACTCGATTGTTGTTTTCCATCATTTTTCCAAAACAAACTCAATTTTTCACCTGAATTTAAAATATTCTGCAATTGTAAATCCAAATAACCATTAAAACGAAGATTGGAATTTTCATCGTTAGCAAAACCTATAAAACCATCAAATTTATTAGGTTTAGCTTTCTCTAGGTAAACATAAACTTTAGTGGAATCTTTTGTGAATAATATTTCAGGATATTTAGTTTGGGTTACAAAACGCAACTCATTAAAATCTTTGTAAATTTTAGAAACATTATCCTGATTGAAATCCAATCGTGAAGCTTTCTTGAAAATTGCTTTTTTAATTCCTTTTGGAAATTTGTCATAGCCTTCAATAACGATATCAGTTAAGTTTCTCTTCTTGTTTAAATTCAAAACTAAAAGAGCATACATTTCATTATCAACTTGATTGTAATTTGTCAATTTCAATTGAGCCAACGAAAAACCTTTTTTCTCTAAAAGAGTAATTTTATTTTGCATAAAGGTTTCTACTTCATTTATTGGAAGTTTTATAGAATCATTTTCAATACCTAAAAGTTGTCTTTCTTCATCGGAAATTACACCTATATATATATGTATAAATTTCACTTGATTTTTTAAATGATATTTAAAGAAAAAAATACTATCACTTAATTTTGATTGAATCAGTAATTCATTTTCGAAATATCCTCTCTGTTGAAGCTTTTGTTCAAATGATTTTTGTTCTTCAAGAATTGCTGCTACAGTGGGATGTTTTTTGATATAACCAATGCTGTCTATTGTTTTTGTTTCTGATGCAGAATTTCCTTCCACAAGCATTTCAAATTGTTGGGAAAATGAAAGTTGAATGAATAAAAATAGTAATATGGAAAGATTAAATTTCATAGCATTTATCTAACGCAAAAAAACGAAATTAATTTCAATTTAAAAGATTCAAACCATAAACAATTAACAATTAACCAAAAACAGTTCGAACAATGTTTTGAAAATTAATAAATTAGATTTGTTTTGTAAAAATATATTCATACATTTGCAACCCGTAAAAAAGCGGGATTAATAAATCACAAGAAAAATTAGTATTTAATTATGCCAACAATTCAACAATTAGTAAGAACAGGGAGAACCCAAATGACTAAGAAGAGTAAATCGGCTGCTTTAGATTCTTGTCCTCAAAGAAGAGGAGTATGTACACGTGTTTACACTACTACACCAAAAAAACCAAACTCTGCAATGCGTAAAGTAGCAAGGGTTCGTTTAACAAATGGTAAAGAGGTGAATGCTTACATTCCTGGAGAAGGACACAATCTACAAGAGCACTCGATAGTATTAGTTAGAGGTGGAAGAGTAAAAGATTTACCAGGAGTTAGATACCACATTGTACGTGGTGCTTTAGACACTGCCGGAGTAAGCGGTAGAACACAAAGAAGATCTAAGTATGGTGCAAAACGTCCAAAAGACGCTAAAAAGTAATTTTTAAAGAAAAGACATGAGAAAAAGAGCGGCAAAAAAAAGACCCCTTTTACCAGATCCAAAATTTAACGATCAGTTAGTAACACGTTTTGTGAACAACTTAATGTGGGATGGTAAGAAATCAACAGCTTTTAAAGTTTTTTATGATGCATTAGATATCGTAGAAGCGAAAAAAGGTGATAATGAAAAAACAGCTTTAGAATTATGGAAAGATGCTTTAACAAACGTTATGCCTCACGTAGAAGTACGTAGCCGTAGAGTGGGTGGAGCTACATTCCAAATACCAATGCAAATTCGTCCAGATAGAAAAATTTCTACGGCAATGAAATGGTTAATTCTTTATGCTAGAAAAAGAAATGAGAAATCTATGGCAGCTAAATTGTCATCAGAAATTTTAGCAGCAGCTAAAGAAGAAGGTGCGGCAGTTAAGAAAAGAATGGATACTCACAAAATGGCAGATGCAAATAAAGCATTCTCTCACTTCAGATTTTAATAAATAAGAAATGGCAAGAGATTTAAAATATACAAGAAATATAGGAATTGCTGCTCACATTGATGCTGGTAAAACAACAACAACGGAGCGTATATTATTCTATACTGGAAAATCACACAAAATTGGTGAAGTACATGATGGTGCTGCAACAATGGACTGGATGGCACAAGAGCAAGAAAGAGGTATTACAATTACTTCTGCTGCTACAACTTGTGAATGGAATTTTCCAACACAACAAGGTAAAATATTACCAGAATCAATACCTTATCACTTTAACATTATCGATACTCCAGGTCACGTTGACTTTACAGTAGAGGTAAACCGTTCGTTACGTGTATTAGATGGTTTAGTATTCTTATTTAGTGCTGTTGATGGTGTTGAGCCTCAGTCAGAAACTAACTGGAGACTTGCTGATCAATATAGAGTTCCTAGAATGGGATTTGTTAACAAGATGGACCGTCAAGGATCTAACTTTTTGGCTGTATGTGATCAAGTAAAAGAAATGTTAAAATCAAATGCAGTTGCAATTACTTTGCCAATTGGTGAAGAAAATGATTTTAGAGGAGTTGTTGACTTAGTGAAAAATCAAGCTATTGTATGGCATGATGAAACGCAAGGAGCAACTTTTGATATTATCGATATTCCTGCTGACATGGTTGATGATGTGAAACACTATCGTTCAATCCTTATCGAAGAAATCGCTACTTATGACGAAAATCTTTTAGATAAGTATATGGAAGATGAAAATTCTATCACTGAAGATGAGATTAACAATGCATTACGTGCAGCTACAATAGATATGGCTATCATTCCTATGATTGCTGGTTCTTCTTTCAAAAACAAAGGAGTTCAGTTTATGTTAGATGCAGTTTGTAAATATTTACCATCTCCAATGGATAAAGAAGGTATCGAAGGAATTCATCCTGATGATGCTGATTTATTAGAAGAAGATCAAAAGAAAATTTTACGTCGTCCTGATCCAAAAGAGCCATTTGCTGCTTTAGCATTCAAGATTGCAACTGATCCTTATGTGGGTCGTTTAGCTTTCTTCCGTGCATATTCAGGTCGTTTAGATGCAGGTTCATATATTTTGAATACTCGTTCTGGAAACAAAGAAAGAATTTCTCGTATCTACCAAATGCATGCTAACAAACAAAATCCAATCGAATATATTGAGGCTGGAGATATTGGAGCAGCAGTTGGATTTAAAGATATCAAGACTGGAGATACAATGTGTGATGAAAAACATCCAATTATTCTTGAGTCAATGAAATTCCCTGATCCAGTAATTGGTATCGCTATTGAGCCTAAAACTAAAGCAGACGTTGATAAAATGGGTATGGCTTTAGCAAAATTAGCTGAAGAAGATCCTACATTTACTGTTAGAACTGATGAAGCTTCTGGTCAAACTATTATCTCAGGAATGGGTGAGTTACACTTAGATATCCTTGTAGATCGTATGAGACGTGAATTCAAAGTTGAAGTGAACCAAGGTGAGCCTCAAGTTGAATATAAAGAGGCTTTTACTAAAACAGCTCAACATAGAGAAACGTATAAAAAACAATCTGGAGGTAGAGGTAAATTTGGAGATATTGTTTTCAGATTAGAGCCTGCTGAAGATGTTGATGGTAAGCCAGCATTTGGATTACAATTCGTAAATGAAGTAAAAGGTGGTAACGTTCCTAAAGAATATATACCAGCTGTTGAAAAAGGATTTAGAGAAGCTATGAAAACTGGTCCATTAGCTGGATATGCAGTAGATAGTTTAAAAGTGACTTTATTAGATGGATCTTTCCACCCTGTGGATTCTGATGCTCTATCTTTTGAGTTAGCTGCAAAAATGGGTTACAAGGAAGTGGCTAAAGCTGCTGGAGCTGTAATTCTTGAACCAATTATGAAAATTGAAGTTATTACTCCAGAAGAAAATATGGGTGATATCGTAGGTGACTTAAACCGTCGTCGTGGTCAAGTAAATAATATGGGTGACAGAAGTGGTGCTAAAACTATTAAAGCAGATGTGCCTTTATCTGAGATGTTTGGTTATGTTACAACATTAAGAACATTATCATCAGGTAGAGCAACTTCTACAATGGAGTTTTCTCACTATGCAGAAACACCTTCTAATATTTCAGAAGAGGTAATCAAAAAAGCAAAAGGTAACGCTTAATTCTAAAGAAAATGAGTCAAAAAATCAGAATAAAATTAAAATCTTACGATCACATGTTGGTAGACAAGTCTGCTGAAAAGATTGTAAAAACTGTAAAAAGTACAGGTGCTGTTGTAACTGGACCAATTCCATTACCTACACACAAAAAGATTTTTACTGTGTTGCGTTCACCGCACGTAAACAAAAAATCACGTGAGCAATTTGAACTAAGTTCATACAAGAGATTATTAGATATTTATAGTTCTTCTTCTAAGACTATTGATGCTTTAATGAAATTGGAATTGCCAAGTGGAGTTGAAGTAGAAATTAAAGTATAGTTTCAAACACTGTTCAATCAGTTAAAAATAAAACCGCTAGTATTTGTTTACTGCGGTTTTTTTAATCTTTAATGCTTTATTAATTGCTTAATTATTCATTAAAAAATAGTTAAGTAATTAATTTTGTATTAATTAAATAATATTTATATATTTGCACCCTCGAAAAAAAGTGCATTTATATATTTATGTGCATAAAATTTAAATAGTAATTAATAATTAGTTTAATATGTCTGGGTTAATCGGAAGAAAAATTGGCATGACTAGCATCTTTGATGAGAACGGGAAGAATATTCCTTGTACTGTAATTCAAGCTGGTCCATGTGTAGTTACCCAAGTCAGAACCATTGAGGTTGACGGGTACGAAGCTCTTCAACTTGGTTTCGATGACAAAACTGACAAACACTCTATCAAAGCAGAAGAAGGTCACTTCAAAAAAGCTGGAACAGATGTTAAGAAGAAAGTCGTTGAATTCAAGTATTTTGAAGAAAAACACAACTTAGGTGATGTGTTGAATGTGGATTTATTCACAGAAGGAGAATTTGTAGATGTACAAGGTGTGTCTAAAGGTAAAGGTTTTCAAGGGGTTGTTAAGCGTCACGGATTTGGTGGTGTTGGACAAGCAACTCATGGTCAACATAACCGTTTAAGAGCACCAGGTTCAGTTGGAGCTTCTTCTTATCCATCTAGAGTATTCAAAGGAATGCGTATGGCTGGAAGAATGGGAACAGATAACGTAACAGTTCAAAATCTTAGAGTTTTAAAAGTTGTAGCTGACAAAAACCTTTTAGTAGTAAAAGGATGTGTACCAGGGCATAAAAACTCTTACGTAATCATTCAGAAGTAATGGAAGTAAAAGTATTAGATGTAAACGGAAAAGAAACTGGGAGAAAAGTACAACTTTCTGATTCAGTATTCGCAATTGAACCAAATAATCACGCAGTATACCTTGATGTTAAGCAGTATTTAGCAAATCAAAGACAAGGAACGCACAAAGCTAAAGAAAGAGCTGAAGTTGCTGGAAGTACTCGTAAGATTAAGAAACAAAAAGGAACTGGAACTGCCAGAGCTGGTAGTGCTAAAAACCCATTGTTTAAAGGTGGGGGAACAGTATTCGGTCCTAGACCAAGAAGTTATTCATTTAAATTGAATAAATCTTTGAAGCGTTTAGCAAGAAAATCTGCCTTCTCAATCAAAGCAAAAGAAGAAAATTTAGTAGTAATTGAGGACTTCAATTTTGAGACTCCAAACACTAAAAATTTCATTAACGTTTTGAAAGCTTTAGGGTTAGATAATAAAAAATCGTTATTTGTGTTGGGTGAGTCAAATAAAAATGTATATTTGTCGTCACGCAATTTAAAAGCGTCTAGCGTTATAACTACTTCAGAATTAAGCACTTATGGTATTTTAAATACTAATAAATTAGTCTTAATGGAGAGTTCGTTAGAAGAAATCGAAACTAATTTAAGTAAATAAGAAGGTATGAATGTTATAATTAAACCTATCATTACTGAAAAAATGACAAAAGACGGTGAAGTTTTTAACCGTTTTGGTTTTGTTGTTGACAAAAAAGCAAATAAAATACAAATTAAGAATGCTATTGAAGCTTCTTATGGAGTAACTGTTGAAAATGTTAACACAATGAATTACAGATCTGATAGATCGGTTAAATACACTAAGAGTGGTTTAATCGTTGGTAAAACAAATGCTTACAAAAAAGCAGTTGTACAACTGAAAGAAGGAGAAGCAATAGACTTTTATAATAATATCTAATAAAAGAAAATGTCAGTTAGAAAATTAAAACCTATTACCCCAGGACAGCGATTTAGAGTTGTAAATAGCTTTGACACTATTACAACTGATAAGCCGGAGCGTACATTATTAGCTCCGAAAAAACGTTCAGGAGGTAGAAATAGTCAAGGAAAGATGACCATGCGCTACACAGGTGGTGGTCACAAACAAAAGTATCGTATGATCGATTTCAAAAGAACTAAGCATGGAATTCCTGCTACAGTTAAAACAATCGAATACGATCCAAATCGTTCAGCATTCATTTCATTGCTTGCATATGTAGATGGAGAGAAAACTTACGTAATTGCTCAAAATGGTTTACAAGTTGGGCAAACTGTAGTTTCAGGACCAGATGCAAATCCAGAAATTGGAAATACTTTACTTTTAAGTAAAATTCCTCTAGGAACAGTAATATCATGTATTGAATTAAGACCAGGTCAAGGAGCTGTTATTGCTCGTTCGGCAGGTACTTTCGCTCAATTGATGGCAAGAGATGGAAAATATGCTACAATTAAAATGCCTTCAGGTGAAACAAGATTAATCTTGTTGACTTGTTCTGCAACAATTGGAGCGGTTTCGAACTCTGATCACCAATTAATCGTATCTGGTAAAGCAGGTAGATCAAGATGGTTAGGTAGAAGACCAAGAACTAGACCAGTAGCTATGAACCCAGTTGATCACCCTATGGGAGGTGGAGAAGGACGCTCTTCAGGAGGTCATCCACGTTCAAGAAAAGGTTTACCAGCTAAAGGTTATAGAACTCGTTCTAAGGTTAACCCGAGTAATAAGTATATTGTTGAACGCAGAAAGAAATAATTAGATAGACATGGCACGTTCATTAAAAAAAGGACCATTTGTACATTATAAGTTAGAGAAAAAAGTTCAAGCTAATATTGAAGGAGGTAATAAAGGTGTTGTTAAGACTTGGTCTAGAGCATCAATGATTACTCCAGATTTTGTTGGACAAACGATAGCTGTTCATAATGGTCGTCAATTTGTTCCAGTATATGTTACTGAGAACATGGTAGGACATAAATTAGGAGAATTTTCACCAACTAGATCTTTTAGAGGTCACGCAGGTGCAAAAAATAAAGGTAAAAAATAAGAAGCAATGGGAGTTCGTAAAAGAGAAACAGCAGATGCAAGAAAAGAGGCTAATAAGTCTATAGCTTTTGCCAAATTAAATAACTGCCCTACTTCACCTAGAAAAATGCGCTTAGTTGCGGATATGGTAAGAGGTCAAAAAGTAGAACTAGCTCTTAATGTTTTAAGATTTAGTACTAAAGAAGCTTCAAGAAAATTAGAAAAACTATTATTATCTGCAATCAATAACTGGGAGCAAAAAAATAGTGAAGCTAGTATTGAAGATGCAGGTTTATTTGTAAAAGAGATCAGAGTAGACGGTGGAGCGATGTTAAAAAGACTTCGTCCAGCACCTCAAGGTCGTGCACACAGAATTAGAAAACGTTCTAATCACGTTACAATCGTATTAGGACAATTAGATAACACACAAAGCAATTAATAAACAGTATGGGACAAAAGACAAATCCAATAGGAAATAGACTTGGTATCATCAGAGGGTGGGACTCAAACTGGTACGGTGGAAATGATTACGGTGATAAAATCGCTGAAGATTATAAAATCAGAAAGTATATCCACGCTCGTTTATCAAAAGCTAGTGTATCAAAAATAATTATCGAGAGAACTTTAAAACTTGTAACCGTTACTATCACTACTGCTAGACCTGGTATTATTATCGGAAAAGGTGGGCAAGAGGTAGACAAGTTAAAAGAAGAACTTAAGAAAATTACTGACAAGGAAGTTCAAATCAACATTTTCGAAATCAAAAGACCAGAACTTGATGCCTTATTAGTAGGAGCAAGTATCGCACGTCAAATTGAAAATAGAATTTCTTACAGAAGAGCAATCAAAATGGCTATCGCAGCAGCTATGAGAATGAACGCAGAAGGTATTAAAGTACTTATCTCTGGTCGTTTAAATGGAGCTGAAATGGCACGTTCTGAGCAATTCAAAGAAGGTAGAATTCCTTTGTCAACTTTCAGAGCTGATATTGATTATTCATTAGCTGAAGCGCATACTACTTATGGTAGAATGGGTATAAAAGTATGGATAATGAAAGGTGAAGTTTACGGTAAAAGAGATCTTTCTCCGTTAGTAGGTATGGACAAAAAACAGTCTAAATCTTCAGGATCTTCTTCTCCAAAAAGAGATGGTGGTAGACCAAACAATCGCAAAAGAAAGTAATTATTTAAACTAAAGAAAAAATGTTACAGCCTAAAAGAACAAAATACCGTAAGGTACAAAAGGGTAGAATGAAAGGGAACTCTGGTAGAGGTCATGAACTTTCAAATGGAATGTTTGGTATTAAATCTGTACACGAAAAAGGAATGTTCTTAACTTCACGTCAAATCGAAGCTGCACGTATCGCTGCAACTCGTTTCATGAAAAGAGAGGGACAGTTATGGATTAAAATATTTCCAGACAAACCTATTACTAAAAAACCTTTAGAGGTACGTATGGGTAAAGGTAAAGGTGCAGTTGAATATTGGGCTGCAGTTGTTAAACCTGGAAAAATAATGTTTGAAGTTGGTGGTGTTCCACTATCAGTTGCAAAAGAAGCTTTACGTTTAGCAGCACAAAAACTTCCAGTGAAAACTAAGTTTGTTGTTGCAAGAGACTTTGAAGCATAATCAAAATTTATTATGAAACAATCAGAAATTATAAGTCTATCAGCAACTGAGTTACAAGAAAAACTTAGCCAGTTAAAGAAAACATACGCTGACCTAAAGAATGCTCACGCGATTTCTCCAATTGAGAATCCGTTACAACTAAGAGCTTTAAGAAGATCTGTTGCAAGAGTTACTACTGAATTGACTAAAAAGTTACAATAATTGTACACTGCTGAAAGATGGAAAAAAGAAATTTAAGAAAAGAGAGAATTGGGGTTGTTACTAGTAACAAAATGACAAAATCTATTGTTGTTTCTGAAACTAGAAGAGTAAAACACCCATTATACGGTAAGTTCGTGTTAAAAACTAAAAAATACGTTGCACACGACGAAACAAACGACTGTAACATTGGAGATACTGTAAAGATCATGGAAACAAGACCTATGAGTAAATTGAAATGTTGGAGATTAGTTGAAATCATTGAAAGAGCTAAATAATTATGGTACAACAAGAATCAAGATTAAAAGTAGCAGACAACACAGGAGCAAAAGAAGTTTTGACTATCCGTGTATTAGGAGGAACGAAACGTCGTTATGCCTCTGTAGGTGATAAAATTGTAGTTTCTATTAAAGATGCTACTCCAAACGGAAACGTAAAAAAAGGAGCTGTATCAACTGCAGTTGTTGTACGTACTAAAAAAGAAGTGAGAAGAGCTGATGGATCTTACATCCGTTTTGACGATAACGCATGTGTATTGTTAAACGCTGCAGGTGAAATGAGAGGAACTCGTGTTTTTGGTCCGGTTGCCAGAGAACTTCGTGAAAAACAATTCATGAAAATTGTATCATTAGCACCAGAGGTGCTTTAATTCTAAAAATGATGACAAAGTTAAAAGTAAAATCAGGAGATTTAGTTAGAGTAATTGCTGGAGATCACAAAGGTGAAGAAGGTAAAATTTTAACTATTCTACGTGAGAAAAATAAAGCGATTGTTGAAGGTGTAAATATGGTATCAAAACATACTAAGCCAAGTGCAACTAATCCACAAGGTGGAATCGTAAAGAAAGAAGCGGCTATTCATATTTCGAATTTGTCTTTAATCGACCCTAAGTCAAAAGAAACGACTAAAGTTGGTTACAAGCAAGAAGGAGATAAGAAAGTGAGATTCTCAAAAAAATCTAATCAAGTATTATAGTGATGGCTTATATACCTAGACTAAAAGAAGAATATAAGAGCAGAATAATTGCTGCACTTACAGAAGAATTCGGTTACAAAAACGTAATGCAAGTTCCAAAACTTGAAAAAATCGTTGTAAGCCGTGGAGTTGGAGCAGCTGTATCTGATAAGAAATTAGTAGATTATGCTGTAGAAGAAATGACTAAAATTACTGGACAACAAGCGGTAGCTACAATTTCTAAGAAAGACGTTGCGTCTTTTAAATTAAGAAAAGGAATGCCAATTGGAGCTAAAGTAACTTTACGTGGAGAAAGAATGTATGAGTTTTTAGATAGACTTGTTACTTCTGCTTTACCACGTGTAAGAGATTTCAGCGGAATTAAATCTGAAGGATTTGATGGAAGAGGTAATTATAACTTAGGGGTTTTAGAACAAATCATTTTCCCAGAAATTGATATTGATAAAGTAAATAAAATCTCAGGTTTTGATATTACATTCGTTACTTCAGCACCAACAGATAAAGAAGCAAAATCATTATTAGCAGAACTAGGATTACCTTTTAAAAAGAACTAAGATATGGCTAAAGAATCAATGAAAGCCCGTGAGGTTAAAAGAGAAGCAACTGTTGAAAAATATGCTGAAAAAAGAAAAGCTTTGAAAAAAGCTGGAGATTATGAAGCATTGCAAAAATTACCTAAAAATGCATCTCCTGTACGTTTACATAATCGTTGTAAATTAACAGGAAGACCAAGAGGGTATATGCGTCAATTTGGACTTTCTCGTGTAACGTTCCGTGAAATGGCTAATCAAGGATTAATACCAGGTGTTAAAAAAGCATCTTGGTAATCTCGCAATAAGTTTGTACTTTTGCAATCCAAAAAATAATTTTAACTGGTTAAAGGTTCATTTGGTGAGTACCTTTTGAAAACCATAACCGTAATTCAATACAGATATGTATACAGATCCTATAGCGGATTATCTAACGCGAGTTAGAAATGCTGTGAGAGCTAACCACAAAGTGGTTGAAATTCCAGCTTCAAACCTTAAAAAAGAAATCACTAAGATTTTATTTGACCAAGGTTATATTTTAAGTTACAAATTCGAAGACACTACTGTTCAAGGTAGTATCAAAATCGCACTTAAGTACGATAAAGAAACAAAAGAATCTGTAATTAAAGATATTCAAAGAATTAGTAAACCAGGTTTACGTAAATATTCAGGTTCTTCAGAGATTCCTAGAATTCTTAACGGATTAGGTATTGCAATTGTTTCTACATCAAAAGGATTGATGACAGGTAAAATGGCAAAACAATTAAACGTAGGTGGAGAAGTAATTTGTTACGTATACTAATATAAAAGAAAAATGTCAAGAATAGGTAAAAATCCAATTGCAATTCCAGCAGGAGTAACAGTAGATGTTAAAGAAGCTGTGGTTACAGTAAAAGGAAAATTAGGCGAGCTTACTCAAGAATTTTCTGATGTAACGGTAAAAATAGAAGATAACCAAGTTATCGTTGAACGTTCATCAGATCATAAAGACGAGAGAGCGAAACACGGACTATATCGTTCTTTGATTAACAACATGATTGTTGGTGTTTCTGAAGGTTTTTCAAAACAATTAGAGTTAGTAGGGGTAGGGTATAGAGCTTCAAATCAAGGTCAAAAACTTGATTTAGCTTTAGGATTCTCTCATAACATAGTTCTAGAAGTTGTTTCTGAAGTAACAGTTGAAACAATATCAGAGAAAGGTAAAAATCCTATAGTAAAATTATCATCATTTGACAAACAATTATTAGGTCAAGTTGCTGCTAAAATCAGAGCTTTTCGTAAACCTGAACCTTACAAAGGAAAAGGTATTAAGTTTGTAGGTGAAGTATTAAGAAGAAAAGCAGGTAAATCAGCTTAAAATTTAAGACTATGTCATTAACAAAAACGGAAAGAAGACAAAGAATAAAATTCAGAATTAGAAAGATTGTGAGCGGAACTGCTGCACAACCTAGACTAGCTGTTTTTAGATCTAATAAAGAAATCTATGCTCAAATCATAGATGATGTAAACGGTGTTACATTAGTAGCAGCATCTTCAAGAGATAAAGGTGTTACTAAAGGAACAAACATTGAAACTGCAAATGCAGTAGGTAAGTTAGTAGCTGAGAAAGCTCTTAAGGCTGGTATTTCAACAATCTCTTTTGATAGAGGTGGATATTTATACCACGGACGTGTTAAATCATTAGCTGAAGGCGCAAGAGAAGCTGGACTTAAATTCTAAGATAGTATGTACAATAATTATAAAAACGTAGAACTAGTAAAACCAGGAGGACTTGACTTAAAAGATCGTTTGGTGAATGTTAATCGTGTTACTAAAGTTACAAAAGGTGGTAGAGCATTTGGTTTTTCTGCAATTGTAGTAGTAGGTGATGAAAACGGTGTAGTAGGTCATGGTTCAGGAAAATCTAAAGATGTTTCAGAAGCTATTGCTAAAGCAGTAGAAGATGCAAAGAAAAATTTAGTTAGAATTCCTCTTCAAGGACAATCTGTACCTCACGAACAAAAAGGTAAATTTGGTGGAGCAAGAGTATTTTTAATACCAGCTTCTCATGGTACTGGAGTTATTGCAGGTGGTGCAGTACGTGCGGTACTTGAGTCAGTGGGTATTCATGATGTATTATCAAAATCTCAAGGTTCATCAAATCCTCATAATGTGGTTAAAGCAACTTTCGATGCATTATTGCAAATGAGAAGTGCTTACACAGTTGCAAAACAAAGAGGAATATCTTTAGAAAAAGTATTTAAAGGTTAATAATTCAAGGAAAAATGGCAAAAATATTAGTAAAACAAGTAAAAAGCAAAATCAATTGTCCTCTGACACAAAAGAGAACTCTTATTGCTTTAGGTCTAAAAAAAATGGGACAAGTTGTTGAGCATGATGACAACCAAGCTATCCTTGGAATGGTAAACAAAGTAAAACACTTAGTTTCTATTGAAGCTAAATAACATATACAGTTATGAATTTAAGTAATTTACAACCAGCGGAAGGTTCAACGCACAACCAAAATAAAAGATTAGGTAGAGGAGAAGGTTCTGGTAAAGGTGGTACTGCGTCTCGTGGTCACAAAGGAGCTAAATCTCGTTCTGGTTACTCTAAGAAAATTGGTTTTGAAGGAGGTCAAATGCCACTTCAAAGACGTGTTCCTAAGTTCGGATTTAAAAATATTAACAGAAAAGAATATCAAGGTGTTAATCTTGATACACTTCAATTGTTAGTTGACAATGGTGTAGTGACTGATACTGTAGATTTTACAGCTTTAGTTGATGCAAGATTGGCAACAAAAAACGAATTAGTTAAAATTTTAGGTAGAGGCGAATTAAAAGCTAAACTTAAAGTGAGTGGACACAAATTCACTGCTACTGCTAAAGCCGCTATTGAAGCTGCTGGAGGAGAAGTAGTAATCTTATAACAATATAGTATAGTAAAATGAAGAAATTTATAGATTCTTTAGTCAATGTTTGGAAAATCGAGGAGTTAAAAAACAGAATTCTGTTAACTCTAGGATTATTATTAGTGTACCGTTTTGGTGCACAAATTACTCTTCCAGGAATTGACGCTACTAAACTAGGAAATTTAACCGACCAAACCGATCAAGGTATTGGTTGGTTAATTGACGTTTTTACAGGGGGAGCATTTTCTCAAGCATCGATTTTTGCTTTAGGAATTATGCCTTATATTTCTGCTTCGATTGTTGTACAATTGATGGGAATAGCGGTTCCTTACCTACAAAAACTTCAAAAAGATGGTGAAAGTGGAAGAAAAAAGATAAATCAAATTACAAGATGGTTAACTATTGCAATTACTTTAGTTCAAGGTCCTGGATATATTTATAATCTTTATTCAACACTTCCTCCTGATGCATTCTTATTAGGATTTAATTCATTCCAATTTTTATTCTCAGCTGTATTAATCTTAGTTACAGGTACAATTTTTGCTATGTGGTTAGGAGAAAAAATTACTGATAAAGGTATTGGAAATGGAATTTCTTTATTAATTATGGTGGGAATTATCGCTAGAATGCCACAAGCATTCATGCAAGAGATTGCTTCAAGAACATCTCAAGCAAATGGTGGTGCACTTATGATAGTATTAGAAATTATTATATGGTTATTGGTGATAGTAGCAAGTATACTATTAGTAATGGCAGTAAGAAAAATTCAAGTTCAATATGCACGTAGAACAGTTTCTGGTGATTTTGAACAAGATTTAATGGGTGGAGGAGATAGACAATTTATTCCTTTGAAATTAAACGCATCGGGTGTAATGCCAATCATTTTTGCACAAGCAATTATGTTTATCCCAGCAGCATTAGCAGGATTATCACAATCTGATGGTGCTCAATCAATCGCAACAATGTTTAAAAATCCATTTGGATTAGTATATAACTTAGTATTTGCATTATTAATTATTGTATTTACTTACTTCTATACTGCGATTACAATTCCAACAAATAAAATGGCAGATGATTTAAAAAGAAGTGGTGGTTTTATTCCAGGTATTAAGCCAGGATCAGAAACTTCAGATTTCTTAGATAAAATCATGTCTTTAATAACTTTCCCAGGTTCACTTTACCTTGCTGTTATTGCTGTGTTCCCAGCTATAGCTGTTAGTTTAATGGGTGTTCAAGGTTCATGGGCTTATTTCTATGGAGGTACATCGTTATTAATTATGGTAGGAGTTGCAATTGACACTATTCAACAAATAAATTCTTATTTATTGAATAAACATTATGATGGGTTGATGAAAAGTGGTAAAAACAGAAAAGCAGTAGCTTAATTATTTTATGGCAAAACAATCAGCAATAGAACAAGACGGAACAATAATTGAAGCATTATCAAATGCTATGTTTCGAGTAGAATTAGAAAACGGGCACATAGTAATTGCTCACATCTCTGGAAAAATGCGCATGCATTATATCAAGTTATTACCTGGTGATAAAGTGAAACTAGAAATGAGTCCTTACGATTTGTCTAAAGCAAGAATCACATATAGATACTAAATCTAATAGCATGAAAGTAAGAGCATCAGTTAAAAAAAGAAGTGCCGAGTGCAAAATTGTACGAAGAAAAGGCAGATTATACGTAATCAACAAAAAGAATCCTAGATTTAAACAAAGACAAGGATAATTATGGCAAGAATAGCAGGGGTAGATATACCTAAACAGAAAAGAGGAGTTATTGCTTTAACATACATTTTTGGTATTGGTAATAGCAGAGCTAAAGAGATTTTACAAAAAGCTCAAGTTAGCGAAGATAAAAAAGTTTCAGATTGGAATGATGATGAGATCGGAGCAATTCGTGAAGCAGTATCATATTTCAAAATTGAGGGTGAATTACGTTCAGAAGTTCAATTAAACATCAAACGTTTAATGGATATCGGATGTCAAAGAGGAATTCGTCATAGAGCGGGTCTTCCTTTAAGAGGTCAGAGAACTAAAAACAACTCTAGAACAAGAAAAGGTAAAAGAAAAACTGTTGCTAACAAGAAAAAAGCAACTAAATAATAAGTAATATGGCTAAGGCAACTACAAAAAAACGTAAAGTTATTGTTGAATCAACAGGAGAAGCTCATATTAGTGCAACTTTTAACAACATCATTATTTCTTTAACAAATAAGAAAGGTGAAGTTATTTCTTGGTCTTCAGCAGGTAAAATGGGCTTTAGAGGTTCTAAAAAGAACACTCCATACGCAGCTCAAATGGCAGCAGAAGATTGTTCAAAAGTAGCTCTTGATGCTGGTCTTAAGAAAGTAAAAGTTTACGTTAAAGGTCCAGGAAACGGTAGAGAATCTGCAATTAGATCATTACATAATGGTGGAATTGAAGTTACAGAAATCATTGATGTAACTCCAATGCCTCATAATGGATGTCGTCCTCCAAAAAGAAGAAGAGTTTAATCAAATATATTTACTATATTTGCACTCTTAAAAATAAATTATAAGTATAACCAAGATAGAATTACGATTATCGAAGGATTAGACCTGAATTCATAATCTCTATCTTAAACAATTAGAAATGGCAAGATATACTGGTCCAAAAACTAAAATTGCTCGTAAATTTGGCGAAGCAATATTCGGAGAAGACAAAGCCTTCGAAAAAAGAAATTACCCTCCAGGACAACATGGAATGTCTAAAAGAAGAGGTAAAAAATCTGAATATGCAATCCAGTTAATGGAAAAGCAAAAAGCTAAATATACTTATGGTATTTTAGAAAAACAATTCAGAAACTTATTTGAAAAAGCGTCTGCAGCTTCTGGTGTAACAGGTGAAATCCTTTTACAACTTTGTGAAGCAAGATTAGATAATGTAGTTTACAGAATGGGTATTGCTCCTTCTCGTAGAGGTGCACGTCAAATCGTTTCTCACAGACATATTACTGTTAATGGAGAATTAGTAAATATTCCTTCTTACCACCTTAAAGCTGGTGATAAAGTAGCAGTTCGTGAAAAATCTAAATCTTTAGAAGCTATCGATCGTTCTTTATCTAATTCATCTCAAGTATATGAGTGGATTACTTGGAATAATGATACTAAGGAAGGTACTTTCGTATCTGTTCCTCAAAGACTTCAGATTCCAGAAAACATTAAAGAGCAACTAATCGTAGAGTTGTATAACAAATAAAAATACACATTAGTCGAATTATGGCAGTATTTAATTTTCAGAAGCCCGATAAAGTTATCATGATCGATTCAACCGATTTTGAAGGTAAGTTTGAATTCAGACCTTTAGAACCTGGTTACGGATTGACTGTTGGTAATGCACTTAGAAGAGTTTTACTTTCTGCATTAGAAGGTTTTGCAATAACATCAGTTAGAATTGAAGGTGTAGAACATGAGTTCTCTACAATTCCTGGTGTAGTTGAAGACGTAACAGAAATTATCCTTAATCTTAAACAAGTACGTTTCAAACGTCAAATTGAAGATATCGATAATGAATCAGTTTCAATGTCTTTATCAGGTAAAGAAGTGTTAACTGCAGGTGATTTTCAAAAATTCATCTCTGGTTTTCAAATCTTAAATCCAGATTTAGTTATCTGTAACCTTGATAGCAAAACTGCAATCAATATGGAATTATCTATCGAAAAAGGTAGAGGATATGTTCCAGCAGAAGAAAACAAAAAAGCAAATGCACCAATTGGTACAATATATACTGACTCAATTTATACACCAGTAAAAAATGTTAAGTATTCAATTGAAAACTTCCGTGTGGAGCAAAAAACTGACTATGAAAAGTTAGTTTTCGAAATCCAAACTGACGGTTCTATCAATCCAAAAGATGCATTAACTGAAGCAGCTAAAACGTTGATTCATCACTTTATGTTGTTTTCTGATGAAAGAATTACACTTGAGGCTGATGAAATTGCTCAAACAGAATCTTATGACGAAGAGTCATTACACATGAGACAGTTGTTAAAAACTAAACTTGTGGATATGGATTTATCAGTAAGAGCATTAAATTGTTTAAAAGCAGCTGAAGTTGACACTTTAGGAGACTTAGTTTCTTTCAACAAAAACGACTTAATGAAGTTCCGTAACTTTGGTAAAAAATCTTTAACAGAATTAGACGAATTAGTCGCTGTAAAAGGTCTTACTTTTGGAATGGATTTAGCAAAATACAAATTAGATAAAGAATAAATTACTTCATATTTTGCTCTCCAAAGTGGATAGTAGCAAGATGAAGGTTAAATAAAAAGTCATGAGACACGGAAAAAAATTCAATCATTTAAGTAGACAAAAAGGACATAGAGCAGCTATGCTTGCAAATATGGCTTGTTCACTTATTGAGCACAAACGTATCAACACAACAGTTGCTAAAGCAAAAGCTTTAAAACAGTTTGTTGAACCGTTAGTAACAAAATCAAAAGAAGATACAACTCACAATCGTCGTATTTGTTTCTCTTATTTAAGAGACAAATATGCTGTAACTGAATTATTCAGAGAAGTAGCTGCTAAAGTTGGAGATCGTCCAGGAGGATACACACGTATCATCAAATTGGGTAATCGTTTAGGAGATAACGCTGATATGGCAATGATTGAGTTAGTTGACTTCAATGAATTGTACAACGGTGGTAAAAAAGAAGAGAAAAAAGGAAGAAGCCGTCGTGGTGGAAAAGCTAAAAAAGCTGAAACTACTACTGAAGCTCCTGTTGCAGAAACTCCTGCTCCTGAAACTTCTGAAGAATCTACTGATAAAGCAGAATAATGAATACCAATTCATAAATACAAAAAAGGATAAGCTAGTTTTTAGTTTATCCTTTTTTTTTGAGTTTTATTTTTTTTTGGAGCATTGTGGTTTGGGCTTTATTTGGTTATGTAATTCCTGCTGTCCATTCTATCTTTTTTTACAAAAAAGGATGCCATTCCCATCAGGGCTAGAAAAGAAACTATTTGATTGTTTATAAACTTATTTTTTTAGAAAAAAGAATTATACTAAATTTGCAAAACAACACACAACAAATGCAATATACTACAAAACAAAAAGCCATCGTTTTATTAGCAGATGGAACAGTTTTTCACGGAAAATCAATTGGAATTAGCGGTACAACCTTTGGAGAAGTTTGTTTCAACACTGGAATGAGCGGTTACCAAGAAATTTTTACAGACCCATCTTATTTTGGACAAATCATGGTTACAACCAATCCTCATATTGGTAATTATGGTGTAAATGTCAACGAAGTAGAATCAAATGGAGTTAAAATCGCAGGATTAATTTGCAAAAACTTCAGTTTTAATTATTCTCGTCCTGATGCATCAGAAAGTTTATACGACTATTTTGAAAAGCAAAATATCGTGGCTGTTTCTGATGTTGACACTAGAGCATTAGTAAGTTACATAAGAGATAATGGAGCACAAAACGCAGTTATTTCAACAGACGGAACATCAATTGAAGATTTAAAAGCTCAATTAGCTAAAGTTCCAAACATGAAAGGTTTAGAGTTAGCGTCAACAGTTTCTACAAAAGAACCTTATTTCTATGGTGACGAAAATGCTACTTATAAAGTTTCTGCTTTAGACTTAGGAATCAAAACTAACATTTTAAGAAATTTAGCAAAAAGAGATTGTTACATAAAAGTATTTCCTTTTAATGCTTCTTATGAAGATTTAAAAAGTTTCAATCCAGACGGTTACTTTTTGTCAAATGGCCCTGGTGATCCAGAACCATTACATCAAGCTCAAAAAGTAGCTAAAGAAATTATTGCAGAAAACAAGCCTTTATTCGGAATTTGTTTAGGACATCAAGTAATTGCTTTAGCTAATGGAATTTCAACTTATAAAATGTTTAACGGACACAGAGGAATTAATCATCCTGTAAAAAACTTGTTAACTGGTAAAGGTGAAATAACTTCTCAAAATCATGGTTTTGCAGTAAACAAAGAAGAGTTAGAAAAGCATCCAGATATGGAAATTACGCATTTACACTTAAATGATGATACTGTTGCTGGAATGCGAATGAAATCTAAAAACTGTTTTTCTGTACAATATCACCCAGAAGCTAGTCCTGGACCACATGATTCTCAATATTTGTTTGATACATTTATCGAAAACATAAAATCTACCAGTTTACAAAAGGTTTAAGAAAAGATAACTAAACAAATTCAAGCTTTCGGTTATAACTCACTAAAACGTTATCGTTTATAAGTTTTTGAAGGTTTAAAATATAGAATGTTTAAATTTGTTTATCCAATTTAAAAAAATCATTAAAAATGAGCATAATTATTAAAGTACACGCAAGACAAATATTAGATTCTCGCGGAAATCCAACAGTTGAAGTTGATGTAATTACAGAAAATGGAATCTTAGGAAGAGCTGCTGTGCCAAGTGGAGCTTCTACAGGTGAACATGAAGCTGTTGAATTACGTGATGGTGGAAAAGCTTACATGGGAAAAGGAGTTTTAAAAGCCGTTGAAAATGTAAATACTGAAATTGCTGCAGAAGTTGTGGGAATGTCAGTTTTTGAGCAAAATGCCATTGACAAAATGATGATTGAATTAGATGGTACTCCAAATAAATCAAATTTAGGAGCTAATGCAATATTAGGAGTTTCTTTAGCAGTAGCAAAAGCAGCAGCAAATGAATTAGGAATGCCTTTATACAGATATGTTGGTGGAGTTTCTGCTAACACTTTACCAGTTCCAATGATGAACATCATCAATGGTGGTTCGCATTCTGATGCTCCAATTGCGTTTCAAGAATTTATGGTTATGCCTGTGAAAGCAAAAAACTTTACACATGCTATGCAAATGGGAACTGAAATTTTCCATAACCTTAAAAAAGTATTACACGATAGAGGTTTGTCAACTGCAGTTGGTGATGAAGGTGGTTTTGCTCCAAATTTAGAAGGTGGAACAGAAGATGCTTTAGATTCTATCAAATTAGCAGTTACAAATGCTGGTTATACTTTCGGTGATGATGTAATGATTGCTTTAGATTGTGCTGCCGCAGAATTTTTTGTAGATGGGAAATACGATTATTCAAAATTTGAAGGACCAACAGGAAAAGTAAGAACTTCTCAAGAACAAGCAGAATATTTAGCTGAATTAACTAAAAAATATCCAATCGTTTCTATCGAAGATGGAATGGACGAAAATGACTGGGCTGGTTGGAAAACATTAACAGAATTGGTTGGTGATAAAGTACAATTAGTTGGTGATGATTTATTCGTTACAAACGTAGAAAGATTAGCGAAAGGTATTGCAAATAACACTGCCAATTCAATCTTGATAAAAGTAAACCAAATCGGAACTTTATCAGAAACTATTGCATCTGTAAATATGGCTCACAATGCAGGTTATACTTCAGTAATGAGTCACCGTTCTGGAGAAACAGAAGACAATACTATTGCAGATTTAGCAGTAGCATTAAACTGTGGACAAATCAAAACAGGTTCGGCTTCTCGTTCTGATAGAATGTCTAAATACAACCAATTATTAAGAATCGAAGAAGAATTAGCTGATGTAGCTTATTTCCCAGGAATGAGAGCTTTCAAACAGAAATAATACAAAATTGTCATGCTGAACTTGTTTCAGCATCTAAACCCTTCTAGAGTTTAAAACTCTAGAAGGGTTTCTTTTTTCATCAAATTCTCAACCAAACCACTCAAATTCTAAATCATCATTATTTCCTAAAAAGTAAATGTTACATTTGTTTATCAATAGTAAATAAATGAGAACAAAAATATTCCTATATCTTTTTTTAATCGTTTCTACAATTGTTCAAGCACAAGACAAAGTGATGGACAGTTTGCAGAATGAACTAGAAAAAGCGAAAAACGATATTGATAAAACAATGGTTTTAAATGCTATTGCTGATCAATACAAGTATTCTGATCCAAATAAAATGGCAGAATATGGAAACAAAGCCTTACAATTAGCCAAAAAAATTAATTATAAAGTTGAAGAAGGAAATGCTTATTTAAACATTGGAACTTCAAAAATAATTTTGGGAGATTATAAAAAAGCGTTAGATGACTTTGGTTTAGCTAAAGATATTTTTGAAGAAAATAATAATTCAGCTTCTAATAAAAGAGAAGTCTCACAAGGTTTAGCCAAAGCTTATGGAAGCATGGGAATTGTGTTTTCTGAACAAAGTAATTACGCTAAAGCACTGCAATTCTATTTAAAATCTGTGAAAATTTATGAAAATTTAGATGACGAAAGTAAATGTTCAAAAATCTATAATAATATTGGAGTTGTCTATAAATCACAGAATGCTGATTTCAAAGCCTTAGAGTATTTTATCAAAGCACAAAAGATTCAAGAAAAATTACAAGACCCAAATACCGGAATTACCTTAACCAATATTGCAAATATTTATCTTAAACAGAAAAATTTAGACAAAGCTTCAGAATATTACGATTTAGCTAAAAAGGCTTTAAACAAGAATCCAAATCCAAGAGCATTGGGTGAATGGAACAATAATATGGGTTTATATTTTGCAGCAAAAAATCAAAGTAAGGAAGCTGTTTCAAGTTGGGAAAATGCTATTCAATCTTTTGAAAAGATAGATGATAAATTCGGATTAGCAGATACCTATATTTTTCTTGGAGAATTTTATTTGAAAAAAAATCAATTAGAAGAAGCGCTTCTAAATACAAACAAAGCTTTGAATTTAGCTACTGAAATTAATGTTTTAGAGCAAAAGGCAATTTCAGAAAAATTATTAAGTGAAATTTATACCCAAAAGGGAAACTCAAATTTAGCTTTAGAACATTTTCAAAAATACAGTATTGCTAAAGACAGTTTAACCAATGAAGAAAATATCAGAAAATCTGTTGAAGCTTCATTAAACTATGAATTTGAAAAGAAAGAATTATTGCAAAAAGAAGAAAACGATAAAAGGGAATTATTGTTAAAAGAAGAAGCTAAAAGTTCAAAATTGAAATTGCTATTTGGTGGTTTAATTGCATTATTATTGTTTGGAATTGGGTTTTTAATTTACAACCGAATGCAATTGAAAAAAACGCTAACCTTACAAAAAGAACTTGCAGAATATGAGCAAAAAGCATTGCACTTACAAATGAATCCTCATTTTGTATTCAATTGTTTGGGTTCAATTTCTAGTTTCATTGTGCAAAACGGTACAGATTCTGCCATAAAATATTTGTCAAAATTTTCAAAATTAATGCGATTAACATTGGAATACTCAAAAGAATCCTTAATTCCAATTGACAAAGAAATAGAAAGTTTGCAAAACTATTTGGAGCTAGAGCAACTTAGATTTAATCACAAATTCAATTTTATCATTCGAAAAAGTCCCGAAATTGAAGATGATGTTGCTCTTCCTCCTCTCATTATCCAGCCTTTTATTGAAAATGCGATTATTCATGGAGTTATCCCAAAAAAAGAACTTGGAAGTGTAACTATTAATTTTTCCATTCAAGAAAATTCCTTGATTTGTACTATTTTAGACGACGGAATCGGAATTAATCAATCCAAATTAAACAAAGAAAATTCAGTAATAGCACACAAATCAATGGCTTTGGACATCATCAAAAAACGTTTAGAAATGATTGCATCCTCAACATCAAAAAAAGCCACAATTGAAATTGAGGAATTAACTGAAAATAATGAAATAAAAGGAACAAAAGTGATTTTGCAATTACCTTTACAATATATTGAGTAACTAGTGATTAGTGAAGAGTAATTAGCCAAGTTGCTTTTTACTAATCACTAATTACTAATCACTAATTACTAAAAAACATGATAAAAGCGATTTTAATTGACGATGACCAAAACCTTAGAGAAGGAATGAAAGGTTTGTTGGAACGATTTGCACCTAATATAAAAATTATTGGAGAAGCAGACAGTGTTGCGACAGGAATCGAGGTTATGGATGCCTTGAAACCACAGGTTGTATTTTTGGATATTCAATTAAATGACGGAACAGGTTTTGATATTTTGGAACAATTGGCTGCTAAAAATGGAGCTATTAAATCCAATATAGTTTTTATTACAGCACATGAACAATATGCAATTAAAGCATTTCGATTTAGTGCTTTGGATTTTTTATTGAAACCAGTCGATCCAGATGAATTGCAAAAAGTGATTGTGAAAATAGAATCGGTTTTAGAGAAAACTAATGATTATGCTCATATTGATTTACTGTTAGAAAACATCAGAAAGAAAGTAGATAATTTCAAGCGAATAGCACTTTCTACTTCTGATGGCATTCATTTATTTGATATAAGTGATATTATTCGATGTGAAAGTGAAGATAATTACACTAAGTTTTACATAAAGAATAGTAAACCAGTAATGATTTCTAAAACCTTAAAAGAATATGAAGAATTATTAACCGAACACGGATTTGAACGCATACACCAATCGCATTTGATTAATTTGAATTATTTGAAATCCTATATTAAAAAAGATGGTGGTTATGTTATTATGGCTGATGAAAGCCATTTGCCAATTTCACAACGAAAACGAGAACGATTACAAGAAATTTTAAAAACCATATAAAAATAAAGTGAATATGTCATTCTGAACTTGATTCAGAATCTCAGAATCTAAATAAAACGCGAATTCTAACTCAAAACACTCATTTACTCATTGAGTAAATAATCAATCAAAAAACAATAGTAAATTTATACAAAACATTAAAGTCATGAAGAAAATATTACTCTTACTACTTTTTATAACTGGAACTTTATACGCACAGCCACCCATCGCACAACCAAACGATTTGATTGTTTGTGATGACATGTCTAATGATGGTATTGAAGCTTTTGATTTAACCATAAATGAAACACAAACTCTAAATGGTTTAAATCCTGCTAATTATACAATTACATATCATTTAGATCAAGCAGGTGCGGATGCAAATAGTAATTTAGCATCACCTCCTAATTCTTTTGTTGGTGGGCCAAATCAAACTATTTTTATAAGAGTTGAAGAAATTTCATCAGGGTTGTATTCTACTACAAGTTTTAATTTGATAGTAAATCCGCTTCCAGCTGTTCTTCAGCCAAATGATATAATAGTTTATGAAAACCCTTTTGATGGTTCAGCAACTTTTGATTTGACTCAGAATGAAACAATTATGACAAATGGAGCAACTGGACTTTCTTTTCAGTATTATTTGACTTTAGCAGATGCACAAGCAGGAACAAATGCAATACCAAACCAATCGACTTTTACAAATACTTCAAATCCACAAACAATCTTTGTAAGTGTTGTTGATAATACAACAGGTTGCTTTTCGATAACTAATTTTGATTTAGTAGTTTTAGACTCTAGTCAAGTTATTTATTTTCCTGATGCGAATTTAAAAGCAGCTTTGGTAAGTGCTAATTCATCCAATTCAATTGCTTTGACTAGTTCAGGTTATGGAGCAGTAGATACAAATAGTGATGGTGAAATTCAATTTACAGAAGCTTTAGCAATTACAGGAATTCAATTACAATCATTTGGTATCACAGATTTAACTGGAATACAATACTTTGATAATATCACCTTTTTTGGAAGTTATCATAATAGTATTAATAATTTTTCAATTCTTAATGGTTTACAGCAATTACAAAATATAAATGTTACCTATAATACAGGTTCAGTTACAGCTTTCAACTTTTCAAATTTACCAGCTTTAACTAATTTTAGTATGACGTATTCAAATATAACTTCTTTAGTTTTAGATAATTTAAGCAATATTATTACTTTGAATATTTGGGGAAATACAAATTTATCTTCACTTGATTTACTAGCACTTACTTCATTAAATAAAATTTCAGCTTTTGATAGCAATGTGTCAACTTTATCAATTACAAATTCTCCTGTATTAACAGAAATTGACTTTACAAATAATGATTTAAATAGTATTATAATTGCTAATTTTCCATTGCTAAAAATATTAAAACTTTCGGCAAATAATATTTCTGATACTTCAAATTTTACAAATATCAACAATATAGAAGAAATTAACATTCAAAATAATCAGATAACAAATTTAATTTTACCTACTTCATTACCAGTTTTAAAATACTTGTATTGTGGTAGCAATGGTTTTTCAAATATTAATATTTCGGGATATCCAAGTCTTTTGAATTTTACTGTAAATAACAATAATATTTCAAATTTAGATTTTTCAAATACACCATTAATACAACAACTTAACATATCAAACAACCCTATTGCAACTATTGATTTTTCAAATTTGTCAAACTTAACCACAATTTCTTGCTCCTCTAATACTATGACTGAGCTTGATTTTTCAAACAATCCTAATTTGATGAATTTAAGTTACTTTAATAATACAAACTTAACTAATGTAAACCTTAAAAGTGGAACAATAAATACGATTAATTACAACAGTAGTTCATATTATAACTTACCAAATCTTATGTATGTATGCATAGATGAAGGAGATACTTTTACATATAATAATCTTTCAGTAACCCCTAATGTTCAAGTTGGAAGCTATTGTTCATTCACTCCTGGTGGAAATTATAATACAATAACAGGAATTACGCAATTTGATTTAAATGGAAATGGTTGTGATGTTAATGATATACCTGTTCAATATTTCGGAATTGGAATAAATTTGAATGCAACAGCAACAAATTCATCTGTTTTTTCAAATGGTTTAGGAAATTACTCTATATTCACTAACCAAATAGGTACTTTTGATTTAATACCAAATTTAGAAAACCCTAATTATTTTAATGTCAATCCAAACCCAGCTAGTGTAAATATTCCAGTTATTGATAACAGTACAACCACTCAAAATTTCTGTGTAACAGCTAATGGAGTACATCCAGATTTAGAGATTGTAATTGCTCCAATTATACCAGCAAGACCAGGTTTTGATGCAGTTTATAAAATTGTATACAGAAACAAAGGAAATCAAACCGTTGATGGATATGTTAACTTTACATTTAACGATGCTGTTTTAGATTTTGTGTCTTCATCTGTAACTCCAAACAATAATTCAGGTGGATTCATAAATTGGTTTTTTCCAGGGTTAGTTCCTTTTGAGACAGGAAGTATATTGGTAACTTTAAATGTAAATTCACCAACAGAAACACCAGCCGTTAATATTGGAGATATCCTAGCTTTTAACGCTTTTATAGATGTAACGACTGATGATAATTGGGCTGATAATAATTTTGACTTTAATCAAACTGTTGTAGGTTCTTATGATCCAAATGACATTACTTGTATTGAAGGAGATGTTGTGTCACCATCTTATATAGGAGAATATCTTCATTATGTAATCAATTTTGAAAATACAGGAACTTATCAAGCAGAAAATATTGTAGTGAAAACTGAAATTAATCCAGCGGATTTTGATATTTCAACTTTACGATTATTAGAAGCTTCTCATAATGTTAGCACGAGAATAAATGGAAATATAATTGAATTTATCTTTCAAACTATAAATTTAGATACTGGTGGACATGGAAATGTGTTGTTAAAATTACAAACTAAAGACAATCTTCTAATTAGTGACATGGTTACAAACAAAGCTGATATTTACTTTGATTATAATTTTCCAGTAGAAACAAATTTTGCAAATACAACTTTCCAAGTGTTGAGCAATTCAATAGTAACCAATGATAATTCAGTTGGAATTTATCCAAATCCTGCGAAAGACAATGTAAATATTAAAGCTAATTCTGCAATCACTTCAATTGAAGTTTATGATGCACAAGGAAGAATCGTTCAGAAAAGAATAACGAATGTAGATAATGAGAATCTAGATGTTTCTAATTTAACCAAAGGCATTTATTTCTTAATGATTAAAACAGAATTAGGTCAAAAAGTAGAAAAGTTAGTTAAAGAGTAAGTTAATTTGTTTGTTAATAGGCTTTCACCCGTAAGATATTTAATATTTTACGGGTGTATTGTTTTTGACTTTTTTTAAAATTTAATTGATTTCATAGTTTTTTTATCTTGAAAAATATAAATATATATATCTACTTAGCAAGTTTTAAAGAATAATTAACGAAAACGATATCAAATTTTCTTTCTAATTAATAAGGAATTCCCTAATTTTGTGGAATTGATAAAATTCAAGATTTTAAAACCCTAACAATATTATGTCAAAAACGGCTACATTAGAATTAGATGGCAAAAAATATGAGTTCCCTGTAATTGTTGGAACTGAAAATGAAGTTGCTATTGAAGTAGAAACATTACGTGGTGCAACTGGTGCAATAACAATAGATCCAGGTTACAAGAATACAGGTTCATGCAAAAGTGAAATTACTTTTTTAGATGGTGAAGAAGGAATACTTCGTTATAGAGGATATTCAATTGAAGAATTAGCTGAAAAAGCAGATTTCTTAGAAGTTTCTTTTTTATTGATTTTTGGTGAATTACCAACCAAAAATGAATTAGAGAAGTTTGAAAACGATATCAGAAAATACACATTAGTGAATGAGGAAATGAAAAACATCATTGATGGTTTTCCAAAAACGGCTCATCCAATGGGTGTGTTAGCAGCATTAACTTCTGCTTTAACTGCTTTTAATCCAAAATCAGTTAATCCTCATAATGAAAAAGAAATGTATGATGCAGTTTGCAAAACTATGGCTAAGTTTTTAGTGATTGCAACTTGGACTTACAGAAAATCAATGGGTTATCCATTAAACAATTACGATAATACAAAAGGATATGTAGAGAACTTCATGAGATTGATGTTTGAATTACCTACTGAACCTTATAAATTTGACAAAAAAGTTATTGCTGCTTTAGATAAATTATTTATTCTTCATGCAGATCACGAACAAAACTGTTCTACATCTACAGTAAGAATTGTGGGTTCATCTCACGCTGGATTATTTGCTTCAATCTCTGCAGGAGTTTCGGCACTTTGGGGACCATTACACGGTGGAGCAAACCAAGCTGTACTTGAAATGTTAGAAGAAATTCATAACAATGGAGGTGATGTTGCTAAATATGTATTAAAAGCAAAAGACAAAGATGATTCGTTCCGTTTAATGGGATTTGGTCATAGAGTATATAAAAACTTTGATCCAAGAGCAACAATTATTAAAAAAGCAGCAGATGATGTTTTATCAGCTTTAGGAGTTGATGATCCATTATTGGATATTGCAAAACAATTAGAAAAAGTAGCTTTAGAAGACGAATATTTCAAATCAAGAAATTTATATCCAAACGTAGATTTTTATTCTGGAATCATTTATCGTGCTATGGGAATTCCTGTTGGAATGTTTACTGTTCTTTTTGCTATCGGACGTTTACCAGGTTGGATTGCACAATGGAAAGAAATGCGTTTAAACAAAGAGCCTATCGGAAGACCAAGACAAGTTTACACAGGTCACACATTAAGACCTTTCAAAGAAGTTAAAGATAGATAATCACAAAAAAAATCCCGTTTCAATTTAAAACGGGATTTTTTTATAGTATAAGGGAATTAATCAGCTTCTTCGAAAGTATCTTTTTTACCTCTTAATTCATCAAACTTATCTTCAGCTTTATCTACGAATTTTGAAGTGACTTCTTTAGCTTCATCAGCTTTTTCTTCAACCCATTCTGATGCATCTTCTAATTTTTCTTTGGCAGAATCAACAAATTCAGAAACCTTATCACCGATACCCATTTCATCTAACTTATCAGAAGCACCATCAATAAATTTAGAAGCTTTTTCTTTTAAATCTCCAGTTACCTCTGTGGCTTTATCAGCAGCTTTTCCAGCTAAATCTTCAGCTTTGTCGCTAACATTGTCAGCAGTTCCTTTTGCTTTTCCAAAAAGTGAACTAAAAAAACTTGAAATTCCCATAATTAATTTAATTTTAGTTATTTGTTAATCAAATGTATAGAAAACTTTTAAATAAATAAGTTATTTTATAATTATGTGGATAATTAAACTTTTTAATCGTTAAAATGCACATTCAGTTTTTTATCTTTGTACCTATGCCAAAAAGCAATTATATGTTACAATTAAATATAAAAAACGAAACAGCAAGACTAAGAGCAGTAGTTTTAGGATCTGCCAAAAGTAATGGTCCAACTCCAACGGTTGAAGAAGCTTATGATCCAAAATCATTAGAACATATCATCGCAGGAACGTATCCTATAGAAGAAGATATGGTTAATGAAATGGAAGCTTTTAATCAAGTTTTTCAAAAATATGACGTAAAAGTTTTTCGTCCTGAAATGATAGAAAATTACAACCAAATTTTTACAAGAGATATTGGATTTGTAATTGAAGATACTTTTATTAAAGCTAATATTCTTCCAGATAGAGAAAGAGAATTGGATGCAATTCAATATGTAATTGATCAAATAGACCCAAAAAAAGTAGTCCGTCCACCAGAAGAAGTTCATATTGAAGGTGGAGATGTTATGGTTTGGAATGATTACATTTTCATCGGAACTTATAAGGGTTCAGATTATAAAGATTATATTACAGCTAGAACAAATATGGCTGGAGTGAATTATATTAAAGAATTATTTCCAAATAAAATTGTAAAAGAATTTGATTTAGTAAAGTCAAAAATTGAAGCAAGAGACAACGCTTTACACTTGGATTGTTGCTTTCAACCAATTGGAATAAACAAAGGAATCATTTATAAAAGTGGTTTCCGCGAAGAAGCTGATTATATGTATTTGGTTAAGCTTTTTGGAAAAGAAAATTTATTTCACATTACACGTGATGAAATGTATCACATGAATTCAAATGTTTTTTCAATTGCTCCAGATGTTGTAGTTTCTGAAAAAAACTTCACAAGATTAAACAATTGGCTAAGAGAAAACGGTTTTACAGTAGAAGAAATTCCATATGCAGAAATTGCTAAACAAGAAGGATTACTTAGATGTTCAACTTTACCATTAATTAGAGAGTAATTAGTTCTATGTTGTAGGTTGTAAGTTTTAAAATATTACGATGAAAAGTTATAAAGATTTAGAAGTTTATAGTTTGAGTTTAGAATTGTTTTACAAATGTCATTCGATGTCCTTAAAATTACCAAAACATGAACTGTATGAACTTGGAAGTCAATTGAGAAGATCTGCTGATTCAGTAACAACTAATATTGTTGAAGGGTATGGAAGAAAAAGATATAAAGCAAATTTTATAAAATTTTTAACCTATTCTTGGCAAGTAGTTTGGAAACGGTATTTCACATTGAGAAAATTTCAAAACTTTATCCTGAAATAATAGATAGACCTGAAGAATTTATAAATAAATACAACGAATTGAATTCAAAAATTTACAACTTCATAAAATACTTCGAAGAAAATTGGAAAACTTAAAAAGTTATAGACAACAAAAGTAAACTTAAAACTTATAACATATAACTTACAACAAATAACATAAAAATGAAACAAATTACAAATTCTATATTAATGATTCGTCCAGTCGCTTTTCGTATGAACGAACAAACAGCTGTAAATAATTACTATCAAAAAGTTTTAGACAGTTTAACTCCTGAAAACGTAAACGCAAAAGCTCAAGAAGAGTTTGATACTTTTGTCCAAAAACTAAAAATGGTTGGTGTGGATGTAACGGTTGTTGATGATACTAAAAATCCAGATACACCTGATAGTATTTTTCCAAACAATTGGATTTCATTTCACGAAAATGGTGATGTAGCTCTATATCCAATGTTTGCCGAAAATCGTCGTGCAGAAAGAAGAGATGATATTCTTGACTTATTGGAAGAAAAAGGTTTTCAGATGAATAACATAGTGGATTATACATCAGCCGAAGAGGACGAAATTTTCTTAGAAGGAACAGGAAGTTTGTTATTAGACAGAACTAATGGAAAAGCTTATTGTGCTTTATCTCCAAGAGCTGATGAAGAATTAATGATTGAATTCTGTGAAGATTTTGACATGGGACCCATTATTTTTGAAGCCTTTCAAACAGTTGATGGTGAACGAAAATTGATTTATCATACTAACGTAATGATGTGTTTGGGAGAAACTTTTGCTGTAATTTGTGCAGATTGCATTGATGATAAAAGTGAAAGAAAGCAAGTTTTGCAAAGTTTAAAAGAAGACGGAAAAGAAATTATTTTAATTACAGAAGACCAAGTAAACAACTTTGCAGGAAACATGTTGCAATTAAAAGGTACAGATGATAAAAGTTATTTGGTAATGAGTAAATCAGCTCATGAAAGTTTAACAGCTGAACAAATTGAAAAACTGGAAAAACATGCTACGATTTTAAGTTCAAGTTTAGATACTATTGAAGCTTGTGGTGGTGGAAGTGCAAGATGTATGATGGCAGAAATATTTTTACCAAAAAATTAAATTTTTAAAACAAACAATTTTTAAACTCCAAGTTCCAATTAAGCATGTTGGAATTTGGAGTTTTATTTTTTTTGGAATTTTCTCAAGTGGTTTTAGCAATATTTCTAATCATTCCACCAAAAATAAAATAATGAAAAGGAACTAAGCTATACCAATACAATCTGCCCAATAAACCTTTAGGTCTAAAAGTAGCAATTTGATGCAAGACATTGTTTTCGTCAATTCTAAATTCCAACCAAGCTTCACCTGGCAATCGCATTTCGGCAAAAAGCAACAACCTTTTTTCGTCTTTATCTGCTAATAAAACCCTCCAAAAATCTAAAGAATCTCCAGCAGCTATTTCATTTAAATGAGTTCTTCCTCTTTGTAAGCCAACACCACCAACCAGTTTGTCCATAAATCCTCTAATTTCCCACATCCAATTGCCATAATACCAACCTTTTGCTCCTCCAATAGACCAAATGTTTTCTAAAACTTTGGCAGTGTTTTCAACTTTGATTGATTTTTCATCTTTCAAACAACCATAAGTTGGAACTTGAACATAACCAACCAATTCTTTTTTAAAACGGCCACTAATTAAACTGTCTTTCCAACTCGAAACGACTAAATTTTGTTCAATCTTTAAAAAAGCTAATTTAATGGCATCTACATACGAAATGGGTTTTATGTTTAAAATATCTCTTAAACGATTGTCTTTGCAAATTACTTCCATTCGCATACTGTCCACTAAGTTTACGGCTAATTTATAAGATGTAGAAGTTACGAAATAAAGCCAATAGGAAGATAATTTAGGTGTCATTACAGGCAAAGTAAAAATCCAAAGTTTAATGTTTCGAGTTTCAGCATACAGCAGCATCATTTGTTTATAAGTAATAATGTCTGGTCCACCAATATCAAAAGAATCATCATAGCATTTTTCATTTAGCATTACACCAATTAAATACTGAATCACATCTCTAATGGCTATGGGTTGAGATTTAGTTAAAACCCATTTTGGGGTTATCATCACGGGAAGTTTTTCACACAAATCTCTAATGATTTCAAAAGAAGAACTTCCAGAACCTACAATTATAGCTGCTCTTAAAACAGTAGTTTTAAAATTACCTTTGTATAAAACTTCTTCCACATTTAATCTAGATTGTAAATGTTTTGAAAGATACTCTTGATTAACAATTCCACTTAAATAAATAACTTGTTTGACTCCAATTTCATTAAGGTAAGTGTTAAAGTTTTCAGCGGCTTTGGTTTCTAATTCATCAAATTTATCGGTTGATGAGGTCATAGAGTGAATTAGATAAAAAGCAACATCAAATTTTTTAGGAAGATTTTCTAAAATCGGTTCTTCTAAAAAATCAAGTTCCCAAATAGTTATTTTTGCAAGTGTTGCAGCATCAAGACCAAGTCGGTTTTTGTTTCTCACACAACAAACTACATCATGTCCGTTATTTAATAATTCAGGTAATAGTCTTTTCCCAACATAACCGTTTGCTCCAGTGAGTAGAATTCGCATGTATTTCTTTTTTTCTTAAAGTTAAGAAAATTTGAAACACTAAAAGAGGATGACTAAAATTTTAATACTTGTTTAACCCATTACCTATTACCTAATACCCATTGCCTTATTAAATTCCTCTAATAATACTCAAGATAGCACTAATGATGTATTGAATTCCAATTGCAATCGTCAAGAAACCTACAATTCTAGAAATAGCAACAATCCCTGAAGAACCTAAGATTCTTGATAAGAAATAAGCACTTCTTAAAATGATGAAAATAACAACTGCTATCAAAAGAATAGCAATGCAAGAAGCTATAATTTCACCAGTTGTATTGTGTTCTTGATAAAAAGCAATCAATAAAGACATAGATCCTGGTCCAGCAAGCATAGGCATAGCTAAAGGAGTTAAAGCAATATCACTTCTTTCTTGTGCTTCTTCTTCTGTTTTTTTATTGATTCCTTTGTTTTTGCTGAATTTACCGTTAAGTAATCCAAAACCAGAATTAGTAATTAAAATTCCTCCAGCAATTCTTAAAGCAGTAATTGTAATGCCAAAAAAAGATAGCACATATTGACCAACAAAAAAAGAAATCATTAATATGATGAATACATTTATGGCAGTCCATAAAGAAGTTTTGGAAAGTTCAGCTTTACTATATCCTTCAGTTAATCCTACAAATATTGGAACTGTTCCAATAGGATTTAAAATTGAGAATAAGGCTGCAAATAAGAGTAAGAATACTTCCATTTGTTTTTTTACAAATGTAACATAAATTATTTTTTAATTGGTTTTATTAAAAGGTTAATTTATGAGTTTTAAGTCTGTTTCAATTTTTGATTTTCAATCTTTTCTAGAAATTTCATGAATCTATCAGTCTTTTTTGAAATATCAATGCTAATAAAATGATGATCAATATGAAATGTCATAGTGTTACCCGGTTTAAAAATAACCAATTTATAAAAAGGTATAACTAAAGCATAAACTTCAAGTTGTGATTGAAACCCAATAATAATTCCGCTAGGTCTCAGCTCTATGTTGGCATACTTAATAGTATTATTTTTATTCAAAATAGCACTAATTTCTTGACTTGCTTTCACTATAATCATTCCTGTAGAACCAGTGCCTTTCATTTTGATATTCTCTATGATACCAAATGAATTGCCTACCAAATCATTTATTGCTTTCTTGATTTTTTTATCGTTATGTGAGATATTGAAAAGCATTTTTCCTTAAAAATAATTATAAAATTAAAGTTAAATACAACTCTTTGGAAATATTTATAAATTGTTTATTCGTAATTTTGTTTTATTAAATAAAAAACATGAAAAAGACATTAGTAATCGGAGCCTCAACAAACCCAGAAAGATATAGTTTTAAAGCTATTAATAGTTTGGTGAATCACAAGCACACAGTTGTGGCAATTGGTCAGAAAACAGGAGAAGTTGCAGGTGTAAAGATTCAGTCAAAAGCAATTCCTGTTACAAAAATCCATACAGTAACTTTGTATTTAAACGCAATAGCTCAAAGAGATTATTATAATTACATCATTGGTTTAGAGCCAAAAAGAGTAGTGTTTAATCCAGGAACAGAAAATCCAGAATTTTACCAACTTCTCAAAGCTAACGGAATTAAATATGAAGAATCTTGTACGTTAGTTTTGTTGGCTACGAATCAATATTAGTCCTAAGAAAGTTAAGAATCCATTTACCATTAAAATTTCAAACCCAAAGGTATAATTAAACCAAACTTCTCCATAAGCATTTAATAATAGTGAAATTATTACGGCAGAAAGAGCAACTATAGGAACCAATTTATCTTTTACATTCCACTTGGTGAATAATCCAAAACTGTATAATCCTAATAACGGACCATATGTAAATCCTGCAAATTTTAAAACTTTATCAATGATACTTGCATCGTTGAAACCATATTTAAAAATCAGAATTACAATTATGGATACCAATACAAAAGCTAGATGAATTTTCTTTCTAACAGCTATTTGCTTGGCAGCATCATATCTTTTTTCAATATTTAAAATATCAATACTGAATGAAGTCGTCAGCGAAGTCAAAGCACTATCTGCAGAAGAAAAAGCAGCAGCTATTAAACCTAAAATAAAACTAAAAGCTACAATAACTCCCAAATGATTATTGGCTAAAACAGCAAAAAGTTGGTCTCTGTGAGCATCAATTCCGTTTTTCAAAGCATATTCAGTAAATAAAAGTCCTAGAACTAAGAATAGGAAATTTACAAAAGTCAAGACAATGGTAAACCAAAACATATTCTTTTGAGCATCTTTCAAACTTTTGCATGTTAAGTTTTTCTGCATCATATCTTGGTCTAAACCAGTCATTACAATCGCAATAAAAGCTCCAGAAAAGAATTGTTTCCAAAAATATTTAGGAGAACTCAAATCATCAAAAAAGAAGGTCTTAGAAAAATCACTGTCAGCTACATAGGAAGAAATGGAAGAAATATTCAAGCCTAAATCTTGTGAAACAACTACTATACAAATCACTACCGAAACTAACATAAAAAGCGTTTGTAAAGTGTCTGTCCAAATAATAGTTTTTATACCAGATTTATTAGTGTAAACCCAAATTAAAAATATAATTGAAGTTACAGTAACCCAATAAGGAATTCCAAGTGGTTCAAACACCAAAGTTTGCAATACATCAGCCACTAAAAGCAAACGTAAATTAGAACCAACAGTTCTAGAAACAATAAAAAACCAAGCACCTGTTTTATAGGAATAATTTCCAAAACGCTCTTCTAAATAGGTGTAAATAGAAGTTAATTGTAATTTATAATACAAAGGTAAAAGAATAGCACCAATAACAAAATAACCTAAAATGTACCCAATAACAATTTGAAAATAAGCAAACTGAGCAGCTTCAACTTTTCCAGGAACTGAAATAAATGTTACTCCAGAGAGTGACGCTCCAATCATTCCAAAAGCTACTAAATACCAAGGAGATTGTCTGTTAGCTTTAAAAAAAGTATCGTTGTTTTCTTCTGATTTTTTTCCAGTGAAATAAGAAAATAAAATAAGAACTGTAAAATAAACAAGTACAAGAATTAGTATCGAAATTGGTTGCATAGATTCGGTTTTTGTACAAAATTAATAGAATAAAATTAAGTTCAAATTTTTTGTTGAAATAACTATATTTGTAGGGTATGGAATTATCATCAAAGAAATTAGAAAAAGCCGTTAATGAAATGGCTCAATTACCTGGAATCGGAAAACGAACTGCTTTGCGATTAGTACTTCATTTATTAAAACAACCCAAAGAACAAACACAGTTTTTAGCAGAAGCTTTGCAAAATATGCGTGAAGAGATAAAATTCTGCAACAATTGTAATACATTGTCAGATAATGATATTTGTGAAATTTGTGCTAATCCAAAAAGAGACAAATCTATAATTTGTGTGGTGGAAGACATTAGAGATGTAATGGCTATTGAAAACACAGGTTTGTACAAAGGATTATATCATGTTTTAGGAGGAAGAATTTCTCCGATTGATGGTATTGGGCCTTCGCAATTAAGTATTTTTCCAATTGTTGAAAAAGTAAAAGCAGGTGAAGTGAAAGAGCTTATTTTTGCATTAAGTTCCACTATGGAAGGAGACACAACTAATTTTTATATTTACAAGCAAATTCAAGAGTATTCCATAAATGTTTCAACAATTGCTAGAGGAATTGCTATTGGTGATGAATTAGAATACACAGACGAAGTGACCCTAGGAAGAAGTTTATTACACAGAATTCCATTTGAAATGTCCATTAAAAACGCTTAACAGTTTAATATTGCTATATTTATTACCTCTTTTAATCGTTTTGTTTATATTTGCCTACTAATTGTTAAGGAATGAAAATTTTTAAGTTTTTTATACTGTTTGTTGTGGTTTCAACCTTTTTTTCATGTATTCCAAATAGAGACTTAATCTATCTTCAAGACTATGGAAATAAACCAGAAGGCATTGTAATCAATGAATTTGATGCAAAGCCTTATAGAGTTCAAGTTAACGACATTTTAAGCATAAACATAAAAGCACTTGATCAGAAATTGGTAGAGATGTTTAATGCTTCTACTCAACAAAGTCAACAACCTAATACACAGACAATATACTTTTCTGGATATAATGTAAATCAGCATGGTAATATAAGAATACCGGTTTTAGGTGAAATAAATGTTCTAGGTTTTACATTAGAAGAAATAAGAGCAACTATAGAAAAAAAATTAACGGATGAATATTTTACAGCGGAAGCTAGAATATTTGTTACCGTAAAATTAGCTGGGTTCAATTATACGGTTAATGGAGAAATAGCTAGTCCTGGTTCTAAAGTATTGTTTCAAGAAAAAGTTACTATTCTAGAAGCTATTGCTAATTCAGGAGATATTACAATTACAGGAAATAGAAAAGAAGTCCAAATACTAAGAAAACAACCTCATGGTTTTGAAATGTATTCGTTGGATTTAACAGATGCAGAAATAGTTAATTCACCTAATTTCTATATTCAACCTAACGACTACATTATTGTTAAGCCTTTAAAACAAAAGTCTTGGGGAACAGGAACAACAGGTACACAATCTATCGCTACAATAATAACAGCATTATCACTAGTTACCACAACAATTTTATTGCTTAGAAATTAACTATGTTAGATATAAAAGATTTTAATATTCTAGAAACACAAAACAGCTTTGATTTTAAAGGTTTTTTATCAAAGTTAATCAGCTATTGGAAATGGTTTATATTGTGTTTGATTTTGACTTTTACCATTGCATACCAAGTAAATATTCGCAAAGAGAAAATTTATGGAATGGAAACTCTCATTGTGGTGAAAGATGAAAATAACCAACTTTTCTCATCTAACACAAGTTTGGTTTTCAATTGGGGAGGAACATCAGATAAAGTTCAAACCGTTATTACAACTTTAAAATCTAGGTCTCACAATGAGATAGTAGTTAGAAATCTACAGTTTTATATCAATTACTTAAAACAAGGAGAATATAATTTTCTAGATGCTTATGGAGAAACACCTTTTAAAGTAGTTATAGATGAAAATAAAGGACAAGTTGCCAATCAACTTATAAAGATTAAATTTTTAAACCAAAATCAATTTGAACTTTCTACTACGTTTGAAAATTCCATAGCAGAATTATATCATTATAAAGACAATACAAAAAGTAATGTCAAAGTTCCAATAGGTGATTATAAAAGAACTTTTGAGATTAATGAAAAAGTAGAATTACCTTTTTTAAGTTTTAAATTGACCCAAGATTTAATGAATCTTTCTAATTTGAAGCAAGAATATTTTATTAAGTTTTCAGATTTTAATGCAACGGTTGCTAATTATAAAAATGTAGATGTTGAAGCTGATGTAAAAGGAGGTTCAATTATAAAAATAGCAAAGGCTGGTACTAATAAAGCTAGATTAGTTGATTTTTTAAATTCAACGGTTAAGACCTTGAAAAAAAGACAGTTGGATAGTAAAAATCAATTTGCAACTAACACAATTAAATTTATTGATAGCACCTTAGTTGATGTTGAAAAACAAATGAATGAAGCAGAAGGTGATCTTAAAACTTTCAGAAGAGATAAGAATGTGTATATGCTTGATGGAGGTGGAGAAGCTTTAACTTCAAAATTATCAGAATACGATGTGCAAAAAGACATTGTAAATAGAAAATTATCCTATTACAACTTGCTTAAAAATTATCTTGAAAAAAACAATGATTATTCAAAATTACCAGCACCAACTGTAGCCGGAATTGAAGACCCAAACATCATAGGAAATGTTTCTAAATTGATTCAATTATCTACAGAACGCTCGGAATTAGCCTATTCAGTAAAAAATGATAAGATGTTTGCTGATTTTGATGTCCAAATGGAATCTGTAAAAAAGATATTATTAAATAATATTGAAAGTTCAAAAAGTGCTTTGCAAATTGATTTGTCTTTGCTTTCCAGAAATATTAATAACGCAGAGAGTACCATTAGGCAACTACCAGAACAACAGCAAGATTTAATAAACTTTACCAGAAAATTTAATTTAAAAGACAATATTTATACAACTTTTCTCGAAAAAAGAGCTGAAGCAGATATTATTAGAGCTTCTAATTTGTCAGATATCGAATTTATAGATCCAGCAAAAGATGTGGGTGATGGTTTGATTGGTCCAAAAACAGGAGTAAATTACATTTTAGCTTTATTGCTTGGTTTAGGAATTCCATTTGTTATTGTTTTTATTAAAACATTGTTAGATAATTCGATTCACACAACTGACGATATAGAAAAACTGACTAGAATTCCAATTATTGGAGTAATAGGTAAGAATACTGAAATTGGTAATTTAGCTGTTTTCGACAAACCAAAATCGGCTATTGCAGAGTCATTCAGAGGTATTCGTTCTTCATTGCAATTCATTTATAAAAAACAAAAAATAGAAGGGTCAAAAATTGTGATGTTAACCTCATCTATAAGTGGTGAAGGAAAAACATTTTGTAGCATGAATTTAGCTACTGTTTTTGCAATGAGTGGTAAAAAATCTGTTATTGTAGGGTTAGATTTGAGAAAACCTAAACTTTTTGATGATTTTAATATCGATAATAACATAGGTTCAGTAAATTATTTAATAGGCCAAAAGAAATTAAGCGAAATTGTTCAAAACACACATATTCCTAATCTTGATATCATTACTTCAGGTCCAATTCCTCCTAATCCAGCAGAATTAATTATTAGTGATGCAATGAATGAAATGATTGAAGAATTAAAACAGATTTATGATTACATCATTTTAGATACACCTCCAGTTGGCTTAGTATCAGATGCTCTAGAATTAGCTCAATATTGTGATGCAACTTTATATATTGTCAGACAAGAAGTTACCAAAAAAGGGATGTTGTCTGTAGTAAATGAGAAACACAAAAGAGGAGAATTGCATAATATCAGTATTGTACTAAATGATTTCAGAAAAAAATCAAAATACGGATATAACTATGGTTATGGCTATGGAGACTATAGTGAAAATGACTATGAGGAAACCTCCAATAAAAACTTTTTAAAACGATTAATGAAAAAATAGCAGATGAATATTACCAAAAAGAAAATACTCATAACAGGTGGAGCAGGGTTTATTGGATCCAACTTGTGTGAGTATTTTTTAAATAATGACAATAAAGTAGTTTGCTTGGATAATTTTGCTACTGGTCACAAACACAATATTGATAAGTTTTACTCAAATTCTAATTTCACTTTAATTGAAGGTGATATTAGAGATTTGGATACTTGTAAGAAAGCTGTTGAAGGAGCAGATTATGTGTTACATCAAGCAGCTCTTGGAAGTGTGCCTCGTTCCATAAACGACCCTATTACTTCTAATGATGTGAATGTTTCGGGTTTTTTAAATATGTTAGTGGCTTCAAGAGATGCAAAAGTTAAAAGATTTGTGTATGCTGCAAGTTCTTCCACTTATGGAGATTCTAAAGGATTACCAAAAGTAGAAGATGTTATAGGGAAACCATTGTCTCCTTATGCTATTACAAAATACGTCAACGAATTGTATGCAACTATTTTTAGCAATACGTATGGTTTAGAAACGATTGGATTGCGTTATTTCAATGTTTTTGGTAGAAATCAAGATCCAAATGGTGCTTATGCAGCCGTTATTCCTAAATTTGTAGCCCAATTTATCAATCACGAAAGTCCTGTTATAAATGGTGATGGTATGTTTTCAAGAGACTTTACTTACATTGATAACGTGGTTCAAATGAATGAAAAAGCCTTGATGACAAATAACCCAGAAGCGATTAATACAGTTTACAATACCGCTTTTGGAGATAGAACGACTTTGAATGATTTGGTTAATTATTTAAAAGAATTTTTAACAGCGTACGATGCAGAAATAGCCAATGTTGAAGTGATTTACGGGCCAAATAGAGCAGGAGATATTCCGCACTCTTTAGCAAGTATAGATAAAGCAAAAAACTTATTGGGATATAATCCAAAGTATTCGATGAGAGAAGGGTTAAAAGAAGCAGTGGACTGGTATTGGAAAAATTTAGGGAAGAAGGAGTGAGTAGTGAGTGGTGATTGTTAGGATGACTTTTTATATAAGGGAAATAGCTTTATTTGCAAACTTGTCAGGCTTTAAGGGGTTTCACTAATTTGGTTTTACTCTTAAACTTGATGATCAGAGGGAGGAGCTTAAAGAAAGATAAGAAGAAGTTTAAAATAGTTCAAAAGCAAACATACAATTAACCCTCAGTACAAGTTTGCTGATTCATCGGAGTGTATCGAGAACAGTTTTTTAGAAGAAAATAGAATTTATTAAATAGAAAATAGAATTAAATTATAAAAAATGATTAAAAATATATGTTGTATTGGTGCAGGATATGTGGGTGGACCAACTATGGCCATTATTGCACAAAAATGCCCAGGTATTAAAGTTACTGTCGTTGATTTAAATGAAAAAAGAATTGCCGATTGGAACGACCCAAACGTGGAGAATATTCCTATTTATGAGCCAGGTTTAAGTGACGTAGTAGCTGAGGCTAGAGGTAGAAATTTATTTTTCTCAACGGAAGTAGACAAGGCTATTGAGGAAGCTGAAATGATTTTTATATCTGTAAACACGCCAACTAAAACTTATGGTGTTGGAAAAGGAATGGCAGCTGATTTGAAATATATTGAATTATGTGCCAGACAAATTGCACGAGTAGCTAAAACCAATAAGATAGTGGTTGAAAAATCTACTTTACCTGTTAGAACAGCAAGTGCTATTAAAAGTATTCTAGATCATACAGGAAATGGTGTGCAGTTCCAAATTTTATCAAATCCTGAGTTTTTAGCAGAAGGAACAGCTGTAGAAGATTTATTAGCTCCAGATAGAGTTTTAATAGGTGGTGATTCTTCTGAAGAAGGTCAAAAAGCTATACAAGCTTTAGTTGATATTTATGCTAACTGGGTGCCAAAAGAACAAATATTAACAACAAATGTTTGGTCTTCTGAATTGTCTAAATTAACAGCCAATGCTTTTTTAGCTCAAAGAGTTTCTTCTATAAATGCTATGTCTGAATTGTGTGAACGCACTGGTGCTGATGTAAATGAAGTAGCTAGAGCCATTGGAATGGATAGCAGAATTGGACCAAAGTTTTTAAAGTCATCTGTTGGTTTTGGAGGCTCATGTTTTCAGAAAGACATCTTGAATTTAGTTTACATAGCAAAATCATATGGTTTAAATGAAGTAGCTGATTATTGGGAGCAGGTCATCATTATGAATGATCATCAAAAAAGAAGGTTTGCTAAAAATATAATTAAAACATTATACAATACGGTTTCAGGAAAAAAAATTGCCTTTTTAGGTTGGGCTTTTAAAAAAGACACTAACGATACCAGAGAGTCAGCCGCTATTTATGTAGCAGATGATTTGCTTTCAGAACAAGCTCATATAGCTGTTTATGACCCTAAAGTAAGTGAAAACCAAATTTATTTTGATTTGAATTACTTGGAAAGTCGTTCAGAATTAGAAAATAAAAAAGGACTAGAAGTACTTACTGATCCTTATGAAGTATGCAAAGATGCACATGCTATAGCTGTATTGACTGAATGGGATGAGTTTAAAACATACGATTGGCAAAAAATATACAATCAAATGCAAAAACCAGCTTTTGTATTTGATGGAAGAAATTTATTAAACAAAAAAGAATTAGAACAAATAGGGTTTGTGTATCAAGCCATTGGATCATAAAAAAAAACAATTAATGAGTACAAAGATAGCAGTAGTAGGACTTGGATATGTAGGTTTGCCGTTGGCAAGATTATTTGCTACGAAATTTCCTGTTGTAGGATTTGATATAAATCAAAATAGGATTAATGAATTAAATGCAGGTAAAGACAATACATTGGAAGTAGAAGATAGTATTTTACAAAAAGTATTAGTAAAAACACCTTCTGATGCAAATGGATTATATTGCTCAGCTAATTTAGAAGATATTAAAAACTGTACCTACTATATAGTTACAGTCCCAACTCCTGTAGATAAAAATAACCGACCTGATTTAACCCCTTTATATAAGTCGAGTGAGACTGTTGGAAAAGTGCTTAAAAAAGGTGATATAGTAATTTATGAATCTACTGTTTATCCAGGTGTAACTGAGGAAGAGTGTATTCCTGTTTTAGAACGTGTGAGTGGGTTGAAGTTTAATGTTGATTTTTTTGCAGGTTATTCCCCAGAACGCATTAATCCAGGTGATAAAGAGCATACGGTTGAAAAAATATTAAAAGTAACCTCAGGATCTACTCCAGAAATTGGAAAAAAAGTAGATGATTTGTATAAAAGTGTAATCACAGCTGGCACTCATTTAGCACCTACCATCAAAGTAGCTGAAGCCGCAAAAGTTATTGAAAACTCGCAACGCGATATTAATATTGCTTTTGTAAATGAATTGGCTAAAATTTTTAATTTATTAGATATCAATACCCACGATGTTTTAGAAGCTGCTGGAACCAAGTGGAATTTCTTGCCTTTTAAACCAGGATTAGTTGGTGGACATTGTATTGGGGTTGACCCATATTATTTGGCACAAAAAGCCCAAGAAAAAGGCTATCATCCTGAAATTATTTTAGCAGGAAGACGATTAAATGATAGTATGGGAGAATATGTGGCTTCTCAAGTGGTTAAATCTATGATTAAAAAAGGAGTCACTGTTAATGGAGCTACTTTATTAATGTTAGGAATTACTTTTAAAGAAAATTGTCCAGATGTGCGTAATACTAAAATTGTGGACGTTATTGCTTCATTAGAAGAATATGGTATAGCAGTTACAACTTATGATCCATGGGCAAATCCTGCAGAAGTGCAACACGAATATAAAATTACAAGCACGAATGAGATTCCAAGTCAAAAATTTGATGCAGTTGTGTTAGGTGTTTCACACAAAGAATTTTTAGGATTGGATATTCCGTCATTACAAAAAGAGAATAGTGTTTTATATGATGTAAAAGGAATTTTAGGAAACAACGTAGATGGTAAACTTTAATTGTTTTTAATATAGAGTATTTAAGGCCTTGCTTATTGCAGGGCTTTTTTTTGGAACACAGATTAGAGAAATTAAAAAAAATTTTATAATCTTTTTTAATTTTAATTGCTTTAATCTCTAACTCACAACCGACTGCCTCTCCACAAACTTGTCACCCTGTAAGGGTCTCACTTTTTAGGTTTTCATAACAACGGTTCTCGATACATCCTGATGAATCGGGACACTCAAACTGACGGTTGGGATTGCGTTTGGTTTTTATAAGAACGAAATGCCCCACAAACTTGTCACCCTGTAAGGGTCTTGCCTAAACATTGTTCGTTAGAACTTAATTATCATGATACCACAAATTTTCATAACAACGGTTGTCGATACATCCCTATGAATCAGGACACTCAAACTGACGGTTGGGATTGCGTTTGGTTTTTATAAGAACGAAATGCCCCACAAACTTGTCACCCTGTAAGGGTCTTGCCTAAACATTGTTCGTTAGAACTTAATTATCATGATACCACAAATTTTCATAACAACGGTTCTCGATACATCCCGATGAATCGGGACACTCGAACTGACGGTTGGGATTGTGATTGGTTTTTATAAGAACAAAATGCCTCGCAAACTTGTCATCCTGTAAGGTCTCACTTTTTAGGTTTTCATAACAACGGTTCTCGATACATCCCGATGAATCGGGACACACGAACTGACGGTTAGTATTACGTTTTATTATATTAGAACACCTTAAAATTAATTTATATATTACCTTATAACTAACAATAAGTTACAGTTACAACCTTTATTAAGGTTATTAATTTGTAAATAGGCTTTATAACTCACAAATAAAGTTTATTTTTGCAAATTATCGTTATTTACATTGTTAATTTCATATGCATGAAAAATATACTTATAACTGGAGGAGCTGGTTTTATTGGCTCACACGTGGTAAGAAGATTTGTTACTCAATACCCAAATTATCATATTTATAATTTAGATGCCTTGACTTATGCAGGAAATCTTGAAAATATTAAGGACATTGAAAACCAATCGAACTATACTTTTGTAAAAGGAGATATTCTTAACGAAACTTTTTTAGAGGAATTATTTGCTAAGTATCATTTTGACGGAGTACTACATTTAGCAGCAGAATCTCATGTAGACAGATCGATTACTGACCCTTTGGCATTTGTTAAAACCAATGTAATTGGAACAATGAACTTGTTAAATGTATGCAAAAAGCATTGGAAGGATAATTTTGAAGGCAAACGATTTTATCACATTTCAACCGATGAGGTATATGGAACATTAGGAGAAACAGGTCTTTTTACTGAAACAACAGCTTATGATCCAAATTCTCCTTATTCAGCCTCAAAAGCAGCTTCTGATCATTTTGTTAGAGCTTATGGAGAGACTTATGGATTGCCTTATGTGATTACGAATTGTTCTAACAATTATGGGCCTAATCACTTTCCAGAAAAATTAATTCCATTGTTTATAAATAATATAATTGAGAAAAAACCTTTACCAGTTTACGGTGATGGAAAATATACGCGTGACTGGTTGTTTGTAGAAGATCATGCCGTGGCTATTGATTTGGTTTTTCATGAAGGTAAAAATTATGAGACCTACAATATTGGAGGATTCAATGAATGGCAAAATATCGATTTGGTAAAACTATTGTGTCAACAAATGGATGCCAAATTAGGAAGAGAAGTTGGTGAGTCTGAACAATTAATCACTTACGTAAAAGACCGACCAGGACATGATTTACGCTATGCGATTGATGCTTCCAAAATCAACAAAGAACTAGGTTGGAAACCATCAGTAACCTTCGAACAAGGCTTGGCTAAAACTATTGATTGGTATTTGGCTAATGAAAAATGGTTGAAAAATGTTACTTCTGGAGAATATCTGAAGTATTATGAGGAGCAATATAAATAAAAGTTACTTTCTGAAAGTTAATTAAACAAATCAAACGAATAATTGAAAGAAACTAAAAGTCTATTAAGTCTAACAATTCTTTATACTGTAGGAAATCTATCTTCTAAAGTAATTAGTTTTGTATTGGTTTTTTTTACAACTTTTTATCTTTCAAAAGAAGATGTTGGGGCTTATGATTTAATTCTTATAACGTTAAGTTTAATTAGTCCTTTTGTAACTTTTCAACTTACAGATGCTGCATTGCGATGGCTTTTGGACAATGATAAAGAAGAAAATAGTAAAAAAGTATTTTCAACAATCACAGCGATTTTTTTAGTTTCACATAGTATATTATATGTTTTAATGTTTATATATGATTACTTTTTTTCCATAAAATATTTTAACCTGCTTTTTACTTTAGTACTTTTTCAGTCTATATATTTGTTTTTGTTGCAATGTATTCGTGGTTTAGGAAAAAATAAGATGTATGTAGGTGTTGGATTGATTAATACTTTTATTTACGTAAGCTTAGCAATTATTGCTTTAGCCATTTTTAATTTTAAAGTAGAAGGTTTAATATATGCTAGCATAATTGCAGGATTAGTTACTAGTATAATTCTTTTATTTTCAGGTAAATTATACACATTATGGGATTCTAAAAGTGTTACGGTTGAATTTAGTAAAACACTATTACTTTATTCAGTTCCTCTAATTCCAAATTCATTAAGTTGGTGGGCTATTTCTTCTGCAAATCGCTATATAATATTATTGTATTTAGGAGCAGCTGCAAATGGAATATTTGCAATAGCTTATAAATTACCTACTATTTTATTAATGTTTGTAAATATATTTTATTTAGCTTGGCAAGAAAAATCAATATTGAGTTATGAAAGAGAAGACAGAGACGAATATTATACTACAGTATTAAAGAAATACATTCGCATATTGTTTTCCATATCAATTTTGATAGTTGCTACCAATAAAATAGCCTTGTCTTATATTGTAAGTAAAGAATTTTTTGAAGCATGGCAATATACTCCTATATTGTTGTTAAGTATTATTTTTAGTTCAATCGCTGGGTTTTATGGTACAGGATATCTAAGTGCTAAAAAAACAAGAGGAGCTTTAACTAGTAGCCTTTTTGGAGGAATTGCAACAGTTGGTTTGTCTTTTTTACTAATCCCTAAGTTTGGTTTATTTGGTGCAAGTTTTGCAATTGTATTTGGATATTTAGTATTGTTGATAATTAGAATCATTCACATGAAGAATATATTTTCAATAATTTTTCCATATAAATTGGTAATAATAATGTCTTTTTTATTGATATTAGTTTCCGTTTTGAATTATGGGAATAATTACGTTTTATTTGGGAATGTTTTATTAGCTATTATTTTGTTAGCTTTTATTAATAAAAAAGAATTAATTGAGATGAGAATATTAATTCAAAACAAGTTTGGAAGATGATTTCAATTATAATGCCCGTTTACAATGTTGAAAAATACATTGCTAAAAGTATTCAAAGTGTTTTAAATCAAACTTATCAAGATTTTGAGCTTTTGGTTATTATTGATGGTTCACCTGATAATAGTAAACAGATTGCTGAAACATTTAATGATGAAAGAATTACTATTTATGAAAAATCAAATGGAGGACTTTCTGATGCAAGAAATTATGGGTTAAAAAGAGCTAAAGGAGAATTTGTTTATTTTTTAGATAGCGATGATTGGATTGAGCCAACATTATTACAAGATACTATTTGCGTTTTTGATAAAAAAGAAATTGATTTAGTAATCTTTGGTTATTTTTTAGACAATGAAGATTTAGAAGGAAATTTAATATCAACTAAAGAAATATCAACCAAAGATATTCAATTTGATAAGGATTTAAATAATTTAGATTTAGACGAAAAAACTTTAAATATATTAGGCTATGCTTGGAATAAATTATATAGAATTAGTTTTTTGAAAAATAATAATATTATTTTTGACAAAGGTGTTTCATTGGTTGAGGATATTTTATTCAATTCAAAAGTATATAAGAATTCAAATACATTAACTTTCATAAATAAAAGATTATATCATTACATTAATAGACCATCTGAATCTTTAATTAAAACATTTCATAAAAATTCATTTGAATTATATCTAGAAAAGAGTAATTCAATTGAAAGCTTTCTTGATTCATGGAATATTTCAAATGATAAAAAAAATAAAATTTTAGCTTCAGTTATTGTATCAGGAATTAGATATTGTGTGAACAATTTATTTGCCTTTAAAAATGATTTAAATGAGGGACAAAAAATCGCTTACATAAAAATGATGTTGCATAATGCTGACACACAAAAGTTTATAAAATCTTATGATGCTATTTCTTCATTTGATAAATTGTATAAAAAAATAATTAGTAATAAAGCAGTCTTTCTATTGTACCTGCTTTGCAAAATAAAAAAATAAAATGTTTTTAAGTAAATATATTTCATTCGAAAATAAAACAAGGATTCTTTTGTTTTTACAAAAATTTAAAAGCCAAAATTCTTTTTCATTTTTAAAAGGTAATACAGCAAAAAAGGCTTTTGTTTTTTTAGCAGCTGATTATGGAAATTTAGGAGATGTTGCCATTACTTATGCACAAACTCAATTTTTAAAAAATTCACTACAAGGCTATGAAGTTATTGATGTACCAATTAGTAAGACACTAGAAGGAATCTCTATGATTAAAAAAACAATAAAAAATAGTGATATTGTTACCACTGTTGGTGGAGGAAATTTTGGGGATTTATATGATCAAATTGAGTTTTATCGTCAGCTGGTTGTGGAAAGTTTTCCCAATAACAAAGTAGTTTCTTTTCCTCAGACTATGGATTTTTCAAATTCAGAAAAAGGGAAAAAAGCATTAATGCAAGCTAAAAAATGTTACAGTAAGCATAAGAACATGATTTTTATTGCAAGAGAGCAAATGTCATTTAATATGATGCAAGATAATTTTACAAATAATACTATTATTTTAACTCCAGACATTGTTATGAGTTTAAATAAAATGAAACCTGAACTTGAAAGAAAAGGGGTTGTGTTGTGCTTGAGAGATGATGACGAAAAGTTATTGAAACCTAATGAAAAGGCAAAACTTTTAGAGTTAGTTGATGAAAACTTTGAAGTTAAAAGCAATTATGATACACACATCAATAAAAATAATTTAAGTATTGAAGAACGAATTGATGAACTAGATAAAATTTGGACTGCCTTTAAAAAAGCAGAATTAGTAATAACAGATAGGTTGCATGGAATGATTTTTTGTTATATAACTAAAACTCCTTGTTTGGTATTTCAAAATAATAACCATAAAGTAAAAGGTTCATACCAATGGATTAAAGATAAGAGCAATATAAAATTAATTGATAATTTTTCAGAAAGTGAAATAAATGACTTTCTAAAGAATCAAGAATTTTCAGAATTGAATTTTCAAACTTTAAAACATGATTTTAATGTTTTAACAAACTTATTAAATTCATGAAACGAATACTACATATAACAGGCTCAATGAATAGGGCTGGAGCAGAAACAATGTTGATGAATTTATACAGAGAAATTGATAGAACAGAATATCAATTTGATTTTGTGGTTTTTACTAATAAAAAAACTGATTATGAAGATGAAATCATTTCATTGGGTGGTAGAATCTATAAAATAAATGAATCAAACCCATTAAAAAGATTTAAAGCTTTAAAACATTTATTTATAACTAATGAAGATTATCAAATAGTTCATTGTCATACAAATTTCAGTAATGCATTACATTTATTAGCTGCTAAGTTTGCTAAGGTTAAAAAAAGAATAGCACACTCACACAATACTGTTGATAAATCTCACAACAAAACAATCAGATTTTTTTATCATTCAATTTCAAAATTTATTATCAATAATGTTGCGACACATTTTGTTTCATGTGGACAAGAAGCCAGTGATTTGTTATTTTATAAAAATAAAAAAGTTCTATTAATTCCAAACTCTGTAGATGTCACTTCATTGTCAAATTTTGAAAACACACATAAGAATTATGTTAATGAAATGTTTAATTTAGAAAGTACAGTTTTAAAGTTGATCCAAGTAGGCAGATTTCAAAATGAGAAAAACCATGAGTTTACTATAGAAATAGCAAATTTGTTAAAATCTAAAGGAGTCAATTTTAAAATGTTTTTTTTAGGTGTTGGAGAATTAGAGCACATTTTAAAAAATAAAGTAAGTGAATTAAATCTTGAAAAAGAAGTTGTTTTTCTAGGTATAAGAAGTGATGTGCCTGAATTTATGGCAGGTTCAGATATATTATTAATGCCGTCTTTATACGAAGGTTTTCCTGTCGTTTTGGTTGAGTCTCAAGCCGTTGGAATTCCTTCATTGATATCGGATTTAATTTCTCGAGAAGTTGATTTGGGTGTAGGAAAGATATTTTTTGAAGACATTACTAAACCACAAATTTGGGTTGATCAGATTAATAATGTTATGAATTCAAAAAAAATATCTACAATTGATAGATTAGATATAATAACAAAAAAAGGTTTTGATACAAAAAGTAATGTTCAATTTTTATTGGAATTCTATAATTCAAATTAAATATATATATGTGTGGATTTGCAGGTTTAATAGCTAAAACTAGTCTTGAAAAAGAACAATTTACAAAATTCATTAAATCAAGTGAATTAATGAATCATAGAGGTCCAGATTATAGAGGGATTTTTCAAGAAGATAATGTATTGTTAATCCATTATAGATTAAGTATTTTAGACTTGGATAAAAGATCAAACCAACCTTTTTATTCAAAATCTAAGAATAACATATGTGTTTATAATGGAGAAATTTATAATTATAAAGAAATAGCAAATAAAAATCAAATTGAAACTATAACTACTTCTGATACTGAAGTTATGATAGAAACTTTTGAAAAAAATAGTTTCAATGCAATAAAAAATTGGAATGGTATATTCGCAACTGCGATATACGATAGACAAAAAAAACAAATTCATATTCTAAGAGATAGATTAGGTATTAAGCCATTGTATATTTATGAGAATGAAGATGTATTATTATTTGCCTCTGAAGCAAAAGTAATTTTAGATTGGTTAGAATCATTTGAAATAAATTATAAAGGATTGTCTCAATATATGTGGTTTGGTAACACAACTGGTGAACAAACCATGATAGAAAACTTAATTAAATTAAAACCAGGAACTGTAAATACTTATTCAACAGTTGATGGTGCATGTTTAAATAAAAAAGAGTATTGGTCTATTAAAAATGATGTAAAAGAGAATAATTTATCTGAAGCAGAAACTATTGATGAAATAAAAATTAGATTAGAAGCTGCTGTTTCAAGACAGTTAATTTCTGATGTTCCAATAGGAGTATTATTGAGTGGAGGAATTGACTCAAGTAGTATGGTGGCTTTTGCGTCAAAAAATTATTCATCTAAAATTGACACTTACACAGTATCATATGATTTTAATACAAATGGAAAAGATGAGTTACAAAATGCAAAATTGATAGCCCAAAAATTTAATACAAACCATCATGAATTAGTTGTAACTTCAAATAATGTTAAAGAAATATTTTGCAATTTAGTTTTTCAATATGATGAACCATTTGCAGAAGCAGCAAGTATTCCTCTTTATCAAATTAGTAAATTGTGCGCACAAGATAAAAAAGTTATTCTTCAAGGTGATGGAGGTGATGAATTATTTGCAGGTTACAGAAGATATAATGTATTAAATTCGTTTAATTTTTGGAAGTTTACCTCTAATTTATACCCCTTGATACCAAAGAAAGAATGGAAGGAAAGAATGAGACGAATGGCATTTATATTAAATCAAAACACTGATGCATCTATAATGGCTTATTACATGTCTCAAGATGTCCCTTATAAAAGTCCTTATCAAATTTTTAATAAAGAAATACAAGTTAAACTAGAAAATCAAGCTTGGGATGAGGATTATATTAAGCAAGCAGATAATTTTGTGAATGAGGATAAGGTTCAAAAAATGCTTAAAACAGATGGTAATATTTTGTTACCACATACTTATTTAGAAAAAGTTGATAAAGCTACAATGATAAATAGTATTGAAGCTAGAGTCCCTATGTTAGATAATGATTTAGTAGATTTTGCATTTTCTATTCCTTCTAGGTTAAAAGTAAAAAATAATGAAAAAAAGTACTTATTAAAAAAAGCTCTCGAAGGTATTATACCTAATCAAATTTTGTATGGTCCAAAAAATGGGTTTAATACACCAATTAGTTCATGGTTAAAAAGCGATTTGTATGATTTTGCAAAAGAATCCTTTGAAAATAATCAAAATATTTTATTAGACAAAAACAAATGCTTAGCTATTTTAGAAGCACACAAAAAGAATGAAAAAGATTATAGTTTTCTTTTGTGGAAGATTTTAGTTTTAAATACTTGGCTAAGTTTCTACAAAAACAAGTTTAAATTGAAGAGTAGTATAATTTTATAATATATGTTTGATTTTATTCCTGTAAATGATTATTCTTATTATTATTATCAATTCTATTTGATAGTAATACTTTTTATATTTATAAACTCTTACTTACATAATCTTAATAATAAAAAAAGCATTGGAGTTTTAAATCTTTTAGGTTATATATCATTGTTCTTTACAATCTTATATATGGGGTTAAGACCTATAAATGGTGTTTTTATTGACATGACCATGTATGCATATATGTTTGAAAGATTTCAAGATAATGATCCTGTAATTATTTATGATGACTTTGGATTTTATTATTTTCTAGAGTTTTGTTCAAAGATTATGACTGTTGAGTTTTTCTTTTTTATTTGTGTATTATTATATGTTGTTCCATTATATTTCTTTTCTAAAAGAAATTTTAAAAAATACTGGGCTTATTCTTTTATAATGTTTTGTATTTCTTTTTCTTTTTGGGCATATGGAACTAATGGAATTAGAAATGGAATAGCAACCTCTTTTTTTATCTTAGGTTTAGCTTATCGTAAAAATAAATATTTGTCTTTTGGTTTGATGTTGTTTGCTTGTACATTTCATCAAACTTTATTACTTCCTACCATAGCATATTTGCTCACAAATTTTTATAAATCCACGAAAGTATATTTGTTGATTTGGCTTATTGTTATACCAATTTCTATAATATTAGGGAATTATTTTGTTAAACTTATTGAAATATCTGGTTTTGGTTCTGATAAGGTAGGTGTGTATTTTACAGATGAAGTTAATGAAGAATTTGTTGGGTCAGGCTTTAGATGGGACTTTCTTATTTATAGTGCAACAGCAGTTATTATAGGTTGGTTTTATATTTTTAAAAGAAATTTTAATGATGTTTTTTATAAGCATATTTTCAATACATACTTAATATGTAATGTTTTTTGGATTTTAATCATTAAAGTAAATTTTTCAAATAGATTTGCATACTTATCATGGTTTCTTATGGCTATAATTTTCATTTACCCATTATTAAAAGATAAAATTTTTAAGTTTCAAAATGCAAGAATAGGATTATTAGTATTTTTATACTTTATTTTTACTTACTTGATGAATGTTATATTAATAAAATAAAAACTATGAAAGTTACAATAGCTATTCCATTCTACAACGCAGAAAAGTTTTTAGCAGAAGCTATAAAATCTGTTTTTGCACAAAGCTTTCAAGATTGGGAATTATTACTTATTGACGATGGTTCAACAGATAATTCATTAGCTATTGCAAAATCAGTCCAAGATGATAGAGTTAGAGTTATTTCTGATGGTAAAAATAAAAGATTAGCTGGCAGATTAAATGAAGTTTCGCATTGGGCAAAATATGATTATATTCTAAGAATGGATGCTGATGATTTAATGATGCCTAACAGAATTGAAAAACAATTAGATATATTGATAAATAATGATGTAGATATAGTAACAACTGGTGTTTATTCTGTTCTAAATAATTTAGAACTTATTGGAACAAGAGGGATGAATTATGATTCAGCAACTTTTGATGAGATTATATCTAAAAAGGTTGGAATCACTCATGCCGCATTAATTGCTAAAAAATCATGGTATCTTAGAAACCAGTATGATGAAACATTAAGTATAGCTCAAGATTTAGATTTATGGTTGAGAAGTTCCAAAAATAATGATTTAAAAATTATCTCGATAAAAGACCCTTTGTATATTTATCGCGAAGAAAATAATGTTACTAAAGATAAATTATTGAGAGCATACAAGAATGAAAGAAATATGATTAGGAAGTATAAAGGAACCTCTTTTGATGGTCTAATTTTTAAATCCTATCTAAAATCAGTTATTGTTAGTGTTCTAAGTATGTTGAAAAAAATAGATGTTTTGCAAAAAAGAAGAGGACAGAATCAAATTTCCGAAAAGGATAGTAAAGCTTATAATGAAGCCATAGCTGTAATAAAAGGCACAAAAGTAAAAGGACTAAATGCGTAAGAAGAAATTTTTTATTGTTACAACTATACCCTTATCACTTATTTTTTTTAAGGGGCAACTTTTATTGTTACAAGATGAGTTTGATGTGACCTTGATTTCTTCTCCTGAAGAAGAGCTTTTTAAAACGGCAAATTATAATAAAGTTAAGAGTTATGGTATTGTCATGAAACGTGAGATTTCATTGCTTTATGATTTTCTCAGTTTATTTAAATTGGTTGTTTATTTTTATCGAAATAAACCGGATATAGTTCATGGTAATACCCCAAAAGGGAGTTTTTTATCAATGATTGCTTCTTGGCTTTGTCGAGTTCCTACTAGAATTTATTACGTACATGGTTTACGATATCAAGGAACTACTGGTTTAAAAAAAAGAATATTGATTTATATGGAGAGAATATCCTGTAAATCAGCTACGGATATTTTTGCAGTTAGTAAAGGTGTTAAAGATGTAATGTATGATGATGGTATTACAAGAAAAAAAATAAATGTAATATGGAATGGCAGTATTAATGGAATAAATTCTGATTTTTTTGATCCAGAAATTATAGAATGTAATAGTTTACAACAACAGTATAAAATTAAAAATGGAGATTTTGTTTTTGGTTTTATTGGTAGAATTGTTGCTGATAAAGGAATTAATGAATTAGTTGGGTCTTTCAAAAATCTGAATGAGTTATATCCAAACACAAAGTTGTTGTTAGTTGGAAACTATGAGCATGATTTAGACCCTTTGTTACCCGAAACAAGAATTGAATTAGAACAAAATAAAAATATAATTATAGCTGGTTTTCAAAAAGATACAAGACCATTTTATAAATTGATGAATTTATTTGTTTTTCCATCATATAGAGAAGGTTTTGGTATTTCACTTATGGAAGCTGCTGCAATGAATATTCCTGCGATTTCATCTGACATAATTGGATGTAATGAAATTATTGAAGATAATGTAAATGGTTTTTTAATTCCTTCAAAAAATAAAAATGCACTTTTCGAAAAAATGAAATTTAGTATTGAAAATATTGATAAAATTAACTTAATGTCAACTATAACAAGAGATATTATCCTATCTAAATTTGAACAAAAGAAACTTTGGAGTAAAACAATGGATATCTATAAGCAAATAAGTGAATAAATGTATAAATCCTTTTTTAAAAGACTATTAGATTTTACGGCAGCCTTAGTAGGTTTTATCCTTTTAAGTCCTGTTTTTGTGTTTGTAATGATAGGATTGTTTTTTGCCAATCAAGGGAAACCATTTTTCTTTCAAACACGTCCTGGTAAAAACGAAAAACTTTTTAATATTATCAAGTTCAAAACCATGAATGATAAAAAAGATAGTAATGGAGAGTTGTTGTCAGATAGTGAGCGATTAACTACCATTGGTTCTTTTGTTAGAAAAACGTCTTTAGATGAAATTCCTCAATTATTAAATGTAATCAGAGGTGACATGAGTTTAATTGGACCAAGGCCTTTGCTGGTTCAATACTTACCTTTGTATAATGTTTTACAGAAACAACGACACAACATAAGACCAGGTATAACAGGTTGGGCACAAATCAATGGTAGAAATGCCATCAGCTGGACTCAAAAATTTGAGTATGACGTTTGGTATGTGGAACATTGTAGTTTTTTATTAGATTGTAAAATACTATTTTTAACCCTAAAAAAAGTATTTGTGAGAGAAGGCATTTCTCAAGAAGGGCAAGCTACTATGGAAGCCTTTAAAGGAAACGATTAAAAAAAAACAGTATATGAAAAGTAGTAAGTATCTTTATGGAGCAAGTGGTCACGCAAAAGTGATACTAGATATTTTGTTTTCTAATGAAGATGAAGTTGTGGCTGTTTTAGATGATGAACCAAATTTTCCTAAACTGTCCAATATTCCAGTAATTCACTCTACAAAATTTCAACCAACCAATGACCATGAATTTATAATTTCAATTGGAAATAATTCGACAAGAAAGAAGATTGTAACAAATAATACTTTTAAATATTTCAAAGCTATTCATTCAAAAGCAACGGTATCTTCCTTTGCGTCGATAGATGAAGGAACTGTTGTTATGCCACAGGTAGTGGTAAATGCAGATGCTAAAATTGGTAAACATTGTATCTTAAATTCAAAATGTGTGGTGGAGCATGATTGTGTTTTAGAAGATTATGTGCATATTTCTCCCAATGCATCTTTAGCAGGAAATGTAACGGTAGGAGAAGGTTCGCATATAGGTATTGGAGCAAATGTAATTCAAGGTGTAAAAATTGGAAAATGGGCTACTATTGGAGCGGGAGCCGTAATTATAAATGATGTTCCTGATTATGCTGTAGTAGTAGGTAATCCAGGAAAAATAATTAAAATAACTTTGATGTAATGCTTCTAAAAAGAATATTTGATTTTACAATTGCATTTCTCTCACTTATTTTATTTTTTTGGGTCATTCTTATTTGTATATTTGTTGCCAGTATAGACACTAAATCTTTAGGAATCTTTCTTCAAGAAAGAATAGGTCAATATGGTAAGTCATTTAAGATTTTTAAAATTAAATCAATGAATGATACGACTCAGCAAATATCTTCCTTTGGCACTTTTTTAAGACAATCAAAATTAGATGAACTACCGCAATTGGTTAATATTTTATTAGGACAAATGTCTTTTGTAGGTCCTAGGCCTGATATTTCTGGCTATTATGATAAATTAGAAGGAGAAGATAGAAAAATATTAGAATTAAAGCCAGGATTAACCTCAGAAGCCTCCTTAAAATATGCCAATGAAGAAGAATTATTAAAGCAACATGCTAATCCTTTGTATTATAATGATAATGTCATTTTTCCTGATAAAGTGAAGATGAATTTGGCGTATTATTATAATCGGAGTTTTTTTGTAGATTTGCGGCTGATTTTTAGGACGGTTTTTCGGTAGCAGTTAAGAGTGAGGAGTGAGTAGTGAAGGGAGAAAGGGTGATGAGATGAATAGTTAAGAGTAAATATAATTAAGTATAACTATAAAAGCCTAATTCGTTTAGGTTGAAAATTTAATAAAAATGAATACAATGCAGAGAGTAAGTTTGGTTTTGTTATTTTTAACTTCGTTAATGGCTTCGGCTCAAGTAGAAAAAAATTGGAATAGATTTTCAATTGAAACAGGATATGGATATGTAAATCCTTCAAAATTATATGGCAATCAATTTGATAAAAGCGATTTATCAGGATTTAACCACTTTGACATTGGTGTGCGTTATATGATTTCTGAAGAAATAGGTTTAAAATTAAATTATGGAAGAGATAGTTTTTCAAAAGATGATGCAGGAGTTACCTTTAACTCGATTAATATTTCAGGAGTATATAATGTAGGTAGTTTATTTAATTTAAATTATGCAACCAATGAAAGAGTTGGATTATTAGGTCGAGTTGGAGTAGGTGTTACTTTTGCTAAGCCAGAAAGCATTAGTGATAATGAGAGAATAGGTACAGCAACAATTGGTTTAACACCTCAAGTAAAGCTTTCAGAGCGCATTAGTCTTTATGGAGATTTAGCTTATGCTTTTCGTTTTAAACAACATTATGGATTTGATGGTGTACTTTTAAATAGTGATTATAACTCTGAAGTGGGTAAAACTACTGTATTTTCTTTAGGTCTGATGTTTTATATTGGAGATAAAGACAGACATGCTGATTGGTATTAGGAAGAAGAAAGAGGAAAGAGGAAAGAGGAAAGAAGAAAGAAAATGTTTCATTAGCTTTTTTTAAGACTGTAATTTTAAATACAATTTTTAAAAAATGAATCCAGGAAAAATATGGTTGTCTTCTCCACATATGGGAGGCAACGAACAAAAATACGTACAAGAAGCATTTGATACCAATTGGGTAGCTCCTCTTGGACCTAATGTGAATGGGTTAGAACAAGATTTAGAAGCCTATTTGGGTGAGAAGTCGTATGTAGCAGCTTTGAGTTCAGGAACGGCAGCTTTACATTTGGGTTTGGTTTTGTTGGGAGTGCAAGCAGGAGATGAAGTAATTTGTCAAAGCATGACTTTTTCAGCTTCAGCTAACCCTATTTTATATTTGGGGGCAACTCCTGTTTTTATTGACAGCGAAAAAGACACATGGAACCTTTGTCCTGTTGCTCTAGAAGAAGCTATAGTGGATAGAATAGCAAAAGGAAAAAAGCCAAAAGCCATTATAGCAGTCCATTTGTATGGAATGCCTTTTAAAGTGGATGAGGTGATGTCAATTTCAAAAAAATATGATATTCCTGTTCTAGAAGATAGTGCAGAAGCCTTAGGGAGTACTTATAAAGGACAAAAATGCGGTACATTTGGTCCCTTAGCTGCTTTGTCTTTTAATGGTAATAAAATCATTACCACTTCTGGAGGAGGAGCTTTGGTTTGTCAGCATAAAGAATATAAAGAGAAAACTGTTTTTTTTGCTACTCAATCAAGAGATAATGCACCACATTACCAACATTCGGAAATTGGTTATAACTATAGGATGAGTAATATTTGTGCTGGTATTGGACGAGGGCAAATGGAAGTTATTGATGTAAGGGTGTCTCAACGTAGAGGCATGAATGCTTTTTATCAAGCACTTTTTAAAGAAAGTAATGAGGTACAATTGTTTATGGAACCAACTGCGGATTATTATTCAAACCATTGGTTAAGTGCTATAGTTCTATCATCTTACGAGAAAAGAGAGGCCTTACGATTGGCTTTGGAAAAAGAAAATATTGAGTCTAGACCTTTGTGGAAACCCATGCATTTGCAACCCGTTTTTGAGAATTATCCTTATTATGGTAGTACTGTTGCTGAGGACCTTTTTAAGAATGGATTGTGTTTACCTTCTGGTTCAAATTTGAACGAAGAAGATAAAGTGAGAGTAGCTAAAAATATTAAAGCTTTTTTTGCTACATTTGAGTAAAAAATAATGTTTTTTTAAGTATACCTATTTAGTTTAAAATTTGAAAAATAACCTTTTAAGTAAGACCTTGCAAGCTCTTTTTACCAATAGAGTACATTCATTTGGTTATTTGCCAAGATGGATCATCTTTTGTATTGATATTACTATTATAGTTTTTGCTAACTTTCTTACCTATATAATGCTGTCCAATCTTGTTCCGAGATTTTATGATACTTTCGGTGTTTTTGAGCGTTATAGTATTATTGTTTTTGTAAACATTATCTTTTTTATTTTTTACAGAACCTATGCAGGAATTATTAGACATAGTAGTTTTATAGATGCGGTGAAATTATTGTTTTCTACCTTCTCCTCATTAGTGGTCTTGATAGGTTTTAATTATACCTACTATTTTATTTATGGAAAAAAAATATATTTATTTCCTGGATTAATTTTAAGTTTTGTATTATCGTTCACCATCTTATTTTTCTTTAGAATAATTGTAAAATTTATCTTTGAAAATTTTATAAATTCAACAGATTCTAAAAAACTTACACCTACGATTGTATATGGCTCTGATGCTAACGCGATTGCTGTAGCTAATGCCATTAAAACCGAAAGCCCAGCTAGATTCAAAGTGGTAGGTTTTATGGATAATTCAAAATCCAATAAATCAAAAAGTATTTTAGGGTTACCTATCTTATACAACAGCAAGAAAACTTCAGTAATTATGCGAAGTTATAGGGCTAAAGCTCTTATTATAGCTGAAAAATCACTTTCGAAAGACGAGAAATTGAGTATTATTGATGATTGTTTAGCACATAACTTAAAAGTATATACTATTCCAATTATTACCAATTGGGAAAATGAAAAAGAAATATCAAAACAAATTAAAAGTTTTCAAATTGAAGATTTATTAGAAAGAAAACCTATTGTTTTGGATAATAAATTGGTTTCTAGTCAATTATCCAATAAGACGGTTTTAATTACTGGAGCAGCTGGTTCTATTGGTAGTGAAATTGTTTGGCAAGTATTGGAATTTAATCCAAAGCGATTGATCATAATTGATCAAGCCGAAACCCCATTACATCATCTTTCTTTGGAAATAGAAAAATCTCAGAAGAAAGTAAAAGTATTTACGGTTATTTCAGATATTAGAAATAAATCGAGCGTGGAGCGTGTGTTTGAGAAACATAAGCCTGACGTTGTTTTCCATGCTGCAGCCTATAAGCACGTGCCCTTGATGGAAGACAATCCTTGTCAAGCCATATATACCAATGTGTTAGGGACAAAAAACATAGCTGATTTAGCGGTGCAATATGGTGCTAAAAAATTTGTAATGGTTTCCACGGATAAAGCAGTTAATCCTAGTAATGTAATGGGAGCTAGTAAGCGAATTGCTGAAAAATATGTGCAGTCACTACACTATAAACATATTTTAGAAAATGAAGATGCTACTAAGTTTATAACTACACGTTTTGGAAATGTTTTAGGGTCTAATGGTTCAGTTGTGCCTCTTTTCAAAAAACAAATTGAAAATGGAGGACCTATTACTATAACTCATCCGGAAATTATTCGTTATTTTATGACTATTCCAGAAGCTTGTCAATTGGTTTTGGAGGCAGGAGGAATGGGTAAAGGTGGTGAAATCTATATTTTTGATATGGGAAAACCTGTTAAAATTATTGATTTGGCTAAAAAAATGATTCAGTTAGCGGGTTATGAGCCTGATAAGGAAATTGAAATTAAGATAATTGGATTGCGACCTGGAGAAAAACTCTTTGAAGAATTATTAAATGATACCTCTAAAACTCTTCCTACCCACCACGAAAAAATAATGATTGCTCAAGAAGAGGAAGAAGATTTTACTCAAATTATTGAGGATATAAATGAATTAATCCAAATAGCATTAAGTAAGGAAGAAGTTGAAATTGTACAATACATGAAACGAATAGTTCCTGAATACAAAAGCTTGAATTCAACGTATGAATTACTGGATTAATCGTTGTTTTCGTTTTCCGTACAGTATATTTGCCTTATATTTGCCCTTTTAAAAATACAATATGATTCGAATTTATCAATTTCTTCTTGTAACACTGATAGGTCTATTATTGACTTCTTGTGCCTCTTCAGAAAAGTTTGCTTTATTGCAAAACGTATCAGCTACTAGCGGAGAAAAAATAGCTGATTTTCAAGCCACTTTGCAACCAGATGATCTTTTGATGATTATCATTTCAGCTGAGAACCCTATTATAGCACAACCTTACAATCTGTTAACTGTAGCTGTTTCTAACAATACTGAGATGGCTTCTAGTCAGCAAAGAGTTTTATCTTATCAAATTGACCAAGAAGGAAATATTCAAATGCCCGGTTTAGGTACAGTACATGCTGCTGGAAAAACAAGAAACCAATTAGTTGAGGAAATCAAAAAGCTATTAACTGGAAAAATAAATAACCCAGTGGTCACTGTTCGTATTTTAAATTATAAAATATCTGTACAAGGTGAAGTTAATCATCCAGGCACTTTTCCAATCACTAGCGAACGTGTTACCTTATTGGAGGCTTTAAGTATGGCAGGTGATTTAACTATTTATGGGAAAAGAGACAATATCCTTGTTATAAGAGAAGAAAATGGTGTGAAGAGTTTCCAAAAAGTAGATATTACTAAAGGAGATTTTATCAATTCACCTTATTATTATTTGTCACAAAATGATGTGGTGTATGTAGAACCTAATAAAACCAAAGTTAATTCTTCCGTTATTGGTCCAAACATCACTGTGGGAATTTCTGCTTTATCCTTAATCATCACCATAGTAGCTTTAACAACAAGATAATATGCAAAACGATTATACAAAGACTAATAATTTAGAACAAGATGATTCTATCAATATAAGAGAAGAAGTAGAAAAGTACTTGTTGCAATGGAAATGGTTTCTATTGAGCGCTTTTGTTTTTTTATTGCTAGCTTTTTTCTACTTGCGTTATTCTACACCGATTTATAAGTCAACAACGACTATACTTGTAAAAGATGATAGAAAAGGAGGAATAGCTAATGAATTGGCTGCTTTTTCTGAACTAGGTATATTGTCAGGTGCCAAAAGTAATGTGGATAATGAAATAGAAATTATCAAGTCAAGAACCCTGCTAGAAAAAACCATTAAAGATTTAAATCTTAATATTAAGTACTACAATAAAGGAAGAATTAAGGATGGGGAATTATATGGAAATCTTCCTTTTAAAGTTTTCTTTTCTAATTATGAAGAAGATTTTTATCAATTATCTCATTCTTATTTCATTACCAAGATTAACAATCAAAAGTTTAGTTTGTTTGATTCTAACGATAAAAAATTAGGAGATTTCAACTTTGGACAAAAAATAAAGCTTGAATATTCAGATTTAGTAGTTGTTAATCAAGACGCAAAAAGCGATAAAAACAAATCCATAGCAGTACAACTTGTTCCTTTAAAAAATTTAATTGAAAGTTATGCTACTCGCTTAGTAGTTTCAGCTTTAAGTAAAAATACTAGTGTAATAGAGCTTTCTATCACAGATCCTAATAAAGAAAGAGGAGAAGATTTTTTAGATACTTTGGTTAAGAATTATAATGAAGATGCTATAGCGGATAAAAATTATGTTTCAGAAAGTACTTCTAATTTTATTGATCAAAGACTAGTGTTGATTTCCAAAGAATTAGAAGATGTAGAAACGGATGAAGAGTCATTTAAGACCAAAAACAAATTGACAGACATTCCATCTGAAGCAGCTCTTTTTTTAGAAAATGCCTCTGAATACGAAAAGAAAGTGGTGGAGAATGAAACCCAAATCAAAGTGGTTGCTTCTATTAGTGACTATGTTTCTAATAATGATAAAGAATTAATTCCAGCTACTATTATAACAGCAGAAAGTGGAGCAAGTGAACAAATCAATCAATTTAATGAACTGATTTTAACTAGAAATAGTTTTTTAGAAAGTAGTGCTGGCCCAGAAAATCCTAAAATTATAGCCATAGATAAACAAATAGCAGAATTAAAGGCTAATATAAAAAGCAGTTTAAAAAGTTTAAAACAAACTCTTGAGATAAAAAGACGTGATTTGAACCGACAAGGAGCTATTTTAGACGGTAGAATTTCACAAGTTCCTGGACAAGAAAAAGAGTACAGAAGTTTAGTAAGGCAACAAAACATAAAGCAATCTTTATATTTGTACTTGTTGCAAAAGAGAGAAGAGGCTGCTATTTCACTAGCGATTACTTCTGCCAATGCAAAGGTTATTGACCCAGCTATATCTTCTATTAACCCAGTTTCTCCTAATCGAAAAATAATTTATTTAGGATCATTTTTGGTAGGTTTGTTATTGCCTTTTAGTATTATATACATCAAAAATTTATTAGATACTAAAATTAAATCTAGATTGGATATTGAAAAGAATACTTCGATACCATTCTTGGGTGATGTGCCAAAATCAGATTCATCGGATCAAATTATTGACATCAATAGCCGTTCAAGTACAGCAGAAGCTCTTCGAATTATTAGAACTAATGTAGAATTTTTATTTAACAATAAAAAAGAGGATACTGCCAAAACAATATTTGTAACTTCCACTTTTCCTAAAGAAGGAAAAACGTTTTTATCAATTAATATTGCTGCCACTATTGCACTTTCGGGTAAAAAAGTATTATTGGTAGGTATGGATGTTAGAAACCCAAAATTAAGTGAATACTTAACGGTTCCTACAGCGGGTTTAACTAATTATTTAACATCAAATGCTAAGGATGTTTCCAAATTTATAGTAAAGCAAGAAGGTTTTGAACAGTTTTATATACTACCTTCAGGGATTATTCCTCCTAATCCTGCGGAATTATTGATGGGTAAAAAAGTAGATGAATTGTTTGAAACGTTGAAACAAGAATATGATTATATAGTTGTTGACACAGCACCTGTAGGATTGGTTACTGATACTTTTGTAATTGCAAAACATGCTGACTGTTTCTTATATGTAGTGCGAGCAAACATGTTAGATAAGCGTATGTTGAGAATTCCAGAAGAATTATATCAAGAAAAGAAATTACCTAATATGGCTGTTATTTTGAATGATACTGAAACTACTAAAGGATATGGCTACGGTTATGGGTATGGTTATGGGTATGGAGCTGAAGTTGAAGAAAAAAATTCTTGGTTTACGAATGTATGGAAAAAATTTAAATCGTAAATTAGGTTAAAAGGTTAAGAGTTTATGAGGTTAAAAGGGAAAGAGTAGTTGATTTCAGCTGCTCTTTTTTTGTGAGTAGTGAGGAGTGAGTAGTGAAGGTTTAAGAATGAGAAATGAAGAGTGAGATAGGCTTTGGGTTAGAGAAATAGCTGTACACCGTCAGTTCGAGTGGTTTTTAGGGATGAAAATGTTAGTTTTTATTGCTGAAAATTGTATCGAGAACCGTTGTAATGAAAATGATTTAGTGAGTTTTTTGGAACACAGATTGAAGAAATTAAAGTAATCTTTATAATTTTTTTAACTCATAACTCCTAATTCAAAACTGATAACTGACAAACCGTAACTTAAACACTACCCACAAACTTGTCACCCTGTAAGGGTCTCACTTGTTTTTTTTGGGTAGAGTTGTTTCAAGTTGTTTTATTTGTTTTAGGTTGTTTTTTTGGAACACAGATTGAAGAAATTAAAGTAATCTTTAAAATCTTTTTAACTCACAATTCCCAATTCAAAACTGGTAACTGACAAACCGTAACTTAAACACTACCCAATAACTTGTCAGCCTGTAAGGGTCTCACATGCTTGTTTTTTGGGTTGAGTTGTTTCAAGTTGTTTTATTTGTTTTAGGTTGTTTTTTGGAACACAGATTGAAGAAATTAAAGTAATCTTTATAATTTTTAACTCACAACTCACAACCGACAACCTCGTTACTAACTTGCCCTTCTCACCCTTCACTTCTCACTTCTCACTAAAAAAAACAATTATTCTCAAAGGCTTTCTTTAATCTTTCCGTTTCCTTTATAATGATTGGATTTGAAAAAGATTTAATATGGTTTTTGTGATGAAAATCAGAACCCACAAAGTCTATCATGTCTTTTTTTAATAATTCATCAGCAATTTTTGCAACTTCTTTCCCATAATAACCCGTTGCAGAAAGTAAATTCATTTGAAAGTAACAACCTGCTTTTTTTAATTTGGCATAATTGGAAAAATCAGAGTGATAAAAAACATAGCGTTCCGGATGTGCCAAGACGGGAATATATCCTGCTACTTGAAGATTAAATAAATAATCAAATAATTGAATAGGAGGATTGATGTAGGACATTTCCACTAAAACCAAATTATCTTTAAGGGTCAACAGATTTCCTTGTTCAAATAATGTTACAAAATGGTCATCAAGAATATATTCGGAAGCAGCTTTTAAATTCACTTTGTCGGTCAAGTTTACTAGGTTTTCTTTTGTAAACGCTAAGGCCTTTGATATGGTTTCAGGAGTATTATTCCAAATATTTTCAATCGTATGAGGTGAGGTGATGATTTTTGAGAATCCAAAATCTATCATGTTTTCTAATAAAAACTTTGAATCTTCAATAGTTTTTGCCCCATCATCAATTCCAGGTAATACATGGGAATGGATGTCAACGAAATTTGAGGGGATTAAATCAAGTAAATATTTTTTCTTTTTAAAAATCGAAATCACCTTATTATTTTTTACAAAAGTAATAGTTATTATTGAAAGGATAACATTGAATAGTAATTAAAAAGTTTGTTCCTCAATTCAATTTAGTTTAATTTTGAACCAATTATAAGATTTTGATTTTAAATGAAAAAAGACATAACTAATGAAGTAGAATGGTTGTTTGAGATAAAACCAAAAAACAATTTTTTTTCATTAAACTTAAAAGAAGTTTGGCAGTATAGAGATTTACTATTTCTTTTTGTAAACAGAGATATAGTTACGGTTTACAAACAAACTATATTAGGGCCTTTGTGGTATTTAATTCAACCTTTATTTACTTCTGTAATTTTTACAATAATTTTTAATAATGTGGCAGGAATTCAAACTGGTAATATACCACCATTCTTGTTCAATTTAGCAGGGATTATGGTATGGAATTATTTTACTTCTAGTTTAAATGATACTTCAGACACCTTTAAAAAGAATGCTAATATTTTTGGAAAAGTGTATTTTCCTAGAATCATTGTTCCTTTGTCAATTGTAGTTTCAAACCTTCTTAAATTTGGTATTCAATTTTTGATTTTTGTTGTTTTTTATTGCTATTATGTTTATGATGGAATGGAAATTAACTTGAGTAGTATCTCATTGTTTTTTCCGTTGTTAGTTATATTGATGGGTTTTTTAGGATTAGGTCTCGGGATGATAATATCCTCTTTAGTTACAAAATATAGGGATTTAAGTTTCTTGGTTGGATTTGGAGTTCAACTATTAATGTATCTTTCCGCTGTTATGTATCCAATGGCATTACTAAAAGAAAAACTACCTTCTTTTGGTTGGTTAATTGAATACAATCCTTTAGCATATGTCGTAGAAACTTCGAGGTATTTGTTGTTAAAAGAGGGGGCGATTTCAGGGTTTGGTATGATTTATACCGTTATAATTACTTTTTTAATAGTACTTTTAGGATTGTTGATTTTTAATAAAACAGAGAAGAGTTTTATTGATACGGTTTAGTTGGGTTATGGGTTATGGGTTATGAGTTATGGGTTTAAATTGTTAGTTTAATATGAGTGAGAAAAAGTCATATAAGGATTTAGAGATTTATTCAATTTCTTTAGCATTATATTTTGATTTACATCCTTTGATTTTACAACTTCCTAAATATGAGCTTTATAAATTAGGAAGCCAAATGAGACGCTCTTCAGATAGTGTGGTTTCTAATATTGTAGAAGGATATGGGAGAAGAAGATATAAAGCTGATTTTATTCGTTTTTTAGTGTTTTCACATTCTAGTTGTTTAGAAACTATTAATCATATTCATAAAATTTGTGTGCTATACAGCGATTTAGAACCAAAGTTTAAACCATATGTGTTGAAATATGAGTTGTTGGGAGGTAAAATTTTCAATTTTATTAAATATGTTGAACAAAATTGGAATAACACAAACACATAACTCAAAACACATAACTGAGAAGAAAAGAAAATGAATAATAAAAACATTATATTAAAAGCCGAAAATATATCGAAGCAGTACCGTTTAGGAACTGTTGGGACAGGTACATTGAGCCATGATTTGAATAGATTATGGCACAAGATAAGAGGTAAAGAAGATCCTTATTTGAAAGTTGGGGAAGTTAATGATAGAACTTCTAAAGGTTCAAGTGAGTATGTTTGGGCCTTAAAAGACATAAATTTTGAGGTTGAAGCTGGAGAAGTACTAGGAATAATTGGAAAAAATGGTGCTGGAAAATCAACTTTATTGAAAATACTTTCAAAAGTAACTTCTCCTTCAACAGGGTCAATAAAATCTCGTGGACGAATAGCATCATTATTAGAAGTAGGAACAGGTTTTAATCCAGAATTAACAGGAAGAGAAAACGTTTATCTAAATGGAGCTATTCTTGGAATGACCAAAAAAGAAATCACTTCTAAACTTGATGAAATAATAGAGTTTAGTGGTTGTGAAAGATATATTGACACCCCAACAAAACGTTATAGCAGTGGAATGACTGTTCGTTTGGCCTTTGCAGTAGCTGCTTTTTTAGAACCCGAAATTTTAGTAGTGGATGAAGTTTTAGCAGTTGGAGATGCAGAATTTCAAAAGAAAGCCATTGGTAAAATGCAGGACATATCCAAAGAAGGAGGAAGAACAGTTTTGTTTGTTAGTCATAATATGGTTTCTGTCCAAAATTTATGTACTAAAGCTATTTTGATGGAGCATGGAAAAATTATAAATTATGGTGATACTAAAGATGTAATAGATTTCTATTTAAGTCATGATCAAATAAATTTTTCAAAAGAATATTCAGTTGAAAAATCTGAAAAGGAAGTTTATATTAAAAATTTTAAAGTTTTATCAGATATACAAACAGGTCAATCCTTTCATTTTAAAGTGGAAATTGAATCTAAAGTTTCAGTAATCACTCAATTTGCTTTATCCATTAGTACTATTGAGTCGCAACCCATATATCAAATTTATTCAGGACATGTAGGAGAAAGTTTTACTTTAAACGAAGGAAAGAATACGATAGAATGTAGAGTTGATTCGTTGCCTCTAGTACATGGAGTTTATGAAATGAATTTGTGGTTAGGCACTTCTGCTGTAGCCTACGATTTCTTAAAAGGAGTTATTAATTTTGAAGTAATTGAAGGAGCAATAAAAAGAAATGGGCCCATTTCAAGTAAAAATGGATATTCAATAATACAAGACGCTAATTGGAAAATTTATGGTTAAAAAGAAATATGCAACACATGCAAGAGAGCCTTTTTTTGAAATTGCTAACAAGAATATAAAAGCTGATTCCAAAGTTTTAGACATTGGTGCAGGAAGTGGTAAATTTTCAAATTATTGTAAAAGAAAAGACTTTTATCTATTTGATGGTAATCAAGATACTGTTAATTTTTTGAAAGAAGAAAATACTAATGTCTTTTTGGGAGAATTACCCATTTTGCCTTTTGAGAATGATTTTTTTGATCTGATTCATTGTAGTCATGTAGTTGAACATTTAACACCTGATGTTTTTTATCAAACTTTAAAGGAAATGGATAGATGTTTAAAAGTTGGGGGTTTCATTGTGGTTTCAGCTCCCATATTATGGAGTGGATTTTACGATGATTTGTCACATGTTAAACCTTATTCTCCTGGTGTTTTTATGAATTATTTAGTTGGAAAAAACAAGAACTCGAGAACAAGAGAAATTGTTTCAGAAGATTATGTTTGTGATGAATTAACTTATAGGTTTTTAGAGAATAAAAATCCAAGCATTCTATTTTCCAATAAAAACAATAAATTTTTGGTTAAAGTAATTTTAAAAGGAATAGAAATTCTAAAAAAAATGGGACTAACCTCTTATGAAAGAACAGGATTTACAATAGTAATGCGAAAGATAAAATAAAATCTATTGCATAATTGCAGTACCATTTTCATGAAAAACCCTTTAATTTCTATAATAATTCCAGCATACAATCGCGCTCAATTAATAAGAGAAACGCTAGATTCTATATTAGCTCAAACTTATGAGAACTGGGAATGTATAATTGTTGATGATGGGTCTACAGATAATACGGAAGAAGTTTTGAAAGAATATCAAGCTTCCGATAATCGATTTCAGTTTTATAAGAGACCTAATGATAAACTAAAAGGTGCAAATGCTTGTAGGAATTATGGTTTTCAATTAAGTAGAGGAGAATATGTTGGATGGTTTGATAGTGATGATATAATGTCAGTTCAAAAAATTGATATTTCAATGGAAAATTTATTGACTTATGAGGCTGATTTAGTAGTTACTAAAAATAATAAAACTGAAAGTTTTTTCGATAAGCAACTATTAAATTTAAGAATTGTTGAAACAGCTAATTTTTATAAAGAATATATAGTAAATAGACTTTCAATTTTAACAGGTGATGTTATTTTTAAAAGAGAAGTTGTTGAAAATTTTGAATTTGACGAAAATATGCATAAGGCTCAAGAGTTTGAATTCTTCACTAGAGTTTTCAATCAAAACTTGAAAATAGCTTTTACAGACTCACGTTTATGGTATCATAGAGAAAGTGCGGATTCCATATCTGCTTTAGCAAGCAAAATGAATTTAAAACAAGTAAACTCTTTGATATATCTATCTTCAAAATTACAGCAAAACTTCTCTTTAGAAAAAGATATAGTAAAGGAAGCTAAGAGAAATGGGAGAAAACTCTATAAAAGCATTATCTGTAAAAACAAGATGGCTATATTTTTTAATAACTATAGTTTTTTTGCAAAATGTTTTTCCATAAGCCACATTGAAATGTTCTTCTGGTTTTTATATAACTACTTAACAAAAAGGGGTTTTGATACCCTTAAAAAAAGAGCAAAAAGAAAGCAGTGAAATCTATAATACTCATATTACCTTATTTTGGAAAATGGCCTATTTGGTTTGAAGCGCACTTGTTGTCTATTGCTAAGAATCCTACAATTAATTGGTTAATTGTTACGGACTGTGAGATTCCTGAAAATTATCCTAAAAACATCAAGTTTGTTAGTACAACTTTAGCACAATTAAATGTTAAAGTGAATACAATAGTTGAAACAAATGTACCTTTGACACCTAGGAAATTTTGCGACCTAAAACCGGCATATGGAGCTATATTTAGTGAATATATTGAAACATATGATTTTTGGGGTTTTTGTGATATGGACATTATTTGGGGAGATATCAGAAATTTTATTACAAAAGAAATTTTAGAAGATTATGATATAATTTCGAGTAGAAAAGAAGCAATTTCAGGCCATTTTAACTTGTTTAAAAATATTGAATCGCTAAATAACCTTTATAAAGAGATACCTAATTATAAAACATTATTTGAAGCACCAGAGTTTAAATGGTTTGATGAACATGTCGTAACAAACTTTATAAATAAAAATATTGCAAATAAGGTATTTAAGTACAATTTATATTGGCCTACAATTCTTTTAAATCAAGAAAAAGGAAGAGATTCACATCAGGAGTATTATTTGGATAAATGGCAATGGCAAAATGGCAAAATGGTTGATATACATACAAAAGAAGAAGTTATGTATTTGCATTTTATCAATTGGAAAAAAACCATGAAAGAATGTGAAGTAAAGTATTTCGGGAGTAAAAAAGAGTTTTATATTTCTTATTCAGTTATTCATTATGATAGACATTCATCTTTTGAGTTTTTTTACAATCATTTTACAAACCTATTCAATGGATATTATAGAAAAGAAAGTCGAAGAACTATTAAATTAAAAGCAAAATCAATAGTGAAACGAATTAAAAAGAAATTAAAAAAATGTTTGGAATTTTAAGAACACTCTTAGCAATTAACGTAATACTATTACATATTTTTGGAATTCCTGCATTAGGAAATTATTCAGTTCATTTCTTTTTTGTATTGTCAGGCTTTTTAATGACTTATATAATGCATGAGAATTATCACTTCACTTTTGGAGGATTTAGTAATTTTTGGATCAATAGAGTTTTACGATTGTATCCAATATATTGGGTTTTACTATTTTTAATGATATTAATTATTTTGGTTTACCCAGAAGCTAATAGAGGTAGTTCAATTAATTTGCCAACTACATTTAAAGAATGGTTCTTTAATTTTAGTCTAATTTATCCGGATAGAATTCCAACACGTATAGAACCAAAGCTATTACCTTCAAGTTGGGCTTTGACAAATGAAATTATCTTTTATTTATTGATTTCAATAGGTATTTCTAAAACAAAGAACAGAACTTTTTTTTGGTTGTTTACAAGTGTTTTGTACTATATTTTTACATATTATTATTTCAATTTAGATAATTATAGATATGCTGCAATTCCAGCTGCTTCTCTACCATTTGCAATTGGATCTCTTCTCTATTGGTTGAAAGAATTAAAATTTTTTAAAGTTAAATTTATAACTGTTATACTTTTTTATATCTTATTTTTAGCAAACGCATACTTATTTTCTGGTATAAATAATTACACAAAACAAGTTTCAATTTATGTTAATTTTATTTTAGCTGCATTTATTATCTTATTTTTATTTCACGCGAAATTTAAGAATAAATTTATAAAGAAAATAGATAATTATGTTGGTAGATATAGTTATGCGTTTTATTTATCTCATGAAATGATATTAATTATTTTTCTGTTACTCTTTAATGACTATGGAATGCTTAACAAAAATGCTTTTAAGCTAAATTTTACAGCTTTTATACCTTATTTTTGTATACTAATACTGTTTAGCTTTAGTATAGTTCATTTAATTGACTATAAAATTGATGATTTTAAAAGTAAATTTAAATAGTACTTTAATTATTAAATCCAAGTCATTATTGTAATATGAAAATCTCTCTTCTTCATCCGTTTTCAGCAAAAGCCATTGGTTTACAAGAGCATGATTTATTGGAATCTCACAGTAAGCCTCATGTTCTAGCCTTACAAGCCATTAGTAAAAAAGATGAAAAACTTACTTTTACAATTGACTATTTTACAGGATCATTATTAAAAAAACAAAAAAATATTGATGGCATTTTAAAACAATTTTGGCCTATTTCATATCCATTTTTTAAAAGACATCAATGGAGAAGTCAGTTTTCTAGAAGTCACTTCAATTCATATAATACTTCAATTCCAGATGTAACTATTATCAATATGTCGGGTCATGCAAGTAAATACATATTCAAACTTGCCAAAAGAATAAAAGAGAAAAAGAAACAATATATTGCCATGATTGGAGGATTACACATGTCATATGATGGTGAAGCCTTAAATTATTATAAAAATGCTCATCACATTATCGTTCATACAAATTACCAAAAGCAAGAATTATTAAAGCATCCTAATTTTTCAAATTTTGATATTCGAGTTTTGCCTTTAGGAATTGATACTGCTATTTTTAAACCAGTAGAAAGAATTGAAAATAAAGATTTTATAATAACCTATGTTGGTAGAATATCGCGTTTGAAACAAATTGAGTTAGCTATTGAGGCAATTGCTTATTGTAAAAAAGAAGGAATAAAAAATATTCAACTAAATATTATTGGACCTAAAAGTGATGCAGTTTATTTTGATGAATTAAATTCATTGATAGAAAAATTAGATTGTCAAGATATTATTCATTTTTTAGGATCAATTTCTCATCAAAATTTAGTAACATATTACCAAAATAGTGATATTTTAGCCTTGCCTAGCATTCACGAGTCATTTGGTATGGTTATGACAGAAGCTATGGCTTGTGAAGTTCCTGTAATAGCATTGAAAGGTTCAGGTGGTCCTGATGAAATTATATCGAATGATGAAGATGGAATTTTAACCACAGAAGAATCCTATAGTCAAGCTCTATTTCAATTACTTTCTGATAAAGAAAAATTAAAAAGAATGTGTATTAACGCAAGAAATAAAGTTGAAAAGAGATTTAGTTTAAATACTACCATTGAATTTTTGCATGAATCTATAAAATCTGCACTACAATAAATGAGTTCTCTAAAAGTTAACATATATACGCCTCAAGAATTAAATCATTCCTCCTACATACAAACTGGATTGTTTGAATTGGAAAAAGATGGGTTTTTATCCACAAAAGTAAGGTTGTCTTTATCCAAAAAATTAGGAACTATTAAAGTTGCTAATAGTGAACTTCTCGAAACCAGTGAACCTCATCCTAAGACTTCATTCTATGAATTAGAAAATACAAGCACTGGAAAAAAAATAAAATTTGCCACAGATTTATATGATGCTTCTCATTCATTTTCAGCCTATGCTTTAGAACACTGCGATTTTGTATTTAAAAGAAATTTTGAAAAAAAAAATATTCAATATTTACCTCAAAAATATCAAGATAAACTTTTACCATTAGGTTTAACTTTTGGATGTCATTCACCACAAAAAAAGCAATGGTATAAATTCGTTATAGGTTATGTTTTAAATGTTTTACTGTTGAATTTTAAAATTGATTCTTATTTTTTCAAGAGGTATCAACGTGAATTTAGGACTATCAAGAATCATTTAAAACACATTAAGACAACGCGATCAATTACAAATTTTGAAGTGTATAAAGCTTCAAATTTATCTAATGAAATATTATTTCAAACCCGTTGTTTTAGTTCTGAAAAGTCAGATGATGTGAAGGGAATTCATTTGCAACGGTATAAAATCATTAAATTATTACGTGATAAATTTCCAAATGAATTCAAAGGTGGAATAATTCCATCAAATATTTCAAAGACAAATTATAGTGACGCATTAACTAATTTATCATCAGATCCAATCTCTTATTTGAATCAAGTAAAAAAAACCAAAATTGTAATATACACAAGAGGTCTTGTAAATTCTCCAGCATGGAAAATGCCTGAATATTTATCTCAAGGAAAAGTAATAATTGCAGAAAAATTAACTACAGAATTACCAATTCCATTAACCCATGGAAAAGAAGTATTGTTTTTTGAAAAGGAAGAAGAAATTCCAACAATTATTCAAAATACTATGTATCATAACGAACTTTGTAACTCATTAGCCAAAAATGCAAGGTCATATTTTGAGCAAAATGTGCATCCTAAAGAAAATGTAAAAAGAATGCTTACTTTTATGCTCCAAAATACCAAGTAATGTCTAACATAATCATACATCATCGTTCTAAACATCATGCTCAAAATTCGGGTTATGGTCAATTGGCTGATTATTTAGAGGGAGAAAAGTTGCCCTATTTGACTTCAAAATTTCCATATAGAATCGCAAAAGCTATGGCTAATTTGGTTAGTAATGAGTATGGAAATTATGACACTATGAGCGTTATTAAGGACTATGAACTATGTAAGCGTATTTTAAAAAACAATGAGAAAGGAATAGTTCATTATTTGAATGGAGAGCGAGATATTCGGTATGGTATAAAACTTAATAAAATATACAACAATTACAAGTTTATAGCTACTTTTCATAAACCACCAGAAATTTTACAAAAGACATTTAATCCAAAGATTTTTAAAAAATTAGATGGTGCAATAGCAGTAGGTGAAAATCAAGTTGATTTTTTAAAGAACTGGTTAAATACAGAAAATGTTGTGTACATTCCTCATGGAATTGATACTGATTTTTTTGTTCCAAATTTAGCCATTAAAGAATCAAAAACAATTTTATTTGTCGGTCAACATATGCGTGATTTTGATACCTTTAATTTTGTAATTCCTAAATTGGTTAATTTAGTTCCTGATTTAAAAGTCAACGTAGTCTTACGAAAAGATTTTACAAATAAAATTCAATACAACCCATGTATTACAGTATATTCAGGTATAGATGATTTACAGTTAAGGACATTGTATCAAAAGTCAACGCTATTGTTTCTCCCTTTGTTAAATAGTACTGCTTGTAACTCTATTTTAGAAGCAATGGCTTGTGGTTTGCCAATTGTAACTACAGATGTTGGTGGAAATAGAGTTTATGTTAGAAAAAGCTTTGGAGTTTTAGCTCAAAATAAAGACAATGATTTACTTATAGAGGAAACTATTAATATCATTAAAAATAATAGTGTTTCAGAATTAATGTCTCAAAACGCAAGACTTTCTTCATTAGATTATGATTGGAAGCTTATTGCTAATAAAGTTCATTCATTTTATAAATAATTTTTTTAAAAATTGAAAAAAATAAAAGTACTCTATACCATACCCAATTTTGATACCGCAGGAAGCGGTAAAGTGCTCTATGATCTAGCTAAAGGTTTAGATGCAGCAAAATTTGAAGTCATGATTGCTTGTTCCAATGGTAAAGGCTCTTTTTTTGAAGAAGTTGAAAAATTAGGATTCCCCATTTTTATTAGACCTATAACGAAACCTTTAAAACCTTATTATTCTCTTTTGTTTCGTTTAAAAGAAAATATCCATTTCATAAAAAAAAATAAAATAGACATTGTCCATTCCTGGCATTGGAGTAGCGATTGGACAGAAGTTTTAGCCGCTCGTTTAGGTGGTGCAAAATTTGTTTATACTAAAAAAGCTATGACATGGGGTAATATCCATTGGAAAATTAAAAGTTATTTAAGTAATTTCATCATCACCATCAATGAAGAAATGAAAAACTATTTTCCCTCAAAAAAAGCTCAAAAACTAATACCTTTGGGATTGGATGCAAACTATTATAGTCCTGAATTTTTTCCAAGGAAAGATTCAACTATTTTTAAAATAATAACAGTTGCTAATTTAGTTCCAGTAAAAGGAATTGAAGTGTTAATTAAAGCTATTCAAATGCTCAACAATTCTAATATTCATTTAGAAATTTTGGGTGATGATAGAGCCGAATATGCTTCAAAATTAAAAAAAATAGTATTGGATTTAGGATTGCAAAATCAGATTGTCTTTTTAGGTAAACATAATGATGTGAGACCTTTTTTGACTCAAGCAGACTTATATGTAATTCCTACACTTGATGAAGGTAGAAAAGAGGGAATGCCGATGGCTTTAGTAGAAGCCATGTGTATGGCAAATCCAGTTTTGGGTTCCAATATTTCGGGCATAAACTATGTTTTAAAAGATTTTCCTGAATTCTTGTTTCAAGCGAAAAATGAAAAAGAATTGTCAGAGAAAATTAATGATATATTTCACAAAACGAGAAACGAAAGAAAAGAAATAGGAGATAAATTGAGACACTATTGTGTAGCACATTTTTCCTATGAAAAATTTATTGCAGCACACGAACAGTTATATACTAAATTAGTTAAATAAGCATCATGCAGTCTATTAAAAACACAATAATTCCAAGTAAACCAACTTTTGTTGGAGCAAAGAAAACACTTGATTATGAAGCTATATGTGTTTTTGCAGCTACTGGCTTTTTTTTAGATAGTGATACTTATTATAAAAAACTAAAAGTACTAAAACCTGCTACTTCCTATTCCATTGAAAACAACAAAATAACTACTGAAGAATCTAATTTTAAATGGCATTATACTCCAATAGAAAGACCATTACAACAAATTGTTCAAGAATTTGCTTCACTATTTGAAACAATCATAAAAGAACAAGTTCAAGATAAAACAGTAATTTTACCTCTTTCAGGTGGATTAGATAGTCGCACGCAAGCAGTTGCTTTATATCATTTGGGAAATAAAGTAAACAGTTATAGCTATGAGTTTCAAAACGGACATAACGAAACTTATTATAGTGAAAAAATAGCTAAAGCTTGTGGCTTTTCGTTCCAAAAATGGCAAGTTCCAGCAGGCTATTTGTGGAATAAAATTGAAAATTTAGCCCAAATTAATCAATGTTATTCTGAATTCACTCATCCAAGACAAATGGCTTTTATAAAAGAATATGTTGAAATGGGTGATATTTTTAGTTTAGGTCATTGGGGAGATGTTTTATTTGATGATATGCAAGTTGCTGATGATTTGTCAAATGTGCAACAGGTAGATATTTTACTAAAAAAAGTCGTTAAAAAAGGAGGTTTAGAACTTGCAAATAGTTTGTGGAAATCATGGAATTTAGAAGGTGATTTTGAAACGTATTTTAAAAACAGAATAAGTACTCTATTAAATGAAATAAATATTCCTTCCAATGCTAATGCTCAAATTAGAGCTTTCAAAAGTTTGTATTGGGCACCTCGATGGACCAGTACTAATTTGTCAATTTTTGAAGCTGTAAGGCCAATTTCGTTACCTTATTATGATGACAGAATGTGTGAATTTATTTGTACCATTCCAGAAAAATATTTAGCAGAAAGACAAATTCAGATTGAATATTTAAAATTAAGAATGCCTGCTTTAGCTAAAATAACCTGGCAAGATCATCGTCCTTTTAATTTGTACAATTATAAGAATAATAAATTTCCCTATAATTTTCCGTATCGTGTATTTGATAAATTAAAACGTATTGTTACCAACAAATATTTCATACAAAGAAATTGGGAATTACAATTTCTAGGTGCAGAAAACGAAATTCAACTTAAAAAATGGTTGTTTGAAAATAAAAATTTCAAAACTTTAGTAAGTCCTGAGATTGTTCAAGAGTATTATGCAAATTTCAAAAATAAAGATTCAGTTTATTATTCACACGATGTCAGTATATTGTTGACACTTTCTTTGTTTTCTAAAATAAATGGCCATGAAAAATAAATCAATAGCCATCTACTCTGGAGAAATTCCATCCACTACTTTCATTGAAAGATTGATAGCTGGATTAGCTTCCTCTGGAAACACTATTTACCTTTTTGGAAAACAAAAAAAGAAAGTTATTTATCCTAAAAACATTAAAAAAATAGGCTATTCAAGTAAGTTAACTAAGTTTATTACTTTGTTAAAATACACCCTTTTACTTTCTATTTTTAAGTCTAATGAAAAACAAAAGTTAGACGGAATAATAGATAAGCAAAAAGGAAATAGAAAAATAAAACAGCTAAAATATTATCCAGTTCTATATCATAAACCTGATATTTTTCATTTGCAATGGGCAAAAGGTATTGAAGATTGGTTATGGGTAAAAGAATTCGGAATCCAATTTGTTTTAAGCTTAAGAGGAACACATATTTCTATTAGTCCAATTGCTGATGATGCTTTACATACAAAATATATAAACAATTTTCACAAAGTCGATGGTTTTCATGCTGTTTCAAGAGCTATTTTGGAGCAGGCAAAAGACTATGAATCTGATTTAAAAAATACGGCTGTTATTTATAGCGGATTGGATTTAGATAAGTTGATTTACAAGTCTAAAAGAACGATAAATTCTGAACTTAAAATACTTTCTATTGGACGTTCGCATTGGCTAAAAGGTTACAGTTATGCTCTCGATGCTTTTTCTATTTTAAAAGAAGAAGATTTTAATTTTCAGTATAAAATTATAGGTATTGATAATGACGAAGAGTTACTTTTTCAAAGAAATCAATTGCATTTGGAAGAAGAAGTAATTTTCCAAAAAAACGTTTCTTTTGAAAAAATTATAGCAGTAATTTATGAATCGGATATTGTATTATTACCAAGTTTAGAAGAAGGAATTGCCAATGTAGTTTTAGAAGCTATGGCATTGGGAACTTTGATTATTTCAACAGAATGTGGTGGAATGACTGAAATTATAAAGCATAATGAAAACGGATTTATTGTACCCATTAGAGACTCAAAAGCAATTGCTGAAACGATTAAGCGAGTTAATCAACTTGGTTTAGAAAAATATAATGCCATTGGTTTTAATGCTAGAAAAGCTATTGAAAATCAGCATGGAAAAGATAAAATGATACATGATTTTGAGGTTTTTTATGATAAAATCAATAATTCAAATCCAACCGTATGAAAATAGGTATTGTACTTCCATCGGTTCCAGGTTATTCAGAGACTTTTTTTACTAGTAAAATTAGAGGTCTTCAAGCCAATGGTTTTGAAGTTATTTTATTTGTCAATAATTTTTCTAAGAAAACGAATTTAAACTGTACTATAATTCCTTCTCCTGCATTTTCAAAAAACAAATTAGGGAATAGTCTTTTAAGTCTGTATATTCTTTTTAAAACACTTATTTTTAATTTTAATCAAGTTCAAAGTCTTTATAAATTAGACAAAAAAGATAACTTGTCTTTTTCAAAATGTATAAAAAGTATCATCATTAACAGTCATCTTTTATCGCAAAAATTGGATTGGTTGCATTTTGGATTTGGAACAATGGTTATCGATAGGGAAAATGTTGCAGAAGCTATTGGAGCAAAAATGGCTGTTAGTTTTAGAGGGTTTGATTATTATGTATACCCAATTAAGAATAAAGATTGCTATAAGTGTTTGTTTTCAAAAAAAGTAAAATATCATGTGCTTTCTGATGGAATGAAAAGTGGTTTGATCAATAATTCGATTTCTCCGGATAGTATTGTTAAAATTACACCTGCTATTGATACTAAAAAATTTTCATCTCATTCAGAGCTCAAAACTAAAAACAATTTTATCACAATCGCAAGGTTAAATTGGATTAAAGGATTGGATTATACACTTGAGGCCTTGTCAATTTTACACAAAAGAGGAGTAGATTTTAGTTATAAAATTGTTGGAGATGGAGTAGAAAAAGAACGTTTAAAATTTTTAGTGCACCAACTCGATTTAAATAAGAAAGTTGTATTCTTAGGAAAATTAGAACATGATGAGATTAAAAATGAAATGGAAAAAGCCACCTATTATATTCAATATAGTTTACAAGAAGGTTTTTGTAATGCAGCATTAGAAGCTCAAGCTATGGGTTTACTATGTATCGTTAGCGATGCAGAAGGTTTGTCAGAAAATGTTATTAATAACGAAACTGGATTTATTGTTCCTAAAAGAAAACCAGAACTATTAGCTTCAAAAATTTTGGAAGCAATGTCATTAGAACAAAATGAAAAAGAAACTATCATTAAAGATGCTAAGACAAGAATAAAAACTAATTTTACGATTGAAAATCAAATTAACCAGTTTGTTGCTTTTTATAAAAATAATTAAGATTGAAAGTATATATAGCACACAAAAATATTCCCATAAAAAACAAAAAAAGTCTTTTTATTTTAACCAGACCTTTTTTGAAAGATTTGAATTGGCAATCTGTAAGTAATGAATACTTTCAGTATGAAGTGGATGTCAATAAAGCAGATATTGTTTTGTTACCCTTTTCAATTAATCACTATTTTGAATCAAAACAAGATTTTTTACTAAAAGAAATCAATGAGATTTGTATTCAAAATAATATAAAAGCTTACGGTTACATTGGTGGAGATTTTGGTTTTCAATTTAAAGAGTTTTCAAATATTATTTATTTTAGACAAGGAGGTTTTAAATCGCAATTAAGTAATAAAAACAAAGGTTTTCCAGTTGGACTTTCAGATCATTTTCAGGGAATATTTAAGTTAGAAAATCCAATTCCAAATGAAAAGAAAGCTTTTCCTTTAATAGGTTTTTGTGGTCATGCAACAGTTTCAAATGTAAAACGTTTTAAGGAAATCCTAAAGTGCTCAATTGAAAATGGAAAGCGTTTTATGAAAAATCCTTTTAATAAAGTGTATGAACCTTTATTTGCATCAGCTTATGAACGAGCTAAATTATTAGCTTCTTTAGATAATTCGAATCAAGTAAAAACTAATTTTATTTATAGGAATCATTACAGAGGTGGAGCTTTAACAGAAGAAGAAAGAACAAAAACAACAATAGAGTATTATAATAATATTTTAGAATCAGACTATATTTTATGTATTCGAGGAGCTGGTAATTTTTCTGTGAGACTCTATGAAACCTTAATGTTAGGAAAAATTCCAATTTTTATCAATACTGATTGTTTGTTGCCTTTTGACGATAAAATTGATTGGAAGAAACATGTGGTTTGGGTAGAATGGAAAGATAGAAAAAACCTAGCTCAAATTGTTTCCCATTTTCATGCTAATTTATCAACAGATGAATTTGTACATTTGCAACTCAATAATAGAAAACTATGGAAAGAGACACTTTCTGTAGAAGGAATGTTAGCAATGATTTCGAATGATATTTAACCATTTAAAATATATAAAACCCATTTGGTATTTTAATTTGAAATCTCTTAAAGATTTTGGTTATTTTCCAACTGAAGAGCAGTTGAAACATGCTGGTTTTTATATTGAAAAAGACAAAAATTACAAAAATAAGACGGCACAAACTTATGATTTAGCTTGGAGTGCTTTTCAATCAGGGTTTATTTCAAAAGAAGGACAAGAGGGTATTGATGTTTGGAAGCACCATGCATTTTCAATGGAAGATGAATATCGTTTTTTAAATAAAAATTTTCACAAAGCATGGGTTGTTTACGTTTTATTAATTCGTTTGCTTACATTTCATAATCCATTTAAAGAAATTAAAGGGTTTTTAAAGACAAGAAAAGTAAAACGAGTTGATTATGCTAAAAACCTTTTAAATGATGTTTCGTACGAATCTTTTGAAAGTGAATTAGTAGCATCAAATCCGTTTATTTCTGTGGTGATTCCAACTTTAAATAGGTATGAATATTTAAAAGATGTTTTAAAAGACTTAGAGCATCAAACCTATAAAAATTTTGAAGTTATTATTGTGGATCAAACCGATGATTTTAAAAAGGAGTTTTATGATGGTTGGAATTTAGATTTGAAATTTTGGTTTCAAAAAGAAAAAGCTCTTTGGAAAGCCAGAAATGAAGCGATACAATCAGCAAAAGGTGACTATATTTTATTGTATGATGATGATTCTCTAGTAGAAAGCGATTGGGTTTACGAGCATTTAAAATGTTTGGATTTTTATAATGCCGATTTGTCTTCAGGAGTTTCAATCAGTAAGGTTGGAGCAGAAGTTCCCAAACATTACAATTATTTTAGATGGAGTGATCAATTAGATACTGGGAATGTTTTATTGAAAAAAGAAATATTTTACCAAATAGGTTTTTTCGATTTGCAATTTGAAAAACAACGCATGGGTGATGGAGAATATGGACTAAGATGTTATTTAAACGGTTATAAAAATATATCCAATTACAAGGCCAAACGAATTCATTTAAAGGTAAGTCAAGGAGGATTAAGACAAATGGGTAGTTGGGACGGATGGCGACCTAAAAAGCTTTTTGGACCAAGACCTGTTCCTAGTGTGTTGTATCTTTCTAGAAAATATTTTGGTAGTAAATTGACAAAACTATATATATGCAAAACAATTTTACCATCATTAATTCCCTATAAATTTAAGAAGAATAAATTCTTAAAATTTTTATCCTTCATTTTTTTACCTGTATTTTTGCCTTTAGTTTTGTTTCAAGTTTTTAAATCTTGGAGTCAAGCTTCAAAAATGCTGAGAAAATAAAAGAAAATGAATGCTCAAAAAATTAAAATACTACAAGTTATTGATACCTTAAATATTGGAGGAGGTGAGAGAGTATTTGTTGATATGTGTAATATTTTAAAAGAAAATAAAGAAGATTTCGAAGTTTTTTATTTACTTGAATCGGGCAAATTACATAAGGAATTAGATACTGAAATAATCTTTTATGAACTCAAAAGAAAAGGAAAATGGAATTTTTCTAAAATGCATCAAGCTAGTTTGTTACTCAAAAAATATGATATCATTCATTGTCATTTTAGACATGTTTATAGATACATTGCTTTAGTTTGTTTTATTTTTAGAATTAAGTCTAAAATTATCTTGCATGATCATTATGGTTCTATTGATGTAAATAAAAAGATTCCTTTTTTGTTCAATACCTTTTTAAAACCAAAATTATATATTGGAGTGAGTAAATCATTAAGTGATTGGGCAATTAATTGTTTAAAAGTCAATAATAAAAATGTTTTTACACTTCAAAATATTATACTAAGATCTGACATTATTGAGAAATTAGAAGACCAGACAGATTTAGTTTTAGTCTCGAACATAAAACCTGTCAAAAACAATGAATTTGCTATTGATATTATAAAAAAAAGCAATTTTTCTTTATCTATTATTGGTAAGAATCAAGACCAAGAATATTTTAATAAATTAGTGACTAAACAATCTGACTTAAGCATTGAAATCATTCAAAATATTGAAAATGTACAGCCTATACTTTCTAATTTTAAGCTAGGGTTGCATACTTCATTTTCAGAATCAGGACCATTAGTTTTAATAGAATATTTGGCTCAAGGTCTTCCTTTTTTGGCTCATGAGACTGGTGAAGTTGCCAAAACTTTAAAACCTTATTTTCCTGAATATTTTATTGATAATTTTGTTGTAGAAGAGTGGATCGATAGAATTGTAAAATTAATCAATACTCCAAAGAATACTACTTTAATGAATACTGTTTTTGAAAAGCATTTTGGCAAAACGGATTATTATAATAGGTTAAAAAATATTTATTATGTATAAGACCTTGACTATAGTTTCTGATACTGCTATTTGTTATAAAAATGGGACTTATTATGGTTTTAACGCAGTAGTAAACGAAATTAAAAGTTTTGAAAATTTATTTGATAAGATTATTTGGATAGGTTATAATTATCCAGAAAGGCATTCAGATAAGACTCTTATTGAAATTGAATCAAAAAATGTTGAGGTTGTTTTATTAAAAAAACTTGGAGGTAAATCTATTTTTGCACTAATAGCTATACTTTTAAATTATCCCTTGATTTTTTTTAAAATCTTAAAATATATTAGAGAAGCAGATGTTGTACATACAAGAGCTCCATCTCATCCGGCTTTTATTGCAACTGTTATTTCCTTTTTCTGGAAGAATAAAATTTGGTGGCATAAATTTGCTGGCAGTTGGAATGCTGAAACTTTACCTTTTTTCTACAAGTTTCAAAGAAATTTATTAGTTAGAGCCAAGCATTCAAAAGTTACGATAAATGGTTTTTGGGATAATCAACCTAAACATTGCTTGTCTTTTGAAAATCCATGTTTAACTACAGACAATATCATCAGAGGAAAAGAAATAATTCAATTCAAAAAATTTGACGGTAGATTTACTCTTTGTTTTATAGGAAGATTAGATGAGTCAAAAGGAGTAGATGTTATATTGGCTTCCCTAAAGCAAATTGATTTAGACAAAATAGAGAAAATTCATTTTATTGGCAATAGTAATAGTACAAAAAGAAGTTTTTTTGAGAAAGAGGCTTTATTTTTAAATGATAAAGCAATTTTTCACGGATTTTTGGGTAAAGACAAAGTTCATCAAATTTTATCAGAATCTCATTTTTTATTACTTCCTTCAAAGTCAGAGGGCTTTCCAAAGGTGATTGCTGAAGCAGCATGTTATGGTACTATTCCGATTGTATCTACAGTTGGTAGTATACCTCATTATATTACTGATTCCAATGGCTTTTTATGGGATAAGGAAGTTGCAATTAGTTTTGAAGAAATTTTAATGTCAGCCTTCGAAGAGAAAGTAAATTTTTTAGAAAACAAATCAAGAAACTTATCCATATTGGCAGAAAAGTTTACTTTTACCAACTACCTCACAAAATTGAAATCAGATATATTACTTTAAATGGAAATTAAAAATATTACATATACAAAATTGTTACTATTCCACATTTTTATAGGTGTTTTGGTTTTTTTTGTTCCATTTTTATCAAAGATTTTAACTATCCTTCTTTTTTTTCTTTTTTTAATGGTTATAGTAAAGAAGAAAAATCAAAATAATGAAGCATTAATTTTTGCAGGATATATAGTAGCTAGTGAGGTTTTTTTTCGGATGACACATGGAGTGCCAAATAATGAATTTGGAAAATATTCTGTTATAATTTTCTTGTTAGTAGGGCTATATTTTTCTGGGCTCTCCAAAAAATCATTCATTTATTGGCTCTTTATTTTGTTTTTAATTCCAGGTGTTTTTATTGGAATTAGTGCCTTAAATTTTGAAATAAATATAAGAAAAGCTATTGCTTTTAATTTATCAGGTCCAGTCTGTTTAGCAATTTCTGCTATTTATGCTTATCAACGAAAAGTCACTAAGAAAGAAATGGAGTTTTTAATAACGTCAATGATTTTACCTATAGTTTCAATGGTAACTTATATGTATTTATATACACCAAGTAATAGAAACATCTTTATGGGAACAGAATCTAATTTTGAAACCTCAGGAGGGTTTGGACCTAATCAAGTTTCAACAATTATCGGATTGGGTATGTTTTTGGTTTTTATACGATTAGTATTATATACCAAAGAAAAGAGATATTACTTTATAAATATTATTTTATTGGCTTATATTTCTTATCGCGGAATTTTAACCTTCTCAAGGGGAGGAGTTTATACAGGGATAATTATGATAGCTTTAAGCTTGTTCTCGATGTATTTAATTTCGAATTTAAAAGGCAGATTTAAAATTAATATAATTTTTATTGTTTCAATTTTTGCAGGAATACTAATTTTTATCTACAGTTCTATTCAAACAGGAGGAATGATCAACAAAAGGTATGCAGGAGAAGATGCTTTAGGAAGAGAAAAGTCAAGTAAATTTTCAGGAAGGGAAAAATTGGTGGAAAGTGAATTAGTTATGTTTTTAGATAATCCAATAACTGGAGTTGGAGTTGGAGTCAATAAACAATTTAGAGAAGAATTAACAGGTATAGAATCTGCGTCACATAATGAAATTTCAAGAATGTTAGCCGAACACGGGGTGTTAGGTGTAATAAATCTTTTAATTTTATTACTCATGCCTATTTTTTTATTTCTTAATAACAGACAAAATATTTTTTTGTTTTCTTTTTATATGTTTTGGTTGTTAACTATTAACCATGCTGCTATGCGAATTGCAGCACCTGCATTCATCTATGCATTATCTTTACTCAATTTTACATTAAATGAAGAAACTACTCTACATAGGGAATAAATTAAATAGTCACGGATTTAATAAAACCTCTATTGAAACCTTAGGTTCTTTTTTGGCAGAGGAAGGATATATTGTTGAATATACTTCTGATAAAAAGAATCAAGTTGTAAGGCTATTCGATATGATGATTACCACTTTTTTTAGAGCAAAAAAAGTGGATTATATATTAATTGATACCTATAGTACTTCGAGTTTTTGGTATGCTTTTCTTTGCAGTCAAATAGCGAGTTTTTTTAAAACTAAATACATTCCGTTGTTAAGAGGAGGAGACTTACCCAATCGCTTAAACAAGAATCCTTATTTATGTAAACTGATTTTTAAACATTCTTATGCTAATGTGGCTCCTTCTAATTATTTATTAGAAAAATTTAAAGAAAGAGGATTTAAAAATGTAATTTTTATACCCAATTCAATTGAATTAAAAGACTATCAATTTAAGAAAAGAACAGTAATTCAACCTAAAATTTTATGGGTTAGGTCTTTTGCAAAAATATACAACCCAAAAATGGCTGTAGAGGTTTTAAAATTACTGAAAGAAAAATACCCTATTGCTTCGCTAACCATGGTTGGACCTGATAAAGACGGTAGTTTGCTGGAAACAAAAGAATTTGCCAAGAGTTTAAATTTGGAAGTGAATTTCACTGGTAAACTTTCCAAAAATGAATGGACTGATTTAGCAGCCGAATATGATATTTTCATAAACACGACTCATTTTGACAATACTCCAATAAGTGTAATTGAAGCTATGGCATTAGGTTTGCCTGTTGTTACCACTAATGTAGGAGGAATTCCTTATATGTTGACTAATGGACAAAATGCTCTGTTAGTAGGTGATAATGCTACGGTAGCTATGGTTCAAGCTGTAGAAATTTTATTGACAGAAACACCATTGGCTCAAAACCTTATCGATAATGCTAAGATACTTATTGAAAGTATGGATTGGCAACAAGTAAAGTATCAATGGCACAATTTGTTAGCTTAATTTATCGTCAAAAAAAAAGTTTTTTTATAGTTTAACTGTAAATTTATTGGTTAATTTGCACTGGTAAAACCAACACATGAAAGCCAAAAAGAAAATACATTTAGAAATTTCGGAAAGAAAGATTCTACTTCGAATTATCGATGTTATTTTTGTCTTGTTTTCTCTTTATATTGTAGGAGAAGTCTTTAGTTTTTCTTATTTTTATCTTAATACATCTAATTTTTATTGGACAATTGTTTTAAGTGTTTATTTAACTTTTTTTGGAACTGTTTTTGAATTGTACAACTTGCAAGTAGCTAGTAATCAATACCAAATGGTAAGAAGTGTAATTCTGACTTCTTCAGCAACGGTTTTGTTTTATCTATTGACTCCTATTTTAACTCCAGGATTACCCTCTAATAGAATTCAACTTATTTATTTCTTTTTAGCGGTTTTCTTTGCCCTGCTGATTTGGCGTTTTATTTATTTGAGATTTTTTGCCTCCAAACGATTTGTAAAAAGGGTTTTATTTGTTTGTGATAGCAAATCACTAAATAAAATGGTTAAAGATTTAGTTATTGTAAATCCGCATTATGAAGTTTTAGGATTTGTTGCTGCTAGTGTGGAAGCGGAAAATAAATCTTCCTATTATAAAATACCTTTTGATGAGCTAGAAGATTTTGTGTATAATAATTCACTTAATGAAATCGTCATTGCTTTTAAACCCAAAGATGAAATATCTGTTAGTTTGTATGAAAAACTACTTAATTTACTTGAATATGGTGTGGTTGTAAGGGAATATGATCAAGTTTATGAAGCAAGTACAAACAGGTTACCCGTAACTTATTTGTCTAAAGATTTTTACAAGTATTTTCCCTTTAGCAGAAGTAATCAAAATAAGTTTTATTTGACTGTAACTCGATTTATTGATATTCTCTTTTCGCTCATTGGAATTTCAATTGGATTGCTAATCTCACCTATACTATTATTTTTTAATTTACTTTGGAACAGAGGACCATTTTTTTACACACAAGAAAGAGTTGGTAAAAACAACATCAATTTCACGATTTATAAACTTAGAACTATGGTGAAAGATGCTGAAAAACATGGAGCTGTTTTTGCAACAACAAATGACAGTAGAATTACACCATTTGGAAAATTTTTGCGTAAGACAAGATTAGATGAATTTCCTCAATTTATCAATATTTTAAAAGGAGATATGTCAATTGTTGGACCAAGACCAGAACGACCAATATTCGTAAAGCAAATTGCAGAAAAATTACCTTTCTATCAAACGCGTCATGTGATTAAACCAGGTTTAACAGGTTGGGCACAAGTAAATCATGCTTACACAGATACTATTGATGATGCTTTGATAAAATTACAATATGATTTATTCTACATTAAACATAGAAGTGTTTTCTTAGACATTAATGTTTTGATAAAAACTATTGGAACGGTTTTGTTTTACAAAGGACAGTAGTTTTTTTAATTACGAATTACGAATTATGAATTGCGAAGGTTTTGATTTTTTATTAGTAATTCAAAATTAGTTAGTTGATTGTATTCTAATTCTTAGTAATAGAATAAAATTTGCAATGATTATTGGTAATACAGAAATAAAATAGACTTTGTTTAGTACTACAATCACATAAATAACCAACATCAACAGAATTAACCATTTTACTCTTTTGGCTTTAATTATATTATTTCTGTTGTGAAAATAAAGAAATACCAGATAAAAAGGATTAAATAGTAAAACATTATAATTCCAAAGTACTTCTTCATGAAAAGAATATAATCCAATCAAACTAAAAAATAAACCAAGTAATCCTAATACTATAAAATAGATTGAAATCACTTTTTGATTATTTAGTACAACTATAATTCCAAGTACTACAATTAGTAAATAAATAGAATCAAAAAAATTAAAACCAGAATTTTCTTTTTGTGCTTCAAAAACAGTTGTTGTTTCTTTTACTAAAGGCTTTCCGTTGTAGGTGATTGTTTTTAATTCTTGCATCAAATCTAATGGAAGAAACAATTTAGAAGCCTCTTGATCTACTTTGGTTCCAAAAATAATATTGATTCCCAATTGCTGAAAAAACTGCTCGTTAGCATAAGGAAATAAAACACTTCTATAGGTCTTCTCTTGAGGTTTTTGAAAATCTATTACTTTTTTTCCTAGGGCTTCATTGACTTTATCAATAACCATAGTTGTACAATTCTTATCTATAAATTTATAGGTATAAAAACGTTCGTCTGAAGTTAAAGAATTATTTATTTCTGTGTATAAAGTTCGGATTTTATCAATAGGTAAATCAAGCTTTTGTTCATAGATACTTCGGTTTTCGTATCTGTAACTGTATTCAAAGTCAGCATAAGTATTACTCGTTACAAAATATTGCAAATCACCTTTCACAAATCGCAGCATGAAATTAGGAGTGTCAAAGTCAAAAGCACCATAATTAAACACTACATCAAGATTAGTAGAAATGTCCGTAAAACGAATTCCTGTGTGACCGTATAGTGCGTAAGAAGGTGAAGCAGTTCCAATGGTTATAATGGAAACTTCAGCATTGTTAGATAATGGGACAGTTTGAGAATATCCTGTAAGAAAAAGAATAAAAAAAAATAAAGTAAGTATTTTTCGAGTCATATTTTTTAATAATTTTCTAACTTCTAACAACTATCTGCTAAAAATATCCAAATCGACTTTCAATGAAAAAATATTGGAATACAAAGCAGCACTTTGATCTCCTAAATCCGTCAAAGCATAATCCACTTGAATTCCTTTATATTTAAAACCAACACCAATATTAGGTTGAAAGCTTAATTTTTTTGAATCGTCAATTTGAGTGATTTGTTGAAAATTTCCAACACCAGCTCTTAAGAAAACCAAATCCGTATAACCCCATTCAAAACCTAAAGCAGGATCAATACTGACAGCTTTTGTAGAAATGATATCATTAGTTTGAGCAAATTGCATGTTCAAATTTCCAGCAGCCAAAAGACTCATTTCATTATGGAATTCAAACTTTTTAGAAATTCCTAATTGTGCTTTTGGTAAGGTTATTTCACTAGTTTCCGGTAAATCTTGATTTTCACCAGGAACAGCATCTTTTATTTTTTGGTATTCTTCTTCATTAATAGTCCAAGTGTTGTAGGTTGTAGTGATGTCTCTCAACATCAAACCCACTTTCCATTCATTGTCACTTTCAAACTGCAATCCAAAGTCAAAACCAAAACCCCAAGAATTGGCAAAATCTCCAATAATTCTTCGAACCACTTTAGCATTTACACCATAATTAAAACCTTCAATGGGTAAAGCTCGTGCATAAGAAACTGTTAAAGCATAATCAGCTGTAGAAAATAGCGAAATTCTATTGTAATCAATATTTCCTTGGCTGTCGATTAATTGTGTTGTGTTTAAGATGTCGTCCACTCCAAAACGGATTAATGAAACTCCAAAGGCACTTCTATCATCAATTGGCATTCCAAAAGCCGCGTAATCATATTGTGCAATATTGGCAAAATAACTCGCGTGCATGATGGATACTTGTTTGTCTTCTAATTTCAATAAACCAGCTGGATTCCAATACCCAGAATTCACATCACCAGTACTTGCCACAACTGCATTGCTCATTCCCAAAGCAGCTGCATCAACACCAATGCTTAAAAATTCATTTGAATATTTTCGCACAGCTTGACTCCATACCAATACTGGAAGTAATATGAGGATAATTACAACTAACTTTTTCAATGCAATTGATTTTTTTACAAATATCGAATAAAATTCTTAATTACTAAACTCTAAAAGTATTAACTTATTGTATTACATTTGCTATAAATATGAGTAAACGATTATGGAAATTAAAAAACACATCCCCAATTTTATAACTTTATTAAATCTTTCTAGTGGTTTGCTAGCTATAATTGCCATTTTTAAAGGTTATTATGACGAAGCATTTATTTTTGTTTGTTTAGGGATTTTCTTTGATTTTTGGGATGGCTTTTTTGCGAGAAAACTTAATGTATCAGGTGAATTAGGATTGCAATTGGATTCTTTGGCAGATATGGTAACTAGTGGAGTAGTGCCAGGTTTGATGATGTTTCGATTGATTGAAACCATTCAAATGAACCAAACTGCTTACAACGTTACTGAAGAAACTTTTTACATGGGAATTGTTCCTTATTTTGGGTTTTTAATTACGATAGCATCAGCTTATAGGTTAGCTAAATTTAATATTGATAAACGTCAAATTGATTCTTTTATAGGTTTGCCAACACCAGCCAATGCTTTGTTTATCATGAGTATTCCAATGATTCAGTTTTATGGAGCTTATGAATGGATTTTTGATTTGTTAAATAACCCTTATGTATTGATGTTTATTACATTTTTAAGTGCTTATTTCTTAAATGCCAATATTCCATTGTTTTCATTGAAGCTAAAATCTTTCAGTTGGAACGAAGCCAAATTGCAATATTTATTTATGGGTTTTGCTGTGCTAATGTTCTTGTTTCTTGATTTTATAGCTATTCCTATAATAGTTTTATCTTATATACTTTTGTCAGTTATTATCAATTCAAAATCGAAACCAGCAATTGGCTAAAAAGAAAGCAACAGTTAAACGAACTAAAAAAAATAAAGAAACATCACTAACCAAATTAGTGGTGTTTTCTGTTTTAGCGTTGTTGTTTGTCATGCTGGCTATTGTGGCTTATCAATATCGTGATGGTGTTTTGTATTATTTGGGTTATAAATCAAAACATTCCAATGTACTATCTCCAAAAGACAGAGAGTTACATGACATTCGAATTTATGAGGTTTTGTCAACATACAAAGAAAAAACTATTGGAATTGATGTTTCTCAATATCAAGGAGACATTGATTGGTCAGAATTGAAGCAAATTAACGGTGACTTTGTAGTTGATTTTGTGATTGTTCGTTCCACAGCTGGGAAAGATAAAGTAGACGAAAAGTTTAAGTACAATTGGAAAAATACCAAAGGAAAATACATTCGTGGAGCTTATCATTATTATCGTCCCAACGAAAATTCGTTACTCCAAGCAGAAAATTTTATTAAAACAGTGAAGTTGTCTAAAGGAGATTTACCACCCATTTTAGATATTGAAAAATTACCAGAAACTCAATCCATTGATAGCTTAAAAGTAGGATTAAAAAGATGGTTGACAAAAATTGAAAAACATTATAAAGTAAAACCCATTATTTATTCTGGAGAGAGTTATTACACTGATTTCTTAAAAGATGAATTTTCAGAATATCCGTTTTGGATAGCCAATTATAATTTTTGGAGAAAAGAAATGGATAGCGATTGGCTTTTGTGGCAATTCACTGAAAAAGCACAAGTAAATGGAATTGATGGTTTAGTAGATGTAAATGTTTTTGATGGAATTAAACTAGAATTTATTGAAAATTGTGTGAAGTAGGATTTTTGGAACACAGATCTTAGAAATTAGAGAAATTAAAAAAATATTGTAACGTCAAAAGCTAAATCAAAACCAATCCTATAACCTATAACCTATAACCTATAACCTATAACCTATAACCTATAACCTATATCCAAAAAACTAAAACTCTAACTTCTTTTTTCTCAATTCAAAGTTTTGGCCTAAATAAACCCTTCTCACCATTTCATCTTCTACTAATTCTTCAGGAATTCCAGCTTTTAAAATTCCACCTTCAAACATCAAATAGGTTTTATCGGTAATTGCTAATGTTTCTTGAACGTTATGGTCGGTTATTAGAATTCCGATATTTTTATTTTTCAATTGAGCTACAATTCTCTGAATATCTTCTACAGCTACAGGGTCAACTCCAGCAAAAGGTTCGTCTAACAAAATAAATTTTGGATCAGTTGCTAAACATCTAGCAATTTCCGTACGACGACGTTCTCCACCAGAAAGCAAATCACCACGATTCGTTCTGATGTGTTCCAAAGAAAATTCAGCAATCAATTCTTCCATTTTTGCTTCTTGTTCTTCTTTGGTTTTATTAGTCAATTGCAGTACACTCAAAATGTTATCTTCAATACTCAATTTTCTAAAAACAGAAGCTTCTTGAGCCAAATAACCAATTCCATTTTGAGCACGTTTGTACATTGGAAAGTTGGTAATATTCATATCATCAAGATAGATATTTCCACTATTTGGTTTTACCAAACCTACAATCATGTAAAAAGAAGTTGTTTTTCCAGCACCATTTGGACCTAAAAGACCCACAATTTCACCTTGATTCACTTCTACAGAAATGCCTTTTACAACACTTCTTTTTTTATAGGTTTTGATTAAATTTTCTGCTCTAAGTTTCATAGTTTAGATTATGAGTTTAAAAGGTTATGAGTTTAAAAGGCATTGAGCTACAAATAAACAAATAAACAATTTAACAGTTAAACGAATTAACAATTATTTAGTTTCCTCAAGGGCTTCCCAGAATTCATAAGCTCTTCTTAAATGAGGAATTACGATAGTTCCACCAACTAAGGTTGCAATTCCCATGGCTTCCATCATTTCTTCTTTTGAAATTCCGTTTTTGTAAGCCGTTTCTAAATGGTATTTGATGCAATCATCACATCTTAAAACCGTTGAAGCTACTAATCCTAATAGTTCTTTTGTTTTAACATCCAAAGCTCCTTCAGCGTAAGCATTCGTATCTAAATTAAAAATACGCTTTACTATTTTATTATTGTCTGCCAATAATTTCTCATTCATTTTTGAACGATACTCATTAAACTCTTCTACTACATTTGCCATTTTTATGCTTGTTTAAGTTCTCTTTTTACTACAACACCACTAATTAAAATACTGATTTCATATAACAACATGATTGGAATAGCAACAATAATTTGACTAATAATATCTGGTGGAGTTATGATTGCAGAAAGAATTAATACTATAATTAAAGTGTATTTTCTATATTTTTTAAGGGATTCAGGTGTTACTAATCCCAATTTGGTTAAAAAGTAAATCAAAATAGGTAATTCAAAAATCAATCCACTGGCTAAAACCGATGTTTTTATCATTCCTGTATAAGATTCTAAGTTAAATTCATTGACAATTTCTGGACTGGCTGAAAAAGAACCAAAGAAATAAACAGATAAAGGTGTTATGATAAAATAACCGAATAAAACCCCTAAAAAGAATAATAACGAGGAAACTACTATAAATAGGACAGCATATTTTTTCTCTTTGTCATAAAGTGCTGGACTGATAAATTTCCAAATTTCCCATAAAATAAAAGGAAATCCTACTATAAAACCAACTGTGATACAAGTCCAAATCATGAAAGAGACTTGTCCACCCATATCGGTATTTTGAATGATAAAAGGCATTTCTGCATTGCAAATTCCAGAATCTTCAAAACCAAAAGAATTTGATATGTTGCAAAAGAATTGATAGGTGATAAATTTTGGATTCTTTGGTCCAAATAAAATTTCACTATAAATATAATCAATGAAAAAATAGGAAGCACCTGCAAATACTAAAATAGCAATTGTACTTCTTATCAATAACCATCTTAATTCTTCTAGATGATCCAAAAATGACATTTCTGCTATATTCTTCTTAGCCATTATACAATTCCTTCTTTAAGAATATCGTGTAAGTGAATGATTCCTTTGTAAGTTCCTTCATCAATTACAACCAACTGAGTGATAGCATTGTTTTCCAAAACATTTAAGGCTTCGCTAACTAAAATTGATGAAGAGATATTTTTTGGATTTTTGGTCATAATATCTTTTGCCGATAAGTCAGCAAAAGTATCTCTCTCATTCAACATTCTACGAATATCACCATCCGTTATTATACCAATTACTTGATTGTTTTCAACAACAGCAGTTACACCCAAACGTTTTTCAGAAATTTCCATAATGACTTTCTTAATACTAGCTTCAGGACTGACTTGAGGAGTGTGAGTTGTATCTAACATATCTTTCACACGAAGTAATAATTTTTTACCCAAAGCTCCACCAGGATGATAAATGGCAAAATCTTCACTTTTAAAATTTCGCATTTCCATTAAACAAACCGCTAAAGCATCTCCTAATACAAGTTGTGCTGTAGTAGAATTTGTTGGAGCTAAATTATTTGGACAAGCTTCACTGTCTACATGAGCATGCAAAATATGATGTGATTCTTTTCCTAAAAACGAATTTAAATCGGCTGTCATTCCAATTAAAGTGTTGCCAAAGCGTTTTAATAAAGGCACTAAAACTTTTATCTCTGGACTATTTCCACTTTTAGAGATACATATAATGATATCCTCTTTCAATAACATTCCTAAATCACCATGAACAGCTTCAGAAGCATGTAAAAACATTGAAGGTGTACCTGTTGAGTTTAAAGTAGCTACTATTTTTTGAGCAATGATAGCACTTTTGCCTATTCCTGTTATGATTACTCTTCCTTTGCAATTGAAAATTTTTTCAACACTATGGGCAAAATCAGCGGTTAAATAATTTACTAATAATGCAATGCTTTCGCTTTCAGCTAGTATTGTTTTTTTTGCGTTAAATAAGATGGTTTCGGATGTGTTCAAAATTTATTATTTAATTTTTTTTTGTTTTTTAAAGAAAGTTGTATATTTATAATTGCAAATTTAGGCAAAATCATATTAATACATAAGAAATTGTTAAGTATAAAATTTACATCATTTTTTTATGAAATTCAATATGAGTGTCCTTCAAAAAATTAAATGCACATATAAGAATGAAATCAACCGAAATAGATTTGCATAAAGAGTTAAAAAAGTATTTTGGATTTAATCAATTTAAAGGATTACAAGAAGGTGTTGTAAAAAGTATCATTACTGGAAACAATACCTTTGTAATTATGCCAACAGGTGGTGGAAAATCATTGTGTTATCAACTTCCTGCTTTGGTGTTAGAAGGAACAGCTATTGTTGTTTCTCCTTTGATTGCTTTGATGAAGAATCAAGTAGATGCCATGAGAAGTATTAGTTCTGAACATGGAATTGCTCATGTTTTAAATTCTTCACTGACCAAAACGGAAATCAATCAAGTTAAAAGCGATATACGATCAGGTGTTACCAAGTTACTATATGTTGCACCAGAGTCTTTAGCTAAAGAAGATTATATTCAATTTTTCAATGAAGTTCCAGTTTCATTTGTAGCCATTGATGAAGCCCATTGTATTTCGGAATGGGGACATGATTTTAGACCAGAATATAGAAATCTTAGAAATATAATTAAACTTTTAGGAGACATACCAATCATAGGATTAACAGCTACTGCTACTCCTAAGGTACAAGAAGATATTTTGAAAAATCTTGAAATGTCAAATGCCAATGTTTTTAAAGCATCTTTTAATAGGCCTAATCTATTTTATGAAATACGTACTAAAACTAAAAATGTTGAGTCAGATATCATTCGATTCATCAAACAACACAAAGGGAAATCTGGAGTGATTTATTGTTTAAGTAGAAAAAAAGTGGAAGAAATTGCACAAGTTCTACAAGTAAACGGAATTTCTGCTGTGCCTTATCATGCTGGTTTAGATGCTAAAACTAGAGCTAAACATCAAGATATGTTTTTGATGGAAGATGTTGAGGTTGTGGTAGCTACAATTGCTTTTGGAATGGGAATTGACAAACCAGATGTTCGTTTTGTAATTCATCACGATATTCCTAAATCTTTAGAAAGTTATTACCAAGAAACAGGTCGTGCTGGTCGAGATGGAGGAGAAGGTCATTGTTTGGCTTACTATTCATATAAAGACATTGAGAAATTAGAAAAATTTATGTCAGGAAAACCTGTGGCAGAGCAAGAAGTTGGATTTGCTTTGTTGCAAGAAGTTGTGGCTTATGCGGAAACATCGATGAGTCGTAGAAAATTCTTATTGCATTATTTTGGAGAAGAATTTGACGATGTAAATGGAGAAGGAGCAGACATGGATGATAATGTTCGAAATCCAAAGAAAAAAGTCGAAGCACAAGATCAAGTGGTTATTTTACTGAATATGGTAAAAGACACTAAACAAATATTCAAGTCAAAAGAGTTAATTTTTGCCTTAGTTGGAAAAATAAACGCTATCATAAAAGCTCAAAAAATTGATTTACAACCTTACTTTGGTAAAGGAAAAGCTTTCGATGAAAAATATTGGATGGCTTTGATTCGTCAAGTTTTAGTGGATGGATTGCTAAATAAAGACATAGAGAGTTATGGTGTTTTAAAACTTAGTAAAAAAGGAGAAGCTTATTTGAAAAAGCCAGTTTCTTTTATGATGTCAGAAGATCATGAATATAATGAAGTTGAAGATGATGCTATCGTTACTGCTTCAAAATCTACAGGAACAGCTGATGAGGCATTAATGGCCATGTTAAAAGACCTTCGTAAAAAAGAAGCTAAAAAATTAGGAGTTCCTCCTTTTGTGATTTTTCAAGATCCTTCTTTAGAAGATATGGCTTTGAAATATCCAATTTCTATTGAAGAATTAAGTAATATTCACGGTGTTGGAGAAGGAAAAGCTAAAAAATATGGAAGTCCATTTGTTTCTTTAATAAACAGATATGTTGAGGATAACGATATCACTCGTCCAGATGACTTAGTGGTTAAATCTACTGGAGCAAACTCAGGTTTAAAACTTTATATTATTCAAAATGTGGATAGAAAGTTAGCTTTGGATGACATTGCAAAAGCCAAAGGTTTGTCTATGGATGATTTGCTAAAAGAAATGGAACAAATAGTTTATTCTGGAACTAAATTAAATATAAAATATTGGGTTGATGATATTTTAGATGATGATCAACAAGAAGAAATTCATGAATACTTCATGGAATCTGAATCTGACAAGATAGATGCAGCACTTAAAGAATTTGATGGGGATTATGATACAGAAGAATTACGCTTAATGCGAATTAAGTTTATAAGTGAAGTTGCAAATTAATTTTAGAAATAGAAATTAAAACATTTAAAAATCCAAATTCCAAATAATCAACTTTGGTATTTGGATTTTTTTTTTTTGAAATTTCATTCAAAAACTTCTCCACGATGAGGTTTCAAAGCATCACGGACCATTATCATGTCTTTTTCATCCACAACCATAAAAGCTATAGTATGCATTTCGTTTAGTATTTCAAAACCTGTGATGTTTAAACCTAATTTTTCAGCCTCTATAAATTCTTTCAAATGAATTTCATGATGTTCGGCTGTTTTTGCAGCAACTTCTCCTCTAAAATCCCAAATTAACTTTATTTTTCGCATATTTTTATTTTCAAAAAATCAAAGTTACAAAGTCAAAAATCAAATCACTATTTTTGCATAATTATTTTTCTAAAATATAAACTGAATATCTAATAAAATGCCAAAAGAACTCCAATTTCAAGTTTCACCTGAAGTAGCTGCCAATGAAGATTTGTTGAAACAAGCTGCGGCTAAACAATTGCATATTTCTTTTAAAGATATTCAAAAAGTTGTGGTTCAAAAACGTTCGATTGATGCTCGTCAAAAGGCTATTAAATTCAATATCAAAGGACAAGTTTATTTACAAAATGAGACTTTTGTTGAAACTGAAATTAAATTACCTAATTATCCAAACGTTTCCAATAAACAAGAAGTTATTGTTGTTGGAGCTGGACCAGCCGGATTATTTGCAGCCTTACAATTAGTTGAATTGGGTTTAAAACCAATGGTAATTGAAAGAGGTAAAGATGTTAGAGGCAGAAGAAGAGACTTAAAAGCCATAAATGTAGACGGAATTGTCAATGAAGATTCCAATTATTGTTTTGGTGAAGGAGGAGCAGGAACTTATTCAGATGGGAAACTTTACACAAGAAGCAAAAAACGTGGTGATGTTGATAGAATTTTACAACTTTTAGTCGCTTTTGGAGCAACTTCAGAGATATTAGTTGAAGCTCATCCACATATAGGAACTAATAAACTACCACAAATTATACAAGATATTCGTGATAAAATAATAGCATGTGGTGGACAAGTTTTATTTGAGAAAAGAGTTACAGATTTTACCATAAAAAACAATGAAATTCAAGGAGTAGTTTTACACGATGGAACTTCAATTGCATCTAATAAAGTCATTTTAGCTACAGGACATTCAGCTAGAGATATTTTTGAATTATTACATCAAAAAGAAATTTTCATTGAAGCCAAGCCTTTTGCATTAGGAGTAAGAGCAGAACATCCACAAGATTTGATTGATAAAATTCAATATTCTTGTGATTTTCGTGGAGAATTTTTGCCACCAGCACCTTATTCCATTGTAAAACAAGTTGCAGGTCGTGGAATGTATTCATTCTGTATGTGTCCCGGTGGAGTAATTGCTCCATGTGCAACAAGTCCTGGTGAAGTAGTAACAAACGGTTGGTCGCCATCAAAAAGAGATCAAGCAACAGCTAATTCTGGAATTGTGGTTGAATTAAAATTAGAAGATTTTCAACCGTATAAAAAATTTGGGGCTTTAGCAGGTATGGAATTTCAAAAAGCCATTGAGCAAAAAGCATGGCAACTAGCTGGAGAAACCCAAAAAGTTCCCGCTCAGCGTATGATAGATTTTACTCAAAAGAAAGTTTCGTCATCAATACCAAAAACCTCTTATGTTCCTGGCACAACATCTGTAGAGTTAGGAGAAGTTTTTCCAGATTTTCTAACACAAACTATGCGAGAAGGTTTTACACATTTTGGAAAATCAATGAAAGGTTATTTTACAAATGAAGCAATTTTACATGCTCCAGAAAGCAGAACCTCTTCACCAGTTCGTATTCCCAGAGATAATCAATCTTTAGAACATGTTCAAATTAAAGGGTTATATCCTTGTGGAGAAGGAGCAGGTTATGCTGGTGGAATTATTTCTGCAGCTATAGATGGTGAAAAGTGTGCCTTAAAAATAGCAGAATCTCTAAAACTATAATTCAACAGCCGTTAAACTTTTACTAAAATTATTTTCACCTTTGAAAATGCTACTTTTTTCGTATTTTTGAAAGGAATTAAAAGCTATGATTGAAGAAAAAGTAATATTAGTAGATATCAACGATGAACCTTTAGGTTTAATGGATAAAATGGCAGCACATGAGCAAGCCTTGTTACATCGTGCCTTTTCTGTGTTTATTTTGAATGATAAAAATGAAGTTATGCTACAACAACGTGCTTCACACAAGTATCATTCACCTTTATTATGGACCAATACCTGTTGTAGTCATCAAAGAGCAGGTGAATCAAATATTCAGGCTGGAAAAAGACGTTTGAAAGAAGAAATGGGTTTTGAAACAAATTTAAAAGAGCTGTTTCATTTTATTTATAAAGCACCTTTTGACAATGGTTTAACAGAGCATGAATTAGACCATGTGATGATTGGTTATTCCAATGAAGAGCCAAACATAAACAAAGAAGAAGTTGAAAGTTGGAAATGGATGAAAATTGAAGATATTAAAGAAGATATGTTACTTCATCCTGAAATTTATACTGTTTGGTTTAAAATTATCTTTGATAAATTCTATCATTATTTAGAAAGTCAAACTCTATAAACTATCACTTAAAATCATTACCATCAATGCAAGTCACTGTTTCAAGAAAAGCCCATTTTAATGCAGCTCATCGATTGTATCGTAAAGATTGGTCCATGGAAAAAAATGATATTGTTTTTGGAAAATGTAATAATCCCAATTTTCATGGTCATAATTATGAATTAATCGTCAGTGTAACAGGAGAAATTGATAAAGAAACAGGTTTTGTGGTTGATGTCAAAATACTTTCAGAATTAATTAAGGAACACATTGAAAACGCATTTGATCATAAAAATTTGAATGTTGAAGTTCCAGAATTTAAAGATTTAAATCCAACAGCTGAAAATATAGCAGTTGTTATTTGGAATAAATTGCGACCACATATTGAATCAAAAAATGATTTAGAAGTTGTTTTGTATGAAACTCCTAGAAACTTTGTAACTTATAAAGGAAACTAATATGGCATTAAAAGAAGGAGATATTGTTCCAGACTTCAAAGCCAAAACTCAATCTGGTGAAAAGTTTGAATTGTCCAATTATTTGGGAAAGCCTTTGGTTATTTATTTTTATCCAAAAGACAATACACCAGGTTGTACCACTCAAGCTTGTAGTTTTAGAGATCAATACCAAGATTTTCAAGATTTAGGAGCTGAAGTAATTGGAGTAAGTGGAGATTCTGAAGAGTCACATGATAAATTTGCACAAAAACATAAATTACCTTTTATATTATTATCGGATGAGAGAAAAAAAATAAGAAATTTATTTGGTGTTCCTACTCATTTTTTTGGGTTATTGCCAGGAAGAGTTACTTATATCATTGATAAAGAAGGAAAAATTGTTTCTGTTTTTAACAGTATAAAAGCAACTGTTCATATTGAACATGCTTTGGATATTGTGCGAAATATCAAATGATTTAAACCCTACTTATATTTTGTTTATCTATCAAACTAAACTATTTGTCGAAGAACTTAAACGAATAGGTTAATTTTATTGATATTTGCATTGAAAAAAGAAATTTATGAAATTTTATCCATTAACATTTGAACCCATTCTAAAAGAACGTATTTGGGGTGGTACAAAATTAAAAACCTATTTAAACAAACCTATTGCTTCTGATAGTACAGGAGAGAGCTGGGAATTATCAACTGTTCCAAACGATGTTAGTGTTGTTAAAAATGGTGTTTTTAAAAGCAAGAATGTCAATGAACTGATACAACTATATCCTAATGAATTTTTAGGTTCAGAAACAATTACTCGTTTTGGTACAGAATTTCCTTTATTGTTTAAGTTTTTAGATGCTAAACAAGATTTGTCTATTCAATTGCATCCTAATGATGAATTAGCCAAAAAACGTCACAATTCTTTTGGTAAAACCGAAATGTGGTATGTGATGCAAGTCGATGAAGGTGCTAAAATTATCGTTGGATTTGAAAAAGACTCTAATCCAGAAGAATACCAAAAAGAATTAGATAGAAAAAACTTAGTTTCAATTTTAAAACAAGTTGAGGTAAAAGTTGGAGATGTTTTCTTTTTAGAAACAGGAACCATTCATGCTATTGGAGCTGGAATTGTTATTGCAGAAATCCAACAAACTAGTGATATTACTTATAGAGTTTATGATTTTGATAGAGAAGATGTCAATGGTGTAAAAAGAGAATTGCATACTGAATTAGCTTTGGAAGCTATAAATTATAAAACTACAAAATCTCAAATAGAATATGATACTAAAATAAACACAAGTAATAATATTGTTGATTGTGCTTACTTTAAAACAAACATAATTCCGTTAGTTGAGGTATATAATTGGGAAAAAACTAAAGAAGCTTTTACGGTTTTAATGTGTACAAAAGGAGCATTTGAAATTGAATATAATGATTCAATTACCACCTATAAAATGGGAGACACTGTTCTGTTGCCTGCAATTTTAGATAAAATAAAGTTAAAAGGAAATGCAACACTACTAGAAATTTCTATTTAATTTGCTGTTTCACAAATATATTATGTAATTTTGCATCAAATTTTAAAATAAGAAAAAATGGCAAGCGTTAAAAACTTGAAAAAAGAAATCAACTACGTTTTAGGAGATATTGTAAATATCGTTTACGTTTGGGAAATGACTAATGGTGGAAAACCAACTGAAGAGTCAGATAAATTAGTAGATAGTATCTATGAAAAATTTGATGGATTGATGTCAAAAGCTAATGTTAAGAACGTAGAAAACAAAAAAGCACATTTCAAACAAATTCGTTCAGAATACGAAGAAGCTGCAAATCAGTTTGTTGCCCAAGTAAACGAATTGAAATAAAAAAAAATACAAAAAAAAGTGTAATTTTTGTTTGGAAATTAAAAATACAAACTTATATTTGCACTCGAAATTTGAGTTGCCAGCGTAGCTCAGCTGGCTAGAGCAGCTGATTTGTAATCAGCAGGTCGTGGGTTCGAGTCCCTCCGCCGGCTCAAATGTAAAGAGGAAAGTGAAAGCTTTCCTCTTTTTTGTTTTTATGAAATTCTTAATGTTAGACTTCAGTTGTTTGTAAATAAAAAGCTCCTAAATTATTTTTAATTTAGGAGCTTTTTTATTCGTTTTAGTTTATTCTTTAGTTTCTGATTTTTTTCGTTCTTCAATATATGACTTCAGCATCTTTCCATATTTTGATTTTGCGACTTCAGGGTTCATCTTTGAATCAATGGTGTCTAAATATCTTATGTTGATATCAGCTATCTCTGAAAGAGCTAAAAAAGGAGCAATTTCTTTATCTCCATGTAAAGATGCAAAATTAGCAACGTATAAGTATTTTTTACGGGTAAGTTTATTCGCTTCAGATGAAATACTATCTATGTTGTTTTTGTTCTTTATTTTTAAATTTTCTAATTCTTTTTCCACTAAATCCATACTCTTTTCATTGAATTTGCTTCTCATTTTAGTAAATTCAACATATAAATCATGGTTTTTAGAACCTGTTATTTTAGCATCAGCAAAAAATGAATTTAATGTGGTTTCAATATGCATTTCACCTGGTTCTGCAAAGAAAGGTAAGTTATTGTCAATAGAATTGGTTTGTCCTCTGTCTAAAAATAAATAAAGCATTTCTGGGCTTTCAATATTTAGATACGAATCAAATTTTGAATCTCCTTTAATCATGATGCTATCTAGAACTACTAAACTTGAATCTTGTACTTGTTGTATGTATAATTTTCCTTGACTCAAGCCCTCAATATTACCTGTTAAATGTAGGTTGGAGTTTTCTTTTTTATCTTCATTGCAACAAGCAAGACTAATACATATAAGAGCTAATAAGATAATTTTTTTTGACATTTTTTGTTTTAATTTATTTTTCAAAAGTAATTGTTTTTTTTAGTTTACGGATTTTCAGAGATGAGATTTTCAGAGATTATGAAAGAGGTTAAAGTTTTTTACAAACACCTTTAGACTTTTAAATTCAAACCTTTTAATCTGTTTTATTATGGAGAGGCTATTTCCATTAAATAAGCACAAAAGATTGCTCCATAAGTTCCTACAACATATCCAAAAATAGCTAATAAAACTCCAACACTTGCCAAAGAAGGATGAAAGGCTGAAGCGACAACAGGTGCAGAAGCAGCTCCACCCACATTAGCTTGACTTCCAACTGCAATAAAGAAATAAGGTGCTTTTATTAATTTGGCAACAGTGAAAATGATGATGAAGTGAATCAACATCCAAACAACACCCACTATAATTAATCCTGGATTGTCCATAACTGAACCTAAATCCATTTTCATTCCTATAGAAGCTACTAAAATGTAGATAAATATACTTCCAATTTTTCCTGCTCCAGCACCATCATATGATTTTAAAGGTGTGAATGATAAAGAAATTCCGATTATGGTTGCGATGGTAATCATCCAAAAGAATTCACCTCCAAAAGTAGAAGCAAAGCTTGTAACATCATTAACACTTTCAAAATTATTTTTAAAGAACGTACTTAAAACACCAGCTCCAAAATGAGATAATGCTACTGCAAAAAAGGCAATTGCTAAGATGATCATATAATCATTTAGAGATGGATTTCTTTTGACACTTTCTTGATAATTAGATACTTTGTCTTGTAATTCTTGCACAGAAGAATTATCAGCTTTTAACCATTTGTTGATGATTTCTTTTTTGCCAATTCCATATAAAAGAAAAGCCATTCCGAGATTAGCTACCACAATATCTACTAGAACCATAGCCCCATATTTTTGGGAATTATATTTAAAAATTTCCAACATAGCTGCTTGATTGGCTCCACCACCAATCCAACTTCCAGCAATGGTTGAAAGCCCTCTCCAAACAGCATCTGGTCCAGCTCCACCAACAGTTTCAGGAGAAACAATTGATATTAAAAGAATAGCAATTGGACCACCAAAAACAATTCCAATAGTTCCAGCAAAAAAGATGATTAATGCTTTTGGGCCTAAATTTAATAAAGCTTTTAAATCGATGCTTATTGTCATTAAAACCAAAGCTGCTGGTAATAAATAGCGACTAGCAATAAAATATACATTTGAGCTTTTTTCTATTTCTTCACCTGCTTCGTTGATAGTGATCCATTCTGGTGAAATGATATTAAAAGAATTTAAAATGGCTGGTAATAAATAACACATTAGAAGTGCAGGAACTATTCCATAGAATTTTTTCCAAAATCCATCCTCTTTAGCTGATGTGTAAAAGACAAAGCCTAATAAGAGCATTAATATTCCAAAAACTATAGTATCATCTGTAAAAAAAGGTGCGTTTCTCATTTTTATAAATTAAGTGACGAAAATAAACAAAAAATCCTCAAAATACTATGTAAATTGAGGATTTTCAAGTACAATGTCAATTTCAAAAATCAATTTCAACTATTTTTGATATCAAAATCGTTTATTAGTAAACATAAGTCTTTTAGCCTTTTAACCAAGCTTCGCGTAAAGCTTTTTTACTATCATCAGTTGCCATATAACCTTCTTTGATTTCTTTAGGCATTACTACTTTTCCTTTGATGTCCATTTCTTTACCATCACGTTTTATTTTCATAGTAATAGCATCTCCATCTTTCCAGCCAAAAGCAGCAACAACTGTTTGGTTAATGTTGTTTAAATCTTGTTTTTCTCCATTAATTTCAACAATTACATCATTGTTTTTCAAGCCTAATTCTTTCATAAAAGCATTGATTTCAATTTCAGGTAAAAAGAAAAATTCTTTTGTATCAGGTTTGTATGAAATAATTGGTTGATTTCCACCTACTAAAAACGGATTTCCAGTTGCTTCAATTTTAGCTTCTGTTACACCCATTTTTGCAAAATAATCTGCGTAAGGAATAGGAGTTTCACCAGCCACATATTTGTTTAAGAAAGCACCAACAGAAGGATAAGTTAATTCTGTGATTTTAGCGAATAACTCATCATCTTTGAATGCTTTTTTAGTTCCGTATTCATTAGATAAATCTTGCATTAATTGTAAAATACCTTTTTGACCGTTGCTTTTTTCTCTAATTTCAATGTCTAAGCACATAGCAATTAAAGCTCCTTTTTGGTACACATTGATATATTGATCTTTGTAAGGATCTTTAAGAACGTTTTTACTCATTTTAGTAAAACTCATGTTGTCGTTCATGCTAGCTGCTTGAGCAATTTTATCAGCCATTCTTTCGTAGAAAGCATCTTCTTCGATTAAACCTTGATTAACTTGAAATAAGTTAGCAAAATATTCAGTCACACCCTCATACATCCATAAATGTTCAGACATTTGAGGTTTGTTGAAATCAAAATATTGAATTTCATTTGAATGCACAGTTAAAGGTGTTACAATATGAAAGAACTCATGCGAAACCACATCTTTTAACTGTTCTTGTAACGCTTCTAATCCCATAATTTCTGGCATAACAACTGTTGTAGAAGTTGGATGTTCTAAGGCTCCAAATCCTTTTGCATCTGTAGGAGACATGCTAGAAAGGTATAATAAGATTGCATATTTTTTTGTTGCGTTGAATTTTCCTAGGAATTTCTTTTGGGCACGCATCATGTTTTCCATGTAAGGAGTAATTTCTTTTGCTGTATATTTTCCTGAAGGAGAATACACAGAAATGATAATTTCCATATCATCCACCATAAAAGATGTAAAATCTGGTTTTGAATACATAATTGGCATTTCTACCAAAGTTGCATATTTTGAAGCCATGAAAACATCTTTGCTATCAGAAGCATCTAGATCATTCATTGCAGAAACTCCTAATAAAGAAGCTGGATGATTCACTGTTAATTTGTAAGGAGTTTCTTCTTTAGTTGTAAAATATCCAATAAAACCATGTGTATTTAACATAAAGTTTTTTCCTGCATCAATGTTGGTTCCAGCTGGAGAAAACACGTCTGTATTATTTCCAAAACCACCACCTTTTTCAATATCATAAGTATCGTTAACTAAATAAGTAACTTTTGAAAGTTTGGTTGCGTTGCTTATTGCATAAGAGTTGACATCTAATTTGGCAACAGTTAGTGCATTTCCTTTAGCATCAAACGCTTTTACATCGTCAATATATTTTCCATAATCATCATCAGAATAAGTACCAGGAACGATTTTAGGAATGTTGAAAGTAGCTGTTTCAGTAGTAAAAGTTGGTGCTAAGATGCTTACCATTACTTTGTCATCTTTTACGTTAACTAAATCAATAGTAACATCTACTTCATTTTTTGCAGTTGTATTTGTACCTGTTTTACAACTGAATAAGAAACTCGCAAGTGCAAGTGTTACAATTATTTTTTTCATTTTTACTTTATTATTCAGTCAAAATTAATTTGACTTTTTATGATTTATAATAATAAGTAGGTAAAATGATGAAATTGTTACATGCAAAAGCTATCTTTTAGAAATTTTATTGTGGGTAATTTGTCTTTGTAAAGTACATTTGAATCTGTCAATTCCATTTGCACGAAGTTTTGCATGTTTGGTTGCTCTTCCTTGAACTCTTTTTCGCCACATTTTAAAGCTGGAAAGTTTCATTTCTGAACGCATTATTTCAATAGTTTCTTGTTCAGAAATTCCAAATTGAAAGTTGATAGCTTCAAAAGGAGTTCTGTCTTCCCAAGCCATTTCTATAATTCTATCAATTTCTATTAGGGAGAATTTTTTTGTTTTCATAAAACAAATTTCGATATAAAATAAAAAAACGCTTGATAAACAAGCGTTAAAATTTAATCAAATTTATTTTTTATGTAATATTTCGTGTCTAAATCATCATCTTCAATAATGTTAAATTTCATGGGTTTTGGTTTTGGTTTTCCAGCAATGGCTTTCTTTTTCCATAACTCAAAATTTTCTTTATTGAGTTTTTTTCGCATAATTTCATTTACATCATTTTCAACGATACCAAATTCTTCTTTGATGACTTCATAAGGTTTTTTTTCTTCTTGAGCCATAGTAACAATTCTCTCTAAAGTTTCATTGTCTAATTCTGAAATCTTTCTTTTTTTCATTTTTATGAAAGTTAATTCACATTGGTTTAAAGGTTATTTATTACAATATTAGCAAAAAATGTGCAAATTATTAAAACAACTATTATTTTTAACATTTTAATAAAGATCTAGTAAAAAACTGTTATTCTATTGAAAAATTTTTACAGAATCGTTCGAAACGTTAAGTTTATTCTAGGTTTTTTAAAATTAGTTGCTTTTGGAATCTGGTGTTTATAATGAATTTGACTCCCTTCTTTCATTAAAATTAAACTACCATGTTTTAAAATTAAGTTTTGTTTTGCTCCTAAATTAGAGTTGTGTTTTAGTTGAAATGTACGTTCTTCCCCCAAACTAATAGAAGCAATAATTGGATCTCTGCCTAATTCTTTTTCATTATCTGCATGCCAACCGTTGCTGTCCTTTTCATTTCTATATAAATTGAGTAGCACAGTTGTAAAAGAGTGATTCGCTTTTTCTTCGACCAATTCTTTTATATGTATTAAAGTTGGATTCCAAGAATGAGGATTCATTATAATATTTGAATATTTATATGGCTTTCCTTCGTTTCCGTAAAGAGCTGTTAATCTTGGTTGCAAATGATTTTTTCCATAAACTGTGATTGTATCATGTTGCCATGGTGTTTTGTCATACAATATTTTATAAAGTTCATCTGCTTTTTCTTTGGAAAAGAAATTAGGATAATACTCAAAAACAGCATCAGGTAAGTTTAAAACTATTTTTTCTTCTGGAAATAGGTTTAGCATAATTTATATATATTGATAAGCCCAATAAATTAATACAAATTGCAATGGTATTCTAAGAATTAAAATCCATTTTGGCAATCTTAAACTAGCTTTTTCATTCTGTAGCATGTAATAATGAGTGGCAAAAAATCCAATTAGAAGTACAATTATTCCAACTGCACCAATTGGAGCTATTGATTTAAAAAATAACATTATACCAAAAACAATTTCTAAAATACCACTAACTTTATTAATTAATGAAGCATTTGGAAGATAAGGTGGAATTATTTTGATATAAAGTTTTGGACTTCGAAAATGATTTAAGCCAGCAATAATATAAATTAAAGCCATTAAGTATAGATGCCAAGGTAAATGCATAACTAGTTTTTTACGAATTTAATCAAAATCGTTTAATTAATTCTTTTTACTAAAGTTAATATTCATAATTATAATGGCAAAAATTATTAATAAAACACCTATCCATTGTGAAAAAATTACTTTTTCATGTAAGATAAAATAAGCCATCATAACCGAAACAGGTAATTCTAAAGACGAAACTATACTTCCCAATCCTAAACCAGTTTTTGGAAATCCAGAATTCATGAGTATGGGTGGAATTATGGTTCCAAAAAGCGCTAAAATAATTCCCCATTTCATAAAAATTTCAAAGTTGAATGGTGTTGTTTGGGTGAATAAAGCAAATCCAGCTACAATAATTGCTCCACCTAAAAGCATGTACAAACTTCTTTGAGCTGAAGAAATTCCTAATGCAATTTTATTAGCGGTAAACATCGTTGTGGTAAAAGAAGCAGCTGCTAACATGCCGAATAAAATTCCTTTCCAATCTATTTTTACTTCAGCATATAATAGGTTAGTAGCTAATAATGTTCCTATAAAAACTACGAAAACAGCTATTATTTTTTGTTTTGAAGGTGCTTTTTTGTCTAAGAACCATTCCAATAGAACACCCATCCAAACGGTTTGCATTAGAAGAACAATTGCGATTGAAACATTAATGTATTTTACACATAAATAATAAAAAACACTTGTCATTCCTAAAGAAGTACCAGCTAACATTAGTTGAAAAATATTCTTTTTTGAAGCTTTTAAAACTGGAGTTTTAGCTTGTTGTTTTTGAGCTAAATTGATGATTAAAATTCCAATGATTCCATAAATGAATTGTGCTGAAGTGACTTCTGCCGTAGTGAAATTTTCTTGGTAAGCTAATTTTACAAATGTAGCTAGCATTCCGTAACTCGTTGCACCTAACCCCACTAAAAAGACTCCTTTTATGATATCGTTTTTTGACATTTTCTAAATTTTAAAAAGCTTGCAAAGATAGGATTTCCTGTTAGATTGATGTAAATAAAAAAGGGTTCATTTTTAACATGAACCCTTTTTTAAAATTATATTTTTTACTAGAAAGCATTCACAATAGCTAAGAAATCATCAGCTTTTAAAGCTGCACCACCAATTAAGCCACCATCAACGTCTGGGTTTGAGAAAATTTCTTTGGCATTATCTGGTTTTACACTTCCACCATAAAGGATAGACACATTATCTGCAACTTCGTGTCCGTAAACTTTATCAATTAAAGTACGAATAAATTTATGCATTTCTTGAGCTTGTGCTGGAGAAGCTGTTTCACCAGTACCAATTGCCCAAACAGGTTCGTAAGCCAATATAATATTTGACCAATCGCTTTTTTCTAAATGAAATAAAGCATCACGCAATTGATATTCTACAATATTAAAATGATTCTCTTTTTGTCTGTCTTTTAATTCTTCTCCAAAGCAGAAAATAACTCGCATGTTGTGTTTTAGAGCTGTATCAACTTTGTTCGCTAATAAAGCATCTGTTTCATGAAAATAAGCACGTCTTTCACTATGTCCGAGAATTACAGTTTTGACTCCAATTGAAGTTAACATATCAGCAGAAATTTCACCTGTAAAAGCACCACCTTCTGCTTGATGCATATTTTGTGCAGCAACAGTAATTCCATTTCCTTTTGTTTCTTCAACAGCCGTTAAAAGATTTACAAATGTTGGTGCAATTATAATTTCAGTTGAATTATTTCCTTTTTTTGCTAGTATTTCTTCAATCAAAGCAGTTGTTTCTTGATTATTTTTGTGCATTTTCCAGTTCCCTGCAACGATGTGTTTTCTCATTTTATTTTATTTTACCGCAAATTCGCAGATTATTTTTTATTTCAAAGACTCTAAAGTTTCAATTAATTTGGTGTCATCAGCTTCAATTACTTTGAACAAAGCAATTTTTCCTGTTTTGTCTACCACCATATATCTTGGAATCCAATCTAATTTGATAGATTTTCCAAAAACACCTTTCATTCCGTCAGAAGTTAAATAGTGTTCTCCTTGAACATCATATTTTTCTATTCCTTTTGTCCAAGCTTCATAGTTTTTATCCATTGAGATGAACAAATAAGTTACATCAGGGTATTTTTCTTGCAAAGCTTTTACTTTAGGCATTCCTTTAATACAATCTGAACACCAAGAAGCCCAAACATCAATTACGATAGTTTTTCCTTCGTATTTTTTTAAAATTTCTTGAAAAGTGATATCAGTATTTTCAACAGTTTTCATAGTGTTTGACAAAGCCTCCTCTTTGAATTCTGTTTGTTGAGCTTGTGAACAAGAAGCAAAACTGAATACGATTATCAATAGTGAATATATTTTTTTCATAATTTTTATTGTGTTTTTAGAAGCTGAATCAAGTTCAGCTTGACAAGGATTAGTGTTATTTATTGTTATTCTGAACTTGATTCAAAATCTTATTTAATTTTAGAATAAGGTTGTTTTACCATTTTTTCTAATGCTTTTGCATCAAATTGATTGGCATCAATTCCGTCATACATTTTTATTTTGTTTCCATTCCATAAGTAGAAAACTCCTGGAGTATTTCTATTGTCACCTAGTTCATTCCAAAATGGGATAATTTCAATGACTTTATAAGGATAAGTTGCTTCAGCAATTTTAAAAAACTCAGGAATTTTGAAAGCTTCTTCATTCATGAAAATGATTTTCACTTCAGGGAAATTTTTATTTTTTTTCCTCAAATCAGTTAATTCTTTTGCTGCATGTTGACAATGATCACAACCTGGAGCAAAGAAGCAAAGTATTTTTTTTCCTTTATCAATATCTGCATAGAATTTAGCGTAACCAGATTTTGTTGGCTTTGGTTCGTCAACTACTTCTTTTATTTCTTCTACTTTTTTTACAGTGTCTTTAGTTATTTCTGAAGCTATTTCAGTTGAATCTGTAAATAAAGAATCTTCAACTGTTGGAACAATTGCATTAATTTCTTCAAGAGTAGTATTTTCAATAGGAGTTTCAATTGGTCTTATGGGAGCTAACATGAAAATTCCAAGAATTGAAGCCAAAGTTATAGTTGAAGTAAACCACAAACGACTTTTTATAGTGTCTGGAATTTTCAATATCAGTAACCAAATTAATAATCCAATAGCAACAATATTTTTAATGATTGCTTCAATTGGAGTCATTGGTAATAAACTTCCGAAACAACCACAGTTTCCAGAATTCCCACCTGTTTTGAATGTTTCATAAGCCAAATGAATGGTGAAAACAGCTAACAATAGTATAGAAGCTGGTGTGATTACTTTTCTGATTTTAACAGGTAATAAGAATAGGATTCCTAAAGCTAATTCAATTCCGATTAAAAACCTTGAAAAATAGGGTGCAATGTTTTCAGAAAAACCTAAAGGATATAATTGTTTTACTTCAAATGTTGAAATGGCAAAATAAGGTGAAGGATAAAGTTTAGCAACTGCTGAAACAATAAAAAGAGCAGCAATTATGATTCTAATTATCCAAGAAAGTGCATATTTGTTCATAAAAAATTAAATTCCAATTAGTAAAAATTCCAAATTTCAATCGTAAAATTAAAGGATTTAAAATTAAATTTTGTTAATAGTTTGTTATCACGATGTTATTGAACATCTTTTCCCATCAAAATCAAAGCAAAAATGGAATAGTTAATCATATCTTGATAATTAGCATCAATGCCTTCAGAAACCAATGTTTTACCTTTATTGTCTTCTATTTGTTTCACGCGAAGTAACTTTTGAAGAATCAAGTCGGTTAAACTGCTCACTCGCATATCTCTCCAAGCTTCTCCATAATCGTGGTTTTTGTTTTCCATTAATTCTTTCGTTAGAGCGACTTTTTCGTCGTATAATTTTATACCTTCTTCAAAACCTAAATCGGGTTGATCGGCAATTCCTTTGTCAATTTGGATTAATGCCATAATGCAATAGTTGATGATTCCGATAAATTCAGATGTTTCATCTTCATCTACTTTTCGGATTTCATTTTCTTGTAAACTTCTAATTCTTTGGGCTTTTATAAAAATTTGATCCGTTAGTGATGGCAAACGTAATATTCTCCAAGCACTTCCATAATCTTTCATTTTTTTGGAATATAATTCTCTGCAAATGGCAATAATTGAATCATATTGTTTTGAGGTATTCTTCATTAGAATTGTATCTTTGTATATAATTTTCAAAAATAGAGAATTTAGTATTAAGATAGAAGTATTAAGTATAAAGATTTTGGATTTTAAGTTAACAGATTTTGAGATAACAGAAAGCAGATTTCAGATTATAAATGAAAAACTACCAACTACCAACCACCAACCACCAACCAGTTATCAATTGTAAAGGGCAACTTATAGATTTATCGCAACCTAAAGTAATGGGAATTTTAAATTTGACACCTAATTCATTTTATGATGGTGGAAAATATACAGATAAAATTGAAATTGTAAATCGAGTTGGAAAAATGTTGCAAGATGGTGCTACATTTATTGATATTGGAGCTTATTCCAGTAAACCCAATGCTGAATTTGTTTCAGAAGAAGAAGAATTGACTCGATTGCTTCCTATTATAGAGTTATTGATTGAAAATTTTCCCGACATTTTAATCTCGGTGGACACTTTTAGAAGTCAAGTTGCCAAAAGAGCCATTCAAAAAGGAGCAGTAATTGTTAATGATATTTCAGCTGGAAAGTTGGATGAAAAAATGATAGAAACGGTTGCGAAATTGCAAGTTCCCTACATCATGATGCATATGAAAGGCAATCCACAAATGATGCAAAGTCTTGCCGAGTATGAAGATATAACTAAGGAAATGATTTATTATTTTTCAGAACGAATTAATGTTGCTAGAAGTTTTGGTTTGAATGATATCATAATTGATCCTGGATTTGGTTTTGCAAAAACTTTGGAACAAAATTATGAAGTACTTCAAAAATTAGATTTATTTTCAATGTTAGAATTACCTCTTTTAGCAGGAATTTCCAGAAAATCTATGATTTATAAAACATTGGAAAATTCTCCAGAAGAAGCTTTAAACGGAACTACTGTTTTAAATACAATTGCTTTGCAAAAAGGGGCAAAAATTCTTCGAGTTCACGATGTTAAGGAAGCAATGGAATGTGTTATATTATTTAAAAAATTAAATTAGATTCTGAATCAAGTTCAGAATGACAAATAAATCATGAAAAAAATACTTTTTATACTATTGTTTTTAACTTTCATTTCTTGTAAGAAAGAAGATGTACAATTACCAAAATCTAATAAAACTGTTCTAAAGGATATTCAAGATCATTCTCCTGTTTACATGTTTTTTAAAACTAAAGAAAAAGATACTATAATTGAAGTTAATAGAAGAAACACGATAAGTTCAACTAATTGGATTTACAATATTGACAAGCGTTTGCCTTTGAAATTAGTCATTCCAGAAGTGATGAAATTGCAAGAAAAAAAGAAAAATTCGGAACATAAAAAAGAAGGAGCTATCGATGTTTTTTCTTATGCAGATTCGATTGGTAAGAATTTAGCTTTTTTACCTTTTACTGATGTTTCTTATTTGTTTGATAAAGATTTTTCAAAGTTTTACATCATTGATAATAGTAAGATGTACTTGCAATTTCAAAATTTCAGCATCAATTTCAATAAAGAAAACAAAATTACTGTTGAAGGAAATGACATTGAAAGAGAGGAATTTGTGGAATTTATAAAAGACTATGTTCCGTTTGTGAGTCAAGGAAGAACTGCTTTATTGCATTTAAATTTTGAAGTCAATTTAACTTACGAAGAATATATTCAAAATAAAGTGATGCTAAATGAAGTCTTGTCAGATAGTATTGCGTTTTCACCAATTGAGTTTATTTATGATACTAATAAATTGCCTGAATGTGGTTGTAAGTTGTAGTTAGATTTAGATGTTTAGAATTTTAGATTTTTCGAATTTAGAACATTTTAATAATCTAACAATCTTGATATCTAAAACATTCTTACTGATGGTGATAAGGCTCATTTTTTAAAATCGTAAAACCACGATAAAGCTGTTCAATTACAAATAATCTTACCATTTGATGGGAAAAAGTCATTTCAGATAATGAGACTTTTCCATTGGCTTTTTGGTAAACCGTTTCGCTAAAACCATAAGGACCACCAATTACGAAAACTAGAGTTTTAATTCCAGCATTCATTTTCTTTTGTAGAAATTCTGAAAAACCAATACTTGAAAACGTTTTACCATTTTCATCTAAAAGAATTAAATTATCCGTTGCTGATATTTTAGACAAAATCAATTCACCTTCTTTTTCTTTTTGTTGGGCTTCCGAAAGATTTTTTACGTTTTTGATATCAGGAATAATTTCCAAATCAAACTTGATGTAAAAAGACAACCGTTTGGTATATTCTTCAATTAAGGTTTGAAGATTTTTATTGTCTGTTTTACCGATAGCGATTAATTTGATATTCATTTGGAACAATTTTTGCAAAGGTATGCAAAATAAAATTCTTTCTTTTTAGTCCATCAAATCAAATGTTTTATGAAAAAAATTCCACTCCTTATTTTTCTGATTTTTATGAATTGTAAAGAGACTACAACCTCAAAATTATTATCTGATAATTTGTCTACTGTTGAAAAAACTAAAGATTATTCCGAAATTAATAAAGAAGCTTTGACTTATTGTGAAACAAATGGTTTTAATGAAAACTATTATTTTTTGGTTGATTTAAGTATTCATTCAGGTAAAAATAGATTTTTTGTCTATGATTTTATTGCAGAAAAAGTAACAGATAAAAATTTAGTGACTCACGGAAGTTGTGATAAATTTGAAGACAATGATACTAAGTGGGAAAAAGTAAAATTTAGTAACCAAAAGGATAGTCATTGTTCGTCAAAAGGAAAATATAAAATTGGAACACGAGATTATAGCAGTTGGGGAATCAATGTAAAATATTGGCTACATGGATTAGAAAGCTCCAATAAAAATGCAGTGGAAAGAGTTGTAGTATTACATTCTTGGGATAAAGTTAAAAATGAAGAAATTTATCCAAATTATTCTCCTTTGAGTTGGGGTTGTCCAGCTGTTTCTAATGATTTTATGAAAGTTTTGGATGAAAGATTAAAAGTAACAGAAAAGCCAGTTTTACTTTGGATTATTGAGTGATTATTGTTTTTTATCTTCCATCAAATCACTAAGATGAACTCTCAAAGCTTTTACTGAAATACTAATTTCCCAAAAGGATAAAGCTAAAGAAACCATTAGACATAAAATACTAGCTCCAAAAAGATAAATACCAATTATTTGTTGGTCAATAAAAAGTAAAAGCATCGCAAAAACGGACAAAAACAAACACATTACACCAAAAAGTTGCATGTATCTTATCAATGTAATTCGAAGATTTAAATTTTTTATTTGAATTAAAATATCTTTTGTATGTTCTTGATCATACGTTTTTTTTAATCCTCTAACAATTTGTGCAATCGTTAAAAACCTATTGGTGTAAGCCAATAAAATCAAGGAAGTTGCAGAAAAAAGTAAAGCAGGAGTTTCTATGGGTAAATTCATAATTTAGTTTTCAAAATTAACAAGTATTTGTTCAGCACCAATTCTAACTTTAAGCCAATTTGTGACTTTTGTTTTTTCTTCAGCATTCAATTTTTGTTTTAATTTGATATTTGAAATCCAAACATTTTTTTGAATAGAATCATTAATTAAAGTTGAAGGTTGTAGAATCATGTTTTCAACCGATGGATATTGAGCTTTAATTTCTTTGTAAATTTGTTTGCTCAGGTCATTCTGTTTGTAAATACTATCTAATTTATAGCTTAATAATTCAATTTGTTTGGCTTTTTCGCTAAGTGCATTTGACAGCAAATTATCTTTGTCATTGTTTTTTGCAGTTTCATTCAAATACGAAAAACCTTGTTGGATTTTTAGATTACAATTCGCTAAATCATAATTTTTTAGTTTTGATTTTAATAAAGAGATAGCAGTGTCTTTGATTAATAAACCACCATATGTTAATGTGATTTCTTTTGAATTAGCATCAATATTTTTTTTCAAAAGAAAGTTATTTGGAAAAACAGCTTCATTTTCAACAAATTGATTCGCTTCTTTTTGAAATCTATTTTTCTGAACAATATCATATCCAAAATAAATACTTGGTAATAAAGTAACAATTGCAATAGCATACACAATTCTATTTACTCTAGTTTTTTCTTTCTCATCAGGATGTACTTTAAAAGGGAATTTTAATAAACGAGCTGTAATTAAAGTAGCTAATGCAATAAACACAGTATTAATTAAAAATAAATAAAAAGCTCCCAAAAAATAATCCAATTGCCAAGTAGCCAATCCATAACCAGCTGTACACAAAGGAGGCATCAAAGCGGTTGCAATAGCTACACCTGGAATTACATTTCCTTTTAACTTACTTGATGTAGCTATAATTCCGGCTAAACCACCAAAAAAAGCAATTAATACATCATAAATATTCGGAGATGTTCGAGCTAAAATTTCAGAGTGAGCATCATTTATGGGAGAAATAGCAAAATATATGGTAGAAGTTAATAAACCAACACCAGCAGCAAAAAGATAATTATAACCTGCTTTTTTTAATAAAGTCAAATCATTAATTGCCATTCCTAAACCTAATCCCATGATTGGTCCCATTAATGGTGAAATTAACATGGCTCCAATTACAACTGCTGGAGAATTTACATTCAAACCAAGTGATGCAATAAAAATGGCAAAAACCAAAACCCAAAGATTGGTTCCTTTAAACTCAACACCATTGTAAATAGATTCAATTACGTCTCTAAAATTTTCTTTCTCTCTGTCAAGCTTAAACTTATCTATTATTTTCATTCAATTTCTTTTTCTTAATTGTAAAAATACATTTTCTTTTTTAATTTTTAGACAAAAAAATCCGACATGAAAGTCATATCGGATTTGTCTTGAAGCATAGTAAAATTTAATTTTTTAAATACTTTTCTAAAAATTGATCTTGTTCCCATAACAAATGAAAGATGTTTTCTTGAGCTACATAACCATGACTTTCTTTTGGTAAAAGCACCATTCTAACAGGAGCACCCAAACCTTTTAAAGCTTGAAAGTAACGTTCAGTTTGCAAAGTAAAAGTGCCAGGATTATTATCAGCTTCACCATGCACTAATAACAATGGAGTTTTCATTTTTTCGGCATTCATAAAAGGTGACATGGTATTATAAACATTAGGAACGTCCCAATAGTTACGTTGTTCACTTTGGAAACCAAAAGGAGTTAACGTTCTGTTATATGCACCGCTTCTGGCAATTCCACAAGCAAATAAATTGGAATGAGTCAATAAGTTTGCCGTCATAAATGCACCATAACTGTGTCCACCAACAGCAACTTTTTTCTTATTAATATAACCTAATTTATCTACAGCATCAATTGCAGCTTCAGCATTATCAACTAATTGTTGAATAAAAGTATCATTTGGTTCTGTTTCTCCTTCACCTACAATCGGAAAAGAAGCATCATCTAAAACAGCATAACCTCTAGTTACCCAATACACAAAAGAGCCATAATAAGGAAACGTAAATTCATTTGGATTTTGTGTACTTTGTCCAGCACTATTTTTGTCTTTATATTCTTGAGGATAAGCCCAAATTAATAAAGGTAATTTTTCTTTTTTCTTCATATCGTAACCAGCTGGTAAATATAAAGTTCCTGATAAATTTACTCCATCTTTTCTTTTGTAATTGATAACTTCTTTGTATACATTTTTAATACTTTCAAATGGATTAGCAAATTGGGTAATTGGTGTTACTTTTTTGCTTTTCAAATTTCGCATATAATAATTTGGATACTCATTTTTAGATTGAAGCATGATAATTACATCACCTTTTTTGATGTCTTCAATAGCCAATAAATCTTCTTTTTTGTCTTTGTAAGAAGATTGATAAAGTCTTTTTGGAGTTAATGTTTTTAAGCTAAATTCATCAATAAATGGAAATTGACCTTCTTTAGTGTAACCGTCTCCAACTAAATATAAATTGTTGTTTTCAACTAATAAAACATTTTGTCCAAATTCATTTTTGTGGGTCTCAAAATTCCCAGGGTCTGAATAAACATCTTGCGAGTTTCTATCCGAAATAATTTTTGGAGCAATTCCACTATTTGATGGGTCAAAAAGATACGTTTTGGTATTTCTTGTATCATACCAACTGTCATAAGCTATTGCAATATTTTTTGTTCCCCAAGTAATTCCAGCGTAACGTTGTTTTGTTTTTAAAATTGATTTGGCATCAGAAGTAAAAGGTGCATCCCAAGAAAAAACTTCATCTCTAAAATCCACTTCGTTAGCAGGATTCCCCCCGTCTAAAGCTTCTACATAAGACAAAGTTGCCGGTAAATCATTTCTCCAACCCATGCTTCTTTTTCCTTTTCGAGTTGCCATAAAACCTTTTGGTCTGATTTCGTCTAATGGAACTTCGTTTACTACTTTTATTAGTTTTCCGTTTTCATCATAAACAGTTGAAGTTATAGGAAAGCGACTTACCGTTACTATATATGAAAATGGTTTTTCCACTGTATTAATCATTAAATAATTTCCATCTGGAGAAAAGCTTTCACCAGCATACATAGCTGCTTCTTTAAATAATGTTTTTGAACCGTTTAGTGAAACTTTATACAATTCAGATGTTATTAAACTTTCAAAATTAGCTTCATCCGTTTTGTTTTTTAATAAATCTTGATAGGTTCTGTTTTGTGATTTTGAACCGTCACTAGTAGAAACGGTTGGTCCAGTTGGAATATCTTTTAAAGTATCAATTAAAGCAGGTTTATTTGCAGGTAAAGTTCTGATTAATATATTTTCACTATCTCTAAACCAACTAGCTGGATTTCCAATATTTGCATTAATTATCGCTTCTGTTAATTGTTTAGCTGTAGCTGAAACAACATCAATTACCCATAATTCAACTCCTTTTTGAGTAGTATTTGTAAATGAAATTTTCTTGTAATTTGGTGACCACGAAATATTAGTAATTCTAGCATTTTTTGGTAAACCTGAAACTTGTGTTAAGTTTTTGTCTGAAAATTTTCTGATTTTTAAATTGTTGATATATGTAACTGTACTTGAAATATTAGTCACAGGATTTATTCGTAAACCTCCCAATTTCATTTCATCTTGATTTAAATCTTCAAGATTTTTGTAGGTGTTTCTGTAGCTGAATAAAATATAATTTCGGTCTTTATCCATTGAAATGGAAGGAGCTCTTTCGTAATCTGCTAAAGCTAAAATCTCTTTTGGAGGCATTTGATAAGAAATGTTTTCTTGTGCGAAACTAAAGAACCCTACAAAAAGTAAAAGGTAGTTTAAAAGTTTAAATTTCATAAGTAGATAGTTTTTGTTTTTTGAAGGCTCTAAAATACGTTGATTTTTTATATGAAAGTCAAAAACAAATCATAAAAAATGAAGTTCAATTTTATTAATTTAAAAGTTATGGATATAAAATCAACTATTAAATTGATTATTTGGTAAATTTGTAATTATAATATAACAATCTTGTAAAAATATGTACCATTCAAAAATAACAGGTTTAGGCTATTATGTGCCAGACAATGTAGTAACTAATGAAGATTTGTCAAAGTTAATGGAAACCAATGACGAATGGATTCAAGAACGAACAGGGATAAAAGAGCGAAGACACATTATTCGTGGAGAAGATACTACAACTTCAATGGGTGTAAAAGCAGCTGAAATTGCCATTGAAAGAGCAAAAGTAGCCAAAGAAGATATAGATTTTGTAATCTTTGCCACCTTAAGTCCAGATTATTATTTTCCTGGACCAGGAGTTTTGGTTCAAAGAGATTTAGGTTTAAAAACTGTTGGAGCATTAGATGTGCGTAACCAATGTTCCGGATTTGTTTATGCCATTTCAATAGCTGATCAGTACATAAAAACCGGAATGTATAAGAATATTTTGGTAATTGGTTCTGAAGTGCATTCTACAGGTTTAGACATGACAACTCGCGGAAGAGGAGTTTCAGTAATTTTTGGTGATGGAGCAGGAGCAGCTGTTTTGTCTAGAGAGGAAGATTTATCTAAAGGAATTTTATCTACACATTTGCATTCAGAAGGACAACATGCTGAAGAACTATCTTTAATTGCACCAGGAATGGGAAAACGTTGGATTACAGATGTGATTGCTGATAACGATCCAAATGATGAAAGTTATTATCCATACATGAACGGACAATTTGTATTTAAAAATGCTGTAGTTCGTTTTAGTGAGGTGATAAACGAAGGATTACAAGTTAATAATTTACAAGTTTCAGATATTAATATGTTGATTCCTCATCAAGCTAATTTGAGAATATCACAATTCATTCAAAGCAAATTCAAATTAACAGATGACCAAGTTTACAATAACATTCAGAAGTATGGAAACACAACAGCTGCATCCATTCCAATTGCCTTAACAGAAGCTTGGGAACAAGGAAAAATTAAAGAAGGAGATTTGGTTGTTCTAGCAGCTTTTGGAAGTGGATTTACTTGGGGAAGTGTTATTATTCGTTGGTAAGTTTTGTGAGAAAATAGAATATAGAGAATAGAAAATAGACTTTATGAGAGTAGTGCAGTTGTTGCTTTTTTTTATAATAACATTTAATTCAAATTCACAAACTATTGATGAATTTGAAAAGATATTAATTGAGAAATTCCCCAATAAAGATACAATAAATGAAGAAGACTGGGTATATTATAAAGACGAAAGTTCAATTACTGAAATAGAATTAGAAATTTATGTTGATAAAAAAATTAATACATATTTAGTGAAAATGTATACTATGGTATGTTTTAATTTTGAAGAGATAGATTGTGTTTTTACATTTGATAAAGAAAAAAATGAAATTGAGTTTGTTCCTGAAATCTGGTACTCAGGCTTAAAGAAAGATTTTTACAATAACCTTATTGGATATGATTTAAAAAGTAATAATCGAATTTTTGAATTCATTAAAGGTTTTGAAAAGCTACTGAAAATTAACAATTCAGAGTTAGATTTAAAGATAGAAAACATATATTTTGAAAACGGAAGAACAACCTTTTATTTGGTCGAGAATGCAAATAATAAAAAAGAAAAGTCAATTCGAAATATTATAGTTTTGAATCATCCCAAGGAAAAATTAAGTAGTTTGAATATACTAAATCCTGCAAATAATCATTTTTATAAAATAGAGTAATACTTCATAAAACCATTAAAAATGCAATTCAGATGAATTGCATTTTTTTATGCTAAAAAATTTCAAAATCTATGACCTAAATTTACTACATTTGCACCTTTAAAAAATACATTAAATGACTTTACATCAAATTCTTACAGGCCAGATTCAAGACGCTATTCATCAACTTTTCAATTTGGATATTGAAACAATTGAATTTCAAGCGACTAGGAAGGAATTTGAAGGTGATGTAACGATGGTTGTTTTTCCTTTAGTAAAGATTTTAAAAGGAAATCCAGTTGAAATTGGAACTAAAATTGGAACATTTTTAGTTGATAAAAATGACTTCATAAGTCGTTTTAATGTCGTTGGTGGTTTTTTAAATTTAGTAATTTCAGATGATTTTTATATAAATTTCTTCAATTCTATCAAAAATAAAGAAGATTTTGGATTTGTAAAACCAGATGAAAATGCAAAAGCGATTATGGTGGAATATTCTTCACCAAATACCAATAAACCTTTACATTTAGGTCATATTCGTAATATTTTATTAGGTTATTCTGTTTCAGAAATCATCAAAGCTTCAGGAAAAAAAGCATACAAAACCCAAATCATAAACGATAGAGGAATTCACATTTGTAAGTCCATGTTGGCTTGGCAAAAATATGGTGAAGGAAAAACTCCAGCTTCGACAGGTTTAAAAGGAGACAAATTAGTTGGGAATTTCTATGTTGAATTTGACAAAAATTATAAGAAAGAAATTGCTGAATTAATAGCAAAAGGAAAAACTGAAGAGGAAGCTAAAAAATTGGCACCATCAATAGTTGAAGCACAACAAATGCTACAAAAATGGGAAGCTGGAGATGAGGAAGTTGTAGCCCTTTGGAAAAAAATGAACCAATGGGTGTATGATGGTTTTGAAGAAACCTACAAAAATCTTGGTGTTAATTTTGATAGTTATTATTATGAAAGCAATACCTATCTTTTAGGAAAAGAAGTAGTTCAATTTGGCTTAGAAAAAGGCATTTTCGAAAAAGATCCAGATGGTTCAGTTTGGATTGATTTAACAGAAGATGGTTTAGATAGAAAAATCGTACTTCGTTCTGATGGAACAGCGGTTTATATGACGCAAGATATTGGAACTGCTATTCAACGTGTGAAAGACAATCCAGATGTTGGAGGAATGGTTTATACGGTTGGAAACGAGCAAGATTATCACTTTAAAGTATTGTTCTTAATCTTAAAGAAATTAGGTTTTGAATGGGCAGAAAATCTATATCATTTATCTTATGGAATGGTAGAATTGCCTTCTGGAAAAATGAAATCTCGTGAAGGAACAGTGGTTGATGCAGACGATTTAATGGCAGAAATGACTTCAACAGCTCAAAAAATTTCTGAAGATTTAGGAAAATTAGACGGTTATTCGGAAGAAGAAAAAGCTAGTTTATACGAAACTATTGGAATGGGTGCTTTGAAATATTATATGTTAAAAGTTGACCCTAAGAAACAAATGTTGTTCAATCCAGAAGAATCGGTTGATTTTGCTGGAAATACAGGACCATTTATTCAATATACTTATGCTCGTATTCAATCGATTTTAAGAAAAGCTGATTTTGATTATTCAAAAAATGTAACGATTGATTTGCATGAAAAAGAAAAAGAATTAATCAAACAAGTTCAGTTATATCCTGATGTAATTCAAAATGCTGCTGCTAATTATAGTCCAGCTTTGATTGCTAATTATACGTATGAATTGGTTAAAGAATTCAATTCGTTTTACCAACAAGTATCTATTTTAGGAGAAACCGATTTGGATAAAAAAATATTCAGAGTTCAATTGTCTAAAACAGTTGGAAATACTATAAAGTCAGCTTTTAAATTATTAGGAATTCAAGTTCCTGAACGAATGTAATTCATCTTCTACAAGTGGAAACTAATAAAAATTATTTTTTTCAAGCTTTTCTTTTGCTGATAATTTCGGCTGGAGCTTTTATTGCTTTTAAAACGGTTTTGCCCAAAAAGTTACTGGAACAAACTAAATTAGAATCAAAAAATGTAGTAATTGATAGTTTGCTTTTAGATGCTATTGAAGAAGATGCCAATGTTGAAAATGATGAATTAGTTGATGAAAAAGATACATTAATCAAAAAAGTTATTACTTATAAACCCAATCCAAAATCGGGTGTAAAATATACCTCAGAGAATTTTGAAAATTACAAAGGCTACCAACATATCATTCCTTTTTACGAAAAATTACAACAACTTGAAGCTACAAAATCAGGAAATGTTCGTATTGCTTATTTTGGGGATTCCATGAATGATGGTGATATGATTGTGCAAGATATTCGTAGACTTTTTCAAGATCAATTTGGTGGTCAAGGTGTTGGTTTTGTGAATATTACTTCAGAATCTGCCAATTCAAGAGCCACTCTAAAACACGAATTTTCAAACAACTGGAAAACTCAATCCTATTTAAAAGTCAAAAAACCAATTCGCTCTTTTGGAGTAAATGGTCATGTTTTCTTTGCAAATGATACGTTGAATCCAACTTGGGTAAAATATAAAGCTAGTAATTACAAGTATTTAACACAATTAGATAATCCTACATTGTATTATGGAAATTCTACAAACAAAGAAGCTATGATTTCTTATGTTGTTGGAAAAGATACAATTTACAAAAAACTAAATGGAGATAATCAACTGAACACATTGAAATTAGCGGATCATTTAAAAAGTGTAAAAGTAAATTTCATTAATGCAGAAAATGTGCCTATTTATGGCTTCAATTTTGATGATGGAAAAGGAGTTCATGTAGATAACTTTTCTAATAGAGGAAACTCTGGATTGCCTATTTCGATTTTTAATGTTGGAATGATGCAAGCTTTTAACAACAAATTAGATTATGATTTAGTTGTTTTGCATTATGGAACAAACGTGTTGAATTATGGTTCTTACGATTATTCTTGGTATGAAAAAAGAATGACCAAAGTTGTAGAGCACATCAAACAATGTTTTCCAGGAGTTGCCGTTTTAATTGTGTCAACTGCAGATAAATCGACTAAATATGATTTAGAAATGAAAACGGATTCAGCAGTTGTGCCTTTAGCTATGGCTCAAAAGAAATACGCTGTAAAATCGGAAGCTGGTTTTGTAAATTTATATACTTTGATGGGTGGAAATGGTTCCATGGTTCATTGGGTTGAAGATATTCCTGCAAGAGCCAATAAAGATTATACCCATTTTAATTATACTGGTTCTAAAGAAATTGCTAAACTGATTTACAAAGAAATTTTTGACGGTTACGTACTTTTTAAAACTTTAAACAAAGGATACATTGTTCCAAAACGAAAAAATGATAGTGTTTACACCAAAATTGATACGACAAATGAATAAATACCTAGTTTTTATTATGGTGTTAGTTTCTCAATTTTGTTTTTCACAAGAAACAGATTCATTGGATGTAGAAGTTGATTCTATTTATATTTCTCAAGATTCTTTAATTTTTGGAGAATATACCAATAGAATTTTAAACGATAAAGCCATTAGTAAATCGCTTCAAGCGTTGGATGCACTTTCAAATAAACAAAATAAAAAATTACGCATTGTTCATATAGGAGATTCTCATATTCAAGCTGATATTTTGACTGATTATATGAGACAAAATCTTCAAAATAAATTTGGAAATGCTGGTTTAGGATTTGCTTTTCCTTATAAAATGGCAAAAACAAACGGTTCTTTGTTGGCCAAATTATCTTCAGATATTTCATTTGAGAATTATAGAAATGTTAAACCGCTTGATTCTTTACCTGTTGGTTTAAGTGGAATTGCTTTTTATACCAATAAAAAAGATTTTTCTATAGAATTGAATGTAAGAGATGATTACAAATTTAATTCCATACGAATTATTACACCAAACAATCAAAATTCATTTTTTGTTGCCAACACTTTTGAAGTAAAAAATGAAATTATTCAAACCGAAGTTCCTAAAGAAGTTCCAAAAAAAATCACAGGTTACACGACCAAAAAAACGAATAAAACAATAAATCATAAAATCAAAAAAGGAGAAGTTTTATCTATAATTGCCAATAAATACGATATAAGTGTTAGTCAAATCAAAAAGGCTAATAACTTAAAATCAGATAAAATTAATTATGGAAAAACGTTAAAAATTCCAACAATAGTTACAGAAAGAATTCCTATTGAAGAACCAGACACCAATGATGTTGCTTCAGTTGAGTATGAAATTATTACCAAAGAAGTTAATACTAAAAAGTTTCAACCTTTAAGTCAGATGTCTTTTCCAATGTCACATGATTATTATAATCAAGTAGCAATGGATAAAATTTTCATTATTCCAAATACAGAATATAATGAATTCGCTTTAAACGGAATTGTATTAGAAAACGACAAACCTGGAGTTGTTTATAGTGCTATTGGAGTAAATGGTGCAAAATGTTCTGATTTTAGTAAATATGATGCTTTTTTTCAGCAATTACCAGCTTTAGAACCCAATTTGATAGTAATTTCTTTCGGAACCAATGAAAGCTTTGATAAGTTGGAAAACGATGTGTTTATAGAACGTTTAAATCAATTGATTGACAATATTAGGTTGTTTAATTATGATGCTGAAATTTTAGTAACAACACCACAACCTTCACAATTTGGTAGAAGATATAAAAATCATTTGGTAGAACAGTATGCCAAAAGTATCATTGATCAAGCTGAAATAAAAAATTATGCTGTTTGGGATATGTACAATGATTTAGGTGGAGCCAAATATGTAAATTCAAACTACAGAAATGGTTTAATTACTTCAGATAAAGTACATTATACTTATAAAGGGTACAAAAAACAAGCAGACGATTTTTTTGAAGCATTGATGCAATCGTTAGAATATTATAAATCAGCTAAATAATTCTTGAAAACAATTCAAAACATTAACGATTGGATTATTCAAAACATAGGAGTTTTGGATATGGAAACTATCAATAGTTGGTTTACTTATAATCCAGAAAGACCTCTGTTGTTTAACAGTGCATTGTTTTTGGGATTCTTTATTGTTTTTTATTTTATTTATATTCTTACCAAAAAAACACACTACTTCAGAATCACTTATGTGGTTTTGTTTTCGTTGTTCTTTTATTATAAATGTAGTGGCATTTACTTTGGGTTATTGATATTTTCTTCGGTTTTAGATTATACTTTGGCCAAGTTAATTCATGAAGAAACGAGTAAAGGATACAGGAAATTTTATTTGGTAGTCAGTCTTCTTGTCAATTTAGGATTATTAGGTTATTTCAAATACACCAATTTCTTCATTGACAACATCAATACAATTTTAGATAGAAATTTTGCTTTTTATGATATTATTCTACCTGTAGGAATTTCATTTTATACCTTTCAAACACTAAGTTATACTATAGATGTCTACCGAAAAGAATTAGAACCTACCAAAAGTTTTATGGACTTTTTGTTTTTCGTTTCTTTCTTTCCACAGTTAGTTGCTGGTCCAATTGTTAGAGCCAAAGATTTTATTCCGCAGATTTATCAAAGAATTCAATTATCAAAAGTTGATTTTAACAATGCTTTATTTTTAATTATTGGAGGATTATTGAAGAAAGCGGTTATTTCAGATTACATTTCAATCAATTTTGTCGATAGAGTTTTTGATGCACCAAATAGTTATACGGCCTTTGAAAATTTAATGGCTTCCTATGGTTATGCAATTCAAATTTATTGTGATTTTTCTGGATATTCAGATATTGCTATTGGTTTAGCTTTGTTGATGGGCTTTTGGTTGCCACCCAACTTTAGAACACCTTATCAATCAGGTTCTATAACCGAATTTTGGAGAAGATGGCATATTTCGTTATCTACTTGGCTACGTGATTATTTATATATTTCTTTAGGAGGAAATAGGAAAGGAAATTTTAGAACATATATCAATTTATTTTTAACGATGTTACTTGGTGGTTTGTGGCATGGTGCTAGTTGGAAATTTGTTTTTTGGGGAGTTTTGCATGGTTCTGCTTTGGCTGTTGAGCGTTTCTTTGGTCAATACATCAAGTTGCCTAAAAATTATTTTGTCCGATTTTTCCAAGTGCTTTTAACCTTTCATTTTGTAGTTTTTTGTTGGTTGTTTTTTAGAGCAAAAGACTTTACAACAGCTTTTCAAATAGTTGAAAATATAGGCAATCTAACTTATAATCTTGAAAAATGGCAAACGATTATTCTTGGCTATAAAAATGTATTTATTCTTTTAGCCATAGGTTTTGTTTGGCACTTTTTACCAAATAAAGTTATTGATTTATTAAGAATAGCTTTCAATAAAACTCCATTACCATTAAAAGCCGTTCTTTTTGGCTTGTTATTTTGGTTAATTTATGCCACAGCTTCAGCTGGACCACAACCTTTTATCTATTTTCAGTTTTAATTTTTTCGACCAGCTGTATTATTTCTTCGTTTAAAAGTTATATTATAATGCTATAATTTTGATTTTCAGTTGTTAACAGTTATTAGTCAAAATAGGTTAATAAAAAATTTAACAAAAAAAACATTGTTTTAAAAAAAATAATACTTTTGAAAAAAACATATACAATTATGAGTACAAATAAAAAAATCACTAAAGTAGGAGGAAACAACGAAACGGTTTCTAATTCAGATTACACTTTTGTGCCTTCAGCTGAAAACAAGAGTAAAGCTAACCAGTTTAGAATGTTTGCAGTTCTTTTATGGTTAGGAGCTATAGTAGCACAAGTTTTTGCTATTAGAATGTTTCTTAAAGCAGTAAATACTGGAGAATCTCCTGTTAATGTTTGGGTAATTGGTTTAATCGTTTTAGATTTAATTTTGGTTTTTGCTGGTTCAGTACTTTGGAAAAAATCAAACCGATTGGATCCACCATCTGAAAAGAATAAGTTTTTATACTACATGCAAAACCAACTGGGTGTAGTGATGGCATTTGTGGCTTTTCTACCTTTAATTATTTTTATTTTAACTAATAAAAAAGTAGATGGAAAAAGTAAAGCCATTTTAGGAAGTATAGCAGGTTTAGCTTTAGTTATTGCAGGAATTGGTGGTTTTGAATCGAATATGGCTTCAGTTGAAAAATACACAGAAGAAACAAGACAAGTAGAAGATTTAACAGGCTCCAATAATGTATTTTGGACAAAATCAGGGAAAAGTTATCATTTGTATAACGATTGTGGCTATATCAATAGCAACAGAACCAATGAAATTTTTGAAGGAACAGTAGCAGCAGCTTACGAAGCTAAAAATATTACAGATTTATGTGATAGATGTGAAAACAGAGCTAAAAAAGCTAAAGATGAAATTGTTCAGCCTGTTACAGAAGGTCAATTATCAGAACCTGTTTCAAACGATTCCATAAAATAATATTTTTTAGAACTATATATAAAAAGGGATAATTTTTACAGTTATCCCTTTTTTAATTTATAAACTATAATTCAGATTGATACTCCAGCGATGATTGGCTTTTACATTGCCACCTGTTAAATTTTGATTAATAGGTAACATTGCATTAGCTCCAAAGGAAAATTTATCTTTTCCTATTTCAAAGCCTAATTTTCCCATAAAAATATCACCAGCTGTACCTCTTACTTTTTGATCAAGTTGGTAGTTGTCTTCGTAAACTTCACCTGCAATTCCAATTTGTGGAACAAAAGAAAAGTTAGAATTTTCTAACATGTAGAACAAAGTACTAGCATAATTAAACTGATTTCCAAAACGATAATTTTTTTCATTTTCTGTTTTGATTACATAATTCAGCATAGTATTTAAGCCCAATTTTTTTCTTTTGATGACATATTCAGTTGCTAAAAGATAATCCCAACTTCCTGTACCTACTTGATAACTTGGATTAACACTTCCATTATTAGCTTCATCAAATTTTCCTAGAGGCATTTTAATTCCACCACCTAATTGTAAGGTATGATATACATTTGCACTATCCTTTGTAGTTTGAAACAATGTGTACATTCCTATTATAGTTGCATCACCAATTCCCGAAATTTCTTGCTTACCAGTAGCACTTTCTCTATTGTGAAAATGGTAAGGAAGTAAAGCTGAAATTTGTATGTTTTTTACAACAGGAAATCTTGCCCAAATTTGTATGGTGTTAAAATTTTCATCGTACCAAGGTGAATTGCTATATAATCCATCATTGCTTTTATACGATTGATTAAAGTATCGTATTCCTATAAAATTAGAATTTAGCATAGAAGCAAAACCCATACTTCCACCACTAGCAGAGCAACCACAAGCATCACAATCTTCTTCAAAAAGCGTAGAATGAACCTTTAAATTTTTAAAATAATTCGGATAATATAAACTGTCATTTTCTGAAGCATTTCCAATTTGAAAGACAACAAAAAATATAAATATGTATTTTTTCATTTTTTAATATTCTGCAAACCTTCTATCAGTTAGATATTGGTTATCGGTTAATGTTTTTAGAAAAGCGATTAGTTTTGCTTTTTCAGTTGCTGTAAGCGGAATTCCTAATGTTCCTGAATTGTTTAAAATTGGATCTAAAGTTGGAGAATTTGTAACACCTGAAGAATAATGATTTAAAACCGCTTCAAGAGTAAAAAATCGACCATCATGCATATAGGGAGCTGTTTTTTCGATATTTCTTAAACTTGGAACTTTAAATTTATATTTGTCTTCATCAAGTTCTGTTACTTTATATCTTCCAATATCATTAATTGATGGATTTATAGATAAGCCATTATTTCGAAAAGAGTTGTCTGTAAATAAATCAGTAGCATGACAAGAAGCACATTTCTGATTGAATAAAGCATAACCTTCTGATTCATCTTGTGTAAAAGTTCCTCCAGATTCATTTCTTCTGAATTTATCAAATTTTGAATTAGAAGAAGTAACCATAACCATAAATTGACCTAAAGCTTTCAACATATTTTCAGAATTAATTTTTCCGTCAGCAAAAGCTTGTTTGTATAGTTTTTGATAAGATGGGTCGCTTTCCATCATTGCTATTGCATCCGAAAAATTTCCATTCATTTCAATTGGACTTGTAAAAGGAATAATGGCTTGCAAATCTAAATGAGTAGTAGCTCCATCCCACATATAAGCGGTTTGAAAAGCTAAATTTTGAATAGGAGGAGTGTTTCTTGTTCCAATTGCTTCTCCAACTCCATGACTAAAAGTGTGTCCATGATGTGTAAAAGCATTTTCTTGAATATGACAAAATCCACAAGAGACTATTCCGTCTGAAGCTAATCGTCCATCATAAAATAGTTTTTTTCCCAATTCAAAGCCTTTTTCAGTTAAGGGATTGTTTTCAAGATTATAAGCTAAATCTGGAAAATTACTTGGCACTTCAAAAGAAATAGGAATATTTTGATATTCATCTGATTCATCTTCAGAACAACTCCATAATAAACACAACATGAATAAACCTAAAAAGTATTTTTTCATCTTTTTTTTTATTTGGAAAAGCTGCTAAACTTGAAGAATAGCAGCTTTTTTGGAGATTATTTAGTCATTGTGAACATGATGAACTTCAAACATGTTGGATAGGTTAGTAGTAACCAAAGCCAGTTTATTGCCACCCATTACCATTGGTCCATCACTTAAAGCGATTTTATTTGTACCATCAATTATGTGTTTTAAATCGGCCATAATATGAATTTGTGGTGTAATTGTAGTTCTAACTAAAGCATTTTCTGGTAAATCTAATGTAATTGTAGTATAATTATAATCTGTACCAGTTTGACCTGTATGTACCATGAATTGAGTATCCGTAGTAACTGTCGAAGAAGTAAATGTACCTTCTAAAGCTAAAAATTTATAACCAGCACTCCATGACCACATCATTCCAGCATCTTGAGCTTGTGTTAAAAAATTGCCTTGTCCTGTAGCACCAAGATTAAATTGCTCTTGATCTACACCAATTCCGTAAGAAATTTTAGTATAATTTCCAGCAGGAATGTTAGTTAATTCGATTAAAGTTGAAGCTGGAGTAAATTCGTCAACTATATAATAACTTTCGTTTTTTGGAATAGTATAAGTTGAACCATCTTCTTTAGTTAAAACAATATTGCTGACAATATATTTTATGTTGTTAACCTTGACAACTTCACCATTTGAATTTGTGTAAGGAGTATTTGCTGCAAAATCAGCATCATTATAAATTTGGTCAAACTCTACTTTAAGATTTCCGTTTCCAGTCACTTGATTTGTTGAATCATCATCATTTGAACATGATACAAGAGCTAGAGTTGCAACCATTGCGATTGCGATATTTTTGAATTGAAATTTCATTTTATTTTAATATTAATTTATAGATATAGAATTTGTTACTTGAAAAATATTTTCAAATAAGTAGACATAAAAGTCTTGTTGAATTATAAATAAAACAACAGTGTTGCTATTTAAATTAACATGAAAATGTGGGTGGATGAAAAACAGAAGTAGTAACTTCTGAAAAATATAAATTTTGATAAAATGAATTGGATTCATTGGTTTCAAAATTTAAAATAGTAGTTGCATTATAATTTGAAATAGATTCGCAAAAAAGTACCTCAATTTCAAATTTAAAGGTTTGTTTTTTATCTGAATTTAATGGTTTTTCACTTTCTGATGCTTTGGCTAATTCTTTAGCTAAATGACATTTACCATTACATTTTAATTGAGGTTTATCAATGTTTTCACAAAGCTTTGTGGAAATGTAATCATAATTTATAACGTAATCAACTACCGGAAGCACTGGTTTGATTAGCATTAATGTTATAATTATGAAAACTAATTTTTTCAAGAATGAAATAATTTTGGATTGCAAAGATACTAATTAAAATATTTGAAAATTATTTTTTTATGTTTTTTGATGTAACATTGGTTACAAATTATTGAATATCAATATTATATTTTTGTGTGGAATTAAAATTGTTTTATTAACTAATTAAGATCATTTAAAATTTTAGAATGAAAAAAATATACATTTTTCTTTTAGTACTTATTTCACAATCATTTCATGGACAAAATAATTTTCCTTATGATGTGGTTCTAACTCCTGTGACTGTTTCAGGTTTGCCAGGTTTACATTCCTATGCTTATGGACAACACAATGGAAAGTGGTTGATAATAGGTGGAAGAAAAGACGGAATTCACGCTCGTCAACCTTTTAATGCTTTTCCGGGAAGTCAAAATAATACAGATATTTATGTAGTTGATATTGCTACACAACAAACTTGGTCTGCTTCTGTAAATTCACTTCCAACAAGCATAAAAGAGCAATTACAATCTACAAATATGAATTTCTATCAAGATGGAAATGCATTATATATAATTGGAGGATATTCATTTGCAACTTCAGCTAATGATCATATAACACATGATAAATTGACAGCAGTTGATGTTTCAGGTTTGATAACTGCCATTACAACTAATGCAAGTATTTCAAGTTATTTCAAACAAATTTCTAACCCAAATTTTGCTATAACTGGAGGGCAATTAGGAAAAATTGGAAATGAATTTTATTTAGTAGGTGGTCATCGTTTTGATGGTCGATATAATCCAATGAATAATCCCACTTTTACACAAACCTATTCAAATTCAATTAGAAAATTTGAGATTTATAATTCAGGAACACAGTTGTCAATTAGTAATTATTCTTCTATAACTGATGCTGTTCATTTACACAGAAGAGATTACAACTTATTGCCACAAGTTTTTCCAAATGGAGAATTAGGATACACTATTTCTTCTGGAGTTTTTCAAATTGCAGTGGATTTGCCTTTTTTATATCCAGTTGATATTAAAGCATCAGGATATTTTCCGCAAACACAATTCAATCAATATTTGAGTAATTACCATAGTGGAAAAGCTTGTTTATATGAAGCTACTTTAAACCAGATGCACAATTTGTTTTTTGGTGGAATAAGTCAGTATTATTATCAAGCTGGAAATTTAATTCAAGATAATACGGTTCCTTTTGTGAAAACAATCAGTAGAACTACTCGAACAGTAACAGGTGATTTGTATGAATACCAATTGCCTGTGGAAATGCCCAATTTAAAAGGAGCTGGAGCCGAATTTATTCCGAATAAAAATTTACCACATTATTCAAATGAAGTCATTCAATTGTCAAATATAACTGCTAATGAATTCGTAATCGGATATTTATTTGGAGGTATTCAAAGTGCTTCACCAACTGCATTTACAAATAATCAAACAGGATTGACTTCTGCTGATCCAACAGTTTATGAAGTAAAATTGGTAAAAAACACTTCACTAAACATACAAACTATTGATGGTCAAAATCCTTTTTCGGTAATTGTATCTCCAAATCCTACTTATTCAGATACTTTAAGAGTTGAATTTGATTTGCCTTATGAAACGACAGTTAATTATATAATTTCTACTTTAGATGGGAAAATTGTTGAAGAAGGAGATATTGAAGAGATTCATAAAGGAAAAAGCGGAATGAATTTTGACGTTTCTTTGGTGAAAACGGACTTAATGATTATTACTTTTATATTTGATAACAAGTTTTATATCTCAGAAAAAGTAATAAAAAAACAATAAATATTTTAAAATAATAAAAATTTAATAGCACTAAATACAAAATTATATATATTTGTCATGTTGCTAAGCATAAAATGAATAACAATTTAAAAATAAATACAATGAAAAAAATAGTTTCTATCCTAGCTGTTGCAGCTTTTATGTTGTCAATGAATGTTAACGCTCAAGAGCCTAAGAAAAAAGCAAAAAAAGAGAAAGCTAAAACTGAAAAATCTTGCTCAACTGCTGAAAAGAAATCTTGTGGTACTGATGAAAAAGCAGGTGGATGTTGTGCTTCAAAAAAAGCAGCAGATAAAAAAGCTGAATAATTTTAGTTTAAAATTATATAATTTATGCCTCGAAATTTTCGGGGCATTTTTTTTATCAATTAACAAAAGATAATTTTATGTTTGTGTAACAAGCGTTACCTTTAAGGTGATTTACAATCTCTAAATTTGTAGTATAAAAAATTAATATCATGGATGTTGAAATATTAGCACGAATTCAGTTTGCCTTCACCATTGCCTTTCATTATATCTATCCACCTCTAAGTATTGGAATAGGTTTAATTATGGTTATTATGGAAGGTTTGTATTTAAAAACTGGAAATAAAGAATACGAAGTTCTAACTCGTTTTTGGTTGAAAATTTTCGCAATAACTTTCGGAATTGGTGTTGCAACCGGAATTATCATGGAGTTTGAATTTGGAACCAATTGGGCAGTTTATTCAAAATATGTGGGTGATATCTTCGGAAGTGCTTTAGCAGCTGAAGGACTATTTGCGTTTGGTTTAGAAAGTACTTTCTTAGGAATTCTAATTTTCGGATGGAATAGAGTTTCTCCAAAAGTACACTTCATATCTACAATTGGAGTTTTTTTAGGCTCGATGTTTTCCGCAGTATGGATTGTGGTAGCCAACAGTTGGCAACAAACACCAGCAGGTTATCATATTGTCGGAGAAGGTTTCAATGCTCGCGCAGAAGTAACCGATTTTTGGGCTATGGTTTTTAATCCATCAAGTGTCGATAGAATCATTCATGTTTGGCAAGGTGCCTTTTTAGCTGGTGCTTTTATGGTTTTGAGTGTTCATGCTTATTATATCAGAAAAGGTAGATATGTTGATTTATCTAAAAGAGCTTTTAAAATCGCATTGGTTGTGGCAACTGTAGTTTCTTTTTCACAATTGCTTTCTGGACATAGTTCGGCAGATGGTGTAGCTAAAAATCAACCTGCAAAATTAGCAGCTATGGAAGGACATTATGAAAAATCAGCTCCAGCGGATTTATATCTTTTGGGTTGGGTAGATAATGAAAATCAAAAAGTAACAGGTTTAGGATTACCTGGTGGATTATCTTTTTTAGTACACCAAGATTTTAAAGCTCCCATTACAGGATTAAATGCGTTTCCTGAAGAAGATAGGCCTAGTCAAGTAAATGCTGTTTTTCAATTTTATCATATTATGATTTCCATTGGAATGTTTTTAATTGCCTTAACGTTTTATGCTAGTTTTTTATGGTGGAAAGGCAAATTATTTGAAACCAAATGGATCATGTGGATTTTCTCGTTTTCTGTGATTTTACCACAAATTGCCAATCAAGTAGGTTGGTTTGCTGCAGAAATGGGAAGACAACCTTGGATTGTTTACGGACATTTGAGAACAAGTGAAGGTTTTTCGCAAGAAGTATCAGCCAATCAAATTGTATTTTCATTAGTATTGTTTACGGTAGTTTATTCACTATTGTTGCTTTTATTTTTATATTCCTTAAATAAAAAAATAAAACATGGACCTTATGATGAAGCTAAAAATGCATTAGAAATTATTTAAATCAAGAAACATGGAAACATTTTTAGGTATAGATTATCCAACGCTTTGGTATTTAGTAGTAGGATTATTATTTTCAGGATATGCTATTTTAGAAGGCTTTGATTATGGAGCAGGAGCATGGCATTTATTTTTTAAAAAAGATTTAAGTAGAAGAATTGCCATCAATGCCATTGGACCACTTTGGGATGCCAATCAAGTTTGGTTGATTATTGGAGGAGGAGCTTTATTTGCAGGATTTCCAGTAATGTACGCAACCATGTTATCGGCAATGTATATTCCATTTATGTTGTTTTTGATGCTGTTAGTTTTGCGTTCATCAGCTATAAAATTTAGAAGTGCTGAAGAAATGCTTTGGTGGCGAAAAACTTGGGATATCATTTACTTTGTATCCAATGTGCTAATTGCATTTTTATTAGGAGTAGTTTTAGGCAATGTATTGCAAGGTTTTGAAATAGTGGAAAATCATAGTTATCAAGGAGGAATTTTTTTAGCTTTTTTGAGTCCATATGCAATAATGACTGGATTTACAACCTTATCCATATTCATGACACAAGGAGCCATTTTTTTACTATTAAAAACAGAAGGAAGATTGCACGCTAGACTAACATTTCTATTAAAAAAAGGAATGATTTTCTTTATTGTTAGTTTTTCTATCACCTCATTATACACTTTGATTTATATTCCAGGTGTGACGGATAATTTTAAAAATAATCCAATATTTTTTATTTTACCTATATTATCATTTTTAGCAGTAGCCAATATTCCTCGATTGGTATCTAAAAAGAAGTATTTTCAAGCGTTGATTTTTTCTTCTTTAACGATGGCTTTTTTACTTATGTTGGTTGCTTTTCAGCTTTATCCTGTTTTATTACCCTCAACCATTCATCCAGACCATAGTGTAACTATTTACAATGCTGCTTCTTCTCAAAAATCATTGGGAATTATGTTAACTATAGTTTTAATTGGAAGTCCTTTGTTAGCTGGATATTTTATTTTTCTTTATAAAACATTTTATGGTAAAGTCAAGCTTGATGATACCAGTTATTAAAATTCAAAAGTGTCTTTTTTAAGGCACTTTTTTTATGTAACAAATGTAGCTGTAGAAAGTTAAGTTATAACCTACTTTTGATGTATTAAACTAATTAAGATGTCAAAAATAGTAATATTAGGTGCTGGAATTTCAGGTCATACTGCAGCAGCACATTTAAGAAGAAAATTAGGAAAAGAGCATGAAGTTCTTGTGGTTTCTCCTAATCGAAATTACCAATGGGTTCCTTCCAATATTTGGGTTGGAATTGGTAGAATGAAGGCTAAACAATTAATTTTTCCTTTAGAACCTTTATATAAAAGAAAAGGAATCGGATACAAACAAGCTAAAGTAGTTTCGTTTCATCCAGAAGGAAATAAAACAGAGCAAAAACCATTTGTGGCAGTAGAATATGTTTTTGGAGAAAAAAAAGGTACACAAGAAAATGTAACTTATGATTATTTAATCAATGCAACTGGACCAAAACTAGCTTTCGATATGACGGAAGGTTTAAATCCTGGACATAACAAAGCTTATTCCGTTTGTACTTATGATCACGCTGAACATGCTTGGCACGGATTAAAAGAACTTATTGATCAACTAAAGACTTCTGATAAAAAAGCTAAGATTTTAATTGGAACGGGTCACGCTAAAGCAACTTGTCAAGGAGCCGCTTTTGAATATATCTTAAATGTTGAAAAAGAGTTGGTCAGACATGGTGTTAGAGATAAAGTAGAAATGACATGGATTTCCAACGAAAAGGACTTAGGAGATTTCGGAATGGATGGTATGTTTATGGATTACAATGGTTTTAACATGAAATCCAAAGACATGATTGAAATGATTTTTGAAGACAGAGGCATAAAATGGATTTTAGGTGCAGGTGTTAATAAAATGGAAGATGGAATTGCTCATTATGAAAATCTAGAAGGTGAATTCAAATCTGAAGAATTTGATTTTGCGATGTTAATTCCAGCGTTTTCAGGTCACGGATTCAAAGCATACGATAAAAATGAGGCAGATATTACCGATAAATTATTCAAAGGATTTATGATAGTAGATGCAGATTATTCACCAAAACCATACGAAGAATGGACGGTTCAAGATTGGCCAGAAACCTATCAAAACCCATCTTATAAAAATATATATGCACCTGGAATTGCCTTTGCTCCACCACATTCCATTTCAAAACCAAGAAAAAGTAAAAACGGAACCGAAATTTTTCCAGCACCACCAAGAACAGGCATGCCATCAGGAATTACAGCAAAATTAGTAGCTGACAATATCATTGATTCCATTAAATTAGGTAAAGAATCTTTACATCATAAAGGTTCATTAGGAAACATGGGAGCTGCTTGTATCGCTTCTGCTGGTTTTGGAATGACAAAAGGAAGTGGTGTAAGCATTACTACATATCCTATTGTTCCTGATTATAAAAAATATCCAGAAACTGGAGGAAGAGACATTAATAAAACATTCGGAGATATAGGTTTAGCAGGGCATTGGGTGAAATTAGCCTTACATTATGCCTTTATCTACAAAGCAAAAATGAAACCTTTTTGGTGGTTAATTCCTGAATAGTGTATTAAGATTGGAGTTTTAAGTATTTAGACTGATAACTGACAAAAAAAAAATAAAAAAATGACACAAAGAATATCAAAATCACAACACGCAAAAATGCAAAATCCTATAATACAGTTTTTTAAATTTTTCTATTTAAATTTTAGAATCTTAAAAATTGTAGCTGGTGGACATGGAGGAACCAGATAACATATCATCTCCATAATGATGATAGTTTAGTTTTATTGGTTAGTATTGAGGCTGTTTATTTGAAGTAAGCAGCCTCTTTCTTTTTTATTTAGTAACTATTGTTACATCATAGTGTAACTCTTGTTACCAAACGCTCTTTTTTCTCAATGTACATTTGCTACAAATAAAAATACAACTATGAACAATAAATTAATAGTAACTTTCTTTGGAATCTTTGTCCTAGCTTTTTCAGCTTCAGCACAAGACACCATTGCTATTTCTAAGAAAGAAATTTTAGAAAAAGTAAACGATGCTAATTTACAAATCAAAATTGCAAAAGAAAATGCGGCTTCTGCAAAAGCAGATTACAATCAATCCAATTCCTTGTTTTTGCCAAGTATTTCTGCTTCTCACACTGCCATTTCTACAACCAATCCTTTGATGGCTTTTGGTTCTAAATTGAATCAAGAAATTTTAACAGCTTCCGATTTTAATCCAGCTTTGTTGAATGATCCTAATCAAACACAAAATTACGCTACTAAAATTGAAGTTTTACAGCCTTTAATTAACGTGGATGGTTTTTACGGAAGACAAGCTGCCAAATCTAAATACGAAGCTTTTCAATTGCAAACAGAACGAACTAAAGAATATCTTCAACTAGAAGTAAACAAATCTTTCATGCAATTGCAATTGGCGTATAAAGCAGTTGAAGTTTTAGAAAAAGCCAATAAAACAGCTCAAGCTAACTTGAAATTAGTGGAAAATTATGCTAAACAAGGAATGCTTCAAAAAACTGATTTACTTTCCGTTCAAGTTCGTGTGAATGAAGTTGCAAATCAGTTGCAATATGCCAAATCTAATGTGCAAAACGCATCCGATTATTTAGCTTTTTTACTGAATGAAGATAATACCAATAAAGTTTTCAAACCTATTGAAGAAATTGAAAATGGCATCGAAATTTCAGCTTTCGAACCTAAATTAATTTCCAACAGAAAAGACATTTTAGCGATGGATAAATCAGTGGAAGCTTATGGGAAAATGACACAAATGAATAAAATGAGTTTCTTACCAAGATTAAATGCTTTTGGAAGTTATGAATTATATGATACCAAAATTTTTCAAACTGAAGCCAAAGGATATACTATTGGAGCTCAACTTTCATGGAGTGTTTTTGATGGATACAAAACTATTGGAAAATACCAAAAAGCAAAAGCGGATTACGAAAAAGCCCAAACAGAAAGCCAACAATACAAAGCGCAAAGTCAGTTGGAATTAAACAAAACCAATCGTCAATTAAGTGATGCTGAAAACAAAGTTAATCTTTCCAAATTAGCTTTAGAGCAATCTCAAGAAGCTTATAGAATTAGAGCCAATCGTTTTAAAGAAGGTTTAGAAAAAACAACCGATTTATTAAATTCAGAAACCTTACAATTTCAAAAAGAACTAGAATATCTACAAGCCGTTTTTGAATACAATTTTACCAAGAAGTATTTAGAATTTTTAACCCAATAAGAAAAAAGAAACAAGAAAAAAGAAACAAGAAAAAAGAAACAAGAAGAAAGAAAAAAGAAAAATTGTAAGATTTCTCAAATTTCTCAAATCTGTGTTCCAAAAAAATAAAATTATCAAAATGAAAAAAATAGTAATCCTAACACTTTCAACTCTTTTCCTAATCTCATGTGGTGGAGAAAAGAAAAATGAAATCGCAACGGAAACTCCAATAGCAGTAAAAGTAAGCGGTACAACCGAAAATGATAATAGTCCGTTTGTAACAGCAAGTGGAAAAATTGAGTCACAAAATAGTGCCAATGTAAGTACAAGAATGATGGGTTATGTAACCAAAGTTCACGTAAAAATGGGACAAAAAGTAAGTCAAGGTCAATTATTGGTAAGCATTAATAACACTGATTTACAAGCCAAAAAAGCACAAGTGGATGCTTCGATTTTACAAGCTACAGCTGGATTTAATAATGCCAAAAAAGATTATGAAAGATTCCAAGCTTTATTTGCACAACAAAGTGCTTCACAAAAAGAGTTAGACGATATGACTTCTCGTTATGAAATGGCAAAAGCAGGTTTAGAAGGAGCCAAACAAATGCGTAACGAAGTGATGGCTCAATTTTCTTATGCAAATATCACAGCACCATTTTCAGGTGAAGTTACTAATACGTTTGTAAAAGAAGGTGATATGGCCAATCCAGGAATGCCTTTAGTAAGTGTGGAAGGAAATGATTTGATGCAAGTAATGGCAATGGTTTCGGAAGGAGATATAACTTCCATTAAAAACGGAATGCCTGTTACGGTTTTAGTAAAATCTTCCAACAAACAATTAAAAGGAAAGGTTAGTGAAGTTAGCGGTTCAGCAACAAACACAGGTGGACAATATTTAGTAAAAATCAATTTAGATAAAACCGATGCAACTATCCTTTCGGGAATGTTCGTTAATGTTCAATTTCCTATTGAAAAACCTAAAGCTAAAACTGAAACTACAAAATCAGATAAAATTTTAGTACCTGAATCAGCCTTAGTAAAGCAAGGTCAATTAACTGGAATTTACACAGTAAGTAACAATGTAGCCATTCTACGTTGGATTAGAATCGGAAAATCATTCGGAAATCAAGTAGAAGTTTTATCAGGATTATCAGCAGATGAAAAATACATCGTTTCTGCTGAAGGGAAATTATATAACGGAGTAAAAGTTAGTGTTCAGTAATTAGTTAAACTGTCAACTTTAAACAGTAAACTTAAAACTTTAAAAAAATGCAAGAAGGTATATCAGGTAAAATAGCCCATTTTTTCATCAATTCTAAATTAACCATTTTATTGATGGTAGGTTTGATGATTATTGGTGTATATAGTTCGTTCTTAATTCCTCGCGAAGAAGAACCACAAATTAATGTTCCTATGGCAGATATCATGATTGGTTATCCAGGAGCAAGTCCAGCTGAAGTAGAAAGTAGAGTGATTAAACCACTCGAAAAAGTTTTGTCAAACATCAAAGGTGTAGAGCATTTACATAGTATGGCTATGAATGGTCAAGCGATGATAATTGTGCAATTCTATGTGGGCGAAGATTCAGAACGTTCGTATGTGAAATTATACGACGAGTTGATGAAAAACGAAAATATTTTTCCAAAAGGAGTATATAAACCAATGGTAAAAACACGTTCCATCGACGATGTTCCGATGTTAGGATTAACACTTTGGAGTGAAACGTTGAATGATTTTGAAATTCGTCAAATTGCAGAAGAAGTAACTTCTGAAATTGAAAAAGTAAAAGACGTTGCCATTACCAAAGAAATTGGTGGAAGAACTCGCGAACTAAAAGTGATTTTGGACAAAGATAAAATGGCCGAAAATGGAGTAGATGCTCTTGGAATTATGCAAATGATTCAAGCCAATAACGGAAGTTCACAATCAGGAAGTTTTGTAAATAATGACCAAGAATACTTAATTACAACAGGAGAATTCTTAGCCACTTCAGAAGATGTAGAAAATTTAGTAGTTGGTGTAAATGCCAATATGCCAGTATATTTAAAACAAGTAGCTAAAATTCAAGACGGACCAGCAACACCAAGAAGTTATGTGTCTTTTGGTTACGGAAAAGCGAATGAAAAATACACCAAAAACAAATCAGAATATCCAGCGGTTACGATTTCAGTAGGAAAAGTAAAAGGAGCTGATGCGATGAAAATTGCAGATAAAATCCTTGAAAAAATTGAAGCTTTAAAGAAAACATTAATCACAGATGATGTACATGTTGAGGTTTCACGTAATTACGGAGAAACAGCTTCACATAAAGTAGGTGAATTATTAATGCACTTAGGAATAGCAATCATAGCCGTAACGCTTTTAGTAATGTTAGCAATGGGTTGGCGTGGTGGATTAGTAGTATTCTTTTCTGTTCCTTTAACGTTTGCATTGACACTATTTGCTTACTACATGTTAGGTTATACGTTAAATAGAATCACTCTTTTTGCCTTAGTTTTCGTAGTAGGAATTGTAGTAGATGACAGTATTATCATAGCTGAAAATATGCACAGACATTTCAAAATGAAGCGATTGCCTTTCAAACAAGCTGCCATTTTTGCGATAAATGAAGTAGGTAATCCAACAATTTTAGCAACGTTTACGGTAATTGCAGCGATTCTTCCAATGGCTTTCGTATCCGGAATGATGGGACCTTATATGAGTCCAATGCCAATCGGTGCTTCTATTGCAATGTTACTTTCGTTGTTTGTTGCTTTAACAGTGACACCTTATTTAGGATATCATTTATTACACGAAAAAGAAGAACAAGAACACAAAGAAGAGCAAGGACTAGAAACGTCTTGGATTTATAGAATGTACAATAAATTGGAGCGTCCATTTTTAGATAATTCTACCAAACGTAGATTAATGTTAGGACTAACAGTTGTTTTATTAGCAGGTTCTGTTTTGATGTTTTTTACGAAATCGGTTTTAGTAAAAATGTTGCCTTTCGATAATAAAAATGAATTTCAGGTTGTGATTGATATGCCAGAAGGTACTACGTTAGAAAGAACAGCTGCTGTAACTCAAGAAATTGCTCAATATTTAACTACCATTCCAGAAGTCGTAGATTATCAAAATTATATTGGAACTTCTGCACCCATTACGTTTAACGGATTAGTTCGTCATTATGATTTGCGTGGTGGAAGTAATATGGCTGATATTCAAGTGAATTTATTACACAAAGCAGATCGTGATTTACAAAGTCATGATATTGCTAAAATCGTTCGTCCAGAAGTGCAAAAAATTGCAAAAAAATATGGTGCGAATGTAAAAATTATTGAAGTGCCACCTGGACCACCCGTTCTTTCGACTTTAGTTGCCGAAATTTATGGACCAGATTATAAACAACAAATAGAAGTTGCTAATCAAGTAAAAGGAATTCTTGAAAAAACAACGGATATTGTGGATGTAGATTGGATGACAGAAGACAATCAAGTGGAATATACTTTAGCTGTAGATAAAGAAAAAGCAATGCTTAACGGAATTGCACCACAACAAGTAGTTGGAAATTTAACCTATTTGTTAAAGGAATATTCAGTTTCTACTTTGTATGATGAAAATTCTAATAATAGTGTCGGAATTGTACTTTCTTTAGATGACAAAGACAAAACTTCTTTGCAAGACATTCAAAACTTAAAAATTAAAGGAAGTCGAGGAAATGTGGTTCCAGTTTCTGATTTGGTGAAAGTAGTTGAAGGAACTTTAGAAAAAACTATTTACAGAAAAGACCAAAAAAGAGTAGTTTATGTAACGGCTGATATGGCTGGAGATTTAGAAAGTCCTGTTTATGCCATTTTAGGAATGAATGAAGAACTTCAAAAAATGAAACTACCAAAAGGCTACAAGGTAAACGAATTGTACATGGAACAACCAACAGATGAAAGCGATTTCACCGTAAAATGGGATGGAGAATGGCAAATTACCTTAGAAGTTTTCCGTGATTTAGGAATTGCTTTTGGAGTAGTAATTGTAATAATTTACATGTTGATTGTAGGTTGGTTCCAAAACTTCAAAACACCAATGGTTATGATGATGGCTATTCCACTTTCTTTGGTCGGAATTGTATTTGGACACTGGTTATTGGGAGCTTATTTTACGGCAACTTCTTTTATTGGAATGATTGCTTTAGCAGGAGTCATGGTGCGAAATTCCGTCTTGCTGATTGATTTTATAGAAATTCGATTAAACGATGGAATTCCTTTAAAACAAGCCATTATCGAAGCTGGAGCTGTAAGAACAACACCAATTTTATTAACAACAGGTGCAGTAGTAATTGGAGCAGTAATCATCCTTTTTGATCCAATTTTCCAAGGATTAGCCATTTCATTGGTATTTGGTGCAATTGTTTCAACGATTTTAACCTTGATTGTTGTACCTATAATTTACTACATCGTTGAAAGAAAAAAATGGGAGAAAAAAGAAGAAGTAATTGAAGAGAATACTAACGAATCTACTATTTAAAAAATATGAAATTACTAATAATAACCGCAATAAAAGAGTTTGAAAAAGATATTATTCAACAATTAAAAATAGCAAAAGTAGAAACGTTCTCATACAAAGAAGTCATTGGATATAGAGATAATACTGAAGATTCATTCGAATCCAATTGGTTTTCTAGTGAAATGAATAAATCAGAATCCTTATTGTTTTATGCTTTTGTAAAAAAGGAAAATGTGGATTTACTATTTGAATCTATAAATGATTTTAATGCCAAGCAAAAAACACTTTCACATATTCATATTGCAGTAATAAATATTGAAAAATCAAATTAAAAAACAGAAGAAATGATAAATAGATTAATAAAAGCAATTGCTGGAACTTTTATAATATTAAGCGTACTTTTAGGAATGTATGTAAATCAAAATTGGTACTGGTTTACCTTTTTTGTGGGAGCCAATTTACTTCAATCCTCATTTACCAATTGGTGTTTGATGGAAGATATTCTTCGAAAAGTTTTTAAAATAAAAGATTAATTTTAAAACAGAAATAAATAATGAAAACGCCATTAATTAGATTTAATGGCGTTTTTATAGTAAAGAATATTCAAAATGTTTATTTACTCTCTTTTTTTAATAATACTAACAGCTGTGCCAGTAATTGCTACAGTTACATAATTACTTGCCGTGAGTTCAATATCAACATTTATTCCTACAACAGCATTAGCATTTAATTTTTCAGCATTCTCTTTTAATTGAGTAAAAGCTTTTTCTTTAACTTCGGAAATACTTTCGCTAATTGCTGCATAATATTTTTCCATACTAAAAGTCATTTTCATTTTTTGAATATTTACAGCAGTTCCGGAAACGATGCCTCTATATTCTAAAATTTTATAATCTTCTACGCTATTGGTTGTTGTTAATATCATAAGTTTTATTTTTTATTAATTAGTAGTTCAATTTATAGTATTGTTACTAAAATTCTTATTTTATTAAATTAAGCATTAAGATTAAAAATTAAAAATAAAATCTAATAAATGCATTAGGAGTTCTTTCTAAAGAAAAAGTATTTACCTTTTCAACAGAGTTAGCATTGTTGTTAATTCGATAATGTTGATTAATAGTGGATTGTGTATTTAAAATATTTTGCATTGAAAAACCAACATCTATTTTAGAATTTTTGCCAAAAGAAAACATGTAAGAACCTGAAAAATTCAATTGAAAATAGTTTTCTAAATTTAATGAATTCGGATCAAGATACAATATTTCTGTATTTTCTGGAACTGATTGCATCACACCTGTAAAAGGTTTTCCGGAAAACCAAATTGTACCTAATGCCAATTTTAAATTATTAAGATCAGTAATTAAAGCAGATTTTAAAGTATGTTTAATCTCAAAATTATTAGCAAAAGTTGAAGGAATTAAAGTATTAAATTCATAATTGTTTTCAGAGAAAGCGTAACTCACCCAAACGGTTATAGGATCGTATTTTTTCTGAATTAAAAACTCACTTCCATAAACCAAATAATTTCCTGATGTTTTTACAAATTCAAATTGATTTTGAAATCCTTGACTATTAGTTGTTATTCCTTCAACTTTTTTGTAAAAATTATCTAGAGTTATTAACCAATTTCTTTTTGAAAATGAAAATCCTAAAGATGCTTGATTACTTTTTATTATAGGAATATTATCATTGTTAGATAAAATCCATCTTCTTTTTTCTAAACCTAAAAAGTCTTGTTGTAAGTCTATAATTTGAGAAATAGTTTGATGTTTTCTTTCTCCTAAAATTTCAAGATTTAGTGATGGCAAAATACTATAATTAAATTGAAGTCTAGGTTCAAAAATGAAAGTATTAAAAGTGTCAATATAATTTTGCCTGATGCCAATTTTGGAAGTTAATTTATTGTTTTTGGAATTGTATTTTAATGTAGCAATTAATGCATGTTCTCTTATAACCTCTTTGATTTTTCTGTAAAATATAGGACTATTTACAGCATCAATATTTCTAACTCCAATTTCATTAAATTGATATCCGTTATAAAATGTGAAATTAGAATTTATATCATGAGTGTTTTCTATCTTTATTCCAGTATCTAAAACAGTATTTTCTTGATTAAAAATTTGGTTGCTTTCAATGGCTTCATTTTCTGAACTTATATTGTAATACGAAGTGTAAAAAGAAATTTCACTGCTATTTTTTGAATTCCATTTGGTATGTAAAGAAGCATTTGCACCATAAGTTTGTTGTTCTAAGCAACTGTTTCGGGTTGTGACGTTATTGTTTTCTGTTTTTGATTGACTAATGTCTAAAACATTTGAGATGCTTAAAATATCAATGAATAAGTTTGTGTTTTTTTTAATTTTTTGATGATATTGAAGTGTAAAATCATAAAAATAAAAATCTTCTTTAGCATTAAAAGGAATGTTTTGATTGTCTAAAGAATTAGTTACAATAGTGTTTTGAAATATTTTATTATAATAATTTCTATATGTTGGTGAAGTAATAAAATCTGTGTAAGAACGTCTTCCACTAATTTCTATATTAGATTTATTGGAAGTTTTTATTTTAGTATAAAAATCTCCATTTATTAAATTTAATCCTATAGCACCAGTAGTTTTTTCAATGGAATCTGTATGAGTTGAAATTAGTACTGTACTGGAAACACTATTCCCAAAAAAAGCAGAAGTTCCGTTTTTTGAAAATGTAATTTTATGAGCTAAATTAGGGTTTAAAGCGGAAATTAACCCAAAAAAGTGACCAGTTTGATAGAGTTGAATACCATTCCAAAGAAATAAATTTTGGTCATGTGTTCCACCTCTTACACTAATATTAGAAATAATTTCATCACTAGTATTAATTCCTGGAATTTGTTGTAAGGTTTGAAAAACATCAGGTTCAGTTAAACCTGGTAGTAATCCTTTCTTTTTTGGATTTATTTCAAAAGTTCCATCTTTTTTCTTTTCAATTCCTTTAGTCAAATATTCTTGTAAAACAATTGAATTTAAATCATTAATTATTCTTTCGATATAAATTTCGGGACAATTTTCGACATATAAACTTGCCGATTGAACTAGTTTTTTTTTGTAATTTAAATGAGAAATCTCTACATCATTTGCCGATTTTATTTTTAATTCGAAATAACCTGAAGCATCAGAAATGGCATAATTAATAGTGTTTTTAATCAGAATAGTTGCATTTTCAATAGGCTCTTTAGTTTCCTTATCATATAAAAATCCACATAAAGGCTTGTCTAGATTTTGATTATTGACTATAGCAATATACTTGTCAGAAATATATTCAAATTTTAATAGAGTTTTATCACTAATATATTTCAATTTAACTTTTAAACTTACATCTGAATCAGGTGGAATAATTTTGAAAACAGCAATTTCTTCTTCTATATAATTAAAAGTTACAGAATGTTGTTCGCTAATTATGGATAAAATGTCTTTTAATAAGATAGCCTTTTCTTTATTTTGAGCTTTTAAACCTAGGATAAAGAAAAGACTAAATAGGAAACAATAATGTTTTGTAGTTAAAATCACTTATTGGTTGAAATTATGTAACTTTTAGTTGAATCTTTTTGAATTTCAAAATGATAGGAAGCCGAAATAATTTGAAGGGCAACATCAATATTATCAGTAGGAATTTTTCCGGTAAATAATTGATTAGTTTCTATATTTTTATAGTTGAATGTTATGTTGTATTGTCTTTCTATTTCTAAAAGTACATTGACTAAATTTTCTTTTTCAAATGAAACCTCTTTATTTATCCATGAAGGTTGAATGTCTAGAATATTTTTGGCAACAATTTTTTGATTATTTTCAAATGAAATTAATTCACCTTTTGTTAAAATAATTTCTTGAGATTTATATTTTACTTTTACTTTTCCTTCAAAGCAAGTTACATCAAACCGATTGTTTCTGGCTTTTACATTAAATTGTGTTCCTAAAACAGTTACTTTTCCCAATGAAGTGTTTACTTCAAATGTTTTGCCTTTTGCTACTTTAAAGTAGGCTTCACCTTTTAAATCTAATGTTCTATTGTTTTCCCAATTCCATTTTTTAAATTCAATTTCAGAATCTGAATTTAGTGCTACTTCAGAATTGTCAGGTAATAAAAAATTAGCTTTATTTCCTATTTCAGCAGATTGAGTTGTAGTTAAAATAGTTTGTGTTCCAAAATACAAACCCAAACCAATCACAAAAATAGCAGCAATTCTTACAAACCAATTTTGTAAAGAGATTACTTTTGAGTCTTTCTTTGATTTTAAAACGTTTTGTAAAATTCTATTTTCATCAAAACTAGGTGTTGATAGAAAAGCTGAATTTTCCTTAATTTTATGCAATAACTCATAGTCTGAATCCTTCTTGAATTCGACTAATTCGTCTTCTGACAATTCATTATTTAGCCATTTGGCCAATTTGTAGTCTTCTTCCATAATTTTTGAATTACAGTATAGTAACAACTAAATTTTAATTTACCCTACCTGAAATTTTCAATTTCTTTTTTGATTTCAATTAATGCTATATGAATTCTCTTTTCAACTGCTTTGACGCTTATATTTAGTTCTTCGGCTATTTCAGCATATTTTTTCCCATCTATTCGATGCATTAAAAAAGCAATTCGTTGTGTTTCATTTATACTTTGTATTGCTTTTAAGAGTTTTGCTCTAAATTCTTCTTGTTGTAAAAGGAATTCTGGATTTTCATTAGTTCTATCTGAATTAGAATTATTTTTTTCATAATTTAAAACCACTTTTTGATGAGCAATAATATTAAGACTAGAATTATTAGCAATAGTATATATGTAGGATTTTGCTTTTTCAATAGAGACATCTTTGCAATTTTGCCATAATTTGATAAAAGCATCTTGAGTTATATCTTCAGCTTGGTTGCTATTACCAAATTTGTAGTATAAATAATTTCTCAAACCTTGCACATTACTTTTAAAAAAAGCAGAAAATTTTTTTTCATCACAAGTATCTGATATTGAATTGTTTTTCATTTTTTATGACTCTGTTACTAGTATAAAAGTAAAAAAATATTTCAAACTAGGTAGGGTATTTTAATTTAATATTGTTTAACTATCAAACCATATAATTTAAAAATATGAAAAATATTATTTTATTAATATTAGTTTCTATATTCATTTTTTCTTGTCAAACCGAAGAAAGTGAAATAATACAGGATAATAATGAAAATTTAACAGCATCATCTCCTTTATTATCATTAGTGGGTAGAGTTTCACAAAATGCAACTTCTCAAGATAATGTTTTAGATAATAGTAGCTGTTTTGCAGTTCAACTTCCAGTGGTTGTAATTGTAAATAATCAACAAATTACGGTTTCAACATCAACAGATTACCAAATTGTTCAAGATGCTATTGACGCATTTTCAAATGATGATGATATTGTGAATTTTAATTATCCGATTACAATTGTTTATCAAAATTTTTCAACTCAAGTAATATTAAATTCGAATGCATTTGATGATGTCCTTGATGATTGTGGAGAAGATGATGATTTTGATGAAATTGATTGTATAAGTATTAATTATCCAATAGTAATCAATGTGTATAATTCAAATAATCAATTAGCAAATACAGTGACAATTCTAAATGATGTACAATTATATAATTTTATTGAAAATTTAGATAGTAGTGATTTAATAGCTATAAATTATCCTATATCATTACAAAATTCAAATGGCCAAACAATTGTTATTGACTCTAACAATGAATTAGAAAATTTTATTGAAGATGCTATTGATGATTGTGATAATTCTTCTGGTGGAAGTGGAGGAACAACAACTTTAGCTAATATTATTACAAACGGTACTTGGTATATTTCATATTATTTTGATGACGTAGATGAAACTTCAAATTACAACGGTTATAATTTTACATTCAATTCTAATGGAACTTCAATTGCTATAAAAAATTCAACTTCGATTAATGGAACTTGGTCAAATTATATAGATAGTGGTCAAGAAAAATTAGAACTTGTTTTTGATGGATTAACTTTAGATGAGCTAGAAGACGATTGGAGAATAATTGAATTTTCATCAAACATCATTAAATTAAAAGATGTAAGCGGAGGAAATGGAGGAACAGATTATTTATACTTTACAAAAAATTAATTAAAAATAAATATAAACTTAAATACTTAAAACAATGAGAAAACTAAAATTAATTCCTTTATTAGCAATGATATTTATGCTAAACGTAGCTTCAATGTGCAGTAATGATGATGATTCACCAAATCCATCAAATAATTCAGATCCAACACCTGTAATAAATACAGTTACTCAAGGAACTTGGAGAATAACTTTTTATGAGGATTCTGGTGAAAATCATACAAACTATTTTACAGGATATAACTTCACTTTTGGCTCTTCTAATGTGTTAACTGCATCTAATGGAACAAATACATACACTGGTACTTGGTCTGTTACAAATAGCAATAGTAATGACGATAGTCCAAGTAATGATTTAGATTTTAATATTTTATTTTCTTCACCATCTTATTTTGCAGATGAATTGTCAGATGATTGGGATATTTTATCAAGAACAGATACTAAAATAGAATTAGTTGATGTAAGTGGAGGAAATGGTGGAACTGACTACCTTACATTTGAAAAAAATTAACTTTATACCTTTTTGCCTTTCTATAACCAGTCTAAAATTAGGCTGGTTTTTTTATTTTTTTAACCAAAATTCACCTTTGCAACTTTATAACTTTATACTATCTTTGCATCTTATTAAAATCACAAACCATTATGTTTAATAATTTAACAGATAAATTAGATAAAGCGTTTCATATATTAAAAGGTCACGGAAAAATTACCGATGTCAATGTTGCCGATACCTTAAAAGAAGTTCGTAGAGCTTTATTAGATGCCGATGTTAACTTCAAAATTGCTAAAGATTTTACCACTAAAGTAAAAGAAAAAGCAATTGGACAAAACGTATTAACTAGTTTACAACCAGGTCAATTATTGGTAAAAGTTGTTAAAGACGAATTAACCGAATTAATGGGTGGAGATGTTGAAGGAATTAATTTATCTGGAACACCATCAGTAATTTTAATGTCAGGTTTACAAGGTTCTGGTAAAACAACTTTTTCTGGAAAATTAGCCAATTATCTAAAAACTAAAAAGAATAAAAAACCATTATTGGTAGCTTGTGATATTTATCGTCCAGCGGCAATTAATCAGTTGCACGTAGTAGGTGATCAAATTGGTGTTGAGGTTTATTCTGAGCCAGAAAATAAAAACCCAGTTGAGATAGCTCAAAATGCAATAAAACATGCCAAATCAAATGGATTTAATGTTGTAATTGTCGATACAGCTGGTCGTTTAGCAATAGACGAACAAATGATGAACGAAATTGCTGAAGTTCATAAAGCAATTAAACCACAAGAAACTTTGTTTGTTGTAGATTCAATGACTGGACAAGATGCTGTAAATACAGCAAAAGCTTTCAATGATAAATTGAATTTTGACGGAGTTATTCTTACGAAATTAGATGGTGATACAAGAGGTGGAGCCGCTATTTCTATTAAGTCAGTAGTTGATAAACCTATTAAATTTATTGGTACAGGTGAAAAGATGGATGCTATTGATGTATTCTATCCTTCACGTATGGCTGATAGAATTTTAGGTATGGGAGACGTTGTTTCTCTTGTGGAAAGAGCTCAAGAACAATATGACGAAGAAGAAGCAAGAAAAATTCAGAAAAAAATTGCTAAAAATGAATTTGGTTTTGATGATTTCTTATCTCAAATTCAACAAATTAAGAAAATGGGTAGCATGAAAGACTTGGTAGGTATGATACCAGGTGCAGGAAAAGCTATGAAAGACGTAGAAATTGAAGATGATGCTTTTAAACATATTGAAGCAATCATTCATTCTATGACTCCAGCGGAAAGAAGTAAACCTTCCTTAATTGATGTAAAAAGGAAAAATAGAATTGCCAAAGGTTCAGGTACAAAAATTGAACAAGTCAATCAATTGATGAAACAATTTGACCAAATGAGCAAAATGATGAAAATGATGCAAGGTGGTGGAGGCAAAAACATGATGCGAATGATGCAAGGCATGAAAGGAATGAGATAATTATCTGACGCGTTTTTACGCGTCTTTTTTTTAGATAAAAAATACAACTACAAATACTCAACAACACACACAAAATGATTTTATTAGACGGTAAAAAAGTATCAGAAGATATTAAAAACGAAATTACAGCAGAAGTTAACAAAATGAAAGCTAATGGTGAAAAAGTTCCTCATTTAGCAGCTGTAATTGTTGGAAATGATGGTGCAAGTTTAACTTATGTTGGTAGCAAAGTAAAAGCTTGTGAAAGAATAGGTTTTGAATCTACTTTAGTTAAAATGCCTAGTACTACTTCTGAAACAGAATTACTAAAAAAAATAAAAGAACTAAATCAAGATGATAATATTGATGGATTTATAGTTCAATTGCCTTTACCAGAACAAATTGATACTCAAAAAGTATTAATGGCAATTGATCCAAGTAAAGATGTTGATGGATTTCACCCAGAAAATTTTGGAAAAATGGCTTTGGATATGACCACTTTTATTCCAGCAACACCTTTTGGAATTTTAGAGTTGTTAGAACGTTATAATGTGGAAACTAAAGGAAAACATACTGTTGTAATTGGTCGTAGTCACATTGTTGGTCGTCCAATGAGTATTTTGATGGGAAGAAAAGGGTTTCCAGGAAATTCCACAGTTACTTTGACACACAGTCATACTAAGAACATCAATCAAATTACAAGTCAAGCTGATATTATCATTACTGCTTTAGGAGTTCCAAATTACTTAAAAGCTGAAATGGTTAAAGATGATGTTGTAATTATTGATGTAGGAATTACTCGTGTTACTGATGAAACTACAGAAAAAGGATATAGAATTACTGGTGATGTTGATTTTGAAAATGTTTCTAAAAAAGCATCATATATTACACCAGTTCCAGGTGGAGTAGGACCAATGACTATTGCTATGTTGTTGAAAAACACTTTGTTGGCAAGAGAGCAAAGAAAAGCTAAGAATTTATAATACATTTTAAAACAATAGGGAATTTCACAAATCGACACGATTATTTTAGTGTAAATTTGTGAAATTTTTATTTATAACAGTTTCTTCAAAATGATAATAATCAAAGCCACAAAATCGCAATTATCCATAGTTCGAGATTTAGCTTACAAGATTTGGCCAACAGCTTATGGTGAAATTTTATCAGAAGCTCAATTGAATTATATGTTGGATAAATTCTATAGTTTGGAATCTTTAACTGAACAAATGGAACAAAGAAAACATATTTTTTTATTGGCTGAAGAAGATGATAAATACATAGGATTTTCTTCTTATGAATTGCATATTGATAATCACAAAACCAAGATTCATAAAATATATGTCTTGCCAGAAACTCAAGGGAAAGGTTTTGGAGTCCAATTTATAAATGAAATTGAAAAAAGAGCTCAAGAAGCAAATAATAAACTCTTGTTTTTAAATGTAAATCGTTTCAACAAAGCCCAATATTTTTATAAAAAATTAGGTTTCGAAATTGCTTATGAAGAAGATATCGAAATAGGTACCGGTTATTTAATGGAAGATTTTGTAATGGAGAAAAAAATATAGTTTTAAGTTATGGCTTATTTTTACAAAATTTAAATTTCAATTAATTTATTAATCATTTTTCTTTTCTAGACTTAATGAATAAGGGACATCATTTGATTGACTTCCCCAGTTTTTATTTGGATTTTCATCTAAATTAAAAATAAACTCTCCACCATTTTGGATGTCTGAATAGCGAATATAATTAGGACTATATTTTTTTCCATTCAAACTTGTAGATTGAATATAGTAATTTTTGCTAGAGTTATTGTTTGATTTTATGGTGAAAGTCTTTCCGTTTTCAAGACTTAAAACGGCTTCGTCAAATAATGGACTTCCTATAACATATTGGTCAACTCCTGGAGTAACAGGATAAAAACCTAAGGCACTAAACACATACCAAGCTGAAGTTTGTCCGTTGTCTTCGTCACCACAATAACCATCTGGTGTTGCACTATATAGTTTAGTCAATACCTCTCTAATTTTTTCTTGAGTTTTATAAGGTGCTTTTGCATAATTGTAGAGATAAATCATGTGTTGTATAGGTTGATTTCCGTGTGCATAATTTCCCATATTTACAATTTGCATTTCTCTAATCTCATGAATTGTTCCTCCATAATAAGAATCATCAAAAAGAGGAGGCATCTCAAAAACCGTATCCAATTGTTTGATGAAGTTTTCATTTCCACCCATTAAATCAATAAGACCTTGAACGTCGTGAAATACGGACCAAGTATAATGCAAACTATTTCCTTCTGTAAAAGCATCACCCCATTTTAATGGATTAAAGGGACTTTGAAAACTACCATCTTCATTTTTTCCTCGCATTAAATTTGTTGAAGTATCAAACACATTTTTATAGTTCATAGACTGTTTGTAATATTTCGTTGCAATTTCCTTTTTGCCTAATTTTTCAGCCATTTTTGCAAGTGTAAAATCAGCATAAGCATATTCTAAAGTTCTAGCAACATTTTCATTTATATCAACATTGTAGGGCACATAACCAAGTTTTGTATAATAATTTAGACCTTCTCTTCCTACTGATTCCATTGGTCTTCCTTCTTCTATGGTTGCATTTTTTAAAATAGCTTCAAATAGTATTTCAGCTTCACTACTATCAATGTTTCCTTTTAAAAAAGCATCAGAGATTATTGGAGTTGAATTTGAACCAATCATACAATTTCTATGACCTGGACTTGCCCATTCTGGAAGCCAACCCGACTCTTTATAAGTATTAGCAAGACCACTCATTATTTTACTATTCAAGTCAGGATACATCATGTTAAAAAAAGGATAAACTGCTCTAAAGGTATCCCAAAAACCGTTATCAGTGAACATGTAACCTGGCAAAACTTTACCGTTATAAGGGCTATAATGAACTACTTCATTCTTTTCATTGTACTCATAAAACTTTCTAGGAAAAAGTAATACTCTATACAAACAAGAATAAAAAGTTTTAATATTATCTGTATTGCTATCTGAAATTTTTATTTTATTTAGCTCATTTTCCCAAGACTCTTTAGCTTTTTGCTTGATTTCATCAAATGAGTTTTTTCCAATTTCACGTGATAAATTTAATTCAGCTTGTTCAAGACTAATAAAAGAAGAAGCTACATTTGCATGAACAACTTCCCCTTTTTTTGTTTTAAATCCAATTATTGCACCTACATGTTTTCCTTCACTACTTAATTGATTTTCTTGTAATTTCCAATCATCACCCCAAGTATTTGTAATTTCAAAATCTTTATCAAATTCAATTACAAAGTAGTTATGAAAATTAGATGGAACACCACCACTATTGTTTCTGCAATAACCTATTATTTTTCTTTCATTCGGTAAAATTTTAACCATTGACCCTTTAAAAAAAGCATCTAATAAAATATATGAAGTTTCAGATTTTGGAAATGTAAATTTGAAAGAAGCAGCTCTTTCTGTGGGAGCAACTTCAACAACAACATCATAATCTGCTAAATAAACTTTATAATAATAAGGTTTTACAACTTCGGCTTTATGTGAGAACCATGATTCTCGTTCATTTTCTTCAAATTTTAATTTACCTGTTACAGCCATTAATGAAAACGCACCGTAATCATTTATCCAAGGACTAGGTTGATGTGTCTGTTTTATGCCTCTAATTTTATTTTCATTGTATTTGTAAGTCCACCCATCACCCATTTTTGAAGTCATAGGTGTCCAAAAATTCATAGCCCAAGGAGTTGCAATTGCAGGATAAGTATTACCATTGGATAAACTATATTTTGAATCTGTACCCATTAGAGGGTTTACAAATTCTACTAACTCTCTTTTAGGTTCCTTTTTAAAATATAAATCTTTATTAGCTTTACTGCATGATAAACTTAAAAATAATATAAACACTAAAATTGATGCAGTTTTAAATTTCATTTTCTTATATAATTTAAGTTAATTATTCTCTATAAAAATTATTTTTGATCTTTCTTCTAAATCAGTATAATCAATAGGTTCTTTAATAGATTGTTTTCCAACATTTAATACCATTTTAGTATGTTTGATAACTGCTTTTTTTTGGTCTTCTTTTTTGGCAAATTGATAAATTGTAATTAAACCTTCCATTAGTTTAATTATTACTGCTGTACTTCCTGCAGAAAATTGACGAATTTGATTGAAAGAAGCATCCATTAGACCTTCAAAATTTGTAATATTAGCTATCATGCGTAAATTTCCTTTTTCATCAATTCTGTATTTTGATGGAAAATTAGTTTTCGTAAAAAGACAAAGAGAAGCTGTTAAATTGTCAATGCATGTCATAGCAGTGTAAGGATCATTGACTCCAGGAGAAAGAGCACGTGAAGCTATTTCCACCATTTGATGAATTGAAAATTCAACATCTTGATCACCAACTTTTGTTTTTCCTATCACAAATTGATTGCAAATGTTTTTTATTTCTTCTTTCTCCAAAATATTATTGGAATAAACTTTAGCGATTTCAATATCCTCAACTAAATGATCACCAGGTCTAAAATTTAGCTCTATTAGTACATCAAGTTTACAAGCTATCTTTAGTAATGTTTCACCATCAATATACTGTAAATAACCATTTTTTTGTGATTTTATAGCCAATGAATTTAAATATTTTGATTTTATATTGTCAACAATATTTATTTTTTCTTCTTCTAAAGGTTTTCCAATTTCTGATGGAAATAAAGAATCTATTTGTTTGTAAATAGTAGTAGAAATATCAGAAATAACTTTGTCTGCTTGAATACTTGTGGCTATTTTATGAATGAATATAATTAGAAGAATAATATTAACCAATGCAGCAATAATAGCAATTAGAATAGAAATAATGGGCATAAAAGTATATGAATCATTCTCTTTTATGGCATTTAAAACAAAAAGGCAGTACAAATACGTGGCAACATAAGAACCTAAAACCACTTGATTAAGTCTTACATACATGAAATTTTTAATCAATCTTGGTCCAAATTGTGATGAAGCTAAAGTCAAAGCAACAAGAGTTACCGAGAAAACAGTTCCTGCGACACCAATCATTGCTCCAGATATAGTAGATAAGATACTACGAGCAGAATCAGCACTATTTACAAAAAAATATTTGCCAATTCCATCTTGAGATAATTGCACTCCTTGGTCAACAATAACTAATCCTACAGCAAGAAAAATGGAGATAATGATTATTAAAACTGGAATAAACCAAAAAGTAGCCATTAATTTTTTATAGAAGAACAGTATTTTTTTCATATTAGAAATTAATTTTTCAGACTACTTTTTTGAGGTTAAGTAAATTTAACACAAAACTTTTCTACTACAAAGAAAGATAGTAACTTTTATAAAAATTGGGTTTATTTCTTTTTGAAAATTTTTGTAGGTGTAGCTCTTTGACCAGGAATATTTCTGTCTACTTTTGGCAAACTAGCTTCTTCTGTTTTACTTGAAGGTTCAATCAATTGGTTTAATTGCGTAATTTCAGCTTCCGTTAAATCTCTATATTTTCCAACAGGAATGTCTAAAGAAATATTAATGATTCGAGTTCGTTTTAAGGCAACCACTTCATAGTCTAAATATTCACACATTCTACGAATTTGACGATTCAATCCTTGGGTCAAAATAATTCGGAAAACAGTTTTGCTAATTTGTTCGACTTTACATTTTCTAGTTAAAGTATCTAAAATAGGAATTCCATTAGCCATTCTTTGAATAAAACGTTCTGTGATTGTTTTATTTACAGTAACAATATATTCTTTTTCGTGATTGTTTCTAGCTCTAAGAATTTTATTGACAATATCACCATCGTTTGTCATGAAAATTAAACCTTCACTGGCTTTGTCTAAACGACCAATAGGGAAAATACGCTCTGGATAATTGATGTAATCTACAATATTATCTCGAACACTTTGATTGGTTGTACATTCAATTCCAACAGGTTTATGAAAGGCTAAATAGATTCGCTTTTCAGTATTTTCATTAATCAAAACACCATCAACTCTAACTTCATCTTTAGAAGTGATTTTAGTACCCATTTCTGGCACAACACCATTAATTGTGACTCTTCCTTGGTCAATTAATTTATCGGCTTCTCTGCGAGAACAATAACCAGATTCTGATAAAAATTTATTAATACGTGTTGCATTTTCTTCCATAAAGCAAAGATATGAATTATCAATTACGAATTACGAATTATTTGAAACTTAAGTTAGTTATATATTTTTATTTTTTGAGAAGCTATTTTTGCATTGAGAGGAACTGAACTGATTTCAGGTTGACTAAATTGGGTTTAATTTTAAAGCAAAAAAAATCCCGATTTTCATCGGGATTCATATTACATTTTTGCGAAAAGCTTTTCCATTTTTTCTTTTTCTTCATCAGCTAACATACTGTCGACTAAAATACGTCCACTATGTTCGTCTGTGATGATTTTCTTTCTACCAGCAATTTCCATTTGAGTTTGTGGTGGAATTGTAAAGAAAGAACCAGCTGAAGCTCCACGTTCGATAGAAACAACTGCCATTCCGTTTCTTACACTAGATCTAATTCTGTTGTAAGCGTTTAACAATCTTTCTTCTATTTGCTTTTGATATTCTTCTGATTTTTTCATCAAGAAAGTTTCTTCCTTTTCAGTTTCAGATAAAATATCGTTTAATTCAGCTTTTTTATGTTTTAAGTGTGTTTGTTTAGTTTCTAAACGCTCTTTAGATTGAGCAATAACTTCTTTTTTGTGTTCCATTGAAGCTTTCATCTCTTTAATGTGCTTTTCAGCCAATTGAATTTCTAATTCTTGAAATTCCATTTCTTTAGCTAAAGAGTTGAATTCTCTATTATTACGAACATTGTTTTGTTGTTCTAAATATTTTTTGATAGAAGTTTTATGTTCGTCAATTGCGTTTTTCTTTTCCTTGATTTTTTCATCAATTCCTTCCAAGTCAGCTTTTAACTTATCTAAACGAGTAGTCAAACCTGCTACTTCGTCTTCTAAATCTTCAACTTCTAAAGGTAATTCACCTCTTACATTTCTGATTTCATCAATTTTAGAATCGATTAGTTGCAAAGCATATAATGCTCTTAATTTTTCTTCAACGCTTAATTCTTTTGTAGTCGCCATATTTTAAAAGTACTTAACTGGATTTGTATTTTCTTCTGATAAAATGATTGCAAAATTAGTGATTTTTTCTTTAAGATAATCAACAATATAGTTTTTTGTAAATCTTTCACTCTCAAAGTGACCAATATCCGCTAATAAAAGTTGATTTTCAGCTTCATAAAATTGATGGTATTTCAAATCTGCCGTAAGGTAAGCATCTGCTCCAGAGTTAATTGCGTTTTTAATGGCATAACTTCCAGAACCACCTAAAACGGCTACTTTTTTAATTGTTTTTCCAGTGAAATTACTGTGTCGAATGCCTTTGCAATCTAGTTTTTCACGAATTAATTGTAAGAAATCTGTTTCTGAAAGAGCATTTTTAAGTGAACCAACTCTTCCTAAACCAATATTTTGATGTTCGTTTTCAGTATTGTAAATTTCATAAGCAACCTCTTCATATACATGATTTGAAAATAAAGCTTTTAATATTTTTGATTGCAAATGTTTTTCAAAAGTAACTTCAATTTTAATTTCTTGAGCTTCTACAAATTCAAATTGTGAGCCTACTTCAGGATTGCTATTTTCATTTCCCATATAAGTTCCAATTCCTTGACTATTGAAACTGCAATCTTCATAATTACCAATGTTTCCAGCACCAGCTTCAAAAAGAGCATTTCTTAATTCTTGAGCATTTTCAGGAACGGTATAAGTCACTAATTTTTGGATGTAATTTTGTTTTGGGATTAAAACTTTAGAATCTTCAATTCCTATAGCATCACAAAAAATTTTATTTACACCATTTTTATGATTGTCTAAAGCAGTGTGAACAGCATAAATAGCAACATCATTTTTTATTGCTTTTATAATTGCTCTTTCAACGTAATTCTTTCCCGTAATTTTTTTCAAACCACTAAAAAGAATTGGGTGAAAGCAAACTACCAAGTTACATTTTTTAGCAATAGCTTCATCAATAACGTTTTCTAAAGCATCGTGACAAACTAAAATACCAGTTAAATTAGCATTAGAATCTCCAACAAGTAAGCCTACGTTGTCAAAACTTTCAGCATAACCAAGTGGTGCCATTTCTTCGAGAATTGCTAGTGTGTCTTTGATTTTCATTTGAAAGTAAATTTAGTTAAACAAAGTAACGAATAATCATTTCAAGATAAAAATTAGATGTAAAAAAATTGTATTTTCGTGCCATGAACATTTTAAGAAAACTACTTTTTCCGGTTGCACTGCTATATTGGTTAGTGACTTTTATTAGAAATTTTCTATATGATGTTGGATTTTTTAAAAGTGAAACTTTTGATATTCCAATTATTGCTGTTGGAAATTTAAGTGTTGGTGGCACAGGAAAATCTCCTCAAATTGAATATTTAATTCGGTTATTATCTGATAACTATCAAGTGGCAACTTTAAGCAGAGGTTACAAAAGAAGTACAACTGGATTTGTTTTAGCTGATTTTAATGCCAATGCCAAAACACTTGGAGATGAACCTTATCAGTTTTATTCAAAATACCCAAAAACAATTGTAGCTGTTGATGAAAATAGAGTAGAAGGTATTGAAATTTTATTGGATTTACACCATAAGCCAAATGTTATTTTACTAGATGATGCTTTTCAGCACAGAAAAGTTAAAGCTGGATTTTATATTCTTTTAACTGCTTATGATGACTTGTTTAGTGATGATTTTATTTTGCCTTTTGGGAATTTACGCGAGCCAATTTCTGGTAAAAATCGTGCTGATATGATAATTGTCACAAAATGTCCTGATAATATTGATGAACTTGCACAACAGAAAATCAAAGAAAAATTAAAAGTTTCGCAAGCAGTTTATTTCACAACTATTGCTTATGATGCTTTTGTTTATAATGAATCAGGCAAACTTTCGGTGAATGAAATCAAGTCAGAAGAAAAAGTTGTTGTTGCTGGAATTGCAAAACCAAAACCGTTTTTTGAATTCTTAGAAGTTAACTCAAATGAAACAATGCTTTTTTCTGATCATCATAATTTTGAAGAAAAAGATATTGCAGCTATTTTAGATAAAGCAAAAAACAACAAAATAATTACAACTGAAAAAGATTATGTTCGTTTAAAAGATTTGTTACCCAATCAGCAATTGTATTATTTACCTATTCAATCGCAATTTGTTAATTCTGAAAATGATTTTGATAAAAAAATATTAAATTATGTGGAACAAAGTTCAGGAAACAGTTAGTTTTATTCAATCGAGCACCAATGATTTTAAACCTGATTTTGGAGTGATTTTAGGTTCAGGTTTAGGTGGTTTTTCTGAGGATATCAAAATTGAGTTTACATTAGAATATAAAAACATTCCTAATTTTCCAGTTTCCACAGTTCATGGACATAAAGGAGCTTTATTGTTTGGAACAATTGGAACAAAAAAAGTGATTGCTATGCAAGGACGATTTCATTTTTATGAAGGTTATGCTATGCAAGAAGTAACATTTCCTGTTCGAGTAATGAAATATTTGGGAATACAAAATTTGATAGTTTCTAATGCTTCTGGAGGAGTTAATCCAAATTATAAAGTAGGTGATATTGTTATTATCACAGACCATATTAATATGATGCCAGAACATCCTTTGAGAGGAGAAAATGATGAACGTTTTGGACCAAGATTTGTAAACATGAGCGAACCTTATTCTAAAGAAATGATTCTCAAAACTAAAGAAATTGCAAAAAGAATAAATGTAGCAGTCAAAGATGGTGTTTATGTAGGTTTACAAGGACCAACTTTTGAAACCTTAGCAGAATATAAAATGGTGAAAGCTATTGGTGGTGATTGTGTAGGAATGTCTACTGTTCCTGAAGTTATCGTAGCTAAACACATGAATATGAATTGCTTTGGGGTTTCTGTAATTACTGATATAGGTGATGTTGAAAATATTGATGAAGTAAATCATGAAGAAGTTCTAAAAGCAGCTCAAAAAGCAGAACCACATGTTAGAAATTTGATTAAGAATTTAATCGTTGAAAGTTAATAAATCGATAATTTTAGTATAAAATAATTTGGTGTCAATAGGCTTGTTGATGTAATCATTGATTCCTTTTGATTTTAATTTTTTTATGAAATCAACTTCATCAATGGTCATAGCCGTAAAAGCAATGATTGGTGTTTTGATATTATATCTTCTAATTTCTTCTGAAACTTTGTCACCGTTAATATCTGGTAAATTTATATCCATGATAATAATGTCATAGTTGTTTTGCTTGGTTAACTTTATAGCATCTTTTCCATTAGCTGCAATTGAACAATATGCATTGTGTTTTTCAATAAGTTTTTTTGTTATTATCTGAGTAATACTGTTGTCTTCAACTAACAAGAAATTTTTGTCTTCTAAGGCATAATAATCCAAATCATCAGTAATTTCTTCAATATAATTTTTGTTGGTTTTAAAATCTAATGCGAAATTAAAATTGCTCCCTACATTTTCTTCACTATTCAAATTTATAGTACTTCCTAAATGTTCCAATAATTTTTTTACAATAGTTAATCCTAATCCTGTACCACCAAATTTCTTACTAATTTCAACAGAACCTTGTGTAAAGTCTTCAAAAATTAATTCTTGTTGGTCTTTTGGAATTCCAATTCCATTGTCGATTACTTCAAAATTTATAGTGACGTTTTGTTCTGTTTTGGTTACTAACTTTATTTTAGTAGTAACAATACCATCACTGCTAAATTTTATGGCATTTGAAATTAAATTGATTAGTATTTGAGTTAACTTTATAGGATCACCAATTACTATTTTGGGAATAGACTCATCGATATGAGTCACAAGCGTAACATTATTTTGTTTGGCAATTTCAGAAAGTGTTTTTTCAATATTATCAATTTTTTTTTGAATACTGAATTCTATTTCTTCTGTTTTAAAATTAGGGGATTCAATTTTATTAATTTGAAGGACATCATTAATTAAGTTCATCAAATGATTGGCAGAAATTTTTAATGAAATTAGATTTTCAACTTGACTTTCTTTTGGGTTTTCGTTCATCAATATTTCCGAAATTATATTGATGGCATTTAATGGTGTTCTTAATTCGTGACTAATTGTGGCTAAAAAATCACTTTTGGCTTTTATCGCTTTTTCAGATTTTTCTTTTTCTTCTTCTAATTCTTTATTTTTCTCTTTTAGAAGGTTATTGCTTTTAAATTCAATGGTGTTATTTTTATATAAAGACAAACACAGAAGTGATAAAATAGCAACCAAAGCTACTGTTAAGAGATTGACTAATTTATTGAAATGTTCTGTTTTGTTTTCTTCAAAAACAGCATTGTTCTTTGAGTTTTCAGCTGTATTATTAATCGTTTGTTCTTGTGTGAAAACATTTGTAGTTGATAAAGGTTTAGTAATTACTAATACTCTAGTATTAGCAGATATGCTAAAAAAAAGAATAATTAAAACCATCAATCTTTTCATACACAGAACTTTATGCGGTGTTGTATAGTAAATGTATGAATTATTTTTCTATGTAAGATATCAAATCTATAATTCTCGATGAATAACCAATTTCATTGTCGTACCACCCAACAATCTTTACCATATTGTCAATTACAGAAGTTAATTGAGCATCAAAAAGGCAAGAATTTGTATTGCCAATTATATCCACAGAAACTATTGGGTCTTCCGTGTAATCTAAAATATTTTTCAGTGAAGTTTCAGAAGCTTTTTTAAAAGCACCGTTAATTTCTTCAATCGTAACTTTTCGTTTTACGTTTAATGTAATATCAGTTAAAGAACCATCAGGAACAGGAACTCGAATGCCACAACCACCAATTTTACCTTCTAATTCAGGAAAAATCTTAGTCAAAGCTTTGGCAGCTCCAGTTGTTGTTGGAACAATGGATTGAGAAGCACCACGAGCTCTTCGTAAATCTTTGTGAGGTTGATCGTGTAAACTTTGATCAGTAGTATAGGAATGAACTGTTGTAATGTAAGCTTGCTCAATGCCGCATAATTCTTGCATAATTTTAAGCATTGGTGCTGCATTATTTGTGGTGCAACTTGCATTGGAAATAATAGTTTCAGAACCATCTAAAATATGTTCGTTTACACCAAGCACAACGGTTTTGATACTTTCATCTTCTGGTGGAACAGAAAGAATTACTTTTTTAGCACCAGCTTCAATATGTTGATTTAATAAAGAAGTGGTTTTGAATTTCCCTGTTGCTTCAACTACAATATCAATGTTTAAAGATTTCCAATTTAGGTTTTTAATTTCTTTTTCACTAAAAAATAAATAGGATTTATCATTAATGATAATTGAATCTGAAGTATGAGAAACTTTTTCTTTTAAAACCCCATGAATACTATCATACTTGATTAGATGGCTCATGGTTTTTGTGTCTGCAATATCGTTAATAGCAATTACTTCAATCGAAGGATGATTTAAAAGTAAACGAAATAAATTTCGACCAATTCTACCAAAACCGTTAATTGCTATGCGAGTTTTCATTTTGTTTGAAAGATTGAAAAATTGAAAAATTTGTATGACTTAATGAATGTGTTTTTCTGCGTGATATGAAGAACGAACCAATGCACCACTTTCAACATGTCTAAAACCTAATTCTTTTCCGATTTTTTCGTACTTTTCAAATTGTTCAGGAGTGATAAATTCTTTAACAGGCAAATGTTTTTTAGAAGGTTGAAGATATTGTCCAATAGTTACAATGTCAACATTTGCATTAGCCAAATCATGTAAAACTTCAATAACTTCTTCTTCTGTTTCCCCTAAACCTAGCATTATTCCAGATTTAGTTCGCTTGATTCCTTGTTCTTTTAAGTATCTTAAAACTTCTAAACTTCTTTCATATTTAGCTTGAATACGAACTTCACGAGTTAGTCTTTTTACTGTTTCCATGTTGTGAGAAACTACTTCTGGAGCTACTTCAACAATTCTATCAATATTTCTAGTATTCCCTTGAAAATCAGGAATAAGTGTTTCTAAAGTTGTAGTTGGGTTCATTCTACGAATCGCTTTTACTGTTTCTGCCCAAATAATAGAACCCATATCTTTGATGTCGTCTCTATCAACACTTGTAATAACGGCATGTTTGATGCTCATTAATTTAATAGAACGAGCTACTTTCTCAGGTTCATCCCAGTCTACATCTTCAGGACGACCCGTTTTTACACCACAAAAGCCACAAGAACGCGTACAAATATTTCCTAAAATCATAAATGTAGCAGTTCCTTCACCCCAACATTCACCCATGTTAGGACAACTTCCAGAAGCACAAATGGTATTTAGTTTGTATTTATCTACTAATCCACGAAGTTCAGTGTATTTTTTTCCTGTTGGAAGTTTTACACGTAGCCATTTTGGTTTTGGTTCTCTTGGTGGAGATACATTTTCTATAACGTTGCTCATCAATATAAAATTTGAAATGCAAAGATACGATAATGAATTTAGAATTTAGAATTCAGAAATTAGAAATTTGGAAACCTTAAGAGTTTATTAGGAAAAGTTAATTAGAATATCCATTATTTAAAAACTACTTCTTTTTAATAATTTCAGCCAATAATTTTTTACCTCTAAGCAATTTGATTTTGATGTTGTTCAAAGGTTCTTCTAATTGATCAGCCATGTCTTGATAACTCATTTCTTGAAAATAACGCATTTGAATGACTTCCTGATAAGCAGGTTTTAATTCTTTAATACACAATAATAATTGAGCCAAATTTTGTTCAATAATTAATTCGTCTTCAGCAGAAGGAGAGTCATCTACAATCGAATTTGCATAATTATCGTTTTCATCATCATTATTTACAAATAGAGATGATTTCTTTTTGCGAAGCATATCAATGTGTACATTTTTTGCAATGGCAATCAACCAAGTGTTAAATCCATATTCAGAGTTGTAGCTTCCAATTTTGTCAAATGCTTTTGCAAAGGTTTCAATGACTATATCTTCAGTGTCAGCTTCATTTTCTGTACGTTTTATCATAAAACCATAGACTTCGTTCCAATAGAAATCTAATAAAAAAGTAAAGGCAATTTGATCACCTATTTTGGCTTTTTCAATGTGGTTTTGTATGATGGCTGAAGTTATTTCCAATGTACAGGTTTAGAAAAAATATTAGTAAAAAATATATTGATGTGTGTAAATATAAGAACTAATTCTATAATTGGATACCAATACATTACGTCTTTTTCTTTTAATTTCCCTGCTCCATAACCCAAAGAAATCCAGGTAAATAAATAGCGAAACAAAATAATTCCTGTAACAATCATCCACTGAAATTGAAAGGCTAATAAAATGATAGCTAAAACAAAAAATAAAAATTGAGTTAGGAAATATAATCCCAATTGAAATTTATCAAAAGGTTTGTACAATTTAGCAGTTGTGACGTGTCTTCTTTTTTGATTAAACCAATCTTTGTAGGTGGTTCTTGGTGTAGAATATGTAAAACTTTCAGGAGTATAAATTACAGTTGTATTTCCTTTATTTGAAGCTTGATTCACAAATAAATCATCATCACCGGAACGAACTCTCATGTGATCCATAAAACCTCTGTTGTCAAAGAAAACAGATTTTTTATACGCTAAATTTCGACCCACACCCATATAAGGTTTTCCGATTTTTGCCCAAGAAAAGTATTGAACGGCTGTCAATAAAGTTTCGAAACGAATAATCTTGTTTAAAAACGAATTTTTAATTTTATCATAAGCACCATATCCTAAAACAATAGTTTTTTTCATGGTAAATTGAGCTGTTATTTGTTGCAACCAATCCTTAGAGTTTGGATAGCAATCAGCGTCTGTGAAAACTAAATAATCTTTAGAAGAAGCTTTAATTCCTAGTGTTAAAGCAAATTTTTTGTTGGCCCAAAAAGCTTCATTATTTTCAACCTTTACCAATTTTACATTTGAATATTGTTTTTCATATTCTTCAAAAATATCCAAAGTTTCATCGCTAGAAGCATCATCTATTAAGACAATTTCGTAGTCTGAATAATTTTGATTGGCTAAAAGAGGAAAAAATTTCTTTACGTTTTCAGCTTCATTTTTGGCACAAACAATGACTGAAACTGGTACTTTTTTTGGAGTAATAGTTTGGTTCTTGGCAAAAGTAAATCGACCAAAAATTCCGATATAATAAATAAATTGAATGACAACTATTGCAATAAATGAATAAAGCAAAATGAATAAAATCATTTCCATTGCACTTAATTAGTTGTGAGTTGTCTCTGTGCAATCTTTCATTTGTTCTGGTGTTTTTCCACAAAAACCACAACTTTCACCGTCTTTATTTAAAAATGGACTTTGACTTGCACAAGTTCCAGAAAATTTACCGTCTTTTTTTGCCCATATTTTAATAGCAATTCCTGCAAAAGCTAACGCTAATAATCCTATGGTAAGTAAAATAAGTTTCATCTTTAATGTGTAATTTTTATTTGGTACAAAGATACGGAGAAATTTAGAATTTAGAATTTAGAATTTAGAATTTTTCTAAATCACATTTACTTCAGCTTCAATATGAATGCCAAATTTTTCAAAAATAGTTTGTTGAATATCTTTTGAAACCGCTAAAATTTCTTGTCCAGTTGCATTACCATAATTGACTAAAACCAAAGCTTGATTTTTATGAATTCCAGCATCACCAAAACGTTTTCCTTTAAAGCCAGCTTGTTCAATTAACCAACCAGCAGGAACTTTAACTTGTGTTTCAGAAACTACATAATGAGGTATTTCTGGATGATTTTGTTTGATTTTATCGTAATCAGTTTTTAAAATAATTGGGTTTTTGAAAAAACTTCCGCTATTTCCAAGTTCTTTTGGATTTGGTAATTTGCTTTGACGAATTGCAATTACAGCATCACTAACTTGTTTTAATGTAGGATTTGTAATATTCTCTTTTTCCAATTCAGCATCTATTGCTCCATAAGAAGTATTGATTTTATGGTTTTTCTTGGTTAATTTGAAAGTAACATCCGTAATGATATATTGGTTTTTCAATTCATTTTTAAAAACACTTTCTCTATAACCAAAATTACAAGTTGTTTTGTCAAATGATTTTAATTCTTGAGAGGCAATTTCAATCGCTGTACAATTGTCAAAAGTGTCTTTAATTTCCACACCATAAGCACCAATGTTCTGAATAGGAGTAGTACCAACATTTCCCGGAATTAGTGATAAATTTTCAATTCCACCGAAGTTATGTTCAATACAATACAATACAAATTCATGCCAATTTTCACCAGCTTGAGCTTTTACCCAAACAAAATTTTCGTCATCTTTTACGATTTCAATTCCTTTGAAATTAATATGAACCACTAATTTTTCAATATCTTTAGTCAACAACATATTACTTCCACCACCAAGAACAAAGATATCTCTATTGGATTCTAAAACAGAAGCTAATTCAGTTGTGTTTGAAACAGCAACAAATTCTTTGGCTTGAGCCGAAATACCAAATGTATTGTACTCTTTTAATTGAAAATTAGACTGAAAATTCATAGGTAAAAATTAATTAACAAATGTAATATTTAAATGGTAAAAGGCAATAGGTGATTGGTAATTGGTTTTTTCTTCCCACAACTTATAGCCTAAACACTTTGTAAGATTGATGAGTTGATTGAATAATCGATTCTGTTCGTTCTTCGTGAGTGTCTGTTATGAAAATTTGTCCGAATACATCATTATTCACCATTGAAACTATTTTTTGAACGCGAGTTTCGTCTAATTTGTCAAAAATATCATCAAATAATAAAATAGGTAAAACTCCACTTTTCTCTTTAATGAATTCAAATTGTGCTAATTTTAAAGCAATTAAAAACGATTTTTGTTGACCTTGTGAACCAAATTTCTTAATCGGAAAACCGTCAATTTCAAAAGACAAATCGTCTTTGTGAATTCCAACAGAAGTATATTGCAACGCTTTGTCTTTGGGTAAATTTTTTTTTAATAAGTTCTCTAAAGAGTTTTCAAACAATTGACTATCATATCTCAATTGCACTTGTTCGGCAGAATCTGTTATGGTTTGATGGTGTTTTTGGAAAATAGGAATAAAATTCTCTAAAAATTGTTGTCTTTTGGTAAAAATTTTCAAGCCAATTTCAGCAATTGGTTCATCATAAACAGCTAAGTTATCAGCGTCAAATACGTGATTAACTGCAAAATATTTTAACAAAGCATTTCGTTGAGCCACTAATTTTTGGTAGTGAATCAATTCATTTAAATACGAATTATCCAAAATTGAAATCACACTATCAATAAATTTTCTTCTAGTTTCACTTCCTTCAATAATCAAATCAGAATCAGAAGGAGAAATAATTACTAATGGAATAAAACCGATATGTTCAGAAAGCTTTTCGTAAATTTTTCCGTTGCGTTTAATGGTTTTCTTTTGTCCTTTTTTAAGGCTACAAACTACTTTTTCTTCTTTTTCTTCTTTTTCAAAAACACCATCAATTACAAAAAAATCTTCACCATGTTTGATGTTTTGACTGGCTAAAGGGTTGAAATAGCTTTTTCCATAAGCCAAATGATAAATTGCATCTAAAACATTTGTTTTTCCAATACCATTTTTCCCCACAAAAGTATTGATTTTAGTATCAAATTCGTATTGTAAGTCTGTAATATTCTTGTAATTTAGTAAGGAAATGGATTTTAAAAACACTAGTGAAAATTAAGGTTTTAAGGTTGGATATTTTACGAAGTACAAATTTAAGTGTAATAAATGGAATAATAATAGTGAGAATGTTTTTAATTTTCTTAAAATTTTTATGGCTTATTCAATAAAAGTTATATTTTTGCACCTCATTAAATTAAAAGTAAATGGCAACGTATAACAAAAGAGGATATAAAGCACCTAAACCGAAAGATATTGCAGATGATGCAACTAATGAAATTGACGAAACATTTGATGGAGAAAGTACAACAGCAGAAGTTTTTGAAACGTTAGATGTTCAAGCTAATAAAGCGGAAGATTGGGTTGTTAAAAACCAAAAAATTATAATGGGAGTTGTTGGAGCAATTGCTTTATTAACAACTTGCTACTTTTTATACATGAAGTTTATTGTTGAACCAAAAGAAGAAAAAGCGGTTAACGATATGTTTCAAGCACAAAAATACTTTAAAGAAGCTGTTGATGCACAAGCAGCTCCAGATTCATTATTTACTTTAGCCTTAAAAGGTGGTGAAGGAAAATTAGGATTTGAAGGAATTATTTCTGAATATTCTGGAACAAAATCAGCTAACTTAGCTCAGTATTATGCTGGTATGTCTTACTTAAATTTGAAAGATTATAAAAAAGCAGTTGAACATTTAGAAAAATTTTCTTCGGATGACGAAATGTTAAAACCAATTGCTTTAGGAGCTATAGGTGATTCATTTTCTGAATTGAAAAAAGTAGATGATGCCCTTTCATATTATTTAAAAGCTGCTGAAGCTTCTGATAATGATTTTACTTCTCCTCGTTACTTGATGAAGCATGGTTTATTAGCTATGATGAACGGTAAAAATGATGCAGCTTTAAAATCATTCCAAACTATTAAAGAAAAATATAGCACTTCTACAGAAGCTGCAAATATTGACGGATACATTGCAAGAGTTGAATAAACATGGCAACAGAAAATAAAAATTTATCTAATTACGATAAAAACACAATCCCAAACGTGAAAGATTTTCGGTTTGGGATTGTTGTTTCAGAATGGAACGATGATGTGACAGAAGGTCTCTTTAAAGGTGCTTATGATACACTAACGGATTGTGGTGCATTATCAGAAAACATTATAAGATGGAATGTTCCAGGGAGCTTTGAATTGATTTTTGGAGCTAAAAAAATGCACGAGCAAGGAGAAGTGGATGTAGTTATTGTAATTGGTTCGCTTATCAAAGGAGAAACCATGCACTTTGAGTATGTTTGTGAAGGTGTTACACAAGGCATAAAAGACCTAAACTTAATGTATGATGTTCCTACCATTTTTTGTCTTTTAACGGATAACAACAAGCAACAATCGCTAGATAGAAGTGGAGGAAAACACGGAAACAAAGGAGTTGAAGCTGCAATAGCTGCTATTAAAATGGTAACTCTAGGTTAAAATTCACTTAAAAAATAGTTAACCTACTCATTTGAGTAGGTTTTTTTATGGCTTTTAGCTAATAATTCTGTAAATTTGATTTTATTTAAATAACAAAATGCTATGTTTATTAAATCATTGTTAAGACTTCATTCTTATAGAAAGTTTGACTATCAACCTCGCTATTATGATGAACAAAAAGAGCAAAGAGAACAAAGACTGGAAAACAGACGACTATTAAGAGATACTGAAAAACGTATTAATTTTAGATCGGGTTGGCATGCTGAAAGCAAAATGCATTCTTCAAGATCTAGTAGTTTTAGAATAGCAATTATTGCTGGAGTTTTAATTTTAGTTTGTTATTTCATCTTACGTTCGCTAAATATCGATTTATATTAATGTCAGCAAAAATAAAATTATTACCTGATCACGTTGCCAATCAAATTGCAGCTGGAGAAGTGGTGCAAAGACCTGCTTCAGTAGTTAAGGAGTTGATTGAAAACGCAGTAGATGCAAAGGCTACTGAAATTAAGCTTATTATTAAAGAAGCTGGCAAAACCCTAATTCAAGTTATTGATAATGGTTCTGGTATGAACGTTATTGATGCTAGAATGTGTTTTGATCGTCATGCCACTTCCAAAATAAAAAACGCAGAAGATTTATTCGATTTGCATACCAAAGGATTCAGAGGTGAAGCTTTAGCGTCAATTGCAGCTATTGCTCATGTTGAATTGAAAACCAAATTAGAAGCTGAAGAATTAGGAACTCATATCATTATTGAAGGCAGTAAATTTGTTTCACAAGATGTTGTAGTTTCTCCAAAAGGGACTTCATTTTCGGTTAAAAATTTATTTTATAATATTCCAGCGAGGAGAAATTTTCTTAAATCAGACACAGTAGAATTCCGACATATTATTGATGAATTTCAACGTGTGGCTTTGGCTCATCCCAATATTCATTTTATCATGTACCATAATGGTGAAGAATATGCCAACTTACCCATTTCAAATTATAGACAACGAATTGTAAACCTTTTTGCTGGTAAAACGAATGAAAAGTTGGTTCCTGTAACAGAGAATACAGATATAGTTGCCATTCATGGATTTGTTTCAAAACCTGAATTTGCCAAAAAAAATAAAGGAGAGCAATTCTTATTTGTAAATGATCGATACATAAAGAGCGGTTATTTGCATCATGCTATAATGAATGCCTATGATGGTTTGCTTAAAGAAGGAACACAACCTTCTTATTTTTTGTATTTTGATGTGCCAAAACATACAATTGATATTAATATTCATCCCACAAAAACTGAAATTAAGTTTGACGATGAACAATCCATTTATGCCATTTTAAGAGCTAGTATCAAACATAGTTTAGGACAATTTAATGTGTCACCTGTTTTAGATTTTGAAAGAGATTCAAATTTAGATACACCTTATGATTATTCTAAAAAAGAAGCAGATATTCCTGTGGTTGAATTTGATGCAACTTTTAACCCTTTTAAACAATCAGAAAACAAACCAGCTCGTCAAGTTTATCAAAAGAAAGAAACGGCTAACTGGGAAAGTTTATATGTTGGTTTAACCGATGAATTTCAGTCTAAAAGTAATCATTACGAAGCAGATGAAGTAGCTACTTCTTTGTTTGATGATGTGGAAGTTGAATCTGTAGTTCAAAAAAACTATCAATTACAAAAAAAATACATTGTTAGTCCCATAAAATCAGGTTTATTAATCATTGATCAACGAAAAGCTCATCAACGTATTTTGTATGAACAGTTTTTAACCAATATGACTATCCTCAAAGGAAATAGCCAGCAATTATTATTTCCTCTTTCTATAATCATGTCAACTCGTGAATTAGAAATTTTAATGGAATTAAAAGTTCAATTAGAACACACTGGTTTTGTTTTTGATAAATTCACGAAAGAAACCGTTATTTTTTCAGGTATTCCTGCGAATGTTCAAGAAGGGAAAGTACCAAGTTTATTAGACGATTTAGTGTCTGATTTACAACAAGATTTTCCACAAAATAGCTTTTCACAAAATGATAGTATTGCTAAATCTATGGCAAATAGTTTGGCTATAAAAACAGGAACTTATTTAACACAATTGGAGATTGATAACATAGTAAATGCTTTATTTGCTTGTAAGGATCCCAATATTTCACCTTTTCATAAACCCACTTTCATCACTTTAACCGTTGATGATTTAGATAAACGATTTTCTTTATGATGAACATCACTGAAACAGTTAAGCAACTGTTGATTATCAATATATTATTTTTCATAGGAAGCCAATTTGTACCAGCTTCAAATGATATTTTAGCGTTGCATTATTTTGAAAGTGAAAAATTCAAAATTTGGCAACCTTTGACAAGTATGTTTATGCATGGAGGAATTATGCACATAGCTTTTAATATGTATGCTTTATATTCTTTTGGTAGTGCAATTGAATATAGATGGGGAGTAAAGAAGTTTTTGTTTTTTTATATTTCTTGTGGGCTTTTTGGTTCACTTTTGTATTTAGGTTATAATTATTATCAATTACATTCAATTTTGAGTGAATTAGTTAATATTAATATTAGTAAATCTGATTTATATACAATTTTGAATACAGATATGAGTTCTGGAGATTATTATAGACCCGATTTATTGCTTCAAAATGCAGGAGGAATTTTTGAGAAATATTCTATGAGTAATGAAAATTTTTCAATCTTATTTAGGGCTGCCCAAGTTAATCAATCAAAAGCAGTTGGAGCTTCTGGAGCAATATACGGATTATTAGTTGCGTTTGCAATGATGTATTCAGATGCTGAATTGTCTCTAATGTTTATTCCTGTGCCAATAAAAGCAAAGTATTTTGTGCCTGCAATAATTATATTATTTGATATCGTTTATGGAATAATATTAAAAGGGAACACAGGTGTAGCTCATACAGCCCATTTAGGTGGAGCTTTGTGTGGTTATTTAATGATGTGGTATTGGAAGAAGAATCAATTCAACAATAACCGTTGGGATAGATAATAAACAGCTTATTTTTAGTTAATAGACAAAAGAATATAAATGAATATTTTTCAAGATTTAAAAAATCAATATTCTAATAATGGTATTGTTCAAAAGCTTATTTTTTGGAACATAGGTGTTTTTGTATTGACAATTATTTTCTTTTATAATTTTAAATCAGGAAGCTTTTCTTTTCCAAATTGGTTAGTACTTTACTCTTCTTTGAGTGATTTAGCTACAACACCATGGACATTAGTTTCTTATATGTTTGTGCATTCTGGCCCAATACATTTGTTGTTTAATTTGCTTATGTTACATTTTGTAAGCCGATTTTTCCTCACCTTTTTTACTGAAAAACAATATTTAGTAGTCTATTTACTAGGAGGAATTTTTGGAGGATTAATTTTTGTATTCATTTATCATTTTTTAGGAATTAGAACTCCAGTTGTTGGAGCAAGTGGTTCTATAATGACATTGTTAGTTGCAGCAACAGCTTATTCACCTTATTACATTTTGCAAATTCCTTTAATTGGAAGAATAAAATTATGGCATGTAACTGCTTTGATTCTTACCATAGATGTTTTGCAATTATTGTTAGTTAATACTGGTGGACATATTGTGCATCTTTCTGGAGCATTTTTCGGATTCTTATATGTATTTTTGTTGAAAAGAGGTACAGATTTAGCTAAACCATTTAGTAATTTATCATTCAAAAAAAGTACAAAAAAGAAGAAAACTCCTTTTTCAAAAGTGCACGTTAATAAAGCTTCATCTAATCTTTCAAAAGCAGCAAAAACAGATGTTGAGCAAAAAAGAGTAGATGATATTTTAGATAAAATTAGCAAATCAGGGTATGATAGTTTATCAAAAGAAGAAAAAGAATTTCTTTTTAAATTAGGAAAATAAAGACACATGAAAAACCAAACTTGGTTAAGTAAAATAATGCGTTTTTTTAATATTGTACTCGTTGTAGTTACAATACTTGCTTATGTGTTACCTTTTCTTGCTCCTAAGTTGTTTCCTTTTTTGAGTGTACTTTCTTTGCTTTTGCCTTTACTTTTAATTCTAAATTTTTTGTTTTTTGTGTATTGGTTGCTTCAACTAAAGAAGTATATGTTTATCAGTGCCATTGTGCTTTTATTAGGAATTACTTTTATCAATAAACTATATAAATTTTCGGAAACTAATTTGCCAAAAGCTGAGTTAGATTTAACGATAATGAGTTATAATGTTAGGTTGTTTAACTTATATGAATGGCTTCCCAAAAAAGATGTACCTCAAGCAATAAGTAAATTTGTAGCCCAAGAAAATCCAGATATATTGTGTATTCAAGAGTTTTCACCTGTTGATTCGATAAATTTTGATCAATATAAATTTAGCTATATAAATGTAGAAGGTAATAAAAACAAATATGGTCAAGCTATTTTTTCTAAATATAAGATAATAAATAAAGGAGAAATTTCTTTTCCAAATTCATCTAATAAAGTTATTTATGCAGATATTTTAAGACAAATTGATACAATTAGAGTCTATAGTATGCATATGCAATCCGTAAAAATAAGTACAGATATCAATGATAATATTGATGAAGAAAAATCAAAATTTATTTTTAAAAGAATAAGTTCAGCTTTTAGAATACAACAAGTGCAAGCTGAATTAATCAAAAAAAATGTAGATGATTGTAAGTTACCAAAAATTATTTGTGGTGATATGAATAACAGTGCATTTTCATATGTTTATAGACTAATTAAAGCCGATTTAAAAGATGCATTTGAAGAAGCTGGTTCAGGTTTTGGAAAGTCATATAACTTCAAATATTATCCTGCTAGAATTGATTATTTATTAGTAGAAAAAGATTTTGAAGTAAAGCAATATCAATCATTTGATACTTTTTTCAACAGTGATCATTTTCCAATTTCTACTAGACTGGAATTAAAGAAAAAAGTAAAATAACTTTATAGAGTCTGTTGTTTTAAATAGTCAACAGCATGTCTTCCTTCATTAAATAATAAATCCAGAATACTTAAATTATTGATAAAACCATGCTTGTCATCAAAAACTTGCGTGTATGGTTCAATTGTAGTAGTGTCTTTTTTTCCGTTAGCTAAATAACGCAAATCATTTTCATTTTCAAGAATATGAAAATATTCTTCTGTTTTTGAAAAAGGTAAATCGATGCCTAAACATTCGTTCACTATTTCAAAAATCTCAAAATTCAAATCCAATAAAAACTTATGCTTTTTTTCAAAAACAGGTAAAATATCATCTTCAAAATATTCAAAAAAGGGAGAAGTTCTATAAGAAGATTCTAAAGATTTAAAATGATTTTTTTGCCAATCAAAAGCATCTTCAATAATAATATCCTTATATTTTTGATGTTTTTCGTGACTGTGTTTTACAGGAATATTTAACATTTGTAGTCCATTTGCACTATAAATGTACATTCTATTTCTATTGGTCTGTTTTTGGAAATTATCATCCACTTCAAATACTAATTCATCAGCTTTAACCATTGCAATATAATGACTGATAGAAGGAAAGTAGGTTGGATGAAGTATTGTTTTCATAGATCGTTTAACTGTTGATTTGTGTAATTGTTTAACTGTTTAAAATATGCTTTCTCAATGAATTTAATTTGTTAGAAATGCTTTCAATTTGACTCCTAGCTATTGAATATTCTTCTTCAGTAATAAACTTTAATTCAAACGCTAAAATCAATTGATTTAAAACTTCCATTGTTGAACTAAAAGACATTGAAATAAAATGGGCTTTATCTTTACTAGAAAATCTAGAAGTTCCTTCAGCAATATTTGAACATATTGAAACAGTTGCTCTTCTTAATTGTGAAGTTAATCCATATTTTTCAGCTTCAGGAAAATTTGAAGTTAGTAAATAAATAGATTTTGAAAAATCTATAGATTCTTTCCAAACGTCTAACTTTTCAAATGAAAAAACATACATCAATTTATATTTTTACAGTTAAACAATTACACAATTCAACAATTAAACTTTTTTCTTCTTCTTACCTCTAAAATAATCAAAAGCAAAATAAGCAGCTAACAAGATTAAGAAATATTTAAAATATGATTGCGGTTGACCTTCACCACTTACTGTTGTGAATAATCTTTCCCAACGAATTTTATTCATGATGCCTTTTGCGTCTGAATCCCAACTCATCCAGATAAAGATTGGTTTTCCAACAATATGATCAGCTGGAACATAACCCCAATAACGAGAATCTTCAGAATTGTGTCGATTGTCTCCCATCATCCAATAATAATCTTGTTTGAATGTATAAGTTGTTGCAACTTGACCATTGATTCTAATTTCGTTTCCAATTTGTTGTAAAGTGTTTCCTTCGTAATCTGTAATTAATCTTTTGTAAAAAGGAAGTGTTTCTAGATTTAATTCTAAAGTTTTACCAGCTTCAGGTATATAAATTGGACCTAAATTATCAACAGTCCAATTTTTATTGTTATTAGGGAAAATTGCAGTAATTTCTTTAGTTGAAATTACTGAAGGATGCTTTTTAAGAAATTCTGCTACGTTTTTTTCAGGGTAATCAACAAATAGAAGATTGTCACTTTCTCTAATAGTTGCATTGATTTTATTGTCCTTTAGTTTTGAAACTATTTGGTTTATATCCGTGTTTTTGTAATTATCTTTTAGCTTAAAAACATAAGAAAATCTTTCGTTTATTGTATCATTATTTTTTGTTACTTCTTCTAAATTAGATAATGTTTTTAATTTAGCTAAACTTTCATCAGTTAATGAAGGGAAAAGCACAAAGTTATTATATCGTTGAAATTTGTCATTATTATAAGTATTTAAACTGAGCAAAAAACTTTCGTCAATTGGTGTTCCTTCTTTAAATTTAGCACTGTAAGAAAATTGTGGTTTAGCTCTTTCAGGTAAAACTAAAATCTTTCCATTTACATATAAATCAGAATTTTTAACTTCAATTTTATCTCCAGGAATTCCAACACATCTTTTTACATAATTAGATCTTTTGTCAATTGGTTTCCATGTGTGTCTATGTAATGGGTCTCTAAACTGGTAAACCGTATCAATTGGCCAGTTAAAAACAACAATATCATTATTTTTAATTTTTTCGTAGCCAGGCAATCTAAAATAAGGTAATTGAGGCCAAGAAGAATAAGATTTTGTATTTAAAACAGGAATTGTGTCATGTACCATTGGTGCAGCAATTGTAGTCATTGGAGTTCTTGCTCCATAATTGTATTTACTTACAAATAAGAAATCACCAACCAACAATGATTTTTCCAATGAAGATGTTGGAATAGTAAACGGTTGAATGAAATAAGTATGTACAAAAGTAGCAACAACAACTGCAAATAAAATTGAACTAATAGTATCAGCTGTTTTGTTTGTTGGAACCAGGCTTCTGTCTGCAATATAAGTTGGATTTTGAGTGTAATTGATATAAAAAATGTAAAATCCTAAAGTTACTAAAACCAATAAAGTATCTTTTGTAGTGTTGTATCCAAAACTTCTAATAGTTTCAACCCAAACAACCGGAATCATTATCAAATTAATAATTGGAATAAACAGTAAAAAAGTATACCATTTTGGTCTATTGATAATTTGCATTAAAACAATAGCGTTGTAAACAGGAATAAATGCTTCCCAAGCTTGTCTACCTGCTTTAATATATAATTTCCAAGTTCCTAATCCATGAATTATTTGCACAATTAATAGGAAGAATAACCATTGTAATGCTGTCATTTTTTTTATGTTTTGTTAAACTATTTAGTTGTTTAATCGTTAAACTGTCTAATTGTTAATTTGTTTTGTAAATTACTAATTACATTTACTGTTTTCTGCTAACTGCTAACTGCTAACTGTTTTCTCTAAATTCCTAACACATCTTTCATTGTAAATACTCCTTTTTTGCCTACTAACCATTCAGCTGCAATTACTGAACCTAGAGCAAATCCTTCTCTGCTATGTGCTGTATGTTTTATTTCTATTTGATCTACTTCTGAATCATAAAAAACACTGTGTGTTCCTGGTACGTTTTCGATTCTTTTTGCCTCTATGTGAATTTCATTTTCAGTTGGATTTTCTAAAGTCCAATTGGTAAAAGCAGAATTCTTTATTATTCCATTTGCTAGTGAAATAGCGGTTCCACTGGGAGCATCAAGCTTTTGTGTGTGATGAATTTCTTCCATAGAAACGTTATATTGTTTCAAGTTATTCATCATTTTTGCTAAATACTCGTTTAATTCAAAAAAAATATTTACTCCTAAACTAAAATTGGAACCATAGATAAAACTTCCGTTTTTTGAATTACAAAGTTCAACCATTTTATCATAATCATTAAGCCAACCAGTAGTTCCACAAACTATAGGAATATTGTTGTTTAAACACTCAGAAATATGAGCAACAGCTGAATCTGGAACGCTAAAATCAATGGCTACATCTGCATTTTGTATACCTTCAAAAGAATCGTTACTTGATTTTTTTAGTACTATCGTGTGTCCTCTTTCTAAAGCTATTCTTTCGATAACTTTTCCCATTTTTCCGTAGCCTAATAATGCAATTTTCATGAAGTATAAGTATGTGATGTTATGAGTTTGTTACAATTAAAATCGTAAAATATAGTTAAAAATTATAGTTTAAACTCAATCCTAAATTTTGTCTATTGTTAAGTTGGTTTTGATATAAGTCAGGTTTTACAGATAAATTATCGTTTACATTAAACTGAATTAAATGTGCGTCAACATTAGCATCAACTATGTTTAGAATATAAATTCCAACTGTTAAAAGCATGGATAAATCTCTGTTTCTCTGATGAAATTTTTGAGCACTAATTAAACGATCATTATCTAAATTTCCATAAATGGGATGATTTGGGTCAGATGTTCCATCCAATCTTCTTTTGTACTCATCTCTAAATTTATGGTATTCTCTTTGATTGAAATTGTAAGAATAGATGGAAATTCCTAAACCTGCATAAACAATAGGGATTTTCCAATATTTTTTATTGTAAGCTTGTCCTAAACCTGGTAAAATAGCGGAATAAAAAGCTGCTTTTGAAGGAGCTAAAGGATTAATCGCTTTTGTAACTACAGTATCTTTATACTTAATGATTTCTGGTTTCTGTGCAAATAGAGTTGTGCTACAAAAAAAAGAAAGGATTAAATATATGAAAACAGTTTGCTTCACTATTCTTTTATAAGTTTCAAAATACGTTCAAAATCTTCTTCTGAATGAAAAGGAATTGTAATTTTTCCTTTTCCATTTCCAGCTGATTTAATATCTACTTTTGCTCCAAAATAGTGAGCAAAAACTTTTTTCTGTTCTTCGTTAATCTGAAAAGAATCGGATTTAGTTTTTTTAGTTTTTGGCAAAAGACTCTCTTGGTACTTTTTCACTAAAGCTTCTGTATCTCTAACTGATAAATTTTCGGTAACAATTTTGTGATAAATATCACCTTGAACATCACCATCTTCAACGTTGATTAAAGCTCTTCCGTGACCCATTGAAATAAAACCATCACGAATTCCGGTTTGGATAATTGGATCTAATTTTAATAAACGAAGATAATTAGCAATAGTAGAACGTTTTTTTCCTACACGCTCACTCATTTGCTCTTGCGTAAGGTTGATTTCGTCAATTAAACGTTGGTAAGACAAAGCAATTTCAATTGGATCTAAATCATGACGTTGAATGTTTTCCACCAAAGCCATTTCAAGCGATTCTTGATCATTTGCAATACGAATATAAGCAGGAACTGTTTCAAGACCTACAATTTTTGAAGCTCTTAAACGTCTTTCTCCAGAAATTAATTGGTATTTATTAAAGTCAAGTTTTCGAACAGTTATAGGTTGGATTACTCCTAATTCTCTAATTGAAGTTGCTAATTCATTTAACGTTTCTTCATTAAAGTTTGTTCTAGGTTGAAAAGGATTTATTTCAATAGCATTAATATCTAATTCTACGATATTTCCTACTACTTTATCTGCATTTTTATCTTCTACCGATTTGATATCATTGGTAGGGTCTTTTAAAAGAGCTGATAATCCTCTTCCTAATGCTTGCTTTTTTACAGCCTTTGTCATGCTTTATGCTTTATTTTTTCTAATAATTTCTTCAGCCAAATGTAAATAATTTGAAGCACCTTTACTGGTAGCATCATAGTTAATTATACTTTCTCCAAAACTTGGAGCTTCACTTAGCTTAATATTTCTTTGAATAATAGTATTAAAAACCATATCCGCAAAATGTTTTTGTACTTCCTCAACCACTTGATTTGATAATCGCAAACGACTATCGTACATGGTTAATAATAATCCTTCAATATCTAAAGCAGGATTGTGAATTTTTTGAACACTTTTGATTGTTGTTAATAATTTCCCTAATCCTTCTAATGCAAAATATTCACATTGAATTGGAATGATAACACTGTCTGCTGCTGTTAAAGCATTTAAGGTTAATAATCCTAAAGAAGGTGCACAGTCAATTAATATATAATCATATTGATCTTTTACGCTTTCTAACGCTTGTTTTAGCATATACTCGCGATTCTCTTTATCGACTAATTCAATTTCAATAGCTACCAAGTCAATATGTGCTGGAATTACCCAAACATTTGGTGCAGAACAAGTTATAGTTGCTTCTTCTGGAGTATTACTGTGTTCAAGAATTTGGTAAGAACCTATTTCTACAGATTCAACATCAATACCTAAACCACTACTAGCATTTGCTTGAGGGTCAGCATCAATTAAAAGGACTTTTTTTTCTAAAGCTCCTAGTGAAGCCGCTAAATTAACAGTGGTTGTAGTTTTACCAACACCACCTTTTTGATTTGCAATTGCAATGATTTTACCCATTTGATATATTAAAATTAGGAACGGTAAAAATACAATTAATTATGGTTTTTTCAAGGCTAATTTGTTAACAATAGAATAAAGTTATTAGTGTAAAAGTTAAAATATTCTAAGGAAGTTATTTTAAAAATGCTATATAAAGTAAAAACACGATGGTTAATCGTGTCTTTATTTGATTTAATCTCTTTTTGGATTATTTTTCTTATCTCTTTTTTCTGCTTTTTTTTCTTTAGCTGTTTTCAGAGGTTCCTTTTTTTCTGTCTTTTTTGCGTCTTGACTCTTTGCCATAATAATTGGTTTTTACGTAAATGTAGTGAATTAAAGTTTACAAATGTCTAATTATATACATTTTGCAACCTATCGCGATAAGCTAAAATGGGCTTTAAAGGTTCTTGGAACATTATTTTCTTCAAAATCAATGGTAAACCAATAATCATCAGCAGGTAAGGTATATCCATTGTAAGTTCCATCCCAACCTGTATTTTTAGGAAGTTGTTTAATTAATTTTCCGTAGCGGTCAAAAATATTTACTTTAGGATTTTGTAAATTACTCAAGCCTGTAATTATCCAATAATCATTAAATCCGTCACCATTTGGTGTAAAAAAATGAGGATAATTAATTATTACTAAATCTTTAGTAAGAGAAGGAGAACATCCATTTTGATCCATAACGGTTATAGTATGTGAACCTGAAGAAACATTTGTAAAAACGTTATCCGTTTGAAAATTTCCATTGTCTAGTTGGTATAAATAATTTCCACTATCGAAGGCTAAAACAGTTACTATTTGGTTTTCTGTAAATGCTCCTGTAGTGGTGTACTCAATACTTGTTAAAGTCGGCTCAAAAACAGTTACGTTTATAGTTTGTGGAACAGCACATTGATTAGGGTTTGGAGTGAAAGTATAACTTCCAGAAACTTGGTTGTTAATGGATGTTGGACTCCAAGTTCCACTAATCCCATTGGGTGAAATTGGGTTTAATGCTGGTGGATTTGAGCCTAAACAAAAAGAAATATTGCTATTGAAGTTAGGTGAATTGTTGTCTGAAATAGTAATATTTAACGAATAAACAGTATAATTTATACAAGGATCAGCTTGTGGGATGAATGTATAAGTTGTTGTTCCGATTGAAGCTGTATTTATCGTTGAGGGATTCCAAGTTCCTGTGATTGGTGTATTATTCGTTGATATAGTTGGTAATACTGGAGCAGTTGCGTTTAAACAATAAGTTGTTGGAATTGCAGAAAAAGTTGGTGTTATGTTTGTTTGTGGATTTACCGTTACGGTTATAGTTTCGGCAATTCCTTCACATCCATTTAGTTCTGTGTTTATAACATAAATAACTGTTCCAAATGAATTTCCAGTGTAGGTTAATGTTTGTGTTATTGCATTTCCAATTCCGTCTGAGAAGCCTGTTACATCTGTAGAAGTTGCTGTCCAATTAATGATTGCATTTGCATCGGAAGCTGTTAAGTTTAATGCTGTAGTTTGAGTAGAACAAATTGTTGTTGAACCTGTATACGCAATAGTTGTATTGTTATTAGTTACCGTTACGCTTATAGTTTGTGGAACAGCACATTGATTAGGGTTTGGAGTGAAAGTATAATTTCCAGAAACAGTATTATTAATAACTGAAGGACTCCACGTTCCCGAAATTCCGTTTGGTGATGTAGTGTTTAATGATGGTGGATTTGAACCTGAACACAATGCAATAGTAGCATCAAAATCAGGCATGATGTTGTTTGTAATTGTTATGTTGAGCGTGAAGGGTGTATAGTTGATACAAGCATTTGATTGAGGAATAAAAGTGTAAGTTGTAGTTCCTAATGAAGCTGTGTTTATGTTTGCAGGACTCCAAGTTCCGTTTATGGGTGTGCTGTTTGAAGAAAATGCTGGTAATGTTGGTGGTGTTGCATTTAAGCAATACGTAGTTTGAATAGCATTAAAAGTAGGAGTAATGTTAGCTTGAGGATTTACTGTGACAACTATAGTTTCTGCCATTCCTTCGCAACCATTTACTACAGGGATTATTGTATATGTAACCGTTCCTGATGTATTTCCATTGTAGGTTAAAGTTTGTGATATAGTGTTTCCAGTTCCGTCTGAAAAACCTGTTACATCTGTTGAAGTTGCTGTCCAATTGATGACTGCATTTGTGTCAGAAGCTGTTAGTGTTATGGCTGTTGTTTCAGTTGAGCAAATTGTAGTTGTTCCAGACGATGAAACTGTTGTTAAAGGTAAAACTGTAATAGGAGTTCTTGTACTACTAATACATCCTGTACTTAAATTATATGATTCAGCATAATATGTTCCGGCTATTGTTGTGGAATAGATTGATGAATTTGATTGGATTAAATTTCCATTTGAAGCTGCATCATACCAATTGATATTTTCATTACTATTAGCTATTGCACTTATAATGGTTGCATAATTGCTACAAAGGGTTTGGTCTCCATTAGAAATGGGTGCATTAGGTAATGGATTTAGTAAAACAGTAAATATTTCTGATAAAGTAGAACAATATGGATTATTTAAATTAGCAATATCATTGGCTACTTTAACTCTGTAATATGTTGTATTTGTTAAAGTTGGAATAGAATAGCTATTTGTTGTTTCTCCTGCAATATCTGTGTAGTTAATGTTGTCATTACTTTGTTGCCATTGATAAACATTTGAACCCGTTCCAGTGGTAGTTACTTGTAAAATATTGTTTGTGATGGTTTCGTTTTCACAAATTGAAATGAAATCTTGTGTGTTAGGTGCATTTGTAATTTCGCTGAATTCTCCACAAGCACGAAACATAATATCGTCAATAGCTAAATCATTTCCACAGCCTCCAGAACCATTGTTTTTCATTTTTAAGATTACAGAAGTTTGTCCAACGGGCATTGTGAAAACTAAACCATATTGATTCCAAATGGGTGTTGTTGTTCCGTTTATATTTCCTGTGTTTCCAGATTGAAGTAGCGTTGTGTCAGTTGCATCCCAAATTTCGAAGGTGACATTTACTGGAATTCCTGTACCTGGACAAGCTCCAGTAGCTGGATTTAGAATGTTTAAAACCCAAGCTGAAAACTCAAATCTTGTATTGCTACACAAACCTGTTACGGTTCTTTTATAAAATTCTCCTGCTACGTTACTTGCATTTACAATTAGACATTTACCATCGGTTCCATTAGGTTCATTATCTGGAGTATGGTCTAAAGAATACAACCAGTTTTGGGAATTCGGAATTATATTGGTTCTATAAAATAAAGTATATTGACCATCTTGTGGGAAACCACTGTTTACATAGGTATAATTGGTATAACCAACAGGTAAAGCTGGACCATAAGTTGTGCCACTACCAAAATTTTCAAAAAAGATAGGAGCACCGCTACTTCCATTGCAAAAACCTAGTTGGCCAAAACTTAAAAAATGATTTAACAGAAGAAAGAGTAAAATGTATTTTTTATTCATTAGTAGCACTATTTATAAGCTATAAAAACATATTTATAAATATAGAGCTATAAATTTTAAGATTATGGTAATGAAAAAGGATAAAAACTATACAAAGTATAAAAGCGTAAACAATAAGTGATTCAAAGTATTATTTGATATTATTGTAACAGTAAAGCTATATTAGTAAGTTTTTGTATAGGTGTTGTAAAGGTAGTTTTTGCTTTTTCGTATGGTTTTTGTTGGGTGATTTAAGATATTATAAATTTATATTATATTTTAATAGGTATTAAATTTAAGCTATAATTGAAATAAATTCTCCAACAACTCTCATATTTGTTCCATTTTCTTCGTTTAAAATGATGTTTTTGTATGAGGATTCATATGAATTTGGTCTTAAAACTATTAATTTATTTACCAAACCTTCTTCAGTTATTATTTTTTCACTTGAATAAGTTTTAATTGTAAAGGCAGAATTAAAATCAGTATCCTGAATATCTATATTTTCTACTAATACTATTTTACCGTTTCTACTACCTCCCGAATCCGGTTTGAACAAGCAAATTGAACCATTTGGGATTACTCTGTTCATTGATTCTCCAACTATTCTACATGCAAAATAATCGCTTTTTGTGTTTTCTGGTCCTTCAATTAAAGTAAAATCTTTTTCTGATTGAATCTCACTAAATGTTCCTGCTGCCGCATAAAAATCGTAAAGTGGTACTGGATTTTTTAATATTGGTTCTAATTGTATTGTGTCTTTTCCTTTTTCGAAGGAATAAATATTATTTGGTATGATTTCTTTTACTGTTCTGTTTTCTTCCAGATAGTTATACATAGAAGCTGAAACAGGTTTTTCCATATCAAATCGAATTTTTACAACTGAAACCTGTTTATTACTGTCACTACTCATCGTCGTTTGTTCAATCTTATTTAAATTAGGAGTTACATCTCCCATGTAATAGAATTCCATTCCTTCATCATTATTCTTTTTTATAAAAAGAGGAAGTCTAATTTCTCCATTTTTACCTAAAATAGATTGAACGTCATTACTATTTATTTTTCGATTAGACTTTGTCATCCAGTCAAATTCTCTGGTATTTACAAATCTATCTTCATACTTTGTAGATTCTGAAATATTTTCTTCTTTATGATAGTTAACAAAAATAGGACAGTGAGTATTATCAGGGCTAACTAAATAACCTCCAACATTTTGAGCAACTGGGTTTTCTGCAGTATTTAATATTCTAAATACATCTTTACGAGAATATTTTCTATAAAGCACAAATCCATCTTGCCAGTTATTTGAATCAAATAGTTTGTCAAATTGATAAATAGAATAATTTGTAGAATCAAGTAGAAATTTTTTAAATGTTTCCACACTCACATATGAAAGAAATAGGTCTGAAAACATAAAATTGTCGTTTTCTAATTTAATAATATCCAAATTATAAATTTCTTTTGTAGAAATTAATTTCCCATCCTTTTTCTCTCGAATAAACTCAAAATTTAAGTTAGAAATACTTGACTTGATGGTTTCATCAGAGACATTATAATGATATTTTTTTAAAATGATTTCTTTTAAATCATTTAATGATAGTTTTTTATAATCAATCAATAATTTAATTATCAGGCTTTCTTCAACTCTTTTTGAATTGTTTATTTCTTTAGAGAATAATTCTAAAAGTTTAATTTGTTTTGTAGTTAAATCTGAATTGAATTCTTTCTCAACTTTTATAATAAAATTATAATATGAATTTGCATAATTTACATATAAATAAGGGTCTCTAGAACCATGTTCAATAAAATCCATCATCATTGGTAATCTACCAAGCTTGAATTTTAATAGGTTGTAATCTTTTTTCAAGTCTGAAAATAATTGCATATTTGCAGAGTCAATAGACTGAAATATTTTTTCTTTGGTAATTTCATCAAAATTGATAGTAGAATCACCGGGAATCATTCTGCTTCCTTCTGTAATAAGTTTTCTTAATGAATCTTTATTATAGGATACGTCACCATATAAAGCAATAGGGATAAGGTAATTATTTTCGTAATTTCCAATGAAATCAATAACAGTTACATAACTTTTTCCTTCAATTTTTCTTAATCCTCTTCCTAATTGTTGAATGAAAATAATTGCTGATTCTGTAGGTCGAAGCATTATAATCTGGTTGATTTTAGGAATGTCGATTCCTTCATTAAAAATATCAACCGTAAAAATATAATCAAGTCTATCTTCTAAATTATCCGATTCTAATTTTTCAATAGCTATTGCTCTTTCATCTTCTGAACTATCTCCTGTTAGAGCAACCGTTTTAAATTTATTTAAATTAAACAAAGTAGAAAGTTCAATTGCTTCTTTTTTTCTTGAACAAAAGATTAAACCTCTTGTTATGCCGTTATCACTTCCATAGAATTTTGCTTGCTCGATTATTCTTTTAACTCTTTCTTTTGAAACTAATAAATTGAAATCTGATTTGTTATCAATTTCATTATCGTCTATTAATAAATCCGTTACTCCATAATAATGAAATGAACAAAGCATTTCTTCCTCCATTGCTCTATTTAACCGGATTTCATAAGCAATATTGTGGTCAAATAATTGAAAGATGTCATTACCATCAGTTCTTTCAGGAGTTGCAGTCATTCCTAATAGAAATTTTGGCTCAAAATAATCTATTAAGCGCAAATAAGAATCTGCTCCGGATCTATGCGTTTCATCTATAATAATGTAATCAAAATGATCTTTTGCAAAGTTTTCAAGGTGTGATAGTTTAGAGATTGTCTGAATTGTTGAAAACATAAAATCACATTCTAATTCTCTTTTGTCACCAGAGTACAAGCCCATTGTTCTAGTTGTTCCAAAAACTTTTTGAAATGTTTTTAAAGAATCTTTTGCAATTGTTAATCTATGAACAACAAATAATAATTTTTTAGGATTAAAAGCCTTGGCATCAAAAGCAGATAAATATGTTTTTCCTGTTCCCGTTGCAGAAATAATTAAAGCTTTATTTTTTTTGTCTTTTCTTAAATTTTTTAAATTCTCCAATGCTTCGATTTGCATTGAATTAGGAGTTATAACTGTTTCAGATTCAATTATACTTTCAAGAGTATTATTTTTATTTAGAAGGAATTGCTTTCGATAAATTTCTTCATATTCTAAAATAAATTCTGATGTTACTTTCGTCGCTTTTTGAAAATCAGATTTAAATTCATTTATTACATTTTCAACAATACCACTTTCATCTAATGCAGAAACTTTCAAGTTCCATTCTCTATTAGTTGATAAAGCTTGTGCAGTTAAATTACTACTTCCAACAATTAGATTATAATGTTCATTATTTTTAAAAATGTACCCTTTTGCATGTGCGTTTCCCGAGGTTGCAATACGCAAGTCTATATTTTTGAATTGTGAAAGCCTTTTTAAAGCTTCAGGTTGTGTGAAGTTTAAATATTGAGAAACTAAAATTTCACCTTTAATATTGCGATTTTCAAGCTCTTTTAAATTATTAATTATTGTAGCGACACCGCTTGTTGTCACAAATGCTACTGAGATATAAAACTCATTACAATTTTCAAGTTCGTGCAATATTGTTGAGAGAACTTTTTTGGGTGGATTTCTTTGATTGACAAGTAACTCAGGTTGATATACTGTTTCTGATAAAACATTTTTATCAATATAACCAGTTTGTAAACTCGAGTTAAATATTTGAATTAATTTATCCATTCATTACTAATTTATTAACGATTGGAATATCTGCTGCTGCCCAATTTAATGTTTTTAATTCTTCTTTTTTTAACCATTTAAAATCTATATGTTCTGTTAAAGTAAGTTTTTTATTTCTACATGTGCATATAAAACTATGCATTTTTAAATTGAAATCTGGGTATTGATAATTAACAGTTATAAATTCTTCATTTATTATTATATTCATTTCTAATTCCTCAAAAATTTCTCTGGTAATTGTTTGTTCTTTAGTTTCTCCAAATTCCATTTTTCCACCAGGAAATTCATATTTTTCTGAAAGATAATTAAGCTTATTTAAACCTTTCTGAACACATAAAATTTCATCTTTGTAAAATATAATAGCTGCAACTACTTCAATATTTTTCATTTTAAATTTATATTGATAATTATTTGTTCAAATTTTCATTATCAAAAATAATGATTATTTTCTTACAATTTATGAATAACATTTCTTTTTACTTTTTAACCGAATTTTTCTTTGATATTCATGTCTATAAAATTATTGTTATGCCTACAATTGACCCGCTTACAACTGTAAGCATAAAATATTAGTTGTTAACAACAAATTTTGTTATTATGTTAAATAATCATTTTCTATTTTTGTAAAAAAATATTCATTGAAAATAACCATCCTAACTCCTATGGAAGTAGAACAAGAAAAAGTCTTTTCTGCTTTGTCAAGAATTCCAAATTTAAAACACACTTATGAAGTTTTGGTTTCTGGTATTGGTCGAGAAAGTACAGCTAAAGCGTTATTAAATCTACCAAAACATGATGTTTGTGTATTAATGGGTTTTGCGGCTGTTGTGGGTAAAATATCACAAGTACCAACTCACTTGGCTTTGGGAAAACCTATTGAAATTACGGCTGCTTCTTTATATGGTTATGAAGGTGGTTTGTTTGAGAATGGAAAACCTATTCATGTTGAGCCAAAGTTAAGTTTGCCTTGTTTGTCGTCTTTAACCTCGGATAAGTTTGTTAGAACGACTAATTTAGCTGCAGGAACAGTAGTAAATATGGAAGATTACACGTTTATGTACTTAAAGAAACCTCAGGATTTTATTGTGCGTATTGTTTCTGATTTTTTACCTCATGAACGGGAAATTGACTTTTTTGATGAGGTGAAAGGGATTGATTTTTTGGAAGGGGTTTTGGCTTTGGAACAAATTGATGTTTAATTTTTTTAGGAACACGGATTTTAGGAATTAGAGAAATTTATAATTTTTTTTCTTTGGTTTTTGAATAAAAAAAACACCAACATTGCTGTCGGTGTTTTTTATAATTTTAGATGCTGAAACAAGTTCAGCATGACAATTTTGAGGTTATTCTTCTAGTAAAACTTCTAAAATAGTAATGGCTGCATCACTAATTTTCGTTCCAGGACCAAAAACGGCTACAGCACCAGCATCGAACAAGAATTGATAATCTTGTGCAGGGATTACTCCACCTACAATGACCATGATGTCTTCTCTTCCGTATTTTTTTAGTTCTTCAATTACTTGAGGAACTAGGGTTTTGTGTCCAGCTGCTAGAGAGGAAACACCTAAAATGTGAACATCATTTTCTACGGCTTGTTTGGCTGCTTCTTTTGGAGTTTGGAATAGAGGACCAATATCTACGTCAAAACCAACATCAGCATAACCTGTTGCTACTACTTTAGCACCACGATCGTGACCATCTTGACCCATTTTGGCAATCATGATTCGAGGTCTTCTACCATCTTGTTTTGCGAAAGCATCAGCTAAATGTTTAGCCTTTTCAAAGCTTTCGTCATTTTTTATTTCTTTGCTATACACACCGCTAAAACTTCTAATTTGTGCTTTATATCTTCCGAATACTTCTTCTAAAGCATCACTAATTTCTCCTAAAGTTGCTCTATGTTTGGCAGCTTCTACCGCTAAAGATAGTAAATTATCGTTTTGGTTTTTAGCACAGTCGGTTAATTTAGCTAAGCATGCTTTTACTTTTTCGTTATCTCGAGATTTTTTAATTTGTTCTAAACGTTCAATTTGTTGTTTGCGAACCATATCATTGTCCACATCCAAAATATGTAATGGATCTTCTTTTTCTAAACGGTATTTATTTACACCAACAATAATATCTTGTGTGCTATCAATACGAGCTTGTTTACGAGCTGCAGCTTCTTCAATACGCAATTTTGGAATACCTTCTTCAATGGCTTTTGTCATTCCACCTAACGATTCTACTTCTTCAATCAGAGCCCAAGCTTTATCGGCAATTTCAGCCGTTAGACTTTCTACATAATAGCTTCCAGCCCAAGGATCAACAGTTTTGCTGATTTTGGTTTCTTCTTGTAGAAATATTTGAGTGTTTCTGGCAATTCTTGCAGAGAAGTCGGTTGGTAATGCAATGGCTTCGTCTAATGCATTTGTATGTAGCGATTGTGTTCCTCCAAAAGCAGCAGCAGCAGCTTCAACGGTTGTTCTAGCTACGTTATTGAAAGGGTCTTGTTCTGTTAGACTCCAACCACTGGTTTGGCAATGTGTTCTTAGAGCTAATGATTTATCGCTTTTTGGATTGAATTGTTTAATCATTTTTGCCCATAGCATTCGAGCAGCACGCATTTTGGCAATTTCCATAAAATGATTCATTCCAATAGCCCAAAAGAAAGATAATCTAGGAGCGAAAGTATCGATGTCCATTCCTGCTGCGATTCCGGTTCTGATGTATTCTAAACCATCTGCTAAAGTGTAAGCTAATTCAATATCAGCGGTTGCTCCAGCTTCTTGCATGTGATAACCCGAAATAGAAATCGAGTTGAATTTGGGCATGTTATTACTTGTATATTCAAAAATATCCGCAATAATTTTCATAGATGGAGTAGGTGGATAGATGTAAGTGTTTCTAACCATAAACTCTTTTAGAATGTCATTTTGGATGGTTCCTGATAAGTCTTTGATGTCAACTCCTTGTTCCATTGCAGCAACAATATAGAAAGCCATAATAGGTAAAACAGCACCATTCATGGTCATAGAAACTGACATTTCACCGAGAGGAATTTGGTCAAAAAGTATTTTCATGTCTTCCACAGAATCTATGGCAACACCTGCTTTTCCTACATCTCCAAAAACACGTTCGTGGTCAGAATCGTAACCTCTGTGTGTGGCTAAATCAAAAGCTACTGATAATCCTTTTTGTCCGGCTTCTAAATTTCTACGGTAGAAAGCGTTACTTTCTTCAGCAGTTGAAAAACCTGCATATTGACGTATGGTCCATGGACGACGAACATACATTGTTGCGTAAGGTCCACGTAAATTTGGTGCGAAACCTGCTGCAAAACCAATGTGTTCCAAATTTTCTATGTCTTCTTTGGTATAGTTTGGTTTTACTTCGATGTTTTCGGCAGTTAGGAAGTTGTTGGTTGATTGACTTTCAACTTTTAACTTTTGACTTTCTAATTTTATATTTTGGATGTTTTTTCTCAATTTATTTTTTTTAAAAAAGATTTAGTTTGCTATTTCTTGATGAATGATAAATTGCTTTTATAACTATTAAATTATCATAAATTGCAAAATGAATTAGATAAGGAAAGGTTTTAAGCATTTTAATTCTTACATTTTCAAATCTATTTTGGAATAATTCTGGTTTTTTCTTTATTAGATCTAAACTGTCTTTAAAAGATTGATTGAATCTTTTTCCGAGTTTAGGGTTTATATCTTTATAATAATTTAATGCTTCTTTGTAATCAAGTTTAGCTTCATCAATAATTACAATTTTATAATTCATTTTCAATTTCTTTTAAAAAATCATCTATATCTGTTACGTTTTTAGGATTCTTTAAATATTTTTCTGTTCGTTCTCTTACATCATCAATTTGCCATTGTGGAATTGCATATTCATTTTCACCTTTAGCAAAGATGATTACTTCTACTTCATCAGCATTGAAATCATCAGGTAATGTAATGTTTACTTGGTGATTTTTGACTTTTACAAATTGTCTTATTGCTTCCATAAGGATTTGATTTATAGCTGTAAATATATGAAATTATTCTTCAGCATTTAATCGTTCTTGTTCCATTTTCTCGGCTAAACGTTTTTCAATTATGGGTGTTATTAACGTTTTTCTTGGATTGTTTTTTACAAAAGGATATAATTCTAAATCGTGTTTCATTTTATCGTTTTTGTTAGGATATTTATTAGTCCCTAATAAAACTTCTTTACCTGAATCAAATAAATCTTGTTCTTTTTGAGCGGATTCATTGATTTTTCTTTGAATAGTTCCTTCAATTAATTGTGTAATCAAACCACCATTTGCTTCAATATCTTTGAATAGTGTTAAAGCTTTTTCAGCTAGTTGTTCTGTCAAAGATTCTATATAATAAGCACCATCAGCTGGATTGTTGACTTTGTCTAAATAGCTTTCTTTCTTTAATACTAATAGTTGGTTTCTAGCAATTCTATCTCCAAATTCATTGTCTTTGTGATATAAAGCGTCATAAGCTAAGTTTCCTACCTCATTTGCACCACCTAAAATTGCTGACATACATTCCGTTGTAGTTCGAAGCATATTTACATTGTAATCATAAATTGTTTTGTTGCGTTTTGTGGGAATTGCTATAATAGTGCATTCAAATGTATGATTGTATTCTTTAGCTAATGTGTTGAATAATAAACGTAAAGCTCTCAATTTGGCAATCTCAAAAAAGTAATTCGTGCCAACAGCAACTTCAATTGTTATAGTTTGATTTAGGTTTTCAATTCTATTGAAATATTCATTTGCATGTGCCAAAGTATATGCTAATTGTTGCACCATATTAGCACCAGCATTTTGGTAGATTCCTGATTTTATAGTACAAAATGGGATACTTATTTTTGAGGCTATTTGGTTCAAATTTTTGAAATCAGATTCTAAATTTGAAAACCAATTTCCATCTTTTACTAATTGTCCGATTGGATCAATCTGAATTGAGAAATTTGCTTTGTTTGAAGAAGCAAAATCCGATAATTTAGTTGCGAAATCGATTGATATAAACTTCAAATTGAAGTAATACCAAACGTTTTCAAAAGGAAGATTTTGTAATAAATTTTCTATTGAAATGTTTTCATTTTCAATGGTAAAACAAATACTTTCTGCACCACGATTTAAAGAATCTAAGGCTTTTGCATTGGATTTTTCTACATCAAAAACAAAGATGTTTTGGAGAATGTTAAATTCAGAAACTTTTGTATCTACATTATTGGTAGAATTATCTTCGTCATTGTGGTAGAAAGGTTTTACTTTGATGCCTTCTAAACTTTCCCAAACTAATGTTTCGTTATAATCAGCTCCTTTTAATTCAAATTGAATTTGTTGTTTCCACTGTTTAGAGTTTATGGTTTCAAATTCATTAAATAAATTATTTTCTTTAGTCACGGTAGTTGTTTTTTAAAAATCTTTATTGGATTCTTCATTATGTAAATCATCTTCGAATTCTATGATGTAGATATCTTCACTATCTTTTTTCATAAAATATTTTTCACGAGCATATTTTTCGATCATATCTGGATTTTGAAGTCTTTTTATTTTGATACTATCAGCCGTTATTTCGTCTTTGTAGTATTTTTTATTGGCTTCTAACTCGTCAATTTCCTTATTTAAAACTCTATGGTCAAGATACGAATAATTGTCTAAAAAGAGTATCCAAACTAAAAAAAACAACAATACTAAAAAGTACCTGTTCCAAATAATTTTAAGGAAAGGGTATTTTAAACGTAATTGTTGCAATTTTTTAAACATTTATTTTTCTATTCTTTGATTGATCACTGCTCTTACCACATCAATTGCCACTGTATTGTATTTGTCATTTGGAATAATTATGTCAGCAAATGCTTTTGTAGGCTCAATAAATTGTTGGTGCATTGGTTTAAGTGTATTTTGGTAACGATTTAAAACTTCTTCCATGTCTCTTCCTCGTTCTGCTATGTCTCTTTTTAAACGTCTAATTAACCTTTCATCTGAATCTGCATGAACGAATATTTTAATATCAAATAGCTCACGAAGTTCAGGATTAGCTAAGATAAGAATTCCTTCTACAATCATCACTTTTCTTGGATGCGTTACAATAACATCATCTGTTCTGTTGTGTGTTACAAATGAATATACAGGTTGTTCAATTGTTTTTTCTTCTTTTAATTGTTTTAAATGCTCAACAAGTAGTTCAAAATCTATTGCTCTTGGATGATCAAAATTGATTTTTGTTCTTTCCTCATAAGATAAATTAGATGTTTCACGATAATAAGAATCTTGAGATATGATTCCAACTTCCGTTTGAGGTAATTCATTCATAATTTGATGTACAACAGTCGTTTTACCACTACCTGTACCACCTGCAATTCCAATTATAAGCATAAAAAAGTATCTTAATTATTCGACAAATTTAAGTATTTGAATTTAAATATATGCTTTTAATTTTGACTTAAAAAAATAATTGTAAAAATGCTTGTCAGTATAAATATTAGCTTTATATTTGCACCTCACTTTTCGGGGTGTAGCGTAGCCCGGTCATCGCGCCTGCTTTGGGAGCAGGAGGTCGCAGGTTCGAATCCTGCCACCCCGACAAAAACCTTCTTGAATTTCAAGGAGGTTTTTTTATTATGTTAATTTATGAATTACGTTTACATATTATATTCATCGAAACTCAACAAATATTATATTGGTTTTACTACAATTTCGGTTGAAGAGCGATTGAGGAAACATCTTTCAAATCATTCGGGATACACTTCAAGAGCCAAAGATTGGGAAATAGTTTATATAGAAGAATATTTAACAAAAGAAGAAGCTACAAAGAGAGAAAAAGAGATTAAGAATTGGAAAAGCAGTCTTAAAATCAAAGAATTAATAAGCAATAACTGATCATCGCGTCCCGATTTTCAATCGGGAAGGTCGCAGATTCGAATTTCCGGAGCGGAACAAGCACTGCCACCCCGACAAAAAAACCTTCTTGAAAATCAAGAAGGTTTTTTGTTTTTATTAAGTAGTAATAATTTATAATTATAGTATTATCATTTTTTTGTAAGTTATATTACATTTCAATTCATTCAAAATTGTTACTTTTGGGACTTCAAAAACAACACTAATTATTTAGAGATAAAATTATGTCAGATACGATTGAAAAAGTAAAATGTTTGATTATTGGTTCTGGTCCTGCAGGATATACTGCTGCTATTTATGCATCAAGAGCTAATATGTTTCCGGTTTTATATCAAGGAACTCAACCAGGAGGACAATTGACTACTACAAATGAAGTAGAAAATTTTCCAGGTTATGTGGATGGTGTAACTGGTCCAGAAATGATGATACAATTACAAGAACAAGCCAAAAGATTTGGAACAGATGTTCGTGATGGTTGGGCAACTAAAGTTGATTTTAGTGGTGAAATTCATAAAGTGTGGATTAATGATACTATCGAAATTCATGCTGAAACTGTAATTATTTCAACAGGTGCTTCTGCAAAATATTTAGGATTGCCTTCAGAGCAAAAATATTTGAATTTGGGTGGTGGAGTTTCTGCTTGTGCCGTTTGTGATGGTTTTTTCTACAGAAATCAAGAAGTAGTAATTGTTGGAGCAGGTGATAGTGCTTGTGAAGAAGCTCATTATTTATCTAAATTATGTACTAAAGTTACTATGTTGGTAAGAAGTGAGCAATTTAGAGCTTCAAAAATTATGGAAGCTAGAGTTAGAAATACACCAAACATAGAAATATTATTAAACACAGAAACGGATGAGGTTTTAGGTGATGGTCAAGTAGTGACTGGTGTAAGAGCAAAAAATAGAGTTTCGGGTGAAACTATTGAAATTCCTGCAACTGGATTTTTCGTAGCTATTGGACACAAACCAAATACAGATATTTTTGCTGATTATTTAAATTTAGACGAAACAGGTTATATTATAAATGTACCAGGAACTTCTAAAACAAATGTAGCTGGAGTTTTTGTTGGTGGTGATGCTGCTGATCATGTGTACAGACAAGCTGTTACTGCTGCTGGAACAGGTTGTATGGCTGCTTTAGATGCAGAAAGATATTTGGCTGCAAAAGAATAATAAAGTAATTTATTTGATTCAAATTTATAAAAAAAATCCAGCAATTACGCTGGATTTTTTTATTCTTTATAGAGTTTAGCTTTTTGTATGCTGATAACAGGATAGGAGAGAACTTCGGTTGGATCTTCTTCAGTGCTTAACGATTTTTCGACTTTTTCTTTTACTGAATACATGATTTCAAAATCCATATAGTCTTTATAAAAATGTTCAGTTGTTGTAAGTAAACCACCTTGAACTTCGAAAATTGAATAAAGTGCATTGTTAGCATACATGCAATTTAATAGGATTCCATTGTTTTCATCTACCAAATATTGTCCTTTAGATTTATCTTTTTCTAAAAGTGTATATTTTCTTTCTTGATTGATTTTATCTGATTTATAGATTATAGTGTATTGATATTTACCAATAGTATCAGTTGGTAATAAATGAAATTCCATATCAATTTGCTGTATTCCATTTGCATTTGTAATATTTAATTTTCCTTTATATTTTCCAAAAAAGTCATTTGGAAAATTAGTTTCATTAGTTTGAGAAAAACCGATAAAACTGACTAAAAAGATTATTGAAGTTACAATTCTCATTTTCTATTTTTCTATTTTTTGAAGATTTGCATTATTTCTAAAAACAGGTAAATCTACTTTAGCATCTCCTAAAAGTTCAATTTCTGATTTTCCTGTAGCAGAAATAGTTACTTTATCTTTTACGTTTATTTCAGAATAACTATACATTTCAGTTACTAAATTCATCTCGTTTACAGGAAATTTTTTAGCCTTAAGCGAAGCATTATTATCTAATCTGATATTGGCTATTGCAGCATCACCTTCAATTTCAGCTTGAGATTTTTGATACATGTCTAATTTGAAATTTGGTGAAGCAATTAATGCTTTTAACTCACTACTTGCACTCATCTCAATTGACGTAGTATCAGCTTTTACATTCAATTCAGCTTCTGATTTATCATTTAAAACTAAATTAAATGATGATGATTTTACATTTAAAAATGATTTTGAAGAATCAAAATTTTTAATGGTAATGTTGTCCAAATTCAAATCAGCTAAAGCATTTAAAATAGCTTCGTTTTTAACAACTATTAATTTTAATTCATTTGTATAATTAATTCTAATGCTAAATTTTTTAGCCCTAATAACATCTTTAGTAGAATATAACTTTAAGGTTGAACCTAATATTTCAAAAATAACGGCATCGTGCAAGTTGTCATCTGCTTCAATTTCAACAGAGTTTTTGTCTGATTTTACTAAGAAAACTTCAATGTTATCTCCAATGTCTATTGAGTCAAAACTTTCAATTTCTTTAACTGTAACAGTAACAATTTTAGATCCTTTTATTTTTTCTTTTTTTTGAGCAAAAGAGATAGTTACCATTAAAAAAGCAACTAGTAAAAAAGCAATTTTATTTTTCATTTTCTATTCTTGTTTTTACAAAAATAAGATTTTACTTTGATTTAGAGCAAAAAAAACATCAGCTTTAGACTGATGCTTGATTTCTTATTTTTTGGATACACTTGCACCCGAACTTTCATCAACCGTTATTTTTTTTGGAGTTGAGTAATATTTTATACTACTTCCACTTGAAGCATCTGCATTGAGTGTTTCAGATGGATTTACTTTTGTTGAACTTCCACTTGATGATTTACAAACAGCATTAGCAACTTCTAATTGATTTAGAATAATAGAGCTTCCACTTGAGGATTCAGTTCTTAAATTTTCTGCTTTTCCTTTTGCTTCAATTTCACTTCCACTGCTACTATCACAAGAAAGGTTTCTGGCATTTACACTTAAATTCATTTCGCTTCCACTGCTTGATTTTAAATCCAATGTTTCTGATTTTATAGTTGTTGTACTTTCAACTGAAGCTCCGCTTGAAGATGAAATTTTCTTTAGGTTTGGTACTTTTACATAAACTGTTCTTTCTTCTGCTGTGTTAATATTTTCGTCAAAATAAATGGATAAAACACCATTGGCAACTTCCGTTTTTAAATGTTCTTGTAAGTTTTCATCCGTTTTTGCTTCAATTGCATAGCTATCTGTTTGTTCAATGATAACTTTGATACCAGTTTTGGCTTCAATTGTGTCAAAATTTTCAGTCGTTCTTTTTGATGAAGTTACATTTCCATTTCCAGAAAGGCCATCATTCAAAAAACTTCCATTATTACCACATGAAATGGCTAGTAACATTATAATAACAGCAATAATGATTTTTGTGATTTGAAAAATAAATTTTACCATTTTTGTTAGTTTTTTTCTTCAAGAAGAAGAGGTTAGTTTTTTTGTTATTTTTTATTCTTTGTTTGAATACTTATTCCATTTTCGTCAACATTAATAGTTTTGATTTCTGTTTCAGAATTGATGATATCTTGTCCGTTTATTTTTATTTCAACATTATTGTCTTCATCACTGTTCCATTTGTTATTTTCAATTTCCTCAGGACAATCTAAACATTCAAAATCACCATCAATTAATTTGTAATAATGATTTTCTCTACCATAATACATATCAATGTCAGAATTGTGATTGGTCAAATAATCTGAAATAGTTTCATTTGGAAAAATAACCGTTCCTTTTGGAATATAAATATAAATATGAACTTCTTGGTCTCTAAATTTATTGTTTCTATCTGTAATTAAATAGTTGTCTAAATTAATTATATTTCCTTGAATATCAAAATTATAAACTATATTTTTAGCTCTTTCTTTTGCATCGTTGTAAGAACTTCCATTGGCTACTTTTTCAATTTGAATATAAGTTTTTGTTTCATCTGTTTTCATCAAATGAATTTTTACATTGTTTGAATAAATTATTTCTTTATCCTTTTCGTCTACAACGAATTTAAAATCGGTTTTTCTGTAAACACTTTTCGTATAGAAATCATTGTACTTCATGTTGATTTTTAAAGTATCATTTGGTGTTAAAATGATTTCTCTTTTTTCTACTACTTTACTTTCCCTACTTACTTCTGAGGCTTGTCTTAGTCCAAAATATACTAAAAATACGATTGATAAAATCCAAAGACCTAATAAGCTGTATTTTGCATAACTTCCTATAGATTTTACGTTGTTAACCAATAACTTTAACCCTAAAATGAAGAAGAAAAAGATTGGAATAGCTGCAGCAAAGAATGAAAATATATACAATATCCACATTGGAAAATCAGTATAATTACTTGCTCTTAAATATTCATTCCAAGGCATGTGTACATGATCAAGTGTACTTGAAAAAAACATAAAGATTGTTCCGATAAGTAATCCAATTAATGAAACTGAAGTTACTAAGACGATAAAACCTCCCAACAATTTACCGATGATTTTTAGAATAGTTGTAAAGATATCTTCTATAGTAGAACCTACTCTTTGCGAACTATTTCTTGCGTTATACATCATTTTTTCAGTATCAATGTCGCTGATCTTTGAAGTAATATCGTCAATACCTTCCTTTACTTTTTTCTCGATATTAGTAATGTTAATAGGCATTCCACGCATTTCTAATTTTTGAGTTGTCGTTTTAGCTTCTGGAATAATTATCCATAAAATGATATAGATGAAAAATCCAGTTCCAAAGAAGACTAACAAAATAGCCATAAAAATTCGTAGCCAAATAGGGTCTATACCTATATATTGACTAACTCCTGATAAAACTCCACCAATTATAGAATTGTCTTTATCTCTATAAAGCTTCTTAGTTCCACCATTATTTGAATAATTATAGTTTGAATTATTAAATGAATTTTTAGGTTCATCGTCGATTTTATAATCTTCAGGTTGTCCCATAATAACAATCATGTCATCAACCTCTTTTGAGCCAATTACTTGTTTTTCATTTTTAATTTTTTCTTGAAAAAGCTCAGCAATTCTACTCTCAATATCTTTTATAATTTCCTCTCTACCTTCAGGAGAAAGCGAACGTTTAACAGCATCTAAATAGCGAGTAAGTTTACTAAAAGCATCTTCATCTATGTGAAAAAAGAAACCTCCTAAATTTATACTTATTGTCTTGTTCATGATTCTTAGTTTTTGTTTGTTATGGTGTTCACAGCATCTGATAATTCGGTCCAAGTACTGCCTAATTCATTTAAAAATTCTTTGCCTTCATCTGTTAGTCCATAATATTTTCTTGGTGGTCCAGATGTTGATTCTTCCCAACGATATAATAATAACCCATCGTTTTTTAGTCTTGTCAATAAAGGATAAACCGTTCCTTCAACAACTAATAGTTTAGCTTCTTTTAATGTTTCAAGAATTTCAGAAGTATATGCATCTTGTATTTTTAATACAGAAAGTATGCAAAATTCTAAAACACCTTTTCTCATTTGAGCCTTTGTGTTTTCAATGTTCATAATTCACTTTTGTTTTTTTTAAGTTACTACTCGTTTTTTGATTTTTGATGATGATTGAAACTAATAAATTTTTTAACCTATTATTTTCTTATACAAATATATGTCTATTAAATGGTATTGTGTTACGCATAGTACTAATAATTAACATTTATTTAACAGTTCTAATTTAGTATGCGTGCATTGTAATTTTTTGTACATTAGCGAAAAATATACTACTCATGAGCATTTCTCCCTTTAAATTGAACCTATATATGTTTTTTAAATTACCATCAGCTTTTTGGTGTGGTGTACGAGCAAAGTCAATTTCGGCAGAAGTTTGCCAATCAACAGTAAAACATAGATGGTTTAATCAAAATCCATTTAATTCCATGTATTTTGCAGTTCAGGCTATGGCAGCAGAATTTACCACTGGAGCTTTAGTAATGTATCAAATAAATAAAAGTGGTGTAAAAATATCAATGTTAGTTGCCAACAACAAAGCTACTTTTACCAAAAAAGCAAAAGGAAGAATCACATTTGAATGCAATGAAGGAAATTTAATTAAAGATACTATTCAGGAAGCTATTGAAACAAATGAAGGTCAAACGATTTGGTTAACTTCAATTGGAATTGATGAAAAAGGAGATCAGGTTTCTGAAATGCAATTTGAGTGGAGTGTTAAGGTTAAGAGTTAGCAGTTTATAGTTTATAGTTGAAATGAATTTTTAGAAATTACTTTTTTTTTTGGAAATCTTGAAATTCCAATAACAACTGTTAAGAGTAGTTAAATAACTGTTTTTTTGATATTTTCTTATGTAACTTTGAGTAAAAAGAAAAAGATGAAAGTATTAATAACAGGTGCAACCGGAATGATAGGGCAAGAGTTGGTTAAAGTTTTGCATCGAAATAATGTAAAAGTAAATTACCTTTCCACTTCAAAAGATAAATTAGTTGCACAAGAAAATTACAAAGGTTATTATTGGAATCCTGATGAAAACGAAATTGACATCAATGCTTTTGATGGAGTTTCAGTGATTTATCATTTGGCTGGAGCTACAGTTGCGAAAAGATGGACTTCTTCTTATAAAAAAGAAATTTTAGATAGTAGAACGATTCCAACAAGATTATTAGTCTCAACATTACAAAATAATTCCAATCAGGTTACCCAAATTATTTCAGCTTCAGCTATTGGAATTTATCCAGATAGTTTAGGAGCCATTTATAATGAAGATAATAAAGGTGTTGATGATTCTTTTTTAGGAGAAGTGGTTCAAAAGTGGGAAAATGAAGTGGATGCCTTTAAACAGTTCAATATTTTAGTAACAAAAATTAGAATTGGAATTGTCTTATCTAACAAAGGTGGAGCTTTACCTCAAATGGTAACACCAATTAAATATGGTGTTGGAGCACCTTTTGGCTCAGGAAAACAATATCAATCATGGATTCATATTGAAGATTTAGTCAACATCTTTTATTATACCCAAGTAGGTGAGTTAGATGGAGTGTATAATGCAGTAGCTCCTCATCCAGTTACAAACGCAACTTTAACTCATGAAATTGCTAAAGTTTTAAAAAGACCTTTATGGTTGCCTAATATTCCTAAGTTTGTAATGAAAATGGTTTTAGGTGAAATGTATATTTTAGTTTTCTCAAGTCAGAGTGTTAGTGCTTTGAAAATATTGAATCAAGGGTATCAATTTAAATTTGCTACAATTGAAAAAGCTCTAAATAACCTTCTAAAATAAAAAAAGGCACTCAATTTGAGTGCTTTTTTAGTTTGAATTAATAATAATCTAAACCTCTTATTGTTTTTTTGCTGTTACATTAATTTGAATAGCAATTTCGTCATCAATATATTTATCTCCTAAATCATCAAAAAATGATTTTGAACCATATTTAACATCCCAAAGTGTTCTGTTAATTTTGAATTCTGTAGAAGTCATAGTAATAACTCCATCATTTTCAGTGATTGAAACAGGAAATTTTACTTTGTTTGTTTTATCTTTAATCATCAAATCACCTTCTACCATATCAGAACCACCTTCGTTCATAAATCCTGTAACAGTAAATACAGCTTCTGGATATTTAGAAATATTGAAAAAGTGATCAGCAGTTTCAGGCTTGTTAGATCCTTTTAGGTGAGCTTCTAAATTTTCTTTATCTTCACCTTCTAAGTCCTCTACTGTGATTGAACTCATGTCAATTACAAATTTACCTTCAGTGATTTTTCCTTCTGCAATAGTGAATTCCCCGTCTTTAATATTAATTTTTCCATTGTGTTTTCCAGTTGGTTTTGATCCAACCCAACTAACAGTGGATGTCGAGTCAACTTTAAAAGTTCCATTAATTCCAGTTTCAACAACTGTTGGTTCAGTTGCTTCAGCTTCCGCTTCTTTTTTACAACTTACAAAAAATAAAAGTCCTAAACCTAATAATGCTATTTTTTTCATATTTATAATTTTAATTTTTCCAAAAATAGCAATTCAATTATAAACAAATCTTAATAAAAAATTAAATTTTAGTTTAGGAATTGGCATAATGGAGTTTTTTGAAATTGAATTTTGTGACAATTTGACATTTATTTAGAAATGGCAATACATTTGCTATATACCTTGCAAAAGGAAAAATGTTTAAAAAAATATTCAAAAATATGAGTCAAGAAAGTACTGAAAACATTGAGAAAGATGAGGTAAACGGAGAAACTGTTTCAGAAAATCAAGAAGTACAACAACCAGAATTATCTGTTGAAGAGCAATTACAAGAAGACTTAGCTAAAGAAAAAGATAAGTTTTTGCGTCTTTTTGCAGAATATGACAATTTCAAAAAACGTACGGCAAAAGAGCGTATTGATTTATTTAAATCTGCAAATCAAGAAGTTTTACAATCTATGTTACCTGTTTTAGATGATTTTGACAGAGCTATGAATGAGATTTCTAAATCAAACGAAGAAGTTTTAGTTAAAGGAGTTGAATTAATTCATGAAAAATTAAAATCAACTTTAGTGTCAAAAGGATTGGAAATTGTTGATGTAAAAGCAGGTGATGTTTTTGATGCTGATTTTGCCGAAGCCATTACTCAAATTCCCGCTCCATCTGACGATTTAAAAGGTAAAATCGTTGATGTAATTGAGAAAGGATATAAATTAGGAGACAAAATTATTCGTTTTCCTAAAGTAGTAATTGGGCAATAATAGTAAACCAAAATTATTTCGATACCAATTTTTTTATTGGAATTTGGAATTTTTTTATTGGAATTTATATAATTTATGAAGAAAGATTTTTACGAAGTATTAGGTGTTAGCAAATCTGCAACTCCAGATGAAATAAAGAAAGCGTACAGAAAAAAAGCCATTCAATATCACCCTGATAAAAATCCTGGTGATAAAGAAGCCGAAGAAAATTTTAAAACTGCTGCAGAAGCATATGAAGTTTTAGGTGATGCTGACAAAAGAGCACGTTATGACAGAATGGGTCATGCAGCTTTTGATGGTGCAGGAGGTTTTGGTGGTGGACATCACATGAATATGGATGACATCTTTAGCCAATTTGGTGATATTTTTGGAAGTGCTTTTGGTGGTGGTTTCGGAGGAAGCGGCTTTGGTGGTGGAGGCCAACGTAGAGTAAAAGGAAGTAATCTTAGAATAAAAGTAAAATTAACACTAGAAGAAATAGCTAATGGTGTTGAGAAAAAAGTAAAAGTAAAACGTAAAGTTCAAGCATCAGATGCTACTTTTAAAACTTGTTCAACTTGTAATGGTCAAGGACAAGTTATGCGAGTTTCTAATACTATATTAGGAAGAATGCAAACAGCTGCAACATGTCCAACATGTCAAGGTTCTGGACAAATTTTAGATAAAAAACCTGATGGAGCAGATGCACAAGGTATGTTGGTTGAAGATGATACCGTTTCAATCAAAATTCCTGCTGGAGTTGTTGATGGCATGCAATTAAAAGTTTCTGGAAAAGGAAACGAAGCACCTGGAAACAATAGCGTTCCTGGAGATTTAATTGTAGCTATTGAAGAAATTGAACACGAATTTTTAAAACGTGAAGGTGAAAATCTTCACTACGATTTATATGTAAGTTTTCCAGAAGCAGCTTTAGGAGCTTCAAAAGAAATAGAAACAGTTTCAGGAAAAGTTAGAATCAAATTAGAGGAAGGAATTCAGTCTGGAAAAATTTTACGTTTAAAAGGTAAAGGTATTCCAAGTATAAATTCTTATGGAAATGGTGATTTGCTAGTGCATGTAAACGTTTGGACACCAAAGACTTTGAATAAAGAACAAAAGAATTTCTTTGAAAATATGCTGTCAGACGATAACTTCATTCCTAAGCCGGAGAAGTCTGATAAATCTTTTTTTGAAAAAGTTAAAGATATGTTTTCGTAATTAAATTTAATTAGTTACATTTGAACATCACTTTTTTAAGAAAGTGAATTTTTCTTTTTCATAGCAATTTTTCCCATCTTAAAGTTTATTCATTAAGGTGGGTTTTTTTTGTAACAAATTTTAGGTATTTGCCTCTAATTGTAAAATCTAATTATGATCTTCAAAGTAGAACCAATCAATAATAAAGAATATCATTTGATTCAATCAAATTTATTTAAAGGTTCTTTAGTTTATCAAAATTGGTTTTCTATTTCAAAAGCTAAAATTGCAATAAAAAGTCTTGGAGATTTTCATGTAGCTAAAAAAAGCACTTGGAAATCTGATTTTTACATCATGCAAAATAATTTAGCGGTTTTAGAATTCACTTTTAATTGGAAAGGAACAGTTCAAATTACTTCACATTTCGAAAAAGAAATTAAAAAATATGTTCTAAGAAGAAAAGGATTTTGGAACACAGATTATTTTTTAATTAATGAAAATAATACCGAAATTTGTACTATTAAATCAGAATTTAATTGGAGAAAATTCAAAACTTCTTATGAAATTAATGTTTTAGAGAGTAATAATTCAATACAAGATCAAGTTTTATACCTATCTTTAATACATTGCACAATACTAATAAGCACAATGGCTGCAGCTGCAACCTAAAAAATATAACTACAATTTATGAATTCTATTTTAGAAGTAAAAAATGTAACGAAACAATTTGGAGATTATAAAGCACTAAATAATGTTTCTTTTACCATTCCTGAAGGAAGTATTTATGGACTTTTAGGACCAAATGGTGCTGGAAAAACTACTTTAATTCGAATAATCAATCAAATTACAATGCCAGATTCTGGTCAAGTATATTTAGATGGAAGAAAACTAAGTCCTTCAGATGTGCAACAAATTGGCTATATGCCAGAAGAACGAGGTTTGTATAAAACCATGAAAGTGGGAGAACAATGTTTGTATTTGGCTCAATTAAAAGGACTTTCAAAAGAAGAAGCAAAAAAACAATTGAAATTTTGGTTTGAAAAATTAGAAATTGAAGGTTGGTGGAACAAAAAAATTCAAGAACTTTCAAAAGGAATGGCTCAAAAAATACAATTTGTAGTAACGGTTCTTCATAAACCAAAGTTGTTGATTTTAGACGAACCTTTTTCAGGGTTTGATCCTGTTAACGCCAATTTAATAAAAGATGAAATTATCGAATTAAACAAACAAGGAACTTCAATCATTTTTTCAACACACCGAATGGAAAGTGTAGAAGAAATGTGCGATCATATTGCCTTAATTCACAAATCAAATAAACTGATTGAAGGAAAATTAGTTGATGTGAAGAAAGAGTATAGAACAAACACTTTTCAAGTGGGAATTATTTCTCCTAATGTTGAAGGTTTAATGTATGATTTAACACAAAAATTCAAGGTTGGACAAACCAATTTCAAATCATTAAATGATGATATTAAATTAGAAGTTCAATTAGGAGAACATCATTCAACGGAACTTTTAAATATTTTAACTAGAAATGGTCAAGTAACCCATTTCGTAGAAAAAATACCAAGCGTTAACGATATCTTTATTCAATCAGTTTCAAAATAGTCAAAAATGAACATATTATCACTTATCATAAAAAGAGAATTTATTTCAAAAGTTCGCAACAAATCATTTATTGTAATGACTTTTTTAAGTCCATTATTATTTGTTGGAATGGCTGTTTTAGTTGGTTTTTTAGCTACCATGAACAAAGATTCTGCTACACAAATTGCCATTCACGATGAAGCAGGTTTGTTGAAAAGCGACTTTAAAAACAGTAAAGAAATTCATTATATTGATATTTCTTTCATGTCTTTTCAAACCGCAAAAGATACTGCTAGCAACAATTATGATGCTCTTTTATACATTCCAAAAGTAGATTCCATTCAAAAATTATTGGATAAAGTAGAATATATTTCTGATGACAGTCCAAGTTTAGAATTTATTTCAGATGTAGAAGAAGTTATTGATTCAAATCTTACATCAGAAAACTTAAAAATAATGGGTTTTGATGCTAAAAAAATTGAAAGTGCTAAAACCAATGCTTCACTAAAATTATCAAAATTTTCTGGTGGAGAAAGTCTAAAAGGATTGAATGAAATAAAAATTGCGATAGGAGGTATGTTTGGTTATTTAATCATGATGTTTATTATAATTTATGGCAATTTTGTAATGCGAAGTGTCATTGAAGAAAAAACAAACCGTATTATCGAAATCATCATTTCATCTGTAAAACCGTTCCAGTTGATGATGGGAAAAATCATTGGAAATTCATTAGCAGGAATTTTGCAATTTGCCATTTGGGCCATTGTCGGAACATTGCTATTTTTCATAGCTTCTTCTTTCTTTGGTTTACAAGTGGGAGCTTCATCAACTATTTCACCAGAAATGATGAATGCTGCTCAACCTGATAAATTGGCAACTATGCAAATATATTTCAATGAAATTTTTAATTTACCTATCGCAACTTTATTAATTTCATTTGTAATTTATTTTATTGGAGGTTACTTTTTATACAGTTCGTTTTATGCATCAATTGGAGCAGCTGTGGATTCAGAAACAGATTCACAACAATTTTTATTACCTATAATTTTACCATTAGTTTTAGGAGTTTATATTGGATTCTTTACAGTAATGAATGATCCACACGGCACAGTTGCAACCGTTTTTTCAATTTTTCCATTAACTTCACCAATTGTAATGTTAATGAGAATCCCTTTTGGTGTACCTTTATGGCAATTAGCACTTTCAATGGGTTTATTATTTGCGACTTTCTTATTGGTAGTTTGGTTTGCTTCAAAAATATACCGTATTGGAATTTTAATGTATGGCAAAAAACCAACTTGGAAAGAACTATATAAATGGTTGAAATATTAAATTGATATATGGAATTAAAAGATATTTATGAATTTATAAAAGACATTCTCAATTTTAAATTAATTGATACTGATAAAATAGATTTTACCTTAGGAACAATTTTGTTTTTGGTAATTTCATTAGTTTTAACTTCTATATTGTTGAAATTAATACGAATATTTCTTACCAGAAAACTTCCATTACAAGATAAATTCAAATTTATTAGTTTTTTCAAATTTGTAAGATACATTGCCTTTATTTTCGTAATTATTTTTACACTTAGTATCAGTGGAGTCAATGTAAATGTTTTGTTAACTGCTTCTGCTGCTTTACTAGTTGGTTTAGGTTTTGCACTACAACAACTTTTTCAAGACATCATCTCTGGGGTTTTAATTATTATTGATAAATCGCTATTGGTTGGTGATATCGTTGAAATAGATGATAGAGTAGGAAGAGTAGTGCAAATAAAACTTAGAACAACACGTGTTCAAACCAGAAATAACAGAATTATGATTGTACCTAACCATAAATTCATGATGGATACACTTCTCAATTGGACACAAAATAGTCCAGTAAGCAGAGAAAATGTTTCGGTTGGAGTAGCTTATGGAAGTGATGTGGAACTAGTCAAAAAATTATTAGAACAATGTGTGCAATCAACGGATGGTGTTGTCAAAGAAAATGATGTTACCGTTCTTTTTGAAGATTTTGGAGACTCATCATTAAATTTTTCGGTTTATTTTTATGTTGAAAATGGAATCAATAGCCCAAAAATTCAAAGTGATATTCGTTTTAAAATTGATACAGCTTTTAGACAAAATAACGTTACTATTCCTTACCCACAAAGAGATTTACATTTTATTGAAAAATAGAAACAGCAGGCTTGGGCTTTATCGGGTTATGTAATTCCTGCTGTCCATTCTATTTTTTTACGGTTTTTCAAACCATAAAAAAGATGCCATTCCCATCAGGGTTAGATAGAGAATTGTCTTGTTTTTTTACTAACTTTGTTCGCAATCATTTACCAATCAACAATACCTAAAATAGATGCCAAAAATACTAATCATAGAAGACGAAGCAACCATCAGAAGAGTACTTACCAAAATCCTTTCAGAAGAAAATGATAGTTATGTAGTTGAAGAAGCAGAAGATGGTTTACAAGGTGTAGAAAAAATTAAAAATGACGATTATGATTTGGTACTTTGCGACATCAAAATGCCAAAAATGGATGGTGTTGAGGTCTTAGAAGCTGTTAAAAAAATAAAACCTGAAATTCCAATGGTCATGATTTCTGGTCATGGTGATTTAGAAACTGCCGTAAATACTATGCGTTTGGGAGCTTTTGATTATATTTCAAAACCACCAGATTTAAACAGATTGTTAAATACAGTTCGAAATGCTTTAGACAGAAAACAACTTGTAGTTGAAAACAAAAACCTAAAGAAAAAAGTCAGTAAGAACTACCAAATGATTGGAAACAGTGACGAAATTAATCATATCAGAACTATGATTGATAAAGTAGCTCCAACCGATGCAAGAGTTTTAATCACTGGACCAAACGGAACAGGAAAAGAGTTAGTAGCTCATCAATTGCATGAAAAAAGCGACCGTTCATCAGCAGCAATTATTGAAGTAAATTGTGCAGCAATTCCAAGTGAATTAATAGAGAGTGAATTATTTGGTCACGTAAAAGGAGCTTTTACTTCAGCCGTAAAAGACAGAGCCGGAAAATTTGAAGCCGCTCACAAAGGAACTATTTTCTTAGATGAAATTGGAGATATGAGTTTACCTGCTCAAGCTAAAGTTTTACGTGCTTTACAAGAAAATTTGATACAAAGAGTAGGTGCAGACAAAGACATTAAAGTGGATGTAAGAGTTGTTGCTGCAACCAATAAAGATTTAAAAAAGGAAATAGCCGAAGGACGTTTTAGAGAAGATTTATACCATCGTTTAGCCGTAATTTTAATAAAAGTTCCTGCTTTAAATGATAGAAGAGATGATATTCCTGAGTTGATTGAGCATTTTGCTCATAAAATCGCGGAAGAACAAGGAAATTCAGTAAAAACATTTTCAAAACAAGCTATAAAATTGTTACAAGAATACGATTGGACAGGAAATATTCGAGAACTTAGAAACGTTGTAGAACGATTAATCATTCTTGGAGGAACTGAAATCTCTGAAACAGATGTAAAATTATTCGCAAGTAAATAAATTAGGTAAATGGTTATTGGTTAAGGGTAATAGGTTGCCCATAATCTATCACCAATTTCCCATCACCACAAAAAAATGAAATTAAAAAAAATAGATCAAGGACTTCAAAATGGATTAATCAGAAATGGATTAACAGAAGCCAATGAGTTGCAACAAGAAACATTTTCTACTATTAAAAGTGGAGCAGATGCAGTTATTCAATCTGAAAAAGGTTCTGGAAAAACGACAACCATTGTTCTAAATGTAATTCAAAAATTAAAAAAACCTTTTGAAGAATCTCCAAGAGCTTTAATTTTTGTGGATGATAAAGCAAAAGTTATTGAAATGGTTGATTTATTCAAACAACTAGGAAAAGACAACGAAATCAGAGTTTATGGTGTTCATGATAAAACAGATTTAGATGAAGATAAAAACCAAATTTCATTAGGTATTGATGTGTTAGTTGGAACTGGTCACAAACTAAATGAAATGTTCTCAACGGCAGGTTATAACGTAAATCGTTTACAAATGACAGTGGTTGATGACGCAGATATTCTTTTTAAAAATAGAATAGATGTACCGATTTTACGTTTATCTGAAAGTATGCCAAAAATGCAAAAAATATTTTTCTGCAATCAAGTTACAGAGAAAATAGAAATCATGGCAGACCGAATAATGATTGAGCCAATTTTCATTGAATTTGATGAATAGAATAGATTTTAGATTTTCAGACAATAGATTTTTAGAAAAGGATATACACAAAGCCTTTTAAACTTATAACCCATAACCTTTTAACCAAAATAAAATGGCACTAGTAAAAATATTCTCAGGGAGCGAAATTATCGCAATGGCTCTGCAAGCTAAATTGCAAGAAAACGATATCGTTTGTTTAGCCAAAAATAATTTACAATCAGCAAGAGTTGCTGGTTTTGGAAACACCGATTTAGCTGTAGAAATTTTCATCAATGAAGCTGACAAAGCAAAAGCAGAACCAATCATCGATGATTTTAAAATGAATTTATAAAATAAAAAAAACCGTAAACTCAATTGGAATTTACGGTTTTTTTTAATTTAAACAGAGACTTATTTTTTAAACAAAACTTCTCCTTTAACATCCACAACATCCCAAGTTTTACTAACTCCATCAGGACCCTTGTGTAAATCAAAACAAGCTTTGTTTATAGCTTCTAAAGCACCTTGAGCCCCAAAATCATTAAGATTTAAAGTGGTTTTCATACTAAATAAATTATTTTCATAAGTATATTCTAATGGAATTTGTTTTGTAACATCATTCATAGAAAGTGTCATAAACAATTGATTGTCTCTAAAATTTAAAATTCCAGACAGTAATTCAGTGTTTTTCATAGCACCAAAAAAGATACTTATCAATTTAGGATCTCTTGTTCCAGTTGGATCATTAGAAAATAAACTGCTTACAGGAATTGAAAAAGCAACACCTTCTAAAACTTCTTCTGGAGTGTTTCCAGACTTCACGTCTTTTAATTCAATTTCTTTAAAAGTACCATTAACAGCAAGTTTTTCTGTCGTTTTAAAACCTGTCCACATTACTTTTGTAGAATCATTTACAATCGTTAAACCTTTAACTTCTTCTTTAGTTTCTGTTGGAGTTTCAGTTTTCTCTTCTTTTTTACAACTTGTGAAAGTCATGAAAGTTAATCCTAAGATTAATAGACTAATTTTTTTCATTTAATACTCAATTTGTTTCAGCACCTCACTAATGCTGAACGATTATTTGTTAGGTTAGTTAATTCTATTCAAAGGTAAGAAGTATATCAGTTAGTATCAAAATAGATATGTTAAAGATACATTAAAATTCAAATCAAATATCATGATTTTTCACGAAAAGTTTTCTTCTAAAAGTAACAATAGAAATAAATATTCCGAAGATACCAATAGTAGCAAAAGAATAACGAAGATTACTAATTTCTGCAATGTAACCAATTATTGGAGGTCCAATTAAAAAGCCTAAAAAGCTAATACTTGAAATAATTGTCAAAGCAGTTTCTGTGGCAACAGTGGTTAAATTTCCAGCTCTGTTAAATACAATAGGAACTACATTTGAAACTCCAAATCCAACCATCATAAAAGCAATGGTACAAGGGATTAAATAAGGAAATAGAACAGCAATATACAATCCAAAGGTTATCGTTATTCCACTAGCTATGATTATTTTTTGTGGACCATATTTTTGAACCAATATATCACTCAAAAATCTACCTGAAGCCATTGTAATCATAAAGCAAGTATATCCTAAAGCTACTAATGTTGCTGGAGCTTTTACAATTTCTTTAAAATAAACTCCACTCCAATCAAACATAATTCCTTCACTTGCCATACAGCAGAAACTAATTACACCTAACCAAATTAATATTTTATCTGGAAATTGAAAACCAGTTTTTTTGACTTTTTCTTTCACTTTTGCAATTTTGGTTTGCACTAAATATTTCGAATTCCATGCAACTATAATTACCACAAAAAGAAAAGCAATAATAAAGTGGATTAAAGGAGAAAGTCCTAAATAAAGCATTAACAAGGAAACTAAAGCTCCAAAAAAACCAGCCAAACTCCAAGAACCGTGAAAGAATCCCATAACTGGTTTTTCGAATAATTGTTGGGTTACAACTCCTTGAGTGTTACTGGCAATGTTGCAAAAATTTCCAAATACTCCAAATAAAAATAATCCTAAAGCTAAATGCCAACTCGTAGAAGACAATCCTAAAAAAGTCAGGAATAAGGCATAAAGTAAAGTGCCATAAATGGTAATAGTTCGGCTTCCAAAACGAGAAACTACTTTGCTTGAAAAAGGCATTGCAATTAATTGGCCAATTGGTAAAAAGAATAAAATCGTTCCTAAATCAGCTTCGCTAAGATGTAAAGTGTTTTTCAAATCAGGAATTCTACTTGCCCAAGTGGCAAAACAAAATCCTTTTCCAAAGAAAAATAAAGCCATAGCCATTTTAATGCGAAACAAATAATCACTTTTTAATTTCTTAAACGATTTTTTGATTTTTGCTTTGGGTAAAATTTTCGAGAGAAAACTATAATCAATTAATGGCATAAATTGTTTTTTGGAAATGCAAAATTAGGATATTTATCACTTATAAATCAGAATTGAACTTCAAATCTGTAAAGAATTATTCATTTCTCAATAAATTAAGAATCAAATTATAAACCTAGTTTTTTAAAGGATTATTTTTAGTTTTTTACAACTTGTCAAATACGTTAATTAACCTATATTTGCACCTTCAAAATTTTAGCGTTTTTTTAGTCTTCTGACTTCTAAATTCTAAATTCTAAATTTTCAAAAATGATTACAGTAAACGACGTAGCCGTAGAATTTGGTGGAACAGTACTTTTTAGTGATGTGACTTTTGCCATTAATGAAACCGATAAAATTGCCTTAATGGGTAAAAATGGAGCAGGAAAATCTACATTGCTTAAGATTGTTGCTGGTCAAAACAAACCTACTCGTGGAAATATTTCGGCTCCAAAAGAAGCTGTGATTGCATATTTGCCTCAACATTTATTAGCAAATGACGATTGTACGGTTATGGAAGAAACTTCAAAAGCGTTTGCTGAAGTTTTAGATATGAAAAAAGAAATTGACGAAATCAATGAGCAATTAACGATTCGTACGGATTATGAGAGTGATGGGTACATGAAATTAATCGAGAGAGTTTCTGAACTTTCTGAGAAATATTATGCTATTGATGAAGTCAATTATGAAGCTGAAGTTGAAAAAGTTTTAAAAGGTTTAGGTTTTGAAAGAGAAGATTTTGGACGTTTAACTTCTGAATTTTCTGGTGGTTGGAGAATGCGAATTGAATTGGCAAAAATCCTTTTAAAGAAACCTGATTTGATTTTATTAGATGAGCCAACAAATCACTTGGATATGGATAGTATTCAGTGGTTAGAAGACTTTTTGGTGAATCAAGCTAAAGCAGTTATGGTAATTTCGCATGATAGAGCTTTTGTAGACAACATCACAAACAGAACAATTGAAGTTACAATGGGAAGAATTTATGACTACAAAGCCAAATATTCTCATTATTTAGAATTGCGAAAAGAAAGAAGAGTACATCAGCAAAAAGCGTATGACGAGCAGCAAAAGTTTATAGCAGATAATCAAGCGTTTATAGATAGATTTAGAGGAACATTTTCAAAAACCGAATCGGTTCAATCGCGTGTTAAGATGTTGGAAAAAATTGTTCCAATCGAAGTAGATGAAGTAGATAATTCGGCTTTAAAATTGAAATTTCCACCTTCAGTTCGTTCAGGACAATATCCAGTTGTAGTGAAAGATTTACATAAAAGTTATGGTGATCACGTGATTTTTAAAGATGCTAATATTGTTATTGAAAGAGGTCAAAAAGTAGCTTTCGTAGGAAAAAATGGAGAAGGAAAATCTACGATGATTAAAGCTATTATGAAAGAAATTGAAATCAATTCAGGAAGTGTTGAAATTGGTCACAATGCTCAAATTGGTTATTTTGCTCAAAATCAAGCAGCTTTATTGGATGAAAACGCTACTATTTTTGAAACTATTGACCGAATTGCCGTTGGTGATGTTCGAACGCAAATCAAAAATATTTTAGGAGCTTTCATGTTTCAAGGAGATGATATTCAAAAGAAAGTCAAAGTGCTTTCTGGTGGAGAAAAAACGCGTTTGGCCATGATTAAATTATTGTTGGAACCTGTTAATTTATTGATTCTGGATGAACCTTCCAATCACTTAGATATGAAAACCAAAGACATCATCAAAGATGCTTTACGCGATTTTGATGGAACTTTAATCTTAGTTTCTCACGATAGAGATTTCTTAGATGGTTTAGCGACAAAAGTATTTGAATTTGGTAACAAACGTGTAAAAGAACATTTCGAAGATTTGAAAGGTTTCTTGGAATACAAAAAAATGGATTCTTTGAGAGAAATTGAGAAGTAGTGTTTTAGTATTTAGTTGTAAATTTTATTTGTATCTCTTATTACCAAAACTTAAAGTAAATGATAGAAGATGAAAAATTAATTCCTGATTTATTGGAATGGAGAAAATTTAACGGGAACGAATTTTCAATTGAAGACTGGATTATTGGTGAAGGAAATATTAAGCATATGATTGCTTATTCATTATTATTTTGGCCTAAATTTATTGAATATGATGGTTGTATAATTATGGAAAACAGATTCGATCTACAAAATTTTGAAAATTGGAAGAAAACAGAGTATGTTGAAAATTTCGCTCAAATAGAATCTGTTTTAAATCATATTCATATTCTTGACTTTTTCGGTGCAGAAGAAAAAAAGGATGAAATAAATCATAATCAAATTGTATTTTTAGGAAATAAACTTTGTGAAATTTATTCAGCAAAACTTAAAATCGATTTCCCAGAAAAAGAATTTAATTTTGATTTTAATGGAAGTGAAAAGTTAGATGCATATGATGAATATGAGATAACTTTTTATCAAGAAAAAAATTTAAATAGAAAAACAAAATACGTTGGATAATAGCGGTTTTTGAAATTGGTTTATTTGTCTTAATTTAAAGTTTGTTAGTATTTTTGATTTTCTGTGTTTAACTGAAAGTTTTTGGCTAATAAATCCCCAACTACTTAAACCCTCAAAACATTAACAAATTAAGATTTATTTTCTCATGCTAAACTTAATTCAGTATCTATTTAAAATATCTTTTTAAAAGAAAAATTAAAATTATTCTTTAATACTTTTCTCAATCTCCTTAAAATAACTCACCAATTCAGTTTTTTGAGCTTCCGATAAAACAGCTTCTTTATGAATGATTGTATAACTTGAAAGAGGCATTTCTCCTTTTTCAATTAATTCATAACATTCTTCTAATTTATGTGCTTGTTTTTTCGGTGTGTAAGTTCCAAATTCAGAAAAATTCAGATGTTTTTTTCCGTCTTCAATATGGTCTTTTAAATACCAACCGATAGGTTGAATATTAGAATACCAAGGATAAACACTTTTATTAGAGTGGCAATCATAGCAAGCTGCTTTCATAGTTGAAGCAATTTCTGTTGGTGGATTGTGTATGGTCAAAAAATCTTGATTGATATCCGTTTCTGGATTAGTTTTGTCAATTTGGAAAAACTGTAAGACAACTAAAACAACTAAAAGAGCAATAAGAATTTTTTTCATGACTTTGACTTTAAATATTTAATTAAAAGTACAACTTTTTTGACCAAATTAAGAATAGGATTTCAATTTTAAGCGCATCTTAAGGTTTCTTCCATTTTTCATAACCCAAAATTCCTTTTCGAATTTCTTTTTGCCAATTCGTGCCAAATTCTTTATTTAGTTGGTCAAATACTTGTGCATTTAGTTTTTCATATTTTTCCATATTTGCAGGTGCTAAACAGCCAAAATCATGGAATTGTATGTTATATTTTTTTGCAAAAGCTATATCTTCTTTAGTGATTACAGATGCAATTCCACCAAGAACATAAATAGTTGGGGTTTCATTAATAACTAAATCAGCATTTATAACTTCTTGAGCTGATGAATTTATTCCTAAAAATAGAATTAAAAAGGTGTAAATTATGTTTTTCATCTTATTTGTGTTTCTGATTACTGCCAACTGAATTCTGCCAACTAAATTTTCTGTCTTTCCAAATTCTATCAAACACAATTGTTAACGGTGACATGAATAATAAAACCCATACTGGTGCAGCATAAAAATGATTAAAAGTAGTTAAATAGAAAGCAGTTATAGCTAAAATTAAAGCAAATACAATTCTTCCTTTTTTGTTATTTGGAGTTGTCATTGGATCGGTTATCATAAAAAAAGTAAACAACATTAGAGTTCCATTAGTCATTTGATGCAACCAAAAATCTATTGGCCAACCTAAATATAAGATGTTTCTAATGAACAGCAAGCTTCCAAATGTTCCGATGAAAGTTAATGCTATGTCAATTCGTGAGACTTTTTTAATGACTAAAAAACCAAGAGAACCAACTATAAATAAATAAATAATATTGCTTCCCCATTGTCCTGGTGAAATCCATGCGTGATGTGTTAATAAAATAGTTCCAACAACTCCAATATTTGCTGGATTGAAAATGTGCTTTCCGTTGTATTTGATTAAAAATTTGGATCCAATGGCTATGAAAGTCGCAAATAAAACCCATTCTAAAGCATCAACTTTTAGCAATAAACATAACCCTAAAGAAGTAATCAAGGCACTTTTCCAAGAACTATAATTCTTGTTTGTAAAGTGCGTAAATACTAATTGAAAAAATAAACAAGAAGTTATCGTAATTCCAATTTGAACTAAATATTCTTTTGGAAAATCATTAGCAAACAAAACCATAACCAAGAAGCTTCCCAAAAATAGAATTTGAAAATGTCGAGCATCACTTAGTAAGGATAATGTACTAGTTTTAGGAAGTTCTATGGCTTTTGTATTCATGGCTTTAGAATAAGAAGTTTTTGATAACAGCTAGTTTTGGTAATAACGTTTTTCTTTTATAAATCAAGAATGTAATCATTGCTAAACCAGAAATTAATAGCAAGGTTGGTAATGTTTTGTTAGGTTTGTTTCCTTTTGAAAAGAAAAATAATCCTCCTTTTTTAGTTTCACTTTTTGTGGTTTTATAGCCTAATTTTGCTCTAATTTCATTAGTGTAATCTTCATAATTATCAATGTCCCAGTTGGTTAAATTAGCTAAAGTTTCCAATTCATTTTCTCTTCTGTTTAAAACATTATTGTAATAGTTTCTGCCTTCAGAGCAAGTATTCATGTCTACATTTACACTATGTTGCATGATATATCTTCCTTGAAAAGATTGTTGGTCCATTGTTTCTTGAAATTGCAAATCCATTGGAAAATTTTCTCTATCATAACGTACATGCAAACGCGTGAAGAATAAATTTCCTTCATAATCACTTCCTTGATAACCTTGTGGTGTTCTGTAATTGGCAAAGAAAACTCCAGCGTCTTTTAACTCAGCATAACTTGGTGGAGTAGTGGAACAAGGATCACATTTTTGGTAATTTTGAGAACTCAAATCCCAAGCATATTCGGTGAAAACAGCATTTTTTCCATATTTTTTATATTGTTTAGTGAACATGTCTTTGTAAAATTCCTGAAACTTTGGTTTCATAAATGTTGGAATATTCTTATCTGTTGGAATTTTTACTGTTCTATAATTGGTACTTTCTACTCTTCCGTTTTTGGTAAAAGCATAGATGATTAAATCTTGTGCACCATTTGCATTTGCCATTCCTAAACGAATAGGTAACATAAACCTCTCACTTTCAAACGAAATTTGGATGGGACTTAATTCATTTCGGCCTAATTTTTTCATTTCTGCTAAATTGACTTTCACCACAAAGAAGTTCATTTTAGATTTGATGTAAGGTTCCAATACTTCTTCCGCTTTTGCTGGAATTTTATAGTCATTTTGAAGCAACCAAGTTTTTAAACCTGCCGATTCTTTTGCGGATAAAATAAGAATGTCATATTCACCAACAATGTATTTTGCTTCGATGGTAACTCCTAATTCTTTATCTTTTTTTTGTTCTGCTCTGCTAGAATTAAATGCAACACTTTTCATGACAACCATTTCATCATACATAACTCTTGGCTGGCAAGGATGTTCGTCATAATATTCTACTAATCTTGGTTCAGAATATCTATTCAGTTTGTTGAAAATGTCTTTTTTTACCACTTTGATGTCGTTTTCTTTTAATACTGTTGGTACAGGAATTACAATAGCAAAATCTTTCACATCACCTTTAAAATCGCTATTCATGGTAACTGTGTTTTTATTTCCATCTCGCACAAGAATTACTTCTGAAGCCTGATTGAAAATTTTGTTGTCACCTGTGGAAACATAAAACCCACAGAACGATTGTAGTAATGGTAACATTGTAAATGCTATCAAAACAAGGATTACTTTCTTTTTCATGATTTATTTTATTTGATTTCTGTCATGCTGAACTCGTTTCAGCATCTTTTTAGTTAAAATTTGAATGAGTTTATCTTGGCTAACACAATTAAGTGTTTGCAATTATTGATTTTACTATTTATTGAGATTTACTTTTTAACGGAAATAATGACTACACCATTTTTACCTTTATCACCATAAATGTATTTGGCTTCTTCGGGCAAATAGACTTTAATGGAATCTATTTTTTGATTGGTTAAAGGGGCATATTTGCTGGTTGGTTTTTCACCAAAGAGTGATTCTTCTGAAAATTCTTCTCCATTGATGATGTAAATTGGATTTTTCAATTCAACCATTTCTTCCATTTCATCTGAACTTAAATCTTCTCTTTTTTTATTGGATAATTTACCATCAATAAGCACTAAATCATCATTTTTAGTGGTTTGCACATAAGATGAACTGAGTTTTTCTTCTGCTTTTTTATACTTCATATTAGAACTACGAGCAGCATATATTTTTCCTTTGCTTGGGTAAAAAACATTATTTGAACTTGCAGAATTATAATATCCTTTATCAACCGCTTCTTTTTTACTCATTAATTGAACGTCAGCTTTTATTTCATCGGCAGCAAAAGATGTTTTAGCAGATTCCGAAATTTTATAGTCGTTTTTAATTATTGCAGGAACATCATCATGACTTTCGTCTTTTGATTCAGAAATAATGGCTTTAGGTTCTGTTGTATTTGCTTGAATATCTGATGTATTTACAAAAGTTTCAACTTCAGGTGAAACTTCTATGGTCTCTATTTTCTCTTCATCAAGTTTGTTTTCAATATTGTCTTGAACTTTCTCAGTTGTTGGTTCAATATTCATTTTAGGTTCAATAGGTTCAGTTAATTCTTTTTGTGTATTGAACAATTGAATTCCAACTGTAAAAAATAACAAGAAAGAAGCTGCAATGGCTAATTTTTTCCATAAGTCGCTTTTCTTTTTGATTATTTTGGTGTCGAGTTTTTCTTCTACACGATTCCACACTTTATCCATCCCAGGGAAAAATGTTTCTTCGGTTTTATTAGAAGCGTTTTTTATTTTTTGATATATTTTTTCTTCGTTTTTCATCTTGTGCTGAATTTATTTCAGTATTATTTAGCTTTTTGGTAGTAAAAAGTATTTACTAACTCCTTCAATTTTGTTTTAGCAACGTTTAATTGTGATTTGGATGTTCCCTCTGATATTTTGAGTTGTTCAGCAATTTCTTTATGTGAAAAACCTTCAATAACAAATAGATTAAAAATCGTTCGGCAACCTTCTGGAATTTTCTCCACTAGTTTCAACAAATCTTCTTCTTCTAAATCCGTTACTTCATCTGTAAAAGGCTGTGATTGCATATTGGTATCTTCCAAATAAAGATTGAAATTCAAATTCTTTTTTAATTGCAACAAACATTGATTTACAGCAATTTTTCTGGCCCAACCTTCAAAGGCTTTATTTTCTTTTAATTGATCAATTTTTGTAAAGATGATGTAAAAAACATCGGCCAATACTTCTTCAATTTCTTCTTCTTTTTTGAGATAGCGTTTGCAAGTATAATACAACTTGGTTGCCATCTGTTCATATACTAAACGTTGGGCTTCTCGTTGATTTTTTTTGCAGGCTATGATTATTTTTTCATCCATCATAAAAGGTTGCTTTCTTATAAGAGCATAAAAAGTTATAAAAGGTTGGAATGGAATTAAATTATTTTCAAAAAAAAGCTTATCGATAATGATAAGCTTTATAAAGGTAATGATTTCAGTGGTTTATTGTTTAATAAATTTTATTTTTTGAGTTTGATTAATAATGGCAAAATAAATTCCATCATTCAATTGACTGACATCTTCATTTACTTCAAGTGTTGCATTAATATCTTTTTGTAAAATAATTCTACCAGATAAATCAACAATTCTTAAAGATGTAATTTCAGATTGACTTTTTATGTTTAATTTAGATGAAGTTGGATTTGGATATACAGAAAAGAGTGTATTATTAAAAGATTGATTGCTTAAAGTTGCACTTCCCCAGTTTGAAGAACTTCCTGTAAGGTTAAAATTTGTTAGCGTTCCATTTGCTAAATTCATTTCATCATTTAAAGTTGTTAAACCTGTATTATTTCCATAAGGAACACCTTGATTGAATTTATAATATACTTTTAAATTTGTTTCACTTTGAGGATTTGCAATTTCACCATTGTTTGACATGATAGCACTAATTTCTGTTGCAGAAAGCGCTTTATTCCATAGACTTGTTTCATCAATGTAGCCATTGTGATACCAATTATAAGCTTGATATGGTATTAAGCCTATTTTAAAAGTTGATGCATTAGAAGCAGGAACTGATCCAGCTGCAGCTACATTTCCTACTTGATTAGTTCCTGAATATAATTTTAAAGTCGAGCCATCGTATACTAAGAAAAAATGATTCCATTGGTTTAAAACCAATCCATTATAATTAATAGAATAAGCTGTTCCACTAGAATTTCTAAATCTTGCTTCAACTTCGGTTGAACTAAGTTGAATTAAATAAAAATCAAAGTTCGTTTCGTTTCTGTATCCAGCAAAACCATCAAAATTAGGAAATCCAGTAGAATTTAATTTTGGGTAAACTTTGCATGACAGAGTTATAGCAGTCGAATTGGCTAAAATATTTCCAGAATTTGCAACATTAACATAATCATTAGATCCGTCAAAGTCTAAATAGTTGTCTTGAGAAAAAGAATAATTGAAACCAATTAATAATAAGGAAAGGAGTAATTTTTTTATCATAATATTATAGTTTAGAATAGTTTACGATAAAATTATAATAATTAATCTTTCATTTAACAAAATTGCTTCATTATTTTTTAAATTTTAACAATTAAAAGTTTTATTCTTTAAAAACCATGTCAATACACATCACTGATGCTAAAATCAATGGCCTTACAATATCATTTTCAGGAACATGATTGAAAATTTCTAATACATAATTGTCAGCACTTGTAAAGAATTCTTTTCCAATTCCAGCCCATTTTTTAGAAACATGTGCTAACTCTCTATTTTCTTTCATAAATTTAAAATCCTAACCAGTCCATTTTCCTTGCAGCGTACATAAATGTCTGTCGTTAGCATCATGAATTTCAAATTTTCCACCAAAAGAAAAGAATTTTTGTTTAAAAACACCAATTAGTCTTTCATTTTCGTCAAAAATTTCTACATCAGAACGAAATAAGGTAACTCCTCTTTTTACAGAAATTATCTTTTTCCCTTGATTATCTGAAATTACTACATGAAAAGGAGTCATTCTCTTATAATCTGTAAATCGGAAAAGTTTAGTAAAAAAACCTAGATTTGGTTCTCTGCATGTCATGAGTTGTGAACCATTATCAGGATTGAAAATATCAAAGTTATTGGATGCTTTGAACATACCGATATGTTCTTTAATAAGATATAGGTTTCGATTTAGGATTGGATTCATATAGTGATGATTAATTTGTAAATATTTGATTCTAAAAGGTCAGTGTCATTATCTTCGCACAATAAAAATTCTAATTGTTTTTCAGTTTCCTTAAATAATGTGATGCCTTCAAATTTATGTTCATTTGTTATTAAAATTGTTTCTTCAACTGAAAGAGTATCCAATTTCATTTTTCCGAAGAAAGTTCCTAATATTTCTCCATCATCATAAGTTGAGGTTGTGTTCTCCACTGAAGCCAAAAAGTAAATGGTTTCCTCTACTAAAATGGCATCAGTAAAAGAAGCTTGGATATTGTTTATTTTGGGTAACTCAATTTTTTTAAATTGGATTTCAATTTCTTTGTCTTTATTTACAATAAAAATCCCATTTGAAGCATTTTTTGCATTTCCTCTTTGAAATAAGTAAAACGTTTTATTAAAATTAAAAACACCTTCAATATTTAACTCATCATCTTCTATTTGAAACTGAGACTTCAATTTAGTATATAGTTTAGATAAATCTTTTTCTTTTATATTTTTTTTTGATAAATGATAAGTTTTTAATGATGCTCTTTGTTTTGTAGAGCCAGAACCAAATAGGTATAGTTTGTTTCCTTCAAAAGTTATTGATTCAAAATCAGGTTTGTCTTTTTTGAGTATATTTTCAGCAGGATCTTCAACTAAAGCAATTTTATTTAATTCATTGGACTCTATTTTGTATTCATATAAATAAGAACTATTATCTGAAACTATATAAAGTAAATCATTATGATATAAAAGTCCAGAAGCAGAACCAATACCGATAATTTGAAAAAACAGTTGCAGTTGAAATTTTTCCATACTTTTACAAAACACTTTATTTAAGTAACAAATATAAATGTAATTATTATGAAAACGTTGAAATCGGATGACTTTAAAGTAAAGGATATTATTAAATTAAGAGAAATTCCAACTTTAATAAACGTAGAAACTTCTGAAAAGAAGAAAGAAAAAGAATTACAAAAAGTGCGTGAAAAGTTGAGCAAATTACAAGACAAAATGTACGCTCATAACAAATACGGTGTTTTGATTTGCTTACAAGGAATGGACACTGCCGGAAAAGATAGTTTAATTCGTGAGGTTTTTAAAGAGTTCAATGCACGTGGAGTAGTGGTTCACAGTTTTAAAACACCTTCATCCAATGAATTGGAACATGATTTTTTGTGGAGACATTATTTGGCTTTACCTGAAAAAGGAAAATTTTCTGTTTTCAATAGAACACACTATGAAAATGTTTTAATTACAAGAGTTCATCCTAATTATATCCTAAATGAAAATATTCCTAATATTGAAAAAGCAGAAGATATTTCTGATGAATTTTGGGCTAACCGTTTTGAAAGTATCAATGCATTTGAAAAACATTTAGCCAAAAATGGTGTAATTATTATGAAATTCTTTTTGCATTTGAGTAAAGAAGAACAACGTCAACGATTACTTAGAAGATTAGAAACCGAAAAACACAATTGGAAATTTTCTCCTGGTGATTTGAAAGAGAGAGAATTGTGGGATAAATACCAAGAATGCTATGAAGATATTATGAATAAAACATCAAAAGAACACGCACCTTGGTTCATTGTACCAGCTGATAATAAGGAAACAGCAAGATACATTGTTGCAAAAACCATGTTAGATGAATTGAATAAATACGAATTTCATTATCCAGAATTAGAAGAAGAAGTAAAAGATAATATAAAGATGTATCATGATAAATTAAGTACAGAAAAATAGGTTATAGGCAATGGGTTATAGGTAATGGGTAAATTAGTTTTCCAACTGCCTTTTACCTAAAACCTATTACTAAAAAAAAACTATCTTTGCCGCTTTAAAATTACCAATGAATTTATCAACTTACACCAAAGAGTTTTCTTATAATTTGAAGTTGGCCTATCCTATTATATTAGGAATGTTAGGCCATACGGTTGTTGGTATTGTAGACAATGTGATGGTTGGAAAATTGGGTCCTGATGAGTTGGCTGCTGTTTCTTTAGGAAATAGTTTTGTATTTATTGCCATGTCACTTGGAATTGGATTTTCAACAGCCATAACACCTTTAGTAGCAGAAGCTGACGGCAAACACAGTGTAGAAGATGGAAGAAGTGCTTTTCATCATGGGTTGTATTTATGTACGATTTTAGGAGTAGCATTATTTACTTTGATTTTCTTTTCAAAACCTATAATTGCATATATGGGACAACCTGCTCATGTTGTGGAATTGGCAAAACCTTATTTAGATATTGTTGCTTTTTCATTAATTCCATTGATAATGTTTCAAGCTTATAAGCAGTTTGCTGATGGAATGAGTGAGACCAAATATTCCATGTGGGCAACTATTTTAGCGAATTTTGTCAATGTTTTTCTAAATTATTTATTGATTTATGGTGTTTGGTTTTTTCCAAAAATGGGAATTGTTGGTGCTGCCATTGGAACTATAGCTTCACGATTTGTGATGTTAGGTTACATGCATTATATGATGAACTTAAAAGAAAAATTTCATCCTTTTTTCAAAGGTTTTGATTTAAAGAAAATTAAGAGAGAAGTCAATATTAAAATAATAAAATTAGGAACACCTTCTGCTTTTCAAATGTTTTTTGAAGTAGCACTTTTCACAGGAGCAATATGGCTTTCAGGAAGTTTAGGAACTACAAGTCAAGCCGCAAACCAAATTGCCTTGAGTTTAGCTTCCTTTACCTTCATGTTTGCCATGGGATTGAGTGTTGCAGCCATGATTAGAGTTGGAAATCAAAAAGGATTAAACGATTATAAAAAGCTTAGAATTGTAGCTATGTCTATATTTTTATTGGCTATTTTATTGGAAATCGCATTTGCTTTATTTTTTATAGTTTTTCATAATTATTTACCAGCTTTATTTGTTGATATGGGTAATCTCACAGATTTGGCTAAAAACACTGAAGTTGTTAAAATTGCGGGACAATTATTGTTGGTTGCAGCTGTTTTTCAAATTTCAGATGGGTTACAAGTAGTAGTTTTAGGAGCTTTGAGAGGTTTACAAGACGTAAAGATTCCTATGTATATGACTTTTATTTCTTATTGGATTATTGGTTTTCCTATTTCTATCTATTTAGGAATTTTTACCGAATTAAAAGCAACCGGAATTTGGATTGGATTATTAGCAGGATTAACGGCAGCAGCTATATTTTTGTATCTTCGCTTTAATCACATGACTAAAAAATTAATTGAAAACTATAAATCATAAACGATAAACATATAACATTTTAAACAATGGAAAGACCAAAATTTATATTAGGAGACAACACAGATTTTCCAGATGACATTTTTATAGTTCATTTAGATTATCCAAGATTTTTAATCAATTTAAAAGATGATGAGGTTGAGTTTTTGGAAGAAATTGATGATGAAGACGAGCGTGAATTAGAATCAGAAATGGAGCATCTAATCACGCTTGCAGGAGAATTTTATGATAGAGAAATGGAAAAATATGAAGAATAAGTTACCTTTTAAGGAACATAAATTTTATTTTTAATAGCATAAAGAACTAATCCTATTCTATTTTTTACATTTAGTTTTGCAAATAAATTATCTCTATATCCATCTATTGTTTTTGGACTTAGACACATTTTGTCAGCAACTTCTTTATAGGTCAATTCAGTACAAATAAGTTTTAAGAATTCTATTTCATTTTCTTTTAAAGCAATTTCTTCTTGGGTTTTTCCTGTTACTGAGTTCATCAATGCATCAGTTACAATATTAGAATGATACACACCTGTTTCAATTATTTTTAATAAGGCAATTTCAAGCGTTTGTTTATCAACATCTTTAAGCAAATAGCCTTTTGCACCTGCTCTTATCATTTTAAGAATAGTATTTTCATCTTCTTCCACGGTTAAAGCCAATACAGCTACATCAGGGTGGTTTTCAGTAATCCATTTAGTGGTTTCAATACCATTCATAATTGGCATATTAATGTCCATAAGAACAATTTGAGGGATGTTTCCTTTTACTTTAAATTTTTCTACTAATTCAGTACCGTTTTTACATAAATAACTGACTTCAAAGGATTCAAATTTATCAACTATGCCAGCAATTGCTTGAGATAGTAAGGTATGGTCTTCAACAAGAACTACTGAATGTTTTTTCATTATTTACTTTATATTATGAACAATTTCTAATTGTGTTCCTTTATTAATTTCTGATTTAATTGTAACTTCAGTATCAATTAAGCTACCTCTTTTTTTCATATTACCTAAGCCAATTCCGTTCATAGAATCTTGAGTAGAATCAAATCCAATTCCGTTGTCAATTACTGATATAATTAAAATATCTTTTGAAAAACTCATTTTTACATCTAATTTTGAAGCTCTTGAATGTTTAATTGTATTGGAAAAAAACTCTTGAAGAATTCTAAAAATAATGATTTCAGCTTTTGGATCTAAATTTCTATATTCTCCTTCAATTAAAAATGTGGATTCAATATAATTCAAACGATTAAATCGATCAACTTCCAATTGAATGGCTTGATTTAATTTAATATTTGTAATAAAATCTGGATTGATGACTTTTGACAAAGCTCTAACTTCATTTAAAATTCTTGATAAATTGTCATTGACTTCTTTGATGTTTTCTGGGTTATCAGCAACACTCTGAAGTTGTATTTTGGCTAAAGTTAATAATTGACCAATATTATCATGAAGCTCCCAACTGATATTTCTTAGGGTTTGTTCGCGTATTTCAACTTGAGATTCGGCAATTTCTTTCTCGTATTGCTGTTGGGATTCTATTTGTTTCATCAACAATACATTTTTCTTTTTCTGAAAAATTATAAATAGAAAAACCATAATAACACAAACGCTAAATAAAACAATGATTGCTAAAAATAGTCCCGCTGTTCCTTGCTGCTCCATATAAAACCAGAAATTATTATTATATTGTAAATGAATACCAGTAAAAAATTCACCATATAAATATAAGGAATAGTAGGTGAAGTTTTATAATAATTTCTAATAACATTAAAAGGAATATTTGGAAGATACATTAATAACAAACCAATACTAATCCAAAAAACCATCATTTTATTAACATGAATGATTTTATCGGAATTTAAAATTTCATATAAATAGATTAATATTGATGTTATTATTACAGCAGCACCAATAATGTAAGTATTAGAAAAATAATCTGTAAAAAAATCATCAATAAAAACTAAATTAATCAAATAGCATAAGTAATAAAAGGCTAATAAAATTGAAATTATTTGCCTGTTTTTAAGACTTTTGATAGCGTTTTTAAATAATAATGCATAAAAAGTAAAAGAAATAACTTGGAAAATATTATAAAAGAAAACATTATAAACAGAGATATTTTTACTGTAATATCTAGCAGTAAAATCGTTAATAACAATATACCAAAGCAGAAATAAAAAGTATTTTAAATACGTATCTTTATACTTATAATAACACAATGACCCTGCAATCGCTGTGACTATTTGAAAATAAGTAAAAAAGTCTTTTAAATCTGCTAAAGGTATATTTTTAATTTCCATTAATGTATATTTTTATTCTACAGGAGGAGGTGTTAGCTGAAATTCATTTAAAATTAAACTAGTTTTTTCAGTTTCATCTATTTTTGGATTCGTTGGACGTGAGTCTTTTTTACACAAAAGACCATCAATCGCTTTAAATTTTCCAATTAACTTGTTCTTTCCTGAAGGCTCAATATAAAAAGGAATGTTCCTTAAATTTGGATATTCTCTTCCCCATTCATTTGGTTCAACTTCCATTGTTGGTGCAAAAAAGAATGTTTCTCTATTTTTATAAGCTTCTGATTTGCTACTGTTTTTTAATGAGTCTGGATAAGCGGCAAAGTAAACCCTTATACCAGATATTTTTTTATCATTTAATCGTTCTACTTCCTCTAAATATGCAATATATTGTTTCAATGAATCTAATTCTATAAATGCAAATAATGTTGGATCATATTCTCTTTCTGGAATTGAAAAGTTTTCTTTAATTAATTTGCCTATTGTATCTTGATAAGTATCTTTCATTTCAACAGCTTGTTCAACTGAAATTATTTGAGAAGGTTCTTTAATACTTCCTAAATTTTCTTCAGCACTCTCTGGTTTACAAGAATTTAAATAAAGGAGCGTTGAAAAAAGAATCACTGTTGCAATAGTTCTAATTTTCATCATCGTAATTTTGTTTTGGTTGTGTTAACAAATTTAATTTAATTGTATTTAATTAATAAGGGAAAAACACCCTTTTTTGCGAGGTGTTTTTTCTTTTGTTTAAAAGGTTTTTTTCCTACTAGTTTTTATTATAAGAGCCTCATATTTGTACTATATATTTTGAATATATAGGTTAGTTAAGTTTGTTTTGGATAGAAAGCCTCAGTGATATCATGACTTCATTGAGGTTTTTTATATTTTAAAATACTTATCTAACAAATTCTTAGCTGCAGCAAAAGGTGATAATTCATTATTTTGCACAGCTTTTTTTTGTTCATCTAATAATTTTAAAATTTCTGGATGACTGTAAAAATTGTTTTTTAACTGCTCGTTTATAGTTTCTATCATCCAAAATTGATTTTGATCTTGTCTTTTCTTTTCAAAAAAGTGATTTTCTTTAACCAAAGTAAAATAGTCAGAAATAATCGACCAAATAGCATCAATACCTGTTTTTTCGTAAGCACTACAAGTAGTTACTTTTGGATTCCAACCACTATTTTTTGCAGGAAATAAATGCAAAGCTCTGTTGAACTCTGTTTTAGCTAATTTAGCTTTCGAAATATTATCACCATCGGCTTTGTTGATTACAATAGTATCAGCCATTTCCATGATACCACGTTTTATTCCTTGTAATTCATCACCAGCACCAGCAATTTTTAAAAGTAAAAAGAAATCAACCATACTGTGAACAGCTGTTTCACTTTGTCCAACACCTACAGTTTCAATAATTATAGTATCAAAACCACAGGCTTCACATAAAATAATGCTTTCACGCGTTTTTCTTGCAACACCACCAAGACTATCTCCAGAAGCACTTGGACGAATAAAAGCATTTTCATTTTTAACCAATTCTTCCATTCGAGTTTTGTCACCTAAAATACTTCCGTGACTTATGGAACTACTTGGATCAACTGCTAAAACGGCCACTTTTTTACCTATTGAAGTTAAGTAAGTTCCAAAAGCTTCAATAAAAGTACTTTTTCCAACACCAGGAACTCCAGTTATTCCTATTCGAACCGATTTATTAGCAAAAGGCAAACAACCATTGATAACTTCATTGGCACGTTCTAAATGTTCAGGATTGGTGTTTTCAACAAGTGTAATAGCTCTGCTTAATGCAATTTTGTCTCCTTTTTTAATGGCTTCAATCAATTCACTAGCAGAAGGAATTACTTTTCTTTTTTGTTGAATTCTTTTGGCAACAGCATTGCTTAATGAATCGGGTTGATTCACTCCGTTAACTTCTGATAATGCTGATTTTTTATGTTGATTTTCCAAAAATAGTCTCTTTGTGTAAATGTACAATTTTTTTGAAAAAAAAGAACTTTCCATTACATAATCAAATAATGCTTTTAACTTTGTAATTCATATAAATCTAATGGATAATCTACTTTTAATTTTCATCTGTTTATTAATAGGTGTCTCTTTTCAATATGCAAAATCTTTTCCTAAGAATATGCATGTTGTTTTAAATCAGTTTGTTATTTATGTTTCTTTGCCAGGATTAACCTTATATTATATTCCAAAAATTGAAATTTCAACCGCTTTATTATATCCATTAGGAATAGCTTGGTTGGGTTTTGGGCTCTCTTTTTTATTTTTTTATAGTTTAGGAAAATATCTAGGTTGGTCAAAAAAACTAATTGGTTGTTTGATTTTAACAGCTGGTTTAGGAAATACTTCTTTTGTTGGGTTTCCAATAATTGAAGCTTTGTATGGTTCAAAAGGTATTGAAACTGCTATTGTGATAGATCAACCAGGAACATTTGTGGTGATGGCAACTTTAGGAATTATTGTAGCAACATTATTCTCTAGAGAAGCATTAAGTCCAAACGCAATTGTAAAGAAAATTCTATTTTTTCCACCTTTTATTGCTTTCGTAGTTGCGGTATTATTGAATATTTTTAATGTCGATTTTCCTGTTGATTTTCAATCTGTTTTTCAAAGAATAGGTAGCACCGTAACTCCAATTGCCTTAATTGCTGTTGGATTACAATTGAAAATTGAAAGAAAAAGTAAACATTGGAGTTTTCTTGGTATAGGTTTACTATTTAAATTAATGGTTACACCTGTTTTTTTCTTTATTTTGTATAAGAAAATATTAGGAGCATCAGGTTTAATGATTGATGTATCAATTATTGAGTCAGCTATGGCACCAATGATAACAGGAGCAATTTTAGCTTCAACTTATGGACTAAAACCAAAACTAAGTAGTATGATGGTTGGAATTGGAATTCCTTTATCGTTTATAACTATAGCTTTTTGGTATTGGATTTTATTAAATTTTTAAAACAACAAAAATGGAATTAAAGAAAAATATATACGATTTATTAAAAAACATTGTTGGTGAATCTTACATTTTTACTGACGAAGAAACAAGAAATCATTACGGTCATGATGAAACAGAAGATTATGTTTTTCCACCAAGTGTAGTTTTAAAACCAGCTAATGCAAAAGAGATTTCCGAAATTCTCAAAGTAGCTAATGAATTTTATATTCCTGTTACTCCAATTGGTGCAAGAACTGGACTAAGTGGTGGTGCATTATGTGTACAAAAAGGAATTGGTCTTTCGATGGAACGATTGAATAAAATCATTGAAATTGACGAAAAAAATCTTCAAGTTACGGTTGAACCAGCTGTGATTACTCAAGTTTTACGTGAAACTGTTTTAGAGAAAAACCTATCTTATCCAGTAGATCCAAGCAGTCAAGGAAGTTGTTGGATTGGTGGAAACGTAGCCGAAAATGCTGGTGGAGCAAGAGCTTTAAAATATGGAGTAACCAAAGATTATGTTTTAAATTTAGAAGTCGTTTTACCTAATGGAGAGATTATTTGGACAGGAGCAAACACGTTAAAAAACTCAACAGGTTATAATCTAACACAGTTAATGGTTGGAAGTGAAGGAACACTTGGAGTGATCACTAAAATTGTTTTAAAACTCATTCCTGCCAATAAACATAATGTATTATTGTTAGTTCCTTTTTATAAATCTACACAAGCTTGTGAAGCCGTTTCTGCTATTTTTAGAGCTGGAATTGTGCCAAGTGCTTTAGAGTTTATGGAACGAGATGCTTTAGAATGGACCATGAGATATGTTGATGGAGTCAGTGTTCCAATTAAAGATAAAATTCAAGCTCATTTATTGATTGAAGTGGATGGAAATTATCCTGAAATATTAATGCAAGAAGCCGAAAAAATCCTAGAAGTTGTAGAAAATTACGAAATTGATGAGGTTTTGTTTGCAGATTCAGAAGAACAAAAGAATGCTTTATGGAAAATGAGAAGAGCTGTTGGTGAAGCAGTAAAATCCAATTCTATTTATAAAGAAGAAGATACAGTTGTTCCAAGATATGAATTGCCAGCTTTGTTAAATGGCATAAAAGCAATAGGCATTAAATATGGGTTTCAATCGGTTTGTTATGGTCATGCTGGTGATGGAAACTTACATGTAAACATCATCAAAGGAGATTTGTCTGATGAAAAATGGAACAAAGAAGTACCAAAAGGAATCAGAGAAATTTTTGAATTAACTGTTGCTCTAAAAGGAACACTTTCTGGTGAACACGGAATTGGTTATGTTCAAAAAAATTACATGGACATAGCTTTTTCAAAATCACATTTAGAATTAATGGAAAGCATTAAACGTGTTTTTGATGCCAATCATATTTTAAATCCTGGGAAGATTTTTCCAGATGAAGAAGTTTAATTAAGATGAAATTTTTAGAATTTATTTTAGCTATTATCTTAATTTACTTTGGAATACTACTAATCAATTATTACCAAAGATTAAAAAAAGAAAATAAAATAGGAGGTTTGTCTTTTAAACTTCAAACGGCTGGTATTGGTTTTATTATTATAGGAGTAACTTTGATAATTAGACTATTTGTGTTTTTAGTTGAATTACAAAAAGGTTGATTTAATTCATTGTATTTAAATACTCTCTCAAAATTTGAAGTTCTTGGTCTTCTTCCTTAATTGTAAGAGAATAATCTTTAATAATAGCTTGTGTTAAGTTTTCGGCTTCAGAAATTTTAGTATTTCTGTGTTGAATTTTCTTAGTCAATCGAGCAATGTATAATAAGACAATTCCTAGAATAAATCCTAAAATGGCCATAAATTGAAACTTATTCTTATCGTTATTTTGTATAGAATCTCCAATAGATTTATCAATATTCTGAACCAATAAAACTGATTTTGAACTGGCAGAATTATTTGCAATTTGTTCCACTGAAACTTGCAAAGACGAACCCGTTTCTTGTTGGAAATTTGATTTGTAGTCTTGAATAATTTCGTTTTTTACAACTTCATCTTTCACTATAATTTGTGGAAAAAAGAAAAACAACACAGAACCAATAATTAAGATTATCCCCAAAATAAGTGTCACAAATCGTTTGGTTGACAAATAAGCACTACCAAACCAGCGACCAATTTTTGAACCAGACAATTCGTTATCTAAATTTGTTAAAAGATTCATTCGTTCTTTCAATACAATTTGACGATTTGATTTTTCTTCAATGAATTTTTGTAAGTCTAGTTTATTCATTTTAAATTGAATTTAGTTTAAAATTTCTGAATGAAAGTATATTCAAATATAAAAAATCCCCAACTACTTTTAGCAATTGAGGAATATTTTTTAATTTAAAGGTACTTTATTAACCTTTAATCTATACTTTTTGTTCTTTATTGAAATAAACTAAGTAATAATACATTTGTTTTTCTTCATCCCAACCTTTTTCAACGAATTTTTGAGCTGAATCAGAATTTACGAAATCCAATTTAATTTGAACGTTGGTGTCTAAATGAATGGTGTTTTTTAGCTTCTTACGAACATCAGTTACAGCTGCATTGGCAATTGGAAAATCAGTTACATCTTCAATGCTATACTTTTCACCTTTATCTACTTTATAGTTTTTAAATTCTGGAATAAATTCAGGGTTTTCCATTACTTCATTTAAGAAAGCTGTTTCTTCAAAAGCATCATTTTTTGCAAAGTGATTGATGGCTCTATTCATAAACAAAACTTCTTGTTGCTTGTCTTCTGCTGGTAAAACAACATCTTTAGCAAAATCTTGACAGAATTTTAAATATTTCTTAGTCATGAAGTTTTCATCTTGAAAAGCATCTACTGATAAGAAATGTTCTAACCAATAACGAGCATCATATCTATTACTATCAACAGTCAATATTTTATAGCCTTCTTCTTTTTTATAATTGAAAATGATACAACCTTTATCTAACTTATTTAAGTTGATTCCTTGTTGTAAAATCATTTCAAGATTACTACCGTTTTCTTCAAACTGTAAGAAATCTGTTTGTATTTCACTTTTGAAAACTCCAATGGCATCCACCACATTATTATCAATCGATACATTTGATAAATAGGCTACATAAACCTCACCGTTTTTAATATGAGGATGATTAGATTGCTCAAATAAGTGTTTTGTTATTTTTTTAGACACATTATGTACTTCACTTGGATTGGTGAAAATCTCAGTAGCTAAGTTGAACATATCGTTGTATTCTAAATCAACTTCATGAGCAAATTGAAAATAATTTTCTTCTTTTTCACGAAAAGGTTTAAAGAAATATTCTTTTAATAAAGGCATAATTTCATCGTTCAAACCATAAGGGTTTTCAGATAAGAAAAGAGCTTCGTTACGGCTTTTATTTCCCACTCTATGAATGGAAAGATTGTCTATATGTGCGTTGAAAAGGTTTATCATTTGTTTGTTTAGAAAATAGATGAAGGAAGAAAGATAAAAGACACTTTCTTAAGTCTATTTTATTTTTAATTAATTATTTCTTTGTTCTTGCTTCTTGTTTCTTTGTTCTGAAAGGATTAATTCCAATTTTCTTCAAAACCAAAATCTTCAAAGCTATCATCACCTTCAAACATATCTAAATCGTCTTCGTCATAATCATCTTCATCCATTCCACCTTCAGCCTCAAATAATTTATCTTCAGCTTCTAAAGGAACTTCACCTTGAGAGAACAACAAAGCAGGATAAATTAATCCTTCTTCTTTTTCATCTTCTACAACGGCTAATTCTACATAGAATGTCCACATGTTTAAGAAATCATAAACATAAATAATTTTTGTATGGTGTTTGTCCAAATTATCCTCAAGAATAAATTCATTCATGGTTCTCACTTCACCTTCGATTTCTCCAGTATCAAATAAAGGAATTTCAAATTCTTGATTCCATTCATCATCACACATATAAAAGGAAGCCATTTCAGTTCCATCAAAACCAAAAGCGTTCGTTATTGCGTTGTGTAAATCTTCTAAAGTGTCTGTTTGTTCTATAGCAATATCTCTAAAAATATCTTCTTTAGTATCTAATATAGCTCTAAATTTATAAATCATTTGTTTGAAATTTTATGAATTGCAAAAGTAAGTATTATTTAAGAAAGTACTTTTGTCAAAAATGGATTTGTTGATAAGATTTTAGATTTTTGTCTTTGCTATGCTATCATGAATTTCATCAACTTTCATAAGAGCAGCACTGCTATACCAAAGTGTCAATTCAGCTTCAAGAAAATTTCCTTTTACGGCAGGATCGGTTTTAACCCATTCTTCAGCTTCTTCGATTGTTGAACAATTAAAAATAAAAATACCTCTATAATTTCTCTCATTTTTAAAAAAAGGTCCAGCCATAACTAATTTGTTTTCTTCTACAAGTTTATTCATGTTTTTCATGTGACCTTCAAAAGCAATTTTCTTTTCATTTTCAGTTGCATCGTTGTTATTTCCCGATTTTAATAGACAAAATACATATGTTTTCATGCCATAGTCATCAGCTCCAAGTTCTTTGGCAAGTTTTTCATCAAACTTTGATTCTGTTTGAGCAAATCCATTGGATACAAACAATAGGGTTAGAAGTAAAGCTAGTTTTTTCATGTTGATTTTATTTTTGAGTAATACATTTTCTGATTATTGTTGTAAAAGTACTAATCAAAAATTATAATTAGAAAAAACTTAATTTTATTTATTAAAAAGTAAAGCCAATTTTAATTCCACCCCATTTAGCAGAGTCTCCACTTTCAAATTCTCGAGTAATTGCTGAACGAGAATATTCAAAATATAAGGTTCTTGTTTTTAAAACGATTCCATAATTATGTTGAGCCGTAAAACGTTCAATGGAAGATGCTGAAATAGTATAAGGACTTTTTCTGTTAAACAAACCACCTTGAAGCGTTGCATCATAACCAATAACATTAACAACAGGTTGTGTGTAAAAATAGAGTTGAAATTTATTTTTGTTGGAATTAGAAGTGAAAGGTGAATTTATAAGTCCTATTGTAGCATTTAACCCAAAAGAAGCATTTGTATAAAGTGTTCCAACTTTTAAATTAGTGTCAGATTGTAATGAAAATATGTTTTTAAAACGAATTAATTGCTTTTCTAAACCTATTTCATAATTTAAAACTACATCATTTTTTATTTGATTTCTCCAACCTTGAGGAATGGTATTTCCGGTTGCTTCATGAATGGCAACTTGCATTTCTTTTCCAAATGCTCCTGGACCAATTATTCCCAAATTAAAAGAAGAATAACCTCTATATTTCTTTTCAATATTGGTAGAAATCACAAAGCTTTTTAGCATAATCGCTGCCGCAAAAGGCCTGTCACTATACTGAATTTCTATACTTTTATAGTTATTGGGTGTAAATCCAATGTGTTCAATCGATAATCCAAACTTATTTTCAGTGTTTTCAGGAATGTAAAATAAATAATTCACAGGATTTTTTTCTAGAAAAGGTGAAACTAATTCAAAATTATAACCTTGAGTATAATTCTTATCGGTTGAACTAAAATAGTCATTATCATAGTTAAACCTAAAATAACTATCGCTTTTAATATCTCTAAATGAAGCCATATTGTTTATCTTTTGTGCCAATAAACAATTAGGAATAATAAGTAATAATAGGAGTTTTATAGTATTTGTTTTCATATCATTATTTACGAGAATATACTGTTTTAAGTTTTCCAATATGTCATATTTACAATTCATCCTAAAAAATCAACAGTTCAGAAAAGGTAAATTTTTATTGGAAAGTATTTGCTTCAATTTTGCTTCATCAAACGAACTAATAGTAAAAAGATGAAAACAATTTTGACTTTATTAATCACATGTATAACTTTTGTAAGTTTTTCTCAAACTACTTTAAAAGGAAAAATTATAGATGAACAAAAAAATCCAATTATTGGTGCCAATGTATTTTTAAAAGGAACTTATGATGGAACTATTTCCGATGAAAATGGTGACTTTTCTTTTGAAACAAAAGCAACAGGAAGCCAAATTCTACAATTGAGTTTTTTATCTTATGAAACTTCAAAAATTGAAATCACTATTGAAAATTACAAACCTAAGACCTATATTTTAAAAGATGATTTAAACACTTTAGATGCAGTTGTTGTTTCTGCAGGAACTTTTAAAGCAGGTGATAATAGTAAAGTTACGGCTTTAAAACCATTAGATATTGTTACAACAGCTGGTTCAGCAGGAAATATAATTGGAGCTTTACAAACATTACCAGGAACACAAACTGTTGGAGAAAGCGGTCGTTTGTTTGTTCGTGGTGGAGAATCTAATGAAACACAAACTTATATTGACGGAATTCGTGTGGCTCAACCTTATGGAGCAACAGCTAACAATGTGCCAACAAGAGGACGTTTTTCTCCTTTTTTGTTCGATGGAATTACATTTTCAACAGGTGGTTATAGTGCAGAATATGGTAATGCTTTGTCAAGTGTACTTTTAATGAATACAATTGATGAACCTTTACAAAATGAAACAGATATTTCAATAATGACTGTTGGAGCTGGTTTAGGTAAAACTAAGAAATGGGAAAATAGTTCATTGACTTTTAACACAAGTTACATCAATTTAGCTCCTTATCAAGCGATAATTCCTCAAAATTTTGATTGGAACAAACCCGTTGAAGCTTTTTCAGGAGAAAGTATTTTTAGAACAAAGATTAAAAAAGGATTGTTAAAAGTATATGCAGCATTTGATAAAACTAATTTCGATATCAATCAAGAAGATGTCAATTTTGAAGATAAGATAAGAGTTGATGTAACGAATAATAATTTTTATTTAAACTCTTCTTTCGTTGGATATATAGCTGAAAACACTAAGCTTCAAACTGGTTTAAGCTATGGTTACAGTCAGAATAAAATTGATATTGCGAATGATAAAGTTGGGAATAACGAAAGAAGTTTGCATTATAAATTAAAATTCACACAATTTTTGACTAACAGAATAAAATTAAATTTTGGAGGTGATTATTTTCATACCAATTTTGATGAGTCTTTTCAAGCAAATCAAGCTAATAGTTTCTTTTCAGGATATGATAATAACTTGGGAGCAATGTTTGCCGAAAGCGAAATTTTCTTTTCAAAAAAACTTGCCATGAATGTTGGTTTAAGAGGTTCAAATGCTTCCATTGTTGGTGATTTTGTAATTGAACCAAGAATTTCAATGGCTTATAAAATCGCAGACAACAATCAAGTTTCATTGGCTTATGGAACCTTTAACCAAACTCCAAATCAAAGTTATTTGAAATATACTTCTAACTTAAATTACGAAAACACTTCGCATTACATTTTGAATTATATGTACAACAAAGATAAAAGAATGTTTAGAGCTGAAGCTTATTACAAAGATTATAATGATTTAGTAAAATATAGTACTTCAACAGCTCAATTTAATAGTAACTACACCAATAGTGGTTATGGTTTTGCTAAAGGAATTGACTTGTTTTGGAGAGATAATAAATCCATCAAGAATTTAGATTACTGGGTTTCATATTCTATCATTGATTCCAAAAGAGATTATAAAAATTATGAAACTAGTGTTACACCAAGTTTTATTGCAAAACATAATTTTTCATTAGTAACAAAATATTGGGTTGATAAATTAAAATCACAAATTAGTGGAACTTATTCTTATAATTCAGGAAGACCTTATGACAATCCGAATTCAGTTAAATTCATGAATGAGAAAACCAAATCGTATCATAACTTGAGTTTCAGTTGGGCTTATTTGCTATCACAACAAAAGATACTTTTTGTTTCTGTGTCAAATGCTTTAGGAACAAATAATGTTTTTGGATACAATTATGCCAATTCACCTGATGCAAACGGACAATTTAAAAGTCAAGCTATCACACAACCAGCTAGTAGATTCATTTTTGTTGGATTTTTCTGGACCATTAGTGATAATAAGAAAACGAATAATTTGGATAATTTATAGTGAAGTGACTAGTGATTAGTGAAGAGTAATTAGTAGTTTTTAAATGGCTAATTACTCTTCACTAATTACTAATCACTTAAAAAAATACAATTCATCCTTAAAAAACAACAGTTCGGTTAGAACATTTTTCAAATCGTAATAATCTGGTGCAACTTTGTACTATCAAAAAAGAAATACTAACTTTAAAATTTAATATCATGACAAAAATTATCACATTCATCGTAATTTTAGTTTCAGGAATCGTTTCTTCACAAACTAATTATGAAACAGGAATGGCAAAAGGTTTAAGTCTTTGGTCAGAAGGAAAGAACACAGAAGCCGTAGCAACATTTGAAAGAATTGCTTCAGCAGAATCAAAAGAATGGTTGCCAAACTATTATGTAGCTCTTATTGATGCTTTGTCTTCTTATGAAACACAAGATAAAGAAAAAGTAAAATCGTTACTAGAATCGGCTCAAAACGCTTTAGATATTGAATTAAAAAAGGATAGCCAAAATGCAGAATTATTAGTAGTTCAGGGTTTAATTTACACGAGTTGGATTATAGCTGATCCAATGACAAATGGAATGAGATATTCTGGAATGGCAACAGGAGTTTACGCAAAAGCAGAAAAATTAGCTCCAGAAAATCCAAGAGTTGTTTTCTTAAAAGCAGAATTTGAAATGGGTTCAGCTAAATATTTTGGACAAGATACAACTCCAATGTGTGAACAAATAGCAAAATCAATACCTTTGTTTGAGAACTTTGTTCCAGCAACACCTTTTCATCCAAATTGGGGTTTAGAAAGAGCTAAAGAAGTTTCGGCTAATTGCAATTAAAAGTATAAAAAATGAACAAGTATATAAAAGAATTTCCAAGAGCTACTTACATCTCATTAACTGTTTTTGTTGCCTTATTGGTTTTAAGAATTATTAGTGGTGTAACGATAAGGTTTAATGAAAATTTAGCATGGAATTTTTTCATAACAATGCTTTATGGGTATTCTTTATATTATGCTAATTCGTTTGTATTCATGTATTTGGATGGAGTTTTTAAGGAAAATAGGTTTGACAAAAGAAGAGTTTTAATTGGATTTGTACTTTCATTTTTTATTTCAATTTTCGTTATCTTTTTAATGCGAATTGTTGAAGATGTTTTAATAGAAAAAACACCTTTTAATGAGTTTCTAATGCAAGAGAAAGCTTCAAATTATATAGTTGCAATTATCATAACATTTATTGTTACTTTAGGAATTCATGCTTTTTATTTCTACAAAGCTTTTCAAGAAAATAGAGTTAAAGAACAAAAAATTATTGCAGGAACAGCTTCTGCCAAATTTGAAAGTTTAAAAAACCAGATTGATCCACATTTTTTATTCAATAGTTTAAATGTTTTAAGCTCGTTGATTGAAGAAAATCCTGAAAACGCACAAAAATTCACTACTTCATTGTCTAAAATTTACAGATATGTTTTAGAACAAAAAGATAAAGAATTGGTTACTGTTGCAGAAGAATTGGCTTTCGCAAAAACGTATATGAACTTATTAAAAATGCGTTTTGAAGATAGTATTTCTTATGAAGTGCCTTTAGATTTTGATGATGAAGATGCAAAAGTAGTTCCGTTATCACTGCAATTGCTTTTAGAAAACACTATTAAACATAATATTGTTAGTGAAAAGAAACCTTTACACATTAAAATTACAATTAAGAATAACGAATTAATAGTAGAAAATAACAAACAAAAAAAGGAAGTTTTACAAGATAGAAGAGGAGTTGGATTGCAAAACATTGTAAATAGATATGCTATTCTATCTAAAAGAAATGTAACTGTAGAAGATACTGATGAATATTTCAGAATTTCACTTCCAATTTTAACAAAACAAGTATCAATTATGGAAACAACATACGATTACAACGAACAAACAGCTTATGAAAGAGCTAAAAAAAGAGTAGAACAATTAAAAGGTTTTTATGGCAATTTAATATCTTATTGCTGTGTCATTCCAATTCTCATCATAATTAACTTAAGTACAACTAGTTTTCAGTGGTTTTGGTTTCCAATGTTAGGTTGGGGAATGGGATTAACTTTTCATGGCTTAGAAACTTTTGGATATGGAAAAAATTGGGAAGAAAAGAAAATTCGTGAAATTTTAGAAAAGGAAAATAAAGAGCAAACAAAGTGGAATTAGTTATGGAAACGAATAATGAACAGAAACGCTATGAGAAAGCTCAAAAAAGAGTTAAAGAAATAAAAGGATTTTATAGACATTTATTAGTTTATTCCATAGTGATGATAGCAATAATATATATAAATCTTAGATATACACCTGAAGTTTTATGGTTCATTTGGACAGGTTTAGGCTCTGGAATACCATTACTCTTTCACGGAATAAAAGTTTTTAAAGGCATTCCTTTTTTTACTTCAGATTGGGAAGAAAAAAAAGTTAAAGAGTTTATGGAGCAAGAAAAAATAAATGAAAATAAATATAAATAAGATGAGTTTAGAAGATAGAATACAGCGAAGAATGGAAAGAAGAGGATATAGTGATCCTTCCTCGTCAAACCCAGACGAAATAAAGTATAAAGAAGCAGTAAGACGAGTAAAAAGAATCAAAGGATTTTATACTCATGCTCTGATTTATGTAGTAATTAATACAATGATAGTGATTATCAATGTTCAAAATCTTGGAGAGGGAGAAAGTTATTTTCAATGGCATAATTTTATAACAGCTTTCTTTTGGGGAATTGGTTTATTAGCTCATGGATTATCTGTTTTTTTACCAGGAATGATTTTAGGTAGTGATTGGGAAGAAAGAAAAATTAGAGAATTAATGGAAAAAGAACAATCTAATCGAAGCAAGTGGAAATAGATTGTATTGAATAATGAAAAAATACTTACCAATAATTTTAGCACTTTCAATTGTTAAACTGTTAATTCATCTTATTGGAAATCAAAATTATGGTTTTCATAGAGATGAATTATTACACCTTTCGGTAGGAAAACATTTAGATTGGGGGTTTATGGAGTTTCCACCTTTTATTGCCTTAATTGCTAAGATTTCACATTCTATATTTGGTTACTCCTTATTTGGAATGCGATTGTTTCCCACTTTTGCTGGAATAGGAATTTTGGTTTTATCCTGTTTAATTGCAATTGAAATAGGAGGAAAGAAGAAAACTGTACTTTTAACAGGAGTGTTAATTCTTATATTTAATGCATTTTATAGAAATCACTTATTATTTCAACCAGTTGCTTTTGATCAATTCTTTTGGACATTAAGTTTCTATTATTTAGTTCGATATATAAAGACACATGCTAATAAATATATAGTACTTATTGGAATTAGTTTAGCAATAGGCTTTATGAATAAATATACAATTGCAATCTTATTGATTAGTATTTTTGTTAGTCTAATAGCAACCGAAAGAGAAAAAGTAATAAAAAATAAATGGTTTTATATATCAGGAATCATTTCATTAATTATAGTGTTACCCAATTTAATTTGGCAAATCCAACATGATTTTCCTGTTTTAAAACATTTTCAAAAACTGAATGAAAACCAATTAGACGCTATTGGTAAATTTGATTTTGTTCTAGGGCAAATAGCATCACCATTTACTTTTATTATTGCTTTAATAGGATTATTTGCCTTGTTTTTTGATTCAGAAATAAAAAAGTACAAAAGTATTGGAATTACCTTTATATTGGTGTTCTTTTTACTATGGTTTTTGAAATCGAAAAGCTATTATTTTTATGCAATTTATCCAGTTATGTTTGCTTTTGGAGCGTTTAAAGTGCAAAAAATGTTGAGAAATAAAAATGTTTTATTTTATTCAATTATTTCTTTTTTAGTCTTGATTTCGTTTTATTTTATTCCAAAAGATATACCAGTTTTATCAATTGAAGATTATGTAGCTTATCAAAAAATTCAACCCGAAAAAGATGGAAGATATAAACTAACAAGTGATTATGCAGACATGTTTGGTTGGGATGAGCAAGTAAAGTTAATCGATAGTATTTATACATCTCTACCAAAAGAAGATAAGGAGAAATGTGTTCTTTTAGCCGAAAATTATGGAGAAGCAGGTGCATTGACTATTATTGGAGAAAAATATAATTTACCCAAACCGGTTTGTAGTCATGGAAGTTTTTGGTTATGGGGAACAGGTAAAACTTCAGGTGAAATAGGGATAACTATAGGGCTTGAAAAAGAAGTTGTTGAAAAAGCATTTGAAGATTTTCAATTAGTAAAAATTATTCATCATAAATATGCCATTGATGAAGAAAATAATATATCCGTTTATCTTTGTAAAAAACCTAGAATTAAATTGAAAGATATATGGCCTTCGTTAGAAAGCCATATATTTGATTAATATATATTAGAATGAATATCATTATAATTGAAGACGAAAAACCAGCGGCAAGATTATTGCAACGAAAAGTTGAAAAATTAGGATTGGAAATAAATACTCTTTTGCATTCTGTAGAAGAATCAATAGAATGGTTTCAAAACAATAATCATCCTGATTTGATATTTTTGGACATCCAACTTTCGGATGGATTATCGTTTGAAATTTTTGAGCAAATTGACATCAAAAGTGCAGTCATTTTTACTACTGCTTATGATGAATATGCACTGCGAGCTTTTAAGTTAAATAGCATCGATTATTTGTTAAAACCTATTGACGAAGTTGACTTGGAAATAGCAGTAAATAAGTTCAAAAATCAAGTCCAAAAAAACACGGTTTCAAACTTAGATTTTGAGATGATTAAAAAGATGATTTTAGGAACTGAAACCAAAGAATATAAAAAAAGATTTTCTGTAAAAATCGGTCAACAACTAAAAGTGATTTCTATCGATGAGGTTGAATGTTTTTATAGTGAAAACAAGGGAACTTATTTGCACACTTTTGAAAATCGAAATTATCTTTTAGATACAACTTTAGAGCAAATAGAAGAGGAGTTAAATCCAAAAGATTTTTATCGTGTTAGTCGAAAATTTATTGTTCCCTTGAAAGCAATTAAGGAAATTCAAGTGTATAGTAATTCAAGATTAAAAGTCATTTTACCATCTTATAAAGAGGAAGAAGTTATAGTTTCTAGAGAAAAAGTTTCTGATTTCAAGACGTGGATTGGTTAAAATTTTACGTTCAATTATTTGTTTATGTAATATTATTTAATATATTGAAAATAAATTATTTAAAAACATACTATAAGAATTATCTATAGTGATTTTAAGCTTGAATAAAGCGTTTTCTTATGCCAATAAAAACAAATACCACAAAAGTAAATGCAATAAAAAAAGGAACGATAAATTCAATCAAATTTAAAGGTAACATTATGGCAATAATCAACAATTGAAATCCTAATCCAAAAATAGATAATAAGGTCATAAACCAATTTGGAAACGTTTTTACCTTGTAAGCATCCTTATCTAAAAAGTGAATTATTTTATCAAAAGTTCCATAAACAAGGATGTAAATTTTGAATAAAATATCAACTGATTTTTGACTTTCTCCAGGTAAAGCTTTTGGAGATTTATACTCAAAAATCTTACTTGTTGCATCACCACCAACCGATTTATTTCTCAAAATCACATAGTAATAATTGTATAAAGTACCTTGTAATTGTATGCCAAAAAAGGCTAAAATTGTATACCAAAAAGAAGTATTTGAAACGTAACAAATTGCCATAAAAAACATAAAATTTAAGACAATATCAAAGACACTATCAAGGTATCTTCCAGTGTAAGAAGGAGTGTTTTTTAAACGTGCTAATTCTCCATCAGCTGCATCAATAATTGATTTTAAAATAATGAATAATCCAGCTATAAAATAGTGATGATTTAGGATGCAATAAATCGCAATTATTCCTGAAATTCCAAAAAGTAGTGTAACGTGAATTGGAGTGAATTTGGTGTTTTTCAATTGCAAAGCAAAAGCTTTTCCAAAAGGTCTTCCATAGTCAGAAAAATCAATAAATTTATCTTTTTCGGCAAGTTTAGACATGCAAAATAATCAAAGAAATGCGACAATATAGTCAGATAGTAAATATACTATTTTATTTTGATAAACGATGTAAGACAAAAGTCATTGCTGTTAAAAGCAAAAAAGCCATCAATTGATGTGTTAAACCTAACCACATTGGAACATGGAAAAGTAAGGTAAAAACACCAAGAATAAATTGAAGAAATACAAAACTTAATAATACTTTTAAACCTCTATTTTGAGTAGTGTTTAACTTGATTTGTCTTGCTTTATAATATAAAAAAGCGATTAGAGCTACTACAACATAAGCAAAAGTTCTATGTACAAACTGCACACCACTTTTTCCTTCTACTAAGTTTTTAAATAGAGTAGATTGCTCAATAAAAACACTATCATGAATAAATTGTCCGTCACTCATCAAAGGCCAATGATTGTGGACTAAACCAGCATTTAAACCAGCTACAAATCCACCATAAATAATTTGGATGATTAAAGCTACTAAAGCAATTCTAGCAATTGTTTTTAGAGATTTATAAACTTCATTTTTTTCAGGATAAATCAAATCTAAAGCAACCCAAAGTGTGTAAGCAAAAGTGATAAAGGCAAAAGTCAAATGTAAAGCCAATCTAAAGTGACTTACATCAGGATTGTCAATTAATCCACTTTTAACCATAAACCAACCTAAAAATCCTTGAAAGGCACCCATTGCTAAGAGAATCAAGCATTTTTTAATGGTATGACTGTCTAATTTTTTCTTGATTAAAAAATATAGAAATGGAATGATAAAAACAACACCAATAATTCGTCCAATAAAACGGTGAAACCATTCCCAAAAATAAATGAATTTATAATCTGAAAGTGTAAAATCGTTATGAATATTGATTTTTTGGTATTCGGGAAACTTCTTGTATTCTTCAAAAGCATCAACCCATTTTTCTTCACTCAACGGTGGAAAAGTATCCGTAACCAAATGCCAATCGGTCATGGATAATCCTGAGTTGGTTAAACGAGTAATTCCTCCAACCATTACCATGATGAATAGTAACACACATCCTGAAAGTAACCAAATTATAACGGGTTTGTTGTTTTTCATTTTGATTTTTTACAAAAATAATTCTATAATTTTAAATTCTAAAGCACACAAATGTTAAATCAAAAGTTAAACTTTTTTCAATCCCATTTTTTCTGCTTTTTTCAAAACAAATTCATGAGCAGCTTCATATTCATTAGGAATTTCCCCTTCTAAAATAGCTTCTTTAACGGCTTCTTTTAAAACACCAATTTCTCTTGAAGGCTTTAGATTGAAAATTTCCATAATTTCTTCACCTGAAATTGGAGGTTGAAATTGCCTCACATGATCACGTTCTTCAACTTCAACTATTTTTTGACGTACAATGTCGAAATTATTGTGGTATTTCTTAAACTTATGAGGGTTTTTAGTAGTAATGTCAGCTTCACAAAGTGTCATCAAATTTTCAACATCTTCACCAGCATCAAAAATCAATCGTCGAACAGCTGAATCAGTAACAATATCTTCTGATAAAACTATGGGACGAGAACTCATCATCACCATTTTTTGTACAAACTTCATTTTTTGGTTTTGTGGCATATGTAATCTAATAAAGATTCTCTTTACCATTTTTCCACCTAAAAATTCATGTCCGTGAAAAGTCCAACCGTTCTTTTTACTGAATTTTTTTGTGGGAGCTTTTCCAATGTCGTGTAACAATGCAGCCCAACGCAACCAAACATCATCTGTATTTGGACAAATATTATCCACAACTTCTAACGTGTGATAAAAGTTGTTTTTGTGAGTATGACCTTCAATTTCTTCAACATTATTTAAGGCTGTAAGTTCAGGTAAAATTATATCTAAAAGTCCAGTTTTGTATAAAAGTAAAAATCCTATTGAAGGTTTATCTGTCAAGAGAATTTTATTTAATTCATCTACAATTCGTTCACCAGAAATTATTGAAATTCGTTCTTTGTTTCTAGAAATTGCTTTTAAAGATTCAGCTTCGATTTCAAAATTTAGTTGCGTTGCAAAACGAATCGCTCGCATCATTCGCAAAGGATCATCTGAATAAGTAACATCTGGATTTAAAGGTGTTTTGATTGTTTTTGATTCTAAATCAGTCACACCATTAAATGGATCAACTAAATCACCATAATTGTTTTCATTCAAAGAAAAAGCTAATGCATTTATTGTAAAATCACGTCTTTCTTGGTCATCTTGTAAAGTGCCAATCTCAACTTTAGGATTTCTACTTTCTGTTTGGTAACTCTCTTTTCGAGCACCCACAAATTCGATGTCAGTATCTTTATAACGAAGCATTGCGGTTCCATAGTTTTTAAAAACTTGGACTTTTGGTTTATTAGGAAGTAACTCTGAAACTTTAAGAGCTAAATCAATTCCGCTACCAACAGCAACAACGTCGATATCTTTCTTTAGAGGTCGATTTAAAAGAAAATCACGGACAAAGCCACCAATTACATAAGTTTCAACATTAAGTTCTTGACTTGCCTTTGCAATAATTTTAAAAATTGGGTTATTTAGAGCTTTTGTGTAATTCATATCTAAATTTGAAAATTTGAAAATCATTTTATTTGAAAATTATTTATTCAATCTTCAAATCTTCAAATCTTCAAATTAATATTATTTACGAATAATCTTTACTTGACTATCTAATCCTAATTTTATAATAGTTGAAGGATTTTTGCAAATTTTTTCGTGGTGCAAATTTACTACATAGTCCACACCTTTTATAATTTCTGGGTCAATTTCTTTAAAAGATTTTGGAGTAAACATACCAGAAATATTTGCAGAAGTAGAAACCAAAGGTCTTTTCATACGTTCCATTAGCTTAAAACAAAAGGGTTCTTTTACGATTCTAATGGCTAAAGTATCGTCTTGTGCAACTAAATTTTTGGCAACATTTCGAGGTTTATCCAAAATTAGAGTAGTTGGTTTTTCAGATAAATCTAAAATTTCCCAAGCTACTTCTGGTATATCTTTAAAAACATTGTAAACCATTTTTTCAGAATTCATTAAGCAAATCATACTCTTACTTTCCTCGCGTCTTTTGAGAGCATAGATTTTGGCAACAGCTTCTTCGTTGGTTGCATCACAGCCAATTCCCCAAACAGTGTCTGTTGGGTATAAAATTATTCCACCTTCTTTGATTACTTCGTAAGCTTTTTGTATTTCTGTGTTCATTGATTATAGTATGTTGTGAAATAAATTTATAAGTTTAACTTTGACTTAAATTAAATACAAAGATAATAGTAATGAATCTAAAAAAAAACATAGAAAAATTTAAGCAATTGTTTTTTGAAAAATTTAAATTGAATAAAGAAATTCATGTTTTTTGGTGGTCACCAAATAGAGAAGATGGATTAGAAAATTATGGTGATATTTTAAATTATTATTTGGTTTCAAAACTGTCAAATAAAAAAATAATTCATCTTGAAGATACTACTGAAAATGAATACAATAAATATTTAAGTCATTATTTTGTTGTAGGTAGTATTTTACAGTTTGTAAATTCAAACTCTAGGGTTTGGGGTAGTGGAATAATTTCAAGTAATGAGGATGTTGAAAACTGTAAGGTTTTTGCAGTAAGAGGACCAAGAACAAGAAAAAGATTGCTTGAATTGAATATTAAAACACCTGAAGTTTATGGTGATCCTGCTATTCTTGTTCCAAATCTGATTAAAGAAAATACTATTAAAAAATATGAATTAGGTATAATTCCTCATTATGTTGATTTTGAGTATGTAGAAAATATTTTTAGGAATGATAACAATATCAAAGTAATAAAATTATTGACATCTAATATTGAAGAAACAACAAAAGAAATTACATTATGTAAAAAAATTATTTCCTCTTCTTTACATGGAGTTGTTGTTCCACAAGCTTACAATATTCCCTCTCTTTGGGTTAAATTTTCCGATAAATTGCATGGTGATGATGTTAAATTTTTTGATTATTTTGAATCTTTAGGAATAGAATATAAAGAAATTATATACCTTAAAGAACATGAAGTCAATTATGACTATTTAATTAATTTATTTCTGAATAATAATAAAATTACCTTGCCAGAAAGAAAGCTTTTAAAGTATAGAAAAAAGGAATTGATTAAAAATTGTCCTTTTATAGCTAAGAAAGTTAAGAAGAAATTATTAAAAGATATTAAAAATGAATGAGATTATGATAAGTATTATTATACCAACATATAACCAAGTTGAATATATAGTTTCCACCTTAGAATCAGTGAGTAAACAAAGCTATGAAAAATGGGAATGTTTAATTATTGATGATGGTTCTAATGATAATACTGAAGAAGTTATACACCAGATAATTAAAAATGATTCACGTTTTAAATATTTTAAAAAATCAAATGGTGGTGCAAGTTCTGCCAGAAATTATGGTATTAATATAGCAAAAGGAGAATATATACAGTTTTTAGATTCTGATGATTGTCTTCATGAAGATAAACTAATTAAAAGTATTGATGCATTTAAAGAAAATAAAACTTCTGATATTATAATTTCAAACTTTAATATGTTCAATGATTCAATTTATAATCTTTTGCCACCCTATTGTAGCTTAGAAAACAAAGTGTTTGATTTTAATTCGATTCTTTTAGATTGGGATGTTACTTATACAATTCCATTACATTGTGCGATGTTTAAAAAAACCTTATTCAAAGAAGTTAGGTTTGATGAGTCAATTCAATCTAAAGAAGATTGGATTATGTGGGTTACAATCTTTCAAAATGGAGCAAGAGCTACCTTTCTAAATCAATCATTGGCATTTTACAGGTATAACAATAATGGAAATCATACCAATGATGATGATAACTTTATTAAGGCAAATATGATTGTTTATAAGTTAATCACTGAAGAAAGTAAAATTAAACTATTTGAAAAAAACTTAAAAGATTTAAAAGATAAATTAGCTGTTTTAAAAAAATGTCAAAGCGATTACGAGTACTTAGATTCAGAAAACCATAATTTACATGAAAAATTAAAAACTAGTACAGTAAAAAAAGTTTATAAAAAGCTAAAGAATTTTTTTAAATAATTTTTGCTTAGAAAGATTAATTAAAGACATTTATTTTTTTTGCTAACAAGCTATCTGATATTATTTCAGTAAACTCAAAACTTAAGTGATTACTATCATAAGTCATTGGAGCATTTTGAGCTGTAAAAATAACACAATCTTTGATGTTGTTTGAACTGTTTTTACATAATAAATCTTTTTTACTAATATACCTGTAAAGTCCTTTAGATTTAAGTTTTAGTTCATTTTCAAATAAGGCTAAACTTTTAACATCATCATTAGTTAAGCTTTTAGCTAAATTGGGATGGTTAACTAAATCATCATTTAGAATTATATAATTACCAAAAACAATAATTTGAGCATCAGTTTTCTTTTTTAACTCTTTGATATAATTAACTAAATTGTCAGGTTTATACCAATCAAACATAACATTGATAACAATATATTCATAACCTGATAAATCTAATGTTATAATTTTATCCATTAAAGCATAACAATTGTTTTTTATTTCAACTGGGTGGTTGTCAATTAATCCTAAATCTGATTTAATCATTGGTGGGCAACCTCCTTCTGTTAACATTCTAAAATCATAATTTGGATAAGCAAGTTTTAAGAAATTAAGTGCATCTGGTGCATGACTGTCTCCAAGTATTAAAACTTGTTCTTTATGATTTGTTTTTTCTAAAGCTATATCATTTAAAAACGGCTCATTACAAAATTTAAACCTCAATTGTTTTCCTTCTTCAATTTGTTTTAAGCTATAATTAGTTGTGTTTTTAGTATTGAAAATTAATGAGCCAAATTTAAGTATTAATAAATTGACTGTTAATATCATTGCTATTGTTGCAACAATATAAATAATTGTTTTTGAGTTTTTTGAGTTTTTTTTGGTTTCTCTAAAAGGAGTTTCAACAAACTTATAAATAAGGAATCCTATAAAGGTTGAAGCAATAAATAAAATTGATTGGTCTATTAAATCTAATTCTGGAGCATATAAGAACTTATAAAATACTATAAATGGCCAATGAATTAGATATAATGAATAGGAAATTTTACCAAACCATCTTATAAGTTGGTTGTTATAAATTAAACTTACATATTTTGATTGTCCAGTATTGTGAATTAAAATAGCAGAAAAAAGGCAAGGTAATAAAGCATTAACACCAGGAAAATCTACATTGTTATTATAAAAATAGCTAAGAAAAATTAATCCAACAATACTAATAAAAGAGAGTATTTCTTTAACAAATAATTTAAATTCAAATTTCTTTACCCAGAATAGTAAGGTTCCCATAAGAAATTCGAAAACTCGAAACGGTGTTAAGAAAAATGCAGCAGAACTATTAATGGTTAAATAATACTCACAGTAAATTAAACTAATAATGCCAATAGCAGTTAATACTAAAATCCTATAAATGTTCTTCTTAATTTTTAAAGTAAAAAATAATAGAAAAGGCCAAATTAAATAGAATTGTTCTTCAACAGACAGCGACCATGTATGAAGTAATGGTTTTAAATGAGCACCTGAATCAAAATAACCAGATTCATTGAAAAAGAATATATTTGAAAAAGATAATATTGATGCAGTTGCTGATTTTAAAGATTTTTCTAATAAATGTAAAGGAAAAATAAAATATCCCATTATCATAGTCAAGACTACCACAAATAGCATTGCAGGCATCAACCTTTTCATTCTTCTCAGATAAAAATCTTTAAACGAAAAGGTATTACTATCAATTTTATTAATTAGTATTGTGCTAATTAAGTAACCACTAATTACAAAAAAAACATCAACACCTATATATCCTCCTTTGAAAAATGAATTGTCAAGGTGAAATAGTAAAACTAATAAAACAGCAATTCCACGTAGTCCATCAATATGTGGAAAATATTTTTTTTGCGACATTTATTTGTATTTAGTTTTTTATGTTTTAAATCTAATTATTGGCAATGAAATTAAAAATTTTCATGAATTACATCATTTACTTTTTCAACAGAAAAAGGATACAAGCTTTTTTCTGAATTTAGAGAAAGTTTATTCCAAATGACTTCATCAGTGTATAATTTTAGAATTGAATTAGCAAAATCTGTAGGTTGATCTGCAATTAAAACATTTTCTTCATCTTTTAAAAACATTCCTTCTGCTCCAATGGTAGTTGTTACAACAGGTAGGTAGTATTCAAAAGCTTGTCCAATTTTTCCTTTAACACCAGCTCCAATTAATAATGGAGCCACCATTAATTTTGCATTATTAAATAGTGGTTCAATATCAGAAACAAAACCATGGAAAATGAATCTTTCATCAGTAATATTTTTAACAACAGTGTTTATATTACCAATAATATTTACTTTCATTTTTGGATATGATTTCCACACAATTGGCATTATATTATTGTATAAAAAATGAATAGCATCAACGTTTGGATGATGTGTTGAACCTATGAAAAGAATGTCATTTCTGCGGTCAAACGGATTTATTTCATTTTGCTTTACTTTAGGATAATGAATATTAGATATTGTAATTAGTTGTTTTTCATCACAAAATGTTTTCATAAATTCTTTTTCATCATCAGAAATAGTAATTGTATAATCAGATACTTTTGCGGCTTCTAGTTCTATTTTTTTGTAGGCTAAATAGTTTTTAAAATTACTTTTATCCTCTTTGTTGATTTCAGATGCTCTTTTAAATCTTAAATGATGAATGTCAACCATATCATATATGAATTTTGCATTTGAAAAAAGAGGCTTTATTTTTTCATAATAATTTTTAAAACTATTTGGACCATAAATCCAAACATAGTTGGCATTTGCACAATATTTAGAAATGAAATATTTATAATCTTTGTATTGTAAATGTTCATAAAAAATATTAATTCCCATTCTTTGATAAACTTCTAAATAGGCTTGCCAAATGAATATGTCTTTGGAAACAAAAGCTACATTGTATCCTTTTTCAACAAATACATTCATAATTTCTTTCAATCTATTTGAGCCTGAATCTCTATCAAATTCTGGAACAGTATCATTTATAAATAAAATAGATTTATTATTGTTAATCTCTAAAATTCTATCTTCAACACATTCAGCCTGAATACTATTTATTTGTTGATTCCATTTGTCATAAAACTTTTTTTGATTCGTTTTAAATAAAATTTCTTTTCTATTATTACTTTCTTGGTTTTGTTTAGACTTATCGTTGTATGTAATTCCATTAAAATGTAAAACCTTTGAGAAAGGAGTATAGTAAATATTTTTATTTTGATTGTATTTCAAATCAAAACATAAATCAGTTTCCTCAAAATAAGCTGGGGCAAATTGTTCATCAAAAAGGTTTATATCTCCATTGTCTTTGTGTTTTTTAAACAATAAACTACAACCTGAACAATAATCCACTTTTCTAATGTAATTGACTTCTGGATAAAAAGGTTTTCTATTTCTTACAATTTGATGAATAGTAAAATCTTTCATAAAAACACAACCAGCTTCTTGTAATGTTTGATCAGGATTTAATAACATAGAACCAACAGCACCAACATTCTTATGGTTCTCAAATACGTAAAAAAGTTCATCTAGGAAGTTTTCATAAACTTCTGTGTCATTATTTAATAAATAAATATACTCACCTTTTGAAGCGTTTATTCCTTTATTAATATTTTTTAAAAAGCCTAAATTGATTTCATTTTTAATAATATTAATTCCAGAAGCATTTGTGAAATCATATTTTTCTGAACTATTATCGTCAATTAATATAATTTCATATGGATAATTATCCGTTAAATTTTTATGTAAATATTGAAGACAATTCCAAGTATAAATTTCTTGATTATAAAATGGAATGATTATAGAAACTTTTGGATTTTCAGAACTTTTAAAGGAGATAGGTGATCTATCAATACTCTTAAGTTCTTTAGGTTGTATGTTTTTTAGTTTATCTTCAAGTTGTTTAACTTTTCTTCTTCTTCTAAAAAAAAGGCTTATTTTTTTTTTCAACTTCATAACTATATTTTTATTAATGTTTCTTTTAAAATTTCCCTAGAAAATGGTTTTAAACTATCTTCTGAATGGCTTTGAAGTTTTAGCCAAAGTTCTTTATTTTCATAAAGGCTGATTATTTCATTAGCAAAATCTTCAGCATTATCAGCTATTAAGGCATTTTCGTTGTGTTTTAAAAACATTCCTTCAGCACCAATTTTTGTAGTAACTAAAGGTAAATAATATTCAAAAGATTGCCCAATTTTTCCTTTAACACCAGCACCATATCGCAAAGGAGCAATCATAAATTTTGCAGAATTAAAGAATGATTCAATTTCTGGAACATAGCCATGAAAGACCATGTTTGGATGATTAATATCGGTAATTTCTTTATCTAAATTACCAATAATATCTACTTTTAGATTAGGAATTTTTTCCCAAACTAATGGCATTATTTTTTCATTTAAAAAATGTAAAGCATCAATGTTTGGAGTATGAGCTGAACCAATAAACAAAACATTTTTTCTGTTTTCAAAAGAAAGTGTTTTTTGTAAATCAATTTTTGGATAGTGAATGTTAGAAATGGTGATAATTTTATTTTTGTCTATATAAGACGACATTATCTCTTTCTCTTGTTCAGATATAGCAATAATTAAATCCGTTTTTTTTGCTAAATTAGTTTCAATTTTAAAATATTTTTTATATCTCTTTCTGAGTGAAATTCTTTTTGGGTCTAATTCAATTGCTCTTTTATATCTTAAAAAGTGAATGTCTACCATATCATAGATTGTCTTTGATTTTGGTACTATTTTAATGAAATTTTTAAAATGTTTTTTTAAGGAATTTGGACCATAAAACCAAACATAATCAATATTAAAGCTTGATTTCAAAAAAGAAATTGTTTTCTTTTTATTTTTTAATTCGGAAAATAATATAACGTTTTGATCTTTAAAAAAGCGCGTATAATTTTCGTCATCATCAGATGTATTATAGCATAAAATACAATTATAATTTATTTCTAAATAAGCAAGAATGATTTCTTTTAATCTATTAGATCCAGAATCTCTATCAAAAGTAGGGATTGAACCTGAGATAATTATAACAGTTTTTTGACTTGGGTTATATTTTTCACTGTTTTCAAGTGAGTTAAAATCAAAATGAGTTTCTTTATTAAAAAGCTTTTTAAAAAGATTCATAAAAAAATTATTTATTGTTTTGCTTATGTTTTAATGAATCTGTTAACCTTCCTCCTCTAAATAAGATTTTAAATAAATACCAATATTCAGGTTTTCTAATGCTCTTTAAAAAATACTTTACTTGTAAAAATAATAATATAATTCTATAGTTAATATACCCATAATGTTTCCTTATAACATACAACAACGAAACTTTTAATTCTGTTTTGATTTCAATTGATTTCGGAGTACTCGCACCATGAAAATGTATAAATTTAGCTTCTGGAATTAAATATGCGTATTTTTTAATTTTTGCTAAACGAAGACATAAATCAGTTTCTTCCTGATATAAGAAAATATTAGTATCAAAACCTCCAACATTCCAAAAATCTTCTGATTTTACCACCATAAAACTTCCAGAAACAAATTGACCACGTTTAGGTGCAGTATACTCAACTTTTCTGTTTGGGTATTTATTAGGATTTAAGCTTTCTAAAAAATAGCGTCCAAATAATTCCTTCATTGGAGATGAAAAATGATCTAAAGTTGGCAATAACTTTCCATTTTCTTTATAGCTTTGAGGTCCACAAATTCCATATTCTTCATTCTCCTTCATTTCGTTGATAATGATTGAAAAACAATCGTTTAGAAGTAAAGAATCATTATTTACGAATGCATAATATGTAGCATCAGAAAATTGACAACCTATCATGTTTCCTCCACCAAAACCTACATTTATATGGTTTTTTAAAAAAGAAATTTTTGGGTTGTTTAATTCATTTATATAACTTTCAAGTTTGTTGACATCTTCTTTCTTTGAATGATTGTCAACAATCTTTATGTTATAATTTAAATTTTTAGAAGTGTGCTCAAAAATGCTTTCTATACATTTAATGGTATAGTTACTAGTATTATAATTAATAATAACAATAGTTAAATCTAGCATTTTTTGTTTGTTTTTTGTTTAATTCTCTTTTGTAACTGCAATTTATTTTATATATTTTTACAAAAAATTATCGTAGGCAAAGTAACAAATAATTTTATGAAAATACTACATATATCTGGTGCAAAAGGTTGGGGAGGAAATGAGCAACAGATTATCTATATAGTGCCACAGCTAAACGAATTAAATGTAGAAAATATTGTTTATGGTATAAATAATTCCGTTTTGCAAGACGAATGTAATAAAGTTAATATTCCATTTGTTAGTTGTAAAAAAAGAAAACTCAACAAGTATTCTAATTATAAGCATTTAGCCACAACTATTAAACATCATAAGCCTGACATTGTTCATTTGCACACAAGTGATTCCTTAATGTTTTTTTTAATGTCAAACTTGATTTATAGATTTAATGTAAAATTAGTTTTTTCAAAAAAAGGAGTTGGTGTAAGTGGTAGTATTTTAAGTAAACTTAAATATAATAGTAAGCGACTAGACTCTATTATTTGTGTTTCAAAGATGGTTCAAGATTCTTTTGGACAAACATTAAATAAAATGACATTAAGTAAAACAGTAGTAATAAATGATAGTGTTTCCTTAAATATTTTAAATGAATCAAGTAAAATAAGTATTAGAAAATTATATAATATTCCTAATGAAAAGTTTATTGTTGGAAATATTGCCAATCATACAAATGCTAAAGATTTATTTACTTTAATTGATGTTTTAGCTGAATTAAAACACAATTTAAAAAGAGATGACATTGTTTTTATTCAAGTAGGTGAATTTTCAAAAAAAACAGATACTCTAAAACAATATGCTATTGAAAAAAAAGTCTTTAAGGATATTGTTTTTATGGATAAAATTAAAAATGCATCATCTCTGAACAGTCAGTTTGATTGTTTTTTATTGACTTCTCAGCGTGAAGGTGGTCCAACATCTTTATTAGAAGCTATGTTGATTGGTGTTCCAGTGGTTTCCACTAAAGTTGGTGTTGTATCGGATATTATAATTGATGGTGAAAATGGATTCATTTCAGAAATAAAAGACAGTAAATCTTTAGCAGAAAAAACGGTTCAATTACTTGATAATAGAGATTTACAAAATAAATTCTCTGAAAAAGGGAAGGCAATAATGAGAGAACAATTCACAGCAAAATACATTGCTCAAAAAACCTTAGAAGAATATCAAAAATTAGTAGCTGTAAGTTAATTATAAATACTGATTTATTCCTTTTTCAATAAAAGTTATCTTCTTTTCTGTAGTTTCTTTTTCAATAGCATTATTGATTTCAAGATTGTTTTTATCTTGTTCTTTATGATAAATATGATAAGCAATAGCTGTCTGTTTCAATCTTTTTCCTTTGATGCCAATATTGTGTAACCGTTGAATCATTTCTGAATCATCAATTCCCCAACCCACTAATCCTTCATTAAAACCGTTGATTTTAATAAAATCTTCTTTCCAAAATGACATGTTGCAACCTCTCAATTTTCTTGAACGTTCTTCGTGAGTTTTAGCAAATCTCATAAATAATGGAAATCGAACAGTTCTTGTTCTTTTTTTAATTCCATTCGCAAAAAAACCAAAGTTGATTATTTTTTTATCAAAAATAGTTTTCAAAATATCTTTTTGAATATTTACTCTTGAACCAAATAAATAAAGTCCTTTTTCAGCATAAGTCAAATGATCTTTAACAAAATCTTTGTGCATGATAATGTCACCATCAATTTCAATGATGTAATCATATTTGGCTTTAGCTATTGCCTTATTCATGATTTTTGGCTTCTGATTTCCATTGTCTTCATGCCAAATATGAATCAACGGAACAGGAAAATCTGCTTGAAATTTTTCAATCAATTTTGTAGTTTCTTCTCTTGAACCATCATCAGCAATTAATACTTCATCGGGCAAAATGCTTTGATTTTTTATACTTAACAATAAAAGTTCTAAAGCTTCGGGCCAATTATAAGTTGGAGTTACAAGGGATGATTTTGGTAATAAACTCATTTTTTGATTTATTTTTTGGTAAAAATACCTAAAATATTGGTTTAATTAAATTGTATGCATAATTTTGAAAAAAAAATAATGGTGTACAAACTAAACGATGCCTTTTTAGAGAAGAAAAAACAAATTGAAAATTTTATCAAGAATTTCGACAATTCAGGTAAAATTTTCATAAAAGGAAACAGAAATACCATTAAACTTTTTGAATTAGATAACTTGACTTTAAATATTAAATCTTTTAAAGAACCAAACATAATCAATAAAATTGCTTACAGATATTTTAGAAAATCTAAAGCAAAACGTTCGTTTGAATATGCCAATTTTCTTTTAGAAAATAACATTGGAACACCAAAACCAGTTGCTTATTTTGAAAATACTTCATTTCTTGGATTGAAAGATAGTTATTACGTAAGTGAACATTTGCAATGTGATTTAACGTATCGTGAATTGGTGGAAACGGATTATCCTGATGCGGAAAATATTTTACGTCAGTTTACGCAATTCACGTTTTCCATGCATGAAAAGGGAATTGAATTTTTAGATCATTCACCAGGAAATACCTTGATTATCAAAAGACCAGAAGGGAAATATGATTTTTATTTGGTAGATTTAAATAGAATGAAATTTCATAACAAAATGGATTTTGAAACTCGTATGAAAAACTTATCTAAAATTACTCCAAAAGAAGATATGGTTGCCATTATGAGTAGCGAATATGCTAAACTTTCTGAAATTGATGAGGCTAAAGTTTTTGCAACCATGTGGAATCTTACCAAAGATTTTCAATATCGTTTTTACCGAAAAAAAAGGATAAAAAAGAGGTTAAAGTTTTGGAAAAAATAGTAATTTTCCAATCTTAATAGTTTTCATGAAGGTATCCGTAATTATTACTACTTACAATTCAGAAGAATGGCTATCAAAAGTTCTCGAAGGTTATTGTAATCAAACCGAGAATGATTTTGAAGTTGTTGTTGCTGATGATGGTTCTACTTCAAAAACTAAAGATGTTATAGATTCTTTTCAAAGTAAATTTAAATTTCCAATTGTACATGTTTGGCAAGAAGATAATGGTTTTCAAAAATGTAAAATTCTAAACAAAGCCATTCTCAAAACTAATTCAGATTATTTATTATTTACAGATGGAGATTGCATTCCAAGAAAAGATTTTGTGCAGCAACATTTAAAATTTCAGGAAAAAGGATATTTTCTTTCTGGTGGTTATTTCAAATTGCCCATGGAAACTTCAAATACTATTTCATTCGAAGATATTAAATTGCAAAACTGTTTTTCAACTTCGTGGTTAATCAAAAATGGAGTAAAAAAGAGTTTTAAGTTGACAAAACTGACTCACAACAAATTCTTTGCTATTTTCATGAATTGGATTACTCCAACCAAGAAAACCTTTAACGGTCACAACACTTCTTGTTTTAAAAGTGATTTAATTGCAGTAAATGGTTTCAACGAAGAAATGCAATATGGTGGTTTAGACAGAGAAGTAGGTGAACGTTTATTTAATTTTGGAATTTTGGCAAAACAAATTCGTTATCAAGCTATTTGTTTGCATTTAGATCACAAAAGAGGTTATGCCACCAAAGAAACTTGGGAGAAAAACTTTGCTATTAGAGCTTACAATAAAAAGCATAATATAACTGCTATTGAAAAGGGAATTTCTCAGTATTTATAGTTAACGTTTGTCATCCTGAACTTGTTTCAGGAACTTATTAAAGATAAACATGATGCTGAATCGAGTTCAGCATGACAAGAATTAACCAATCTCTTTGAAAAACTCATCCAATTTCTCTTTAATCAATTCAATTGGATATTCTTCAAAGTATTTAAACGTATGTTCTTTGATGAATTTTTCATCATGTTCCGCATAAATTTCAGGTTTCAAATCTTTTAAATGAATGGAGATGTTCTTTTCATCTTCAAAAATCTGCCAAGTTTCCTTATCCACACTTGGAGAAAATAAAGAAAATGTTGGAACAAATAATGCTTTTGCCATATTTACAGAACCACCTTCATTGCCAATCAAAGCATTGCATTGTGATAATAATCCTAAAAATTCACGAAGACTTTTTCCATAAATGTCAAAGAAAATGGATTTTTGTGTTTTTTCATTACATAAATTATAAAGTTTTAAAGCATCTTCTTTTTGGTTTGGAATATAATTGAATAATAATGAAGCATTTGTTTTTTCAACCGTGTAATCTAACAATTCAGCCATTTTTTCTAAAGGATAGGTTTTGTACCACTCACTTCCCAAAATGCCAATCATAAATAAAGGTTTGTTTTGTGGAATGTTAGCTTCTAAAATAGTTTTTTTGGCAGCTTCAATTTCTGAATTGGAAAGAAAAATTTTGGATTTAAAATCAGTGATTTCTTCTTTGATTAAAGGTTTTAACAAAGCTAATCTGTTTTCAATGGCTAAACCATAATTACTTTTTGTACCATTTGGTAATCGTTTGATGTTGTGATTATAAAATATTTTTGAATAGCCTTTCTCATAGGATATTTTATAATTTGCACCAGAAAAAAAGGTAATTAAATTGGTTTCTAATTTACTGTAGGCATCAATAACCACATCATATTTCTGACTTCTAATTTTAAAAATGAATTTAAATAACGAAAGATAGTTTTTTCTAACTTTTTGTTCTAAAACTATTATGTTAGAAATCGCTTTGTTTTCTTTTAAAACATCCACACAATTGGCATAGCACATATAATCAATTGTTGCATTTGGGTAATGATCTTTAAGACTATTGGCTAATATTGAACTGGTTAAAACATCTCCAATTCGTTTTTGTTGTATGATTAAAATTTTCATTTTTCTAAATTAAAGTGCTAAAGTACATAAGTAAACTGAAAGTTAAAAACTTTAAATAAAAACAGTATTTTTGTGCTTATAAAATTCAAAATATGGCAATCAGCGGTTTAGTTATTACATTTAATGAAGAAAAAAACATTGGAAAATGCATCGATGCTTTGTTCAAAGTATGTGATGAAGTTATCATTGTTGATTCATTGAGTAAAGATAAAACGGTTGAAATAGCTGAATCCAAAGGAGCAAAAGTTATATCTCAACCTTTTTTAGGTGATGGACCACAACGAACTCACGGTTTACCTTATTGCAAAAATGACTGGATTTTAAATTTGGATGCAGATGAATTTTTAGATAAAGATGCTGAAAAATTCATTTTAGATGAAAAATATTTAATTGGGAATTATGATGCTTTTTCGTTTCGAGTAAAGAATTTTTTAGGTGATGAATTAATCGATTTTTCGGGTTGGTATCCAGATCATAAAGTTCGTTTTTTTAATAAAAAATCCGCAAAGCCATCTGAAGCAAAAGTGCATCAATCAATTGTAGCGACTAACGAAAAACGTATTTCAGTTCATATTTTACATTATGGTTGGGATTCATTCGAACAAATTGTTGCAAAGAAAAATCAATATTCAACTTGGCATGCCCAACAACTTTTTGAACAAGGAAAAAGAGTAGGAGCAGCCAAACCTGTAATTAATGGATTAACAGCTTTTATAAGATGTTATTTCTTAAAAAAAGGAATTTTCAATGGAATTGATGGAATTACAATTGCGTTAATTCAAGGTTTCTTTTCACACATGAAATATGCGAAATTGCTAAAATTACAACGTCAAGAAAAATTAATGAACCGTTAATTGGTTATTGATTATCCTTTCATTAAACGATTGTACATAAGCTTTTATAAAACGTTCCATAGTTGCAGCTTTTTCTTTTTCTGTGGAAATTAAATTGGTTTTCATCAATTCATCGTTTTTAAAATTATACAAAGCCAAAGCTTTTTTACCATCAAATGCCAAATAATAGTCACCTTGAATATAATGGTAAATATTGTCTAAATAGTAAACCACAAAATCTTTTTCTGATTGATAAGACTTTCCAAAAGTTATCATATTGGTTTTGATATGCAATAAATCAATTAGTGAAGGCATTATATCAATTTGTTGCACATTTCTATAACTTATACCACCAAAAGTTGGATTTCCTGGATTATAAAATAAAATAGGAATTCTAAATTTTCCAACATTTGTTTTGAACTTTTCTTCCGTTGGTTCAGAAGAAGTATGATCTGCAGTAATTACAAAAATGGTGTTTTGAAACCAATCTTGTTGACTAGCTGTTTTAAAGAATTGTTTCAAAGCATAATCAGAGTAAGCTATGCTTTCTTGAATTTTAGTTGTTCCTTTTGGAAATTTTCCTTTATATTTTTCTGGAATTTTATAAGGATTATGAGAAGAAATACTAAAAATAGATGTAAAAAAGGGCTGTTTGAAACTCGACATTTTTCGGCAATAAAACTGAAAAAATTCTTCGTCAAAAATACCCCATTTCCCATCAAAAGCTTCAGGGCCATCGTATTCGTTTTTACCATAATAAGTATCAAAACCAGCTACTTTGCAATATTGATCAAAGTTTTGACTTCCATTAAATGCTCCATGAAAAAAAGAAGTATTGTAACCGTTGTCTTTTAAAATTTTGGGTAAACCATAAATTTCATTAATTGAATAACTTGAAGTAATTAAGGATGAACTCATCAAACTTGGAATACTTGAAAGTGTTGAAGGAACAGCATCAATTGATAATTTTCCATTAGCAAAACCATTTTCAAAAAACAACGATTTTGTAATTAAAGAATCTAAAAAAGGAGTCTGTCCACGTTGAATATTTTCTCTTCCAAAACTCTCTAAAATGATTACAACAACATTTTGTTTAGTTTGTCTTTCTGAAGGATTTGTTGCAACAACTGGATTGAAAATTGAATTTAATTCAGCCTCTGCAAAATATTTAGGAGATTCAAGAGTTTCTTTTTTACCGATAGTTTTTAGAATGCAAAAAGGAGTATTTAATACCAAAGCAGAATGACTTATTGAACCATAATTTACTGCATCAACAACTTTTAAAGGTTTTTTTTGGAAACCACCGCGACCTAATAAAAATACAAATCCAATTAAAAATAGGAAAAGACCGATTTGTTTAACCACTAAATAGTTGACTTTTTCTTCAGAAAATACAAGTTTAATATTTGGAATTGTTTTCCAAAATGCAAAAGCTAAAACAAGAGCAATAACAGGTAAAAACCAAAATTCAGTTAAAAAAGAAAGAATTAAACCTCCAATTTCATTTTCCATTCCAGAGGCAGTTATCATTCCAAACGAACTTCTTCTTCCGGTGAATTTATAATATTCAAAATCTACAAAATTGGTCAAAATAAAAACCAAATTCACCACATAAAATGCGATTTTCAAGCCTTTTTGATAACCTGATTTATATTTAAATTTTCCAGGGATAAAATGTAGAATTGCAAAGATGATATTGATGTAAGCTATGGCAGATAGGTCAAAATGTAAACCACCTAAAAATGTTTTTAATGTCAATCCGTTAAACGCGTTTCTATTAAAAAACAAAAATAAAAGACGACACAATTGATAGATTATAACTATCAATAAAAAGCGTTTAAAAAACAGAATTATACTTTGAAAGTAATTTCTCATGGATGAAATATTTCGGCAAATGTATGAAATGCTAAAATATTTACAATTTATTTACTTTGAAAATAAAAATTCCAAATTCCAATCTCGATTAAATTGGAATTTGGAATTTTATAAATTGGATTTTATTTTTAAACTGCTACATCATATTCGCGTAAAGCATCATTCAATGAAGTTTTTAAATCCGTTGATGGTTTACGTTTTCCAATGATTAATGCACAAGGCACTTGATAGTCACCAGCTGCAAATTTCTTAGTATAACTTCCTGGAATCACTACACATCTTGCAGGGACAACTCCTTTATATTCAATAGGTTCATCACCAGTAACATCTATAATTTTTGTAGAACCAGTCAAAACAACGTTTGCACCCAAAACAGCTTCCTTTTCTACACGAACACCTTCAACCACAATACATCTTGAACCAATAAAAGCACCATCTTCAATGATTACTGGAGCAGCTTGTAATGGTTCTAAAACACCACCAATTCCAACACCACCAGAAAGATGTACATTTTTACCAATTTGAGCACAACTTCCCACAGTTGCCCATGTATCAACCATAGTACCTTCGTCTACATAAGCACCAATATTTACATAACTTGGCATCATAATTACACCTTTAGAAATATAAGCACCATAACGAGCCACAGCTGGAGGAACCACACGAATGCCTTTTTCAGCATAATTGCGTTTTAATTCCATTTTATCGTGATATTCAAAAATACCTGTTTCCCAAGTTTCCATTTTTTGAATTGGGAAATACATAACTACTGCTTTTTTAACCCATTCGTTAACTTGCCAACCGTTATTAGATGGTTCAGCTACTCTAAGTTTTCCGTTATCTAATAATTCAATAACTTCTCTAATGGCATTTGTAGTTTCAGTTTCTTGTAATAAAGCACGGTTTTCCCAAGCTTGTTCTATAATTGTTTGTAAGTTTTGCATGGTTTAAAATTTTCACAAAGATAGTATTTTATAAACTTTTGGAATTATTTTTGATTGTTTAATAATTGATTAATTTTACAAAATATTGTTAAAAATAAATACCACAAATATGAAAAAGAGTATAGTTCTTGCCTTAATGATAACTTTAAGTTTTGCTTCGTGTAAGAAAGAAGCAGAAAAGGATAATGACGAAGTAGCAGTTGATTCAACAGCTGTTGAAATGGTTTCAGATGACCACAATGCTATGAATAGTTTAGATTATCAAGGAACCTATGTTGGAAGTTTGCCTTGTGCAGATTGTGAGTCGATAGAAACTACTTTAATTTTAACAGACGACAGTTACATTAAGGAAACTATTTATAAAGGAAAGTCAAAAGAGATTTTTAATGAAAGCGGAAATATTGAATGGAATAAAGAAGGAAATACAATAACTTTAGTTGGATTAAATGCTCCTAATCAATATTTTGTTGGTGAAAATGTTCTATTTCATTTAGATGTAAATGGAAAAAAAATTGAAGGTGATTTGGCTTCCAAATATCAATTGAAAAAAGAATTAAAATCAGTTGATAAAATAACCTTGAAAAATTCTAAATGGAAATTGATTAAGCTTAACGGCAAAGATGTTGAAAATTCGAATCAAGATAAACTGAAAGGAATAACTTTTAATCCAGATGGAAGAATGACCGCTTTTGCAGGATGTAATAGTATGGGTGGAGATTATGAAATAAATGAAGAGATGAACAAAATTAAATTTTCGAAAGTATTCTCAACTGAAATGGCTTGTGTAGATATGACAACTGAAAAAGAGTTAGCAAAGGTTTTAGAAATTGCGGATAACTATTATTACGATGGAAATTTATTAAAGTTAAACAAAGGAAAAATGGCTACTTTAGCAGAGTTTGTTATTATTAAATAAAGAATATGCCTAGAATTCTCTCCATAGATTACGGAATTAAACGAACAGGAATTGCAGTTACTGATGAAATGCAAATCATTGCTTCAGGATTAACAACAGTTCCTTCTGAAACTTTGATTACTTTTTTGAAAGATTACTTTTCCAAAGAAAAGGTAGAAAAAGTCATTATAGGTGAGCCTAAACAAATGAATGGAACTCCATCAGAAAGTGCTGCCATAATTGAAAAGTTTATTAAGACCTTCACTATGACTTTTCCAACAATGCCTTTGGATAGAGTAGACGAGCGATTTACTTCAAAAATGGCTTTTCAAACAATGATTGATAGTGGTTTAAAGAAAAAACAACGTCAAAATAAAGCTTTAATTGATGAAATTGCCGCTACAATTATGTTGCAAGATTATATGAACAGAAAATAGGTAATTGGTAAAGGGTTATGGGTAATTGGTTTAAACGGTTTAACAAATAAATTAATTAACTTTTTATACTCAAATCAAAATACTATTTTTGCACCCTATTTGAATTCTGAATTCAAAACTCTAAATTTCAAAAAAATGATATTACCTATATATGGCTACGGTGAAGCCGTTTTAAGAAAAAAATGCGAAGAGATTTCTAAAGATTATCCAAATCTTAAAGAAATAATTGCCAATATGTATGAAACCATGAACAACGCTCATGGTGTTGGATTAGCAGCACCACAAGTTGGAATGCCAATTCGTATTTTTATTGTTGACACGGAACCTTTTGCTGATAGTGATGATGTGTCTAAAGAAGAAGCTGCACAATTAAAAAAATTCAAACAAACTTTTATCAACGCAAAAATTCTTAAAGAAGAGGGAACAAAATGGATTTTTAACGAAGGATGTTTGAGTATTCCAGATGTTAGAGAGGATGTTTTGCGTCATGATACTATTACAATTGAATATTTTGATGAGGATTTCAATAAGAAAACTGAAGTTTACAATGGTTTAATTGCTCGTGTAATTCAGCACGAATATGACCATATCGAAGGAATTTTGTTTACGGATCATGTATCTTCTTTAAAAAAGAAATTGATTTCAAAAAAGCTAAAAAACATTATGGAAGGCAAAGCTTTTCCTGATTATAGAATGAAATTTTTCAGCAAAAAAGGAAGATAATTTTAGTGTTCAATTTTCGGTTACGAATGTTCAGTAAAAAAAGTTAAACTTTACACTTTCAACTTTGAACTTTCGACTTTAAAATATATATTTGCCACCCATTAATTATAAAAAAGAATGAGTTTACAAAAAATATTAGCTATTTCTGGAAAGCCAGGTTTATATGAATTAAAAGTTCAAACAAGAACAGGATTCGTTGCTGAATCGTTATTAGACGGAAAAAAAATCACAGTAGGTTTAAGAGCAAACGTAAGTTTACTTTCAGAAATTGCTGTTTATACATACAACGAAGAAGTTCGTTTAGCAGAAGTTTTAAAAGCAATTGCTGAAAAAGAAAACGAAGGACCAGCTATTTCTCACAAGGAAGATGATGCTAAATTAAAAGCTTATTTCAGAGAAGTGTTACCAGAGTTTGATGAAGATAGAGTTTATACTTCTGATATCAAAAAAGTATTGAATTGGTACAACTTATTACAACCAAAAGGTTTAGTAACAATTGAAGCTTTAACAGAAAAAGAGCCAGAAACAGAAAAACAAGAAGAAGCTTCAGAATAAGTTTTACTTGAATAAATATATAAAAAAGTCCAAATGAACGTTTGGACTTTTTTTATGATGTTATTTAATGATTATAAGTGTCAAATAAATATTGTAAAGTATCTGGAATGTTGTTGGCTTGCATTTTAGGATAAATAATTTGAGTATTCAGCCAATTTTCAATGATTTGACCAAAATCATCTCCAACATCTTTAAGCGTTGGAACACCTAATTGTTTTAAAGCAGCAGCATTACATTCTTGTTCGTAATGTTCTTTTATTGGAATAGAAAGCACTTTTTTGCCTAAAAACAAAGCTTCAGCTGGAGTTTCAAATCCACCACCAGTAATAATTCCTTCGCAATTGATTAAGCTATTGTTGAATTGTTTTTGTCCAACCGGAAAATAAGTAATGTTTCCAATAGTATGTATTTGTTTTACAGTATCTAAAAACCAATGAAATTCAACATCAACAACCGATTTAAAAGCTTTTTCTAAACAATCTTTATCAAATGAAGGTAAGTAAACTGTGATATGTTTTAGGTTTTTTGGAACAGCATTTACAATTTCATCTTTTATAATTGGAGGATGAATAAAAGAATCATATTGATCAAAATGCAATCCAATATTTTTAGGAGCTGGAGCATAATTTTTGAAAATAAATTCACCCATTAGACTTCTTTTTTCTGGTCTTGGAGTATTTGAAGAAACAAAACTCGCTTGATGTCCAAATTGAACCGAATGTACTTTTTGCAACTTACAAGCTAAAGCTGTGATAGAATCAAAATCATTGATAATCACATCATAATTTTTTAAAGGTAATGATTTAGCGTCTTTATAAATCTGATTGGGTTTGATGTTTTTTACTATATCCCAATAATCTAATCCACCACATTTGCTGTAATATAAACTACAACCTTTACTTTTATATTTTACGGGTAAATCGGTTTGAAGACTAGAATTGTTTCCACTTAAGAAAAAATCTACAGTTCCAAATTTTTGCAAATAGGGATAAATTTGCATGGCTCTACTGATGTGACCATTTCCGGTTGCCTGAATGGCATAAAATATTTTCATACATACATTTAACACAACAAAAATAGATTCATTATGTTGTGTTAATGTATTTTAAGTGTTATTTGATTATTAATATAAAGAAACTCTATAAGTAGTATTTTTATTTAGCTTTTCTTTTTAAAATTAGAGAACTAATAAGTGTAACAACTAATCCAACAGGTAAAATTTCCATATAAGTCATCATAGCATTAAAGAAAGGATTTTGATACATTTTTGCAAAACTTGCCATTTCTTCTACTTGTTTATCAATTTCTATTTGTGTTGCTCCACTTGCTTTTAATTCTTCAAGCATATGAGTTGAATATTTTTCAATAAAATCAGGAATAAAGAAAAAATAATCAATAAGCCAAGCTACAACATATATAGTCGAAGCAATAAGAACAATCATAATACCAATTTTAAAAGCTTTTCCGAAACTTATGATTCCACCATTATACTTGTCTCTGTAATTTTTTATGCCAACAAAAACAAGTGAAAAAGCAATAAGCATAGAAGCATACCCAATAAGCATACTAGTTTCAAAATCAACGTTTCCTTCACAGTGACTCATGTAATTAACACTTAAAAGCATTAAAGAAGAAACTATAATTCCAGCGATAATTCCGTAGATTAAAACATTTTTTGTACCCATAGTTTTTTATTTTTTTTAATTTGTACAAATATGAAAAAGTAAGTGAAAATTCCACTCATACTTTCGGCTATTTTTTTAATTTTACATTTAATTAGTACTTAAGTATGATTTGTTTTAGGGAACGAGTTGTAATTTTTTTGCCTTTTCAACTGCTTGTATCCTTCTTTTTACATTTAGCTTAGTAAAAAGATTTTGATTATGTGTTTTTACTGTACTTAATGAAACAAAAATTTTTTCAGCAATTTCTTGATTGCTATAACCTTGTGCTAATAAACCCAATATTTCTAATTCTCGCTTACTAATCTCAAGTTCATTAATAATGGTGTTATTTAGAATAAATATTTCATCATTCTTAATGTAAATTTCTTTTTCAACTACTAAAGTTTCAACTTTTGGTTTTGACAGTTTTAAAGCAAGCCAAATACCTAATACAGTAAAAATTAAAGCAATTGAACCAATATAAATTTCAAAAGAGTGATCGATAATTATAAAACGAAGTTCTAACCATTTGAGAAGAAATAGTAAAAAAGCTAAACTAATACCATAAAATATGGCTGCTTTATTTTTTAATAGAAAATTTTTGTAATAGGTCATATATCAAATATAATAAATTCTTAAAATAAAAATTAGAGTTTAGTTTTAAAATTTAAATCTAACTCGCTTCTAAAAATATTTCCATAATTTTACAATATCAAGTTCAAGGACAATTTCAAGAGCAAAAAATCAACAAGAAAATGAATAACAGAGAAAACCAATTACAAGCTTTCGGCCGATTATTAGATATCATGGATGATTTGCGTGAAAAATGTCCTTGGGATAAAAAGCAAACTTTAGAAAGTCTTCGTCATTTAACCATTGAAGAAACCTATGAATTGGGTGATGCCATTTTGGATAATGACATGCAAGAAATTAAAAAAGAGTTGGGTGATTTGTTGTTGCACATTGTTTTTTATGCTAAAATAGGAAGCGAAACAAAAGACTTTGATATAGGAGATGTAGCCAATTCTATTTGTGATAAGTTGATTGAAAGACATCCACATATTTATGGTGATGTAGTTGTGGAAGATGAAGAAGATGTCAAACGCAATTGGGAAAAATTAAAACTAAAAGAAGGTAGAAAATCAGTTTTAGAAGGAGTTCCTAAAAGTTTACCAGCTTTGGTAAAAGCCAGTCGTATTCAAGATAAAGTAAAAGGTGTTGGATTTGATTGGGAAGAAAGCCATCAAGTTTGGGATAAAGTGCAAGAAGAACTTAATGAGTTGCAAGAAGAAGTCAAAGTTGACAATCAAGACAAAATGGAAGCAGAATTTGGAGATGTTTTGTTCTCGATGATCAATTATGCTAGATTTCTAAAAATTAATCCAGAAGACGCTTTAGAACGTACGAATAAGAAATTCATGAAACGTTTTATGTATTTGGAAAGTAAAGCAGGTGAATTGGGTAAAAATTTATCGGATATGTCTTTAGCTGAAATGGATGTTTTTTGGGAAGAAGCAAAGAGGTTGTAGTGTAGAGTTTATTAAAGGTAAATTAGAGAAATTAGGGAAAAGAGATAAGGGATAAGTTGATAGAAAGTAGTTTGCAGTTCAACAATTTAACAATTAAGCAGTTTAACAAATAGAAAAAATGTATTACGCAGTAATTTTCACTTCAGAACGAACAGCAATAGAAGAAGGTTATGCTGAAATGGCTGTTTTGATGGAAGAATTAGCCAAGAAGCAGGAAGGTTTTCTGGGTGTTGAATCAGCAAGAAGTGAAATAGGAATTACGGTTTCGTATTGGAAAGATTTGGAATCCATAAAAAAATGGAAACAAAATTTAGAACATCTTGTAGCTCAAGAAAAGGGAAGAAGTGATTGGTATAAATCTTATACAACCCGAATTTGTTTAGTGGAAAGAGAATATAGTTTTAAAAAATAAAAAATCCCGAATGAATCGGGATTTTAACTTTACATATCTCTAAGTCTGGATAGTTTTTCTTTCCAAAGCTTTAAATCTTCTTTGTGTCTGTCGATACTTTTATGCACTTCTTTTATAAATGGATTTTCACCTTTTGAACTTGAAGTGATGAATTGAATGTTGTTTTCTAATTGGAAAATTTCACCTTGAACTTCATCAATTTTCTTCCGCAAGAAGAAAGCTTCTTTTTCTAAAGCTCTGTCATCATTGTTCTCAGCTAGATGTTCTAAACGATTATCAAATTTCATCAATTCAGTATCTTTTTTAGACAAGCTTAATTTTTCGAATAATGCATCTAAGACTTTATTGAATTTTCCTTCAATGTGCCTTTTGTTAAAAGGAACTCTCCCAAAAGATTTCCATTTTTCAATGTTGGCTTTTATAGCATCTAAATCTTTTTTGTGCTCTCCAGTTAATTCAAATGATTTTATTTCTTCTAAGAAGTTTTTCTTATTTTCATAAGCTTCAATTTCTTCTTTGTTTTCTTCATTTTGAACTTTGTGTAATCTATCAAAATATTCATTACAAGCAGATTTGAATTCTTTCCAAATTGAATCAGAATGTTTTCTTGGTACATGTCCAATTTTTTTCCATTCCTCTTGAATTTGCTTCATTATTGGAGTTGTAGCTTTAAAGTCTTCACTATCTTTTAGTGATTTTGCTTTTTCAACCAAAGCCATTTTTTTATTCAAATTGTCTTGTTGGTCGTGCTTGATTTCTTTATAAAAAGCATTTTTGTTTTTATTGAAATCACGAACAGCAGTTTTAAATTTTGCCCAAGTTTCTTCATTTAATTCAGCAGGTACTTTTCCAGCTTTGAAAAAAGTTTCGCGTAAAGCTTCCATTTTTTTCATTTGGTTTTGCCAACCTTTATGACCAGAAACTTCTTCAGTACCTAAGGCATTAATTTGAGCTATAATTTCTTGCTTAGCTTTGTAATGTTCCATTTCACGTTCACGAGCATTTGCATTTAAAGCTTCACGTTTATCGTGCATTTGTTTAGTGATTTCACTAAATTCATTCCAAACAGCTTCTCTGTGTTCTCTGTCTACTGGTCCAACTTCCTCTTTCCAAACTCTGTGTAATAACTGCAATTCTCTAAAAGCTTTCATTACGTCTGGTTCAGCTAATAAATCTTTAGCACGAACAATCAGTTGTTGTTTTTGTTCTAAATTATTTTTAAAATCTTGATCTCTAGCTTCCTTATCTAAATGAATTAAATCATAAAAACGCTCTACATGAAAATGATAATTGTTCCAAAGAATGTTGTATTTATCTCTTGGGATTGAACCAGCATTGTTCCAACGTTCTCTTATTTCGTTCATTTTTTTGAACATATCACCAATACTTTCATCTGTAGAATCTATAAGGTTTTTTAGATCTTCGATGATGTTATTTCTAACTTCAAAATTATTTTTTAAGTTACTTTGTAATTGGTTGTAGTGTTTTGATTTTTTGGAACGATAGTCATCAAAAATAGCATCAAATTTATTTTTTATTGGAGAATGGTATTCAAAACCATCTGTACTTCCTTCATTTTGTTCACTGTATTCTTCACGTTTTTCTTCTAAAACATCATGAAAATGTGACATAAACGCTTTTCTGATTTCTTCTACATGGTCTTTAATTGCCATTACTTTTTCATTAGAAACTAATTTGTCTAATTCTTCAGTAAGTGCTTCCATCGACATAGCATCATAATCCAATAAAGGGATTTCATGTCTGTCTTTTATAGAGTCATCCTCGCTTTCTTCTGCATTTGAATTGTCAATTTCATCCATTACATGGTTTGAAGAAGCTGTTTTAGATTCAGTTGTTTGTTCAACTTCTGGAGTTTCTTCTGTTGTAATGTTTTGATTTTCAACAATCTCATTTGTTGTTTCTGGTGCATTTTGTCCGTCTGCTTCTTGCAGGTTATCATTCTTTTCTTCTAACATGATTCATGTATAAGTTACTATTATGCGTCGAAGATACTAACTCATAGGGAAATTTCAAAAGAAAATCCTAAAGATTGAAGATTAAGCAGTAACGATTTTTTGAATTTGAAATTAAGAAAATACAATAAAATTACTTTTTATGCCAAATTTCCCACGATTTTTCAGCTTGAAAAAGCAGCATTTCATAGCCATTTTTTGTAGTTGCTCCTTGTTCTTTAGCTTTCTTTAAAAACATTGTTTCCTCAGGATTATAGACCAAATCATAAGCAATGTGTTTTTTTGTAAATAAGTTATAATCAAGGTTTGGACAAACATCAACATCTGGAAAAGTTCCAACAGGTGTTGTGTTGATGATTATAGTATATTCTTCAAAAATGGCTGCATCAATTTCATCATATGAAATTTGAAATTCATCAGGATTTCTTGATACAAAATCATATTCAATATTTAATTTTTTTAAGGCAAATGCAACTCCTTTACTTGCTCCACCAGTTCCTAAAATTAAAGCTTTTGTATGATTTGATTTTAAAAGTGGTTTTAGTGACTTTTTAAAACCATAAAAATCTGTATTATAACCTTTTAATTTCTTTTTTTTAGAAACCACAATTGTGTTTACAGAACCAATTTTTTTGGCATTCTTGGATAAAGAATCTAAATAAGGAATTATTTCTTCTTTGTAAGGAATGGTTACATTTAACCCTTTAATTCCTTTAGTTTCTGAGAATATTTTTGGAAAATGTTTTATAGAAGGAATATCAAAATTCAAATATTCGCAATTGTCATAATGTAATGTTTGAAATTTGTTAGTAAAGTGTTTTTTTGAAAAAGAATAGCTTATATTTTTTCCGACTAAACCATATTTTTTTTGTTTTTTTACTTTCTTCTTCATGTTTAAAGTATTAATTTTTACCCAAACGAGCTGCAATTTTTTCCATTCCGTAGATTACAAGAAAGCCAAATATAGCTAAAATTATTGATGTAATTACCTGAGCATCACCATTAAAATCTTGTGGTAAAATACTTTTTTCAATAAAAGGAACTGTTTCACCATGACTGTTTATGCGAGTTTCTAAAACTTCTTTCCAAGGCCAAACTTTATTCAATGAACCAATCATAAAACCTACTAACAAAGCTAATGTAGTGTTTTTATGGTGATCAAACATCCAATGTAAAATTTTTGAAAAAGCCTTTAAACCAATAATTGCTCCAATTGCAAAAACTCCCAATTTCATTAAAGCTGTTGATAGCATTTCCACATTCATTTGGGTAATTCCTTCTCTAAATTGATTTATTGTTCCAATTACTGTTTCATAAGAACCCATTAACAATAAGATAAATGCACCTGAAATTCCAGGTAATATCATGGCAATTATGGCAATAAATCCAGAAAGAAAAAGATAAGGATAACTTTCAGGACTACTTACTGGTCGTGCAATTGTAATGTAATATGTTAGAATTATTCCTAAAATTAACGCAACAATTGAAATAGTTTTCCAATTTGTAATTTGTTTCCAAATGAGTAAAATACTTGCAATAATTAATCCGAAAAAAAAGGACCAAACCATAATGGGTTTAGTAGCTAATAAATGAGTTATTATTTTGGAAAAAGTTAGTACACTTATTGCTATTCCAATAACTAAAGAAAGTAAAAAAGAAGCATTAGCTTGTTTCCAAGCTACTTTTAAACCTTCTTTTTTCAAGGTTTTTAGAAGTGATATATCAATATTATTGATACTATCAATTAACTCTTGATAAATACCAGAAATGAATGCAATTGTACCACCAGAAACTCCTGGCACAACATCAGCTGCACCCATGGCAATTCCTTTTAAGGTGATTAAGAAGTAATCTGGAAAAATTTTTCTCATGAAATGGAATACTTGAAAAAAGCCTAAATCAAAATTTTAAACTAGTTTCTAAATTTAATAATTTGATTTTGAATTGATTTTTTATCCCAAATTGCAGGAAAATGATTTTCTAAAATACTGTGATTCTTGTAGTTGCTTTGTAAAGCATTTACTAAATGAAATTTCCCTTTCTTAGTCTGATTTAAGATGTAATATAAACCAGCCAAACGGTATTCAATCTCATAATTGTCAGGATGATTTTCAACACCTTGTAATAATGCTTCAACAGCAATTTCATAATCACCAACATATTGTAGTGCATCAGCCCAATAAATATAGGTATCTAAATCAGTGTCACCTAATTCAAAAGCTCTTCTGTAACCATATTCAGCTTCTTCATATAGTTTTAAAGCTCTATTGATTGAAGCGAAACGTTTCCAATATAATTTATTATCACCTTCAATTCCGATAGCTTTATTTACATAATACAATGCTTTTTTAAAGTCAAGTTGTCTTACGTAAAAATCTGTAATGGCAATCCATGCTTTGTCCAATAATGGATCTTCATGAACTGTTTTTGAATAATATTTTAAGGCTTCTTTGTTGTTGCCTAATTTTTCATAACATTTTGCTACACGCAATAAAACAAACGAAGTAACATCGTCTAATTCCATTGTGATTGTATAACAGTCAATAGCTTCTTGGTATTTTCTTAATTTTTCTAAAGCTTTTGCTTTTTCAAGATAAGCTCCTAAAAAAGTTTCGTCAATCAGTGTTGCATAATCAAATGCCCAAACTGCTTTTTCATAGTTTTTTAATGCATAATGTTGACGACCTAATTGGTGCCAAGCTACTTCGCTATATGGATTTTTGTTGATGAAACTATCTAAATAGGTAACAGCTTCAGCATTTTGATCTAAAAAGTCAAAACAGTAAACAACATTATATAGTGAAGAATAATCTTCTGTATCTTCATTTAAACATTTGATGAAATTTTCTTTGGCTAATTCTAAATTATCCATAAAAAGATATTCCATTCCAATCATAGAATAGACATCTGCAAAATCATCAGTATATTGAAGTGCTGTTTTTAATGACTCAATCGCTTTTTCGTGTTCATCTTTTTTAGAAAAAATATTCGCTTTTTGGATATAAATTTCTTCGTTAGTAGGTTCAATTGCGTATAATTCATTCAACAGTTTGTCTGCTAAATCAATTTTATCATCAAAAATAAGAAGTTCTACTTGAACTAATTTTAAACCAGTAGATTTTGGGTGTTGTTCTAAAGCAAGTTTAAGTGCTTTTTTGGCAAGATTTAACCTTCCTGTATCCATGTAATGAAGTATGATATCTTCAAACTCTTCAGAATCAAAAAATAAAACTTTGTTAGTTTTAAGCATTGACTCAAATTTGGATAAGGATAAGCCTTGGTTGTTTTCTTCTTCGTGACTCAAATTCATAGCTTTTGGTTTTGAAAATTTATCCTATCTAAAATTAACTAAATTATAAGCTAATCTAATTTGAAGCTTGTATTGTTTTAAACAATTTAATTAACAATTTGAATAGATAAACCGCTAAAAGTTAGGAAGTAAAGGTTTTGATATTTTCTGATTTCCAATAAATCTCTTTTATTCAGCGTCAATTTCATTAAGAACTTCAAGAATAATGCCACAACCTTCTTCTATTTCTTCATTTGAAATGGTAAGTGGTGGAGTTATACGAATAGCAGAGCCTTCAAAGAGTAGCCAAAATAAAATTAATCCTTTTTCTTGGCAGCGAAGAATGACTTTGTTGGTTATTTCAGGACTTTTTGTCATGGCAGCTAACATTAAGCCTTTTCCTCGAACTTCAGTTATTAAAGGATGAACTAATAATTTTCTGAATAGATTTTCTTTTTCTAATGTTTGTTGTATCAAATTAGTTTCGGTTAATTCTTGTAGAGTTGCTAAACAAGCTGCTGCAATTACTGGATGACCTCCAAAAGTTGTGATATGTCCTAGTTTTGGATTATCGCTTAATAAATCCATCATTTTTTCGGAAGCAGTGAAAGCACCAACAGGCATTCCACTTCCCATTCCTTTTCCCATAACTACAACATCTGGAATGATATCATAATTTTGGAAACCAAATAATTTTCCTGTTCGACCGAAACCTGGTTGGATTTCATCTAAAATCATAACAGCACCAACTTCATCACAACGTTGACGAACTTTTTTAAGAAAATCGTTTTCAGGTTTAATAAATCCTGCTCCACCTTGAATGGTTTCCAATAAAATTCCAGCTGTTTTTGTGGTAATTTTTTCTAAATCAGCTTCATTATTAAAAGTAATAAAATCCACATCTGGAATTAAAGGTCTGAAGATTTGTTTGCGTTCTTCAAAACCCATCACACTCATACTTCCCATAGTATTTCCATGATAAGCATTGTGACAGGAAATTAATTGACTTCTTCCTGTGACTCTACGAGCTAACTTTAAAGCACCTTCAATAGCTTCTGTTCCAGAATTTACTAAATAGGTTTTTGTTAATGGATAAGGAAGATTTTTGGCTAAAAGTTTACATAATTCTGTTGCAGGTGATTGTGCGTATTCTCCATAAACCATAACATGTGAATATTTGTCCAATTGATTTTTTATAGCATCATTCACTCTTTTGTTTTGATGACCTAAAGTACAAGCAGAAACTCCAGCTACAAAATCAAGAAATTTATTTCCTTTTGTATCATATATATAAGAGCCTTTAGCATGAGAAATTTCCATGGCTAATGGGTGAGGAGTGGTTTGTGCTTGGTATTTGAAAAAATCGGATAACATTTTTTATAATAGGTAATGGGTAATAGGTTATAGGTAATAGTTTAAATACGTTAAAAGCTTTAAGACTGCTTTCTGCAATCTGCTAATTAAATACTAATTACTCTTTCTTTTTAGGATTGTTTTTATCGTAGTCCAATGTTTCCTTAAGAACTTCCATTGGTACATCTTCTAATAATTCTTTGGCATTCGTTTCTTTTTGAATTTTTTCATCTAAATCGAGTTCTTCTTGCGGAAAAATATCGTCTTTGGATTTTATTTCTTCATCACCTCTCCAAACAAAACCTCTAAGTCTTCTTGCATTTTCAGGGAATTCTGATTCTGGATATAAAAAACTTTCAGTACTAGTAAAAAATGTCATGTCTTGAATAGTATTATCTTCTAGTTTTAAATTTATAGTACTACAAACTTTTTTGTCAATTCCAATTAGTTCACCATCTTCTTCATTACGTAAGTAGAAAATACCTTCACAGTTTTTTACGATGTCTACTTCATAAAGCTTATTGTCTCTAAATTTTCCATATAAATTTTGACCTTTAACTTGGCTGTAACCATTTTCGCTTAAGGTGTCTTTTTGAATTAAAAATGCATTGTTCAATACTTTCAAAGAATCTACTTTTTCAGTTTTGTTATTTCCAATAATATGCATCACGTCTCCAGTCATTTGACTTTTGTTGCTCCATAAAACAGGTCTTCCTATTAATTTTGATAAGGCATTTTTATTACTTGAATGTAAAGAATCGCATTTTCCACTCATATCTAAATTATAGAATCTAACGTTATTGTAAGCTCTTATAATTCGATCTTCTGGTGGACCAGTTACCAAGATTTTTTTTCCGTGCATGTACATAGAATCATTTTCGGTTTTGGTGATGACTAATGCTTTTTTAGTAATAAACATTGAGTCATTCTTGGTTGTAGTGTTTCTGTAAACTTCTGCGTAATGTCCTTTTGCTACTAGATTATTTACAGTGTCTGTAATTTTTACATTGTTGATTAATTTAGAGAAATTTTTCTTTCGGTCATAAAAGATATCATTACCTTCAATTCTTCGACTATTATAAAGAATATGAGAATTTTTCTTTAGTTTTCCAATATCATTTGTTGTGTCATAAAAACCATTTTCTGTATAAATATAATCGGTTTTACTTGTGATTGTTGATGGTCCAAAAACATAAGCATGACCTGAATTATCATAATAATCCAAATGATTGGTTTTTATGGTGCTTCTGGGATTTACAACTGTTACAGCAGTTTTGAATGAATATTTTTTCTCATTTAAATAATATCTGCCAGATTTACTTTTTAAAGTATTGTCTTTGTTTGTTATAGTTCCAAAGCTGTTGTAGAAAGCTTGTTGTGCTTTTCTATCGAAGAAAATAGTGTCTGTCACTAAGTTTGAATCTGGAGAACGCATGTTTACATTTCCAGTTGCATAGGCAAACTCTTTATCTCCATTATATTCTGCATAACGACTGTTCATAAAAATAGTATCACCTTGAACCATTTGAACATTTCCAAAAGCTTTTACATAATTTTCATCTGTAAAATGATAGGCTTTGTTGCAACTAATTTTTACACCATTGTGAAGCACTCGAACATTTCCTGTAAAGACAATTGCTCCTGGAATTTCATTTTGATTTTTATCAATGAAGTCAGAATGTTCAATTACAATTTTACTTGATTTCTTGTTTTCATCTTGTGCAAAAAGAGAAAAATTAGAAAGAATTATAATAAAAAATAGGTATTTTAAATTTTTCAATGCTATTTATTTTGCGTCAAATTTAATTAAAAAGTACATAAGCTGATTTCAATTAAGAAAGTTTTATAAGTATATGTATGAAAAAACCGTAGAATCAGCTTTTTTACTGAAAACTACGGTTTTAATTTATTTGAATTTCTTCTTACTTTGTAATTGTTTGTTTTCTGTCTGGTCCAACTGAGATAACTTTAATTGGTACTTCAACTTCTTTTTCAATGAATTCGATATAATCTTTTAATTCTTTTGGTAATTCATCATACGTTGTCATTTTTGTTAAATCAGCTTGCCAACCTTTCATTTCAGTGTAAACTGGTTCTACATTTTCTGGTTCAATATTGTAAGGTAAATGACTGATGTTTTCTCCTTTGTAAGTGTAGGCTGTACAAACTTTCAATGTATCAAATCCAGATAAAACATCACCTTTCATCATGTAAAGTTCAGTTACACCATTTACTTGAACAGCATATTTTAAAGCAACTAAGTCCAACCAACCACATCTTCTTGCTCTTCCTGTTACAGAACCAAATTCGTTACCGATTTTTGCCATAGAAGCACCAACTTCGTCAAATAATTCAGTTGGAAATGGTCCACTTCCAACACGAGTTGTGTATGCTTTGAAAATTCCGAAAACTTCTTTTACTTTATTTGGAGCGATTCCTAAACCTGTACAAGCACCAGCAGCAGTTGTATTAGAAGACGTTACAAATGGATATGTTCCAAAATCAACATCTAATAATGAACCTTGAGCACCTTCAGCTAAGATTGATTTTCCTTCTTTTAATGATTTGTTTAAATATTCTTCAGAATCAATAAAAGTTAATTTTTTTAATTCTTCAATAGATGCAAAAAATTCATCTTCCATTTCTTGAAGGTTGTATTGTAAATCTACATCATAAAAAGCAATCATTGACTCATGTTTGTCAGCTAAAGCTCTATAACGCAATTTGAAATCTTCTAATTCAATATCACCCACACGAAGTCCATTTCTACCTGTTTTGTCCATATAAGTTGGTCCAATTCCTTTTAAAGTAGAACCAATTTTTGCTTTACCTTTTGAAGCTTCAGAAGCAGCATCAAGTAATCTGTGAGTTGGTAATATAAGGTGAGCTTTTCTAGAGATGAATAACTTAGAAGTTACATCCATATCGAATTTTTCTAAACCTTCAATTTCTTTATGAAAGACAACAGGATCAATTACAACACCGTTTCCGATGATGTTTTTAGCGTTTTTATGAAAAATACCAGAAGGAATAGTTCTTAAAACATGTTTAATTCCGTCAAATTCTAAAGTGTGTCCAGCATTTGGTCCACCTTGAAAACGAGCGATAATATCATATTTTGAAGTAAGAACATCAACGATTTTTCCTTTTCCTTCGTCACCCCATTGTAATCCTAGTAATAAATCTACGGTCATTTTGTAAATATTTGTTGTAAGTTGTATTGTAGTTAATTTTCTTTTTTAGTTGCATAGAAGTAAAGAGAATGTGTATTGATTTCAATACCAAAAATTTCTTCCATGGTTTGTTTGATTTGTTGAATTCTTGGATCACAAAATTCGATAACTTCACCAGAATCTGTCATGATAATGTGATCGTGTTGTTTATCGAAGTATGATTTTTCGTAATGTGCTTGATTTTGGCCAAATTGATGACGACGAACCAATCCACATTCTAACAATAATTCTATAGTGTTGTAAAGTGTTGCTCTACTGACACGATAGTTTTTATTTTTCATTTTGATGTACAAAGATTCGATATCAAAATGTTCAGTTGATTCATATATTTCTTGAAGTATAGCGTAGCGTTCAGGAGTTTTGCGGTGAGCTTTTTCTTCTAAATACTTTGTAAAAACATTTTTTACTACTTCTTGATTTGTGTTGTTTTCCATAGGGTTAACCATCAAATAATGGCAAAGATACTTTTATTTTTTTGATTTTGTTTTCTGTATGAAATAGGTTTTCCAAATTTATTAACAAAAATTAAGTTTATTGAAAATTTTAATTTTTATAAATCCTTGTAATTTTATCTATTCCATCTACTTTTTTGATGTTTTCAATTAGTTTTTTCAAGATGGTGTTGTTGGCAACTACAACCGTAATTTTTCCATTGAAAATTCCAGCATCACTGCTCAAAGATATGTTTTGAATATTAACGTGCATTTGGTTTGAAATTACTTTAGTCAACTCATTTGTTAATCCTAAAGTATCCATTCCTGTTATGTTTAATGTTGCTCTAAATTCCTCTTGGCTTGAATCAATCCATTTGGCTTGCAAAATTCGATAAGCGTAGTTAGATTGCATGCTGATTGCATTTGGACAATCTTTTCTATGTACCTTGATTCCTTCACTAATAGTAACAAATCCAAAAACATCATCTCCAGGAATAGGATTACAACAAGTAGAAAGTTTGTATTCTAACTTGTCTTGAGCTGCTCCAAAAACAAGCATGTCGTATTTTTTGTTCAGCTCATTTTTTTTAATTTGCTCAGGTTTTGCGCTTGGAGCTCTTGTAATTGTTTTCTTGAAGAAATTAACTAACGTATTACTTTTCTGAGCAGCATATTCTTTCAGTTTTTGATTTTCAATAGAACCTGAACCGACTTTATAAAACAAATCTAAACTAGTTTGTAGTTTAAAAAAGGTAACTAATTCATTAACGGTTGTTTCATTGAGTGTAATTTTAAGATGACGAAGTTTTCGGGTAAGAATTTCTTTTCCTTCATCTGCAATTCTTTTGGTGCTTTCATTTAAAACATTTTTAATCTTGTTCTTTGCACGAGAAGTAGTTACGTAATCCAACCATTGTGAAGTTGGTTTTTGATTTTCAGAAGTAATAATTTCAACTTGATCACCACTGTTTAAAACATAGTTTAAAGGAACCAATTTACCATTAACTCTTGTTCCTCTTGTTTTACAACCAATTTCTGAGTGAATACTGAAAGCAAAATCGAGTGAGGTTGCTCCTTTGGGTAAGGATTTTATATCACCTTTTGGAGTAAAAACATAAATTTCTTTGGCATATAAATTCAGCTTAAAATCTTCTACAAAATCAACTGCATTACTAGTTGTTTGGTTTTCAATAGCTTCTTTTAATTGGTTTAACCAAATTTCCAAACCATGTTCTTCAGTACCAACACCTTTGTATTTGTGATGCGCAGCATATCCTTTTTCAGCAATTTCATCCATTCGTTCACTTCGCACTTGAATTTCAACCCAACGTCCTTTTGGTCCCATTACAGTGATGTGCAATGCTTCATAACCAGTTGATTTTGGGGATGAAATCCAATCACGCAAACGACTTGGACTTGGACGATAATGATCAGTTACTATAGAATATATTTTCCAAGCTAAAAATTTCTCGTCATGCAAATCTGATTTATAAATGATGCGAAGCGCAAACTTGTCATACACTTCATCAAAGGTTACCCCTTGATTTTTCATTTTTCTTCGAATCGAATAAATAGATTTGGGTCTTCCTTTTAAAGAAAATTCAATTCCTTCTTTATTCAATGATTCGGTTAAGACATCTGAAATTGATTTTATATAAGCGTCTTGTTCTTCCTTAGTTTCTTTTATTTTACTTACGATATCATTGTAAACTTCCGGTTCCGTATATTTTAAACCTAAATCTTCTAATTGCGTTTTGATATTGTACAAACCTAAACGATGAGCTAACGGTGCATAAATATAAAGTGTTTCCGAAGCAATTTTTGCTTGTTTATAATCCACCATGCTTTCCATAGTTTGCATATTGTGCAATCTATCGGCAATTTTGATTAAGATTACTCGGACATCTTCATTAAGAGTTAATAGCATTTTACGGAAATTTTCCGCTTGTAGAGAAACTTCTTGTTCGGTTTTAACTTGAGCAATTTTGGTTAATCCTTCGACTAATTGAGCGATTTTTGGATTAAACATTTTTTCAATGTCATCAACAGTGATTTCTGTGTCTTCAACGACATCATGCATCAAAGCAGCAGCAATTGAAGTAGCTCCAAGACCAATTTCTGAAGCGACAATTTTTGCCACAGCAATAGGATGGAAGATATAAGCTTCTCCCGACTTTCGTCTTTGGTCTTTGTGGGCATCAACGGCTACATCAAACGCTTTTCGAATTAATTTCTTATCATCGGTTGTAAGTGTTTGATAACTAATGCGTAAAAGTTCTTTGTATTCTTTGGCAATCGCTTTGTTTTCAGCTTCAATATCAATTTCTATCATAGGTTTGCATTAGATACCTAAAGTTATAACAAAGTTATGGATTGGACAAATGTTTTTTTGGGATTTTTGATGTACTATCTCGGGTTTTAATTAATTGGGACAAAATATTCTTTTTTCAGCTAATTTTTTAATCAAAAAACCAAATCTGACAATAACCTAAATCAAAGTAATGGGTAAAAATAGTCATTATTATACCAATTAAATAAATGAATTTCACATAATTTGGTATCATCTTATTTCTAAACTTACTGTAATCAAGTATAAAAATTAAACCTCCAAATAAAATAGCTATATGTCCTAATATTGGTATTGGATACATAAAATCATATAAAAAGTTTACAGGAGTATTTTTAGGATCAAAATTGTAAAATTTTGTTGAATTTATAGATAACATTGTTATTAAAACATACACATAAATAGACAATAAGCCTATTATTGGCATATATAGAATAAAGTAAAATGTTTTTTTTATTTTTTTAATAATTTATAGGGTATTAGGGTCAAAATAATCAAAATAATCAAAAAGTATATCAGACTATTAAAATTTGTATTGTTCTTAAGATATAATTCATCATTTTCTTTATCTATGTATAATTTCATCTTTTGATATATTTTTAAGCTATCACAAAATTTATAATCTAAATCTAAATTATAAATAGAATCTGAATACTTAACAGATATACTACTCATGTTTTTATTTGACGTTTTAAGTCCTAATTTATAATCACAATTTTTATCAATTAGAATTGCTTCAACTAAGTTTTCATTTGAAGAAACTTTTTCATATTTATATTTTTTATAGGTTAACAATAAAAGAATACTAAAAAAAAATAAAGACAAAACAAATTGTTGTTTAAAGTAATATTTCATAATAAAAAATTTATCAAAACCCACGTTGCCTTTTAGCTTCAAACAATAAAATGGCAGCAGCTACTGATACATTCATAGAATCAATTTCACCTTGCATGGGAATTATGATGTTTTGAGTGCTTTCATCTCTCCAAAGTTGGGTTAAACCTGTAGCTTCTGTTCCTACTACTAAAGCCGTTGGAGTAGAGTAGTCCACTTTATGGTATTCGTTTGAGTTTTGTAAGGTTGCACTATAAAAATTGATGTTTTTTTCTTTTAAAAAAGTAATAACTTCTTCGCTTGTTCCTGAAGCAATTTGGTTTGTAAATAAACACCCAACACTTGAACGAACGATATTTGGATTATATAAATCACTTTTTGGATTGGCTAAAATAACAGCATCAATATTGGCTGCATCAGCTGTACGAAGCATGGCTCCAATGTTTCCTGGCTTTTCAATGGATTCTAAAACTAAAATTAATGGATTTTCTGGTAGTTTTAAATCGGAAAGTGATAGGTTTTTGGTTTTGGCAATCGCTACAATTCCTTCTGTCGTATCGCGATAAGCTAATTTTTGGTAAACATCTTTTGAAATTTCGATAGTGTTAAACTGTTTAATTGTTAAACTGTTAAGTTGTTTTTCGGAAATTAATTCGGGTAGAAATAATATTGTTTCTATTTCGTAATTTCCTTTTATGGCTAATTCAATTTCTCGTTTTCCTTCAATTAAAAAGGTACCGGTTTGTTTGCGTGCTTTTGCTTTTTCTTGCAATTGCACAAGTGATTTGATATAAGGATTTTGTATGGAAGTGATTTGTTTCATTTTTTAAGTTTCTGAGAGACTAAGTTGCATGGTAACTAAGTTTTTCTCTGCTTTTATTTTTCAATAGCTTATAAAATTGTTTTGTGACTGTTTAATTTTAGCTACTCAGTCACTTTGCCACTTTGAAACTTTTCTTTATATCGTTCGTATAATTCGGTTTGGTGACTTTCTAAACTGATTTGTCTTCCATCAATAAAAGCTGTTGTGACTTTATTCGTTTTCATGTCCAAAGCATCACCTTCTGAGATGAATAGGGTAGCACTTTTTCCACTTTCTAAAGTTCCGTAATTGGAATCAATTCCTAATATTTTTGCAGAATTTGAAGTGATTAATTGTAACGCTTTTTCTTTATCCATTCCCCAAGCCACACAAGTTCCTGCATAAAATGGTAAGTTTCTGACTTGCATTCTTTCCATGTCACCCATGTTTTCTAACCCAACTAAAACTCCAGCATCGGATAATAATTTGGCATTTTTGAACGGTAAATTAACGTCTTCGTCTTCTAATATTGGTAAATCATGCACTCTTCTTAAAAGAACAGAAACGTTGTTTTCAAGTAATAAAGGAGCATTTTTATACGCATAATAACCACCAACAATAGTCATTTTTTGGATGTTGTTTTTCTTTTTGAATAAGATTGCATCAATTATTTCTTTTTCACCATCAGCATGAATGAATAACGTTTTTGTACCATTTTCTAACCCTTTCATTGCTTCATAAGGGATGTCTTTGACCGTTACATTTGAAGCAGCATAAGCTTTTGCATTGTTAAAGAAATTCTGAATTTCAGTAGTTTGCTCATCGTATTTTTTGTTGGGTTGAATTCCTCCTGGTTCAGCCCACCAACCTGTTTGAGAGTAACTTCTCGGCCAGTTTAAGTGAATACCGTCATTTTCTTTTATGATTGCATCTTCCCAATTCCAAGCATCTAGTTGAACGATTGATGAAGTTCCAGAAATTCTTCCACCTCTAGGAGTAATTTGGGCAATTAAAATACCATTAGGACGAGCAGCTTCGACCAAACCTGATTCTGCATTGTAAGCAACTATACTTCGAATGTGAGGATTCATTTCACCCATTTCGCTTTCATCATCAGAAGCTTTTACCGCATCAATCTCGACTAAACCAAGAGTAGCATTTGGAGAAATAAAACCAGGATAAATTTCTTTACCTGATGCATTAATTACAGTATCATGTTTGGCTGGTTTTACCATTGTTCCATCATAAATGCCAGCAATTTTTCCATCTTTAATATAAATAAGGCTGTTTTCAATGATTGTTCCGTTTCCAATATGTGCTTTTCCACCCAAAATAAGGATGCTTTTTGTTTGTTTTGAAGCTGGAGTTTGTTGTCCAAAGGCAAAACTTGTCAGTAATAATATGAATATGTATTTTTTCATTTTAAAATGTATGTTTCAATTTGTTTTTACTGTTTCAAAAGTTTCAGTTTGCAATTGATATTGAAGTTTAAAACTCTTCAACCGTATCACAATGATAATGTTTGATTTCTTTTTTCTTTGGTTCTTGTGTTTTTAAACCTTTATTCTTAGCTTCAAGAAGAGCATTAATCAATTCACTACGTTGTTTTTGGATGGTTGCTAATGTTTCATTTTCTTTTTCCAAATCGTAGAAAATAGTTCCATCAACGATTGTTTTTTCAGCTTTAGCATAAATTGATAATGGATTATCTGACCAAAGCACAACATCAGCATCTTTTCCTACTTTTATACTACCAACTTTATCATCCACTTGTAAAAGCTTTGCAGGATTCAATGTCACGAAATTCCAAGCTTCTTCCTCTGGAACGTTTCCGTATTTAACCGCTTTTGCAGCTTCTTGATTTAAACGTCTTGACATTTCAGCATCATCGGAATTAATAGAAACCATAACACCTTGACTTTTCATTAAAGCAGCATTGTAAGGAATAGCATCATTTACTTCAAATTTATAAGCCCACCAATCCGCAAAGGTAGAACCACCAACACCATGTTCGGCCATTTTATCCGCTAATTTATAACCTTCTAAAATGTGTGTGAACGTTTGAATTCTGAAGTTATAACGTTCCGCTAATTTCATCAACATATTTATTTCAGATTGCACGTAAGAGTGACAAGTGATGAATCTTTTTTTATTGATGATTTCGTTTAAAACTTCCATTTCAATATCAAAACGTGGCATAACTTTATTTTTAGTTTTACCCGATTTGTATGTTTTCCATTCTTTATCATATTCTAAAGCACGTGTAAAATAATCTTCATAAACTTGTTCAACACCCATTCTTGATTGTGGAAAACGACCGCTACCCCAATTAGATTGTTTTACATTTTCACCTAGAGCAAATTTGATGTATTTTGGAGCATCTTTCACAATCATTTCTTCTGGTGAATAACCCCATTTTAACTTCACAAAAGCTGCACGACCACCAATTGGATTGGCAGAACCATGTAATAAGTTAGAAGAAGTTACTCCACCAGCTAAATTTCTATAAATGTTGATATCATCAGAATTTACAACATCTTCAATAGTTACTTCAGCAGAAGAATTTTGTCCACCTTCATTCACACCATTTGAAATAGCTATATGTGAGTGTTCATCAATGATTCCAGCTGTTAAGTGTTTACCAGTTGCATTGATTTCTTTGGCATTTTTGGCTGAAAGGCTTTTACCAATTTTGACAATTTTACCGTTTTCAATTAAGACATCGGTTTCTTTTAAAACACCCTCTTTTTCTCCTGTCCAAACTGTTGCGTTTTTGAAAAGTAACGTTTCTTGTTGAGGTTTTTGATTATTTCCGAAAGCTAAATTTGGGTAAGTAACAGGAACCATTGCTGGTACTTTTGGTTCATCCTCATTGTTATCTTCTTTCTTTTTATCGTCAGGATTTTCGGAAACTTCTCTTTTAGTAGCTCTCCATGTTGTTTCTGTTCCATTTTCTAAAACAGCTTTTCCTTCTAAATAATTGAACGTTTTGTTACCTGTTAGTCTGTAATAACCTGAATTTATAGTATCCTTTGTTCTAATCACTAAATTTATCCAAGGTTGATTATAACTCAGTTTGGTTCCGTAATTTAAACTGTCTTTAGTGACTTTTGCCTCTAATTTTTCAAGTTCTCCTGATATTTTTAAGTCGAAAGATTCATTGTTGAATACTAAATTATAGTCACCACGAATGTCTTCCACATTCATTTTGTCTAAAATGTTTCTATTTCCTTGTACCCAATTTTCATGAATTTTACTGTCTTTTTCAAAAATATCACCTGAGACTATAATGAAATTGGCCAAAGCTCCTTTTTTCAACGTACCTAAACTATTTGATTGGTTCATTAATTTAGCTGGAGTTTCCGTTAGAGCAGCAATTGCCTTTTCTTTGGGTAAACCATAAAAAACAGCTTTTCTTAGGTTTTCTAAAAAGTCTTTAGCTTCTTTATTATCATAAGTCGTTAAAACAAAAGGAACGTTATTTTCTGCTAAAATCCTTAAATTGAATGGAGCTTGATTCCAAAATTTCATGTCGCTTAAACTAACTTGTTGGGCCAAATAAGGATCAGAAACATCATAAGCTTCAGGAAAATCTAAAGGAATAATGTAAGTTGCTCCTGTGTTTTTAATTTCATTTATTTTTTCAAATTCGTTTCCATTTCCTTTGATTAGGTAGTTTACTCCAAATTCTTTTCCAATTTTCGAAGCTCTTAAACTGTTTAATTTATCACCAGCATTGAAAATTTGAATTAGATTTTTATTGGCATTAAAACTTTCTAAAGCCAAATCTTTTGTTTCAGAAGTTCCTTGAGCGTACCATTTTCCATCGTGATAAACTTGACGAATTAAAGCCATACTTCCCATCAATGAAGATGGATATGATTGTCGAGAAAATTTACTTCTTGAGAATGTGAAGTGTTGGGAAATTTTATTGTTTAGAATACGAGTTGCGTTATTTCCATCATCATTCAGCGTCCAAAGCAAACCTGTTCCTGCAATAACTCCATCATTATGATGACTTAAAACTGTTCCAAAACCAATGGCACGTAATTTTTCGGCACTTTTTGATTCATAGTTTAAGTTTTCAAAAGCATTGTAATCAGGTTTGATGTGGTCATTCCAATAATATCCTTCGCGAGAAGCATCATATTGAGCAGATGAACCTCGTTCTGGTTTATCGGTTGGTTTTTTGATTCCAAATTCACTAAAAACATCAATGAATGAAGCATAAATTGTTTTTCCGGTTGCATCAATTATAGTTGCGTTTTTAGGAATTGAAACGGTTGTACCAACTTCTAAAATTTTACCCTCTTTAAAAAGTAAAGTTGCCTTTTCTAATTTTTGAGTAGATGAAACATAAATTGTAGCATTAGTTATGGCTACATGGTTTTTGAAAGATTGTTTTACACCATCATTTTTGGGAAAATAATCTTGTGCCTGAATGGAAATGCTAAAGCAAATCAGGAATAGAAATTTAATGAAACGCATTTAATCGCATATTAGAATTAAGCGATAAATATAGGCAATTAAGTAAGTATAAAAAATTTTTGTGAATTACAATTTACAAAATTCCTCTAGCTTTTATTTCGAGATATTTATTAATTACATCCAATGTTAAATTTTCTGGTGAAGTTAAGACTGAATAAATTCCATATTTTCTTAACTCATTTACAATTAGACGTTTTTCAAAAGCAAATTTTTCTGCGATGACTTTGTCATAAATTTCTTGAACTGTGTTGGCTTTTTTGTCTATCAATTCATTCAGTTCAGTGTTATTGAAGAAAACTATAACTAATAAATGATTTTTTGCCATTCCTTTTAAATAAGGAAGTTGTCTGTGTAAACCATCAAGTGTTTCAAAATTGGTATAAAGAATTAACAGACTTCTTTGGTTGATTTTGTTTTTGATATCAACATATAAACGACTGAAATCACTCTCAAAAAAATCGGTTTTGATGTTGTAAAGACTTTCCAAAATGAGATGCATTTGGCTTTGTCTTTTTTCGGCAACTATTCTATTCTCAACTTTTTTTGAGAAGGTTAACATTCCAGCTTTATCGTGTTTTTTTAGAATGACATTCGATAAAACTAAAGTTGCATTAATAGCATAATCTAAAAGACTTAAACCGTTGAAAGGCATTTTCATGACACGACCTTTGTCGATAATCATGTAAACATTTTGTGATTTTTCATCTTGAAATTGATTTACCATTAATTGGTCGCGTTTGGCTGTAGCTTTCCAGTTTATGGTTCTAATATCATCCCCTTGAACGTATTCTTTGATTTGTTCAAATTCCATCGTATGTCCAATTCTCCTGATTTTTTTCAATCCATATTGTGATAAAGAATTCGAAAAAGCCATCAAATCGTATTTTCGTAATTGAATGTAAGAAGGATAAGTTGGAACTAATTGGTTATTGGCAAAACTGAATCTCTTTGATGTTAATCGTAAAGGAGAACTTGCAAAAACATTTAGATTTCCAAAAAAATATTCACCTCTTTCTGTAGGTCTTAAAAAGTATTTGTATTCGTCTTTAGAATTTGCATTAATTCGTCTGAAAACATTAAAATTTCTAACTTGAAACTGAAACGGAATTTCATCAATAATTCTTGTGTAAATAGGGAAAGTGTATTTGCTTTTTACTCGAATTATAATTTCATTTTCATCACCATTTGATAGTTTTTCTGGAGTTTCTCTAAAAGCTTCAATAGGAGATTTGGCTTGAAAAAGCAATAAAACATCAATTAGTGTAAAGACAATTAAAATATATAAAAGATACCAACTTGCATTGTAAAAAAGTGGAAAAAAATAAGACAACACAAAACAACCTATGTTACCCATTAGGCAATAGAAAAAGAAATTAGTAAGGTAGAGTTGTTTAAAAAGTTGTTTCATTTTTTTAAAATAATTATCTAGGAATTTCTACAGAATCGATGATTTGTTTGATGATTTCGGTACTGTTTAAGCCTTCCATTTCTCTTTCTGGAGTAACTACAACTCTGTGTTGCATAACTGGAATTGCAGCTTCTTTAATGTCGTCTGGTGTAACGAAATCTCTTCCTTTGATAGCGGCAAAACCTTTAGAAGCATTTAAAATTGCAATGGAAGCTCTTGGTGAAGCTCCAAGATATAAAAATGGATTTTCACGCGTGTTTAAAACAATTTTTGCAATATATTCTATAAGATGTGGTTCAATTAGAATTTGTTTTATCAATCCTTGAAAACTCAAAATATCACTTTGAGAAACAATTTTTGCAATGTCTGCTAATTTATCTCTGTTTTGTAACTCATTTTCTTTTTGGATAATCGCAACTTCTTCTTGTAAGTTTGGATAACCAATGTTTATTTTAAACAAAAAACGGTCTAATTGAGCTTCAGGTAAACGATAAGTTCCTTCTTGTTCAATTGGGTTTTGAGTAGCAATTACAATAAATGGTTTGTCTAAAAGATAAGTTGTTCCATCTGCTGTGATTTGTGTTTCTTCCATGACTTCAAACAATGCAGCTTGAGTTTTAGCAGGAGCACGGTTGATTTCATCAATCAAAATAAAGTTTGAAAAAATAGGTCCTTTTTTAAATTCGAAACTCGATTTTGATAAATCATAGACAGAAGTTCCGATAATATCAGAAGGCATCAAATCTGGTGTAAACTGAATTCTGTTAAAATCTAACGATAAGGTTTTAGACAATAATTTTGCAGTAATTGTTTTTGCAACACCAGGAACACCTTCTAACAAAACATGTCCGTTTGCCAAAATAGCTACTAATAATTGATCAATCATTTTTGATTGTCCAACGATTACTTTACCAATTTCTTCTCTAACTTTTTGAAGACTATCTTGTAAAGGTGCTAAATCAATACGATTGTTGAAATTTAAATTTTCGTTTTCGATTTCTTCTATATTATTTTCCATAAAGTAATTATTTGTCTTATTTGTGGTTTAATTTTTCGATGGCAAGATTTAATGTAACAATATCAGATTCATTACAAACTTCCTTTCTTCTTAAGTGATTTATTAATTGAACTAATGTTGCAATATCTTCTTTTTTATGTCCAGATTTGTGCTGATAACGATTCGTGAAAGTAGCATCGAGTTCGGTTGTATCAATTAAATATTCGTTTCTTATTTTTTCTAGGAAATATATAATTTTTTTATCAATAATGTTTTTGTGATTTCCTTCTTGATAGTAGAGGTTTCCAATAGTTTTTGTAAAATCAACGGTTGTGTTTCTTAGTGATTGAACAATTGGAATTACACGCTGTTTTCTTTTGGCATTAAAAACAATAAAAATCAAAATGCTAATTAATGAAATATACCAAGCCCATTTTAAACTCGATTGGCTTAAAATATATCGCATAATTGATTGATTGAGCTCGCTGTTATTATACGATTTGGCAAACCAATATACTTTATCTTGATTTAAATAAGAACTAATTTGCTCAACATATTCATGGTTTTTATCTTTCAACATATAATAATTGGTAAAAACTATAGGTTGAGTATGCAAATAGAAATTTCCACTTTTATAAGGAACTTTTATAAAGTTCGTCAAATTTTCTTTTGTACTATTTTGATGTCCTAAAACTACAGTATTTGTGGTGTCAATTTTAGAGAAATATTTGGTAGAAACTCCTTTTGAATAATAATAATCTTTTGGGTTTAAGTTTTTATTGGACACATTTAAAGCAAATGAATCCATAAAAATGTTACTTGTTTCAATTTCAAAACCAAGAGTGTCTTTTAAACTTTTTGAAAAGAAAGTTGAGCTTATAAAAACATCGTTTCCTCTGCTGGCATAATAAAAAAGTTCGTCAACTGAAGAATCATCAATTGTAAAATCTTCATTAATATATAGAATATCACCTTTTACGGTGTAAGTTGAGTCTTCGTAATCATATTTATCATAAAAATATTCATAAGGAGTAGCATTGATTTTTGTGATTTTTTGATTAGAAAACAAATTTTCACTTTCTTGACTAAAAACATAAAGTCCAAACGGAATTTTATCATTTAAAGCAAAAGTTGGAGTCCAATTGATTGGTTTTGGTCTGTTTGCATCAACAAATAGTATTCCTATTAAAATAAGAACCAATATAAAGATATATATTTTTAGGCTTTTATTCATATTACTTTTGAATGGCTTTTAGGAATGATTTTTCTACTTTTTCGAAATCGGTTTCAGACACAGCAAATTCTCCGTACCAAGAATATTCATAGATATAAGATAAGAATTGAAATTCTGATTTTGTTTCAGGATTTTTAATTTCATATAAATAATCTGAATTGGTTTTTTCAATATCCCATTCAATGATATGTTTATCAGACATAGATTTTAATAGCCATAAATAATAATATCTAATGGAAGTTCTGAATTCTTTACCTGATTTTGATTCTGTAATTAATTTTTTGAAATCTATGGTATGAATGTTTTCTTCCACTAAATCCGTAACCTTAATTGTCTTAGAAGATTTTGAGAAAATCCAACCACCTTCTTTGTTAATGATAATTTTTACAATCATAAAAATCACAAAACCAATTATTAAAAACGCAATAATTTTCATTACTATTTCAAGACCAGAAAGTGATCCATCAGCACTGCTAAAGTCAAATAATTCTCTAAAAAAATCACCAACATTTTTCCAAAACCTATTCCAAGCAGATAATTTTGAATCGTCTACTTTAGTTTCATATTGAAATTCATTAGAAGTGTATTTTTCGTTGAATTTTGGGCTGAATTCTTTTACTTTGATGTTTTCTGTATCATAGATTATTTCTTCTTTTGGATGCAACGAATCGTTTTGTCCAAAACAAAAAGCAGTAATAAAAAATAAAAGAGATAAGAATTTATTCACTAAGCTATATTAATAAGTTAGGTGTTTTTAAGATTTATTTTTTTGTGAACTTTAAAAGGATAAATTAAATAATAATAACTTATAGCACTTAAAGTAGATAGTATGATAAAAACACTTAAAAAATGAGGCATATCAATAGAATATCTTGTAATAAAACCTTCTAGGAAACCAGCCATTAAAGTAAAAGGCATAGTACTTAAAAAGATTTTAAAAGTATTTTTAAATCCAATTTTGAATGAATTAAGTCTTGAAAATGTATTTGGAAATAAGATACTTGCTCCTAGTGCAAAACCAGCTGCAGCTTCTATAACCATTGCAAAAATTTCCATTGATCCATGAATCCAAATTCCTCTAACACTTTCCCAAAAGACATTTTCTTTGTAAAATAAATACTGAAAAGTGCCTATCTTAATGCAATTAATAATTAAAATATAGAAAGTTCCAAAGCCTAAAAATATACCAAAAAAATAGGAGAGAGCGCCAACTCGAAGGTTGTTAAAAGTAATACCAACAAAACTTCCCCAATTACTTCCTGATTTATAAACGGCAACTGGATTTCCATCTTTAATATTTTCTAAAGACATATTTACATATGAATCACCTAATATTAATCTAACGAAAGTATCATCATTTCTAGCAGAAATTACTCCGATAGCTGTTAAGATACCAAAAATTAAAAAAGCATATAAAACATATCTTCTGTATTGATAAACTAACAAAGGAACTTCAGTTTTAAAGAAATAAATTAGTTTATTTGTGTCTTCTCTTTTAGTTTTGTAAATCTTTTGATAGGTTTGTGAAGCTAAATGATTAAGATAAACAACGGTCTTGCTTTTTGGATAATAAGTTTGTGCATAAGACAAATCATTAACCAAATGTATATACAAACTGGCTAAATCGTCAGGATTTTTTTTAAGATTTCCAAAAATAGCTTGTTCAAATTCAAGCCATTTTTCTTTATTTTGTTTTATGAATGCAACTTCTCTCATTAGAGGCTAAAATAAAAAATATGAGTCAATTATCAATAACAACTACACAAAATGTTACTATAAATTTCACAGCTGCTTCTGTAGGTTCTAGAATTGCTGGTCAACTACTTGATATATTGGTTCTTATAGCTTATTCGGTAGTCATGTATTATATCATTGACATATCTGGTTTGGATAAAAATTTTGGAAGCATGGATGGTTGGTCTGTTAGTGCAATAATGATTATGTTGTTTTCACCAGTTATTTTTTATACTTTACTGTTAGAAAGTTTGTGGGAAGGACAAACCATTGGAAAAAAAATAATGAAAATGAAAGTCATTAAAATTGATGGTTATCAAGCAGGTTTTGGTGATTATCTAATTAGATGGCTGTTTCGATTAATTGAAGTATTGATAGGAAATGGAGTAATTGGATTATTAGCCATAATATTCAATAAGAAAAACCAAAGAATTGGTGACATTGCTGCAGGAACAGCTGTTATTACTTTAAAAAATAATATAAACATTAATCATACGATTCTTGAAGATTTAAATCAGGATTATGTGCCAACTTATCCTTTGGTTATAAAACTTTCAGACAATGATGCTCGAATTATAAAAGAAACTTTTGAAGTTGCTGTGAAGACAAGAGATTTCGGAACTTTAATAAAATTGAGAGAAAAAATAATTAGTGTAACAGGTATTAAAAATCAATTAGGTAACGATCAAGATTTTATTAGAACATTGTTGAAAGATTATAATTATTACACACAAAATATGTAAGATTATCTTGTCAAGTACAAATAACCTACTAAAGGTTCATTATAATCAGGATCATTCAAGTAAATTACATAATAATATGTTCCAGCTGGTGCATATTTTTCATCTACTCCATTTTCTACATAACCATCCCAATCTGGTTTTCCTTGATTTCCTGTCCAAAGCCATTTTCCCCAACGGTTGTATATTTTGACTTCAAAATTCAGGAAAATATCTCTTAAACCTTCTATAAAAAAAACATCGTTATAACCGTCAAAATTTCCTGAAACATAGTTGTAAACTGTTGGAGGACAATTTCGAGTAGTTAATAAAAAAGAAGTAAATCCGTAACAATTTTCATTTTCAATTCGAATATAAATCTCTTTTGGAGTTGTATTGGCAATGTAATTTGTAGTATTAATTATAGGATTAGTTTGATTAAGAGCATCATCAATAGTTTCATAAAAATAAACTTCTTGATCAGAATCTGTTTTTACTAATTCTTCATAATGTGAAAAATCAAAAGTTCCTTTGGTTAAACCTTCATTACAAGACACCAAATTTTCTAAAGTATTGAAAGTCGGTGAACTGTTTTGAATTATAGCTTGACTATCTTCGTTATTATCTTCATTAATTTCGATTACAATTCCATTTCCTGTTCCAATATCATCTACAACAAATTGCAAATCAAAACTAGAAGGAATACCAAAAGGTAATAATATACTAATTTGATCACTCCAACTTCCGTCTATAGGAATAGGTGTCAAAGTTTCTGTATATTCAATAAATTCACCATTCGCATAAATAGCAATTGGAGTTCCAGCAGGAAGAATTTCAGTTGAATTTACATTATAAACCGTAAAATCAACCAAAAGTATATTAGAATTACATGCTTGATTAGTCGCGTCAATTGAGATAGTTGCATCAGGTAATTGGCTGTTTAACTTGGAAACAATAGCATTAATCATCACAAAATCTTGATTAGATGTCATTTGAATATCAGCAGAAGTATCTCCAATAGCAATGTTATTTTGAATGTTATAAATATCCAAATCCATATTATATAAAATAGAACTATTAGTTATAGTATTAGTTCCATTGAAAGCATTAGTTGGAGGATTTAATGCATTACTTAAAATATTTCCATTAATTGAAAGCGTTTCGTTATTAGCTAAACCAACATCACCTTCCCAAGCAAGAAATCCAATTTTTGCATCATTATTATCAATTACATTGAGAGAATTTAGAGTAATATTCAATTGAGTTTGTTGTTGAGAAACTACTTGTAAACCATCATAAACATTTAATTGATTTAGAGGTAAATTAGGATTGTAATAAACTACAACAATTGCCCAACCAGAAAAGTTTGTTTTGTTTTGATAATGAAGATTGATAAAACTCGTAACATCTAAATCCGATAAAGTATAAGTTCCGTTTCCTGTAGTTTGAATTTGAGTTGTTATATCTGCAAAAGCACTAAAAAAATTAAACTGAGTTTGTAAAACGTTACTAAATGTTCGTTGAGCACTAATGTCAACACCATTTAATTTAACATCAAAATCACCAGTTCCACAACCAGCCCAATATAAAAATGCTTTTTCTACAACATCACCAGGTTGCAAAGTAAGTGTAGCAGCAGAAGTAGTAAAAATAGTTGGAGTAGGTTGATAGGTGTTTTCTTGAGGATTCATAGTGTTTCCTAAAAAAGTAAAATCATATCGACCGTTAAATTGTTCGTACAAAGAAACATTTTGTCCTTGCATATTTATGGTAAATAACAAAGATAAAATCAGTATTTTTGAAAAAAATAAAGAGTAGTTTTGTTTCAAGATTGATTAATTTTGATACTAATTTATTAAAAATTAAGTTATTCAAGTAAGAATTTAACTTAATTCACAAAAAAGCAACATTTGTAATAAAAAAATAATTGTGAATAACCTCACTATAAAGCATTATACATCAGAATATTATTCTCTTTGGAATGAATTTGTTAGCAAAGCAAAGAATGCAACATTTTTATTTCACAGGGATTTTATGGAATATCATGCTGATAGGTTTAACGATTATTCCCTACTTGTTTTTGATGAGAAAGACAATTTGATTTCAATTTTACCAGCCAATAGAGTAGGAGATTCAATTTTTTCACATCAAGGACTGACTTATGGAGGTTTTGTTTTTTTAGAACACATCAAGTTAGGTCATGTTATTTCTATATTTAAATCAGTTTTGAGTTTTTTGAATCAAAACAGCATTTCAAAATTACATTTAAAACAAATTCCTCCAATTTATTTGGATTGTTTTACCTCAGAAATTGAATATTGTTTGTTCATTGCTAATGCCCAAATAATTAGAAGAGATAGTCTAGCCGTTATTGATACTTCTAAATCTTTTAAAATAGCAAAATCGAGAAAAGAAAATATTAGACGTGGAACCAAAAATAAGCTAGAAATTAGAGAAGAATTGAATTTTGAGTTGTTTTGGAATGAAATTTTAATTCCTAATTTAAATAAAAAACACCAAGCAAAACCAGTTCATACAATTGAAGAAATAATATTATTACAAAAACGTTTTCCTGAAAATATCCGACATTTTAATGTATATCATGATGGTAAAATCGTTGCAGGAACTACTGTTTTTATTTCAGAACATGTAGCTCATCCACAATATGTTTCGGGTAATGAAACTAAAAATGAATTGGGAAGTTTAGATTATTTATACCATCATTTGATTACAGAAGTTTTTAAGAGTAAAAAGTATTTTGATTTAGGACCTTCTAATGAAAATCAAGGAAAAAACATTAACCAAGGACTTTTATTTTGGAAAGAAAGTTTTGGAGCTAAAATAGTGGTTCAAGATTTTTATGAAGTTGAAACTGCAAATTTCGGTTTGCTTGATACAATTATGCTATGATAAAATTCCTCGATTTACAAAAGATAAACGCTCAATATCAAGATGAATTTCATCAAAAAATGCAATTGGTTTTAGATAAAGGTTGGTTTGTTTTAGGTGATGAAGTAAAACAATTTGAGGCTAATTTTGCTAATTATACAAATTCAAAATATTGCATTGGAGTAGGAAATGGTTTGGATGCAATAGTCCTAATTTTTAAAGCTTATATCCAATTAGGATTGATGCAAAAAGGAGATGAAGTTATTGTTCCTTCAAATACTTATATTGCTTCAATTTTAGGAGTGCTTCAAGCTGATTTAGTTCCTGTTTTTGTGGAACCAAAATTGGAAACTTTCAACATTAATCCAGATCTAATTTCAGAAAAAATAACCTCAAAAACCAGAGTCATTTTGCCAGTTCATTTATACGGACAATTATGTGAAATGGATAAAATTTTCGAAATAGCAAAACAACATAATTTAATTGTAGTTGAAGATGCTGCTCAATCACACGGAGCAATTTTAGAATTTAGAAATCAGAATTTAGAAGTTAGAAATGCACAAGCGTATAGTTTTTATCCAGGGAAAAATTTAGGAGCTTTGGGAGATGCTGGAGCGATAACAACAAATGATGAAGAATTAGCAAAAGTGTTGTTTTCTTTAAGAAATTATGGTTCAGAAAAGAAATATCATAACGAATTTATAGGAGTAAATAGTCGTTTAGACGAAATTCAAGCTGCTTTTTTGAATGTGAAGTTGCCTTTTTTGAATGAAGAAAATAACAATCGAAAAGAAATTGCAAATCGATATTTGTCAGAAATAAAGAACGACAAAATTATTTTGCCTTATTGGGATTTTTCAAATAATCATGTGTTTCATTTATTTGTGATTCGAACAGAAAACAGAGAAGTATTACAAGACTATTTAAAGAAAAATGAAGTTGAAACCATGATTCATTATCCCATTCCACCTCACAAACAAAAAGCATTTGAAGCATGGAATAATTTGTCATTTCCAATTTCAGAAAAAATTCATGATGAGGTTTTGAGTTTGCCAATTTCTCCAATAATGACTGATGATGAGGTTAGCAAAGTCATTCAAGTTTTAAATCAATATTGATAGCTATGATTAAAAAAATAAAAGATATTTTTTTTATAAAATTTAGAATTTTAAAGTATAAATGGCTTTCCAAATGTAGAAACACAATTGGCAAACCTAAATTATATCACCCTTTGTTAATGGAGGGAAATGGTTTAATTGAATTTGGTACTAATGTACAAATTGGAGTTAAGTCATCCCCAAATTTTTATTCACACTACTCTTATTTAGAAGTAAAATTTTCTGAAAGCAAAATTAAAATTGGCAATAATGTTTCAATTAACAATAATTTTTCAGCAGTCTCATTTTCAAAAATAATTATTGAAGATGATGTTTTAATAGGTGTAAATTGCAGTATGATTGATACAGATGGCCATCAACTTGAAATTGATAAAAGAACAATTGGAATTCCAAAAACGGAAGAAATAGTTATTTCTAAAAACGTATTTATTGGGGATAATGTTTCTATTTTAAAAGGAGTAAAAATTGGAGAAAACACTGTGATTGGATTTGGATCAGTGGTGACAAAATCAATTCCTGATAATGTAATTGCAGCTGGTAATCCTGCAAAAATTATTAAATCTATCTAATAAATGGACATATTAATAAAATCTTTTAATAGAGCTTATTATCTTGATAGGTGTTTATATTCGATTGATAAGCATGTAAAAAATTTTGATGGAAAAATTTACATTTTAGATGATGGAACTCCACAAATATTTTTAGACAAAATCATTTCTAAATATCCTCACGTAATAATTAAAAAATCTGAATTTTATGAGGAAAAACAACTTTTAATTCAAAAAGGTTTAAAACCAAAAGAATATTTAATTCCAATAAATTTATGGGTAAATGCAGCAAAAGAAGCTTCAGATTATTTTATTTTAATTGAAGACGATACTTGGTTTATTGATGATATTAACATTGAAGATGTTCAAAAAGAATTAAGAGAAAATAAGGTTGTACTTTCAAAATTATATTGGATTGGAAACCCTAAAATAAATGTCAATAAAAAAGCCGAATTGAAACGAAATTTGGTTATAATAGAACCCAAATTATTTTCAAGAATTCCAGCTGTTTATTATTTTGTTTTTTACAAGTTTAACAGATTCAAAATTAGAAGAATCCTTCATTTGTTAAAAATTAATACTTTAGATAGACAGTTATCTTATTACACAATTTATGCTGTTGCTGGTGCTATTTTTAAAAGAGATTATTTTAATAGGTTGTGGGATAATCATACAAATGTTGTTGATGAAGGACTTCAAAAGTATCATGCCGTAAAGATATTATTTAAGGAAAAAAAGAAAAATAAATATGCACATTATAAAAAAGAAATATTAAAAACGGGCTTTATTTCTTCAGCTACCAATCAAAATAAAGAACATTATAAAGGAGATGTGGATATGTTTGTTTTTAATAAAATATTAAACGAAGCTTGGCTTGAAGACTCTTTTAATACAATTCAATCGCTTCCTTTTGATATAAAAGATGAAGATGTTTTTAGTGTTTTAGAAAATGATAGTTTAAAAAGAATTCAATCAAAAAAATGGTTAAGCTGGTCTACTGCTTTTAAAAAACAATATCTAGAAAAAGGTTGTGTAATTGATTAATTCTTCGCTACAAATTTAATATGGAACAAGAAAACAACAAATCGTATCGATCTATACTAAAAGCAACTGGAGTTTTTGGGATGATGCAGGTTTCGAAAATGGCAATATCAATTGTTAGTTCAAAGTTTGTTGCTATTTATCTTGGTCCAATAGGTTTAGGTTTAGTGGCTCTTTTAAATAATGTCATTAATATTATTTTAGCAATTACTAATTTCGAGTTTTTAAAAACTGCAACTCGTGAAGTAGCTTTAAAATCAGTAGTTGAGGATAATTCACAATTAAATAATATAATTACTACTATTCAAAAAATGGCAGTTACAATTGGTGTTTTTGGAGCTATTTTTTCTATAATTTTCAGTAAATACCTTAGCTATTTCACTTTTGGAACATTCGACAAGCAACATTGGTTTATTATATTGTCAATATATTTTATTCTAACTAGTTTTTCAAATGCAAGATTGTCTTTATTGCAAGGTTTAAATAAAATTAAGATTTTAGCTTTAAGTAATATTATTGTTGCATTTATAACAGCAATTGGTTCAATTTTATTGTATTATTTTTTTCGATTAGATGGTATAATTTGGGTTGTTTTGTATTCTGGCGTTGTCTTATTTTGTGTTAATATTTACTTTACCAGAGAATATTCTTTTAAATTTTATCCTTTTGTTTTTAAAGAATTTTATAAGGAATCACTATCAGTTTTTAAATTGGGTTTTTTGATGTCTTTAAATTTAATTTTTGGACAAATTTGTTATTTTTTATTGCGATTGTACTTAAGTAATCATGGAGCATCTAATGAAATTCTTGGATTTTATGAAGTTAGTACTGTAATTATGGTTAATTATTTGGGACTAATTTTTTATGCGATGGCTTATGATTTTTATCCAAAATTATCAGCCATAAGTTTAGATGATCTTAAAGTAAAAAGTTTAGTTAATTATCAAATTGAAATTGCAATTATTCTAGTAACTCCAGCCATTATTTTATTATATATTATCGGTCCTTTTTTAATTAAAATTTTATATTCTAAAGAGTTTTTAGATTCTTTTTTGATATTAAAAATTGCTTTGTTTTCGGTTATACTAAAAGCTATTATTTTTCCTTTGGGCTATATAATTTTGGCTAAAGGAAATAAAAAAATGTATTTCAAACAAGCTTTAGTAGGTGATATGCTAAATTTGGGGTTTTCAGTTGTTTTATACCATTATTTCGAACTAATTGGAATTGGAGTAGCATTTGTTGTAAACTATATAGTGTATGGATTATATATCTACAATATGAATAAAAATCATTACAATTTTGATTTCACCAAAGAATGTTTCAAACTTATAAAAATAAACGTGCTATTAGGAGTTTTGGCAATTTTAATTATTTATAATTTTCAAGAGATTATTATGTATATTTTATTGTTGATTTTATTTCTGTTTTCTTTTGTTTTTTCTTTTATCGAATTAAATAAACGTATTGACATCAAAGAATTTATAGAAAATAAATTTAAAAAAAATAAGTAATTAGATATTCCATTTATTTAAATAGGTTGCAGCAATTTTAATATAATCATGCTCTCTTTTTACAAATTGACTAGCTTTTTGACCTATTTCAATCAATTTTGAAGGGTTTTCAATCAAATAAGAAAGTTTTTCGACTAGATAGTCTACATCAGGTAATGCATTAATAGCAACTTCATCTTCACTTAAATTGTAATACTCTAAAAACTCTTTATCAGCACCAGTAAAAACAACTTTTCCTTTTGCCATTGCTTCTAAAGCATTATAACCTTGATCATAACCATAAACTTGATCCAACAAAATATGACAATCATTATAAATGCTTATGTATTGCTTGTATGGAATATTTGTTGTGATTTGAATATTGACTTTGTTATTATATTTTTCTTCAATAATTTTCAATGCTTTTTCGAAAAAATGAACTCCTTTTTTATAAAAACTACTAGAATTAATACCTAAAAAAATATTGATTTTATTCAGAATTTGCGGCTCTTTATACTCAATTTTAGTTGTATTTATTGGATTTGGAATCATTCCAATGAATTTTGGATTTTCCTTTAATGGATTAACATAATCTAAATCTGAAGCTATTACACCTGAAATATTTTGATATAAAAAAGTATGGATTTTTTTATGATTTTCAGAAATAAATTCAAACATGTGCCAATACTGAACTTTTGTATTTGCAGTATCTTCAAAATAAGGATTCATAATAGAATATCTTTCCTTTTTTTGCAGCATATGATTTAACGTTATGAAGTCAACACCACAAGATAGTAAAAAAGTTTTTGAGTTTTGATTTATAAGTTTTTTTAAGAGAAAAAATTCAAATTTTCTAGTAGTTTGAATTGGAGCTTCATTAATTAATTGAACAACATCGAAGTTTTTTAATTTTCTAAGATGAAAATAAAATCGAATACCTCTTTCAAGATAGGAAATGTCAAATTTGGTAACTCTATAAATTATTTGTCTGGGAATATTTCCCAATTTGCTTTCACAAAGTAATGCTCTATTAGAAAAATCAGCAGGATAATTTTTAAAACCATCTCCACTATTTACTAGAACAACTTCATGACCTAATACTAATAATCCCTCTTTTAAAGAATTGTGCAACCTACTAAATTCCCCTACTAATAATATTCTCACTTAATTCTTATATTTGTAGCTAAAATACATAAAAAATGGCATTAGAGACAATAAAACCATTAAGAATTTGTTTGGTTTCAGTATCTCTTTCAGGAGGAGGTGCAGAACGTTGTGCAGCTAATTTGTCAAATTATTTTTTAGATAAAGGACACCTGGTTCATCATGTTGTTTTTGCTGGTGAAATTAAATATAAATATTCGGGTGAATTATTGCATTTAGAAACACTAAAAGATTCTAAAAACAGTTATTTTAGCAGATATAAAAGATTTAAAGCATTAAAAAAATATTTTAATGTCAATTCATTTGATGTTGTTGTAGACTTTAGGGTCAAGGAGCTTTTTTTACAAGAATTTATAATATCAAATTATGTTTACAATAAAAGTACATTGATTTATTCTATAAGAAGTTTCATGACAAATTTATACTTTCCAAATACTGATTTTTTATCAAATTTAATTTATAAAAATGCAAAAAAAATAGTTACGGTTTCTAAAAGTATTGAAGATAAAGTGCATGATAAATTTAAAACTTATCCTTTACAAACTATATATAATCCAATAGATTTTGAATATATAGATAATCTTATTAATGATAAATTAGATGAAGATTTTAATTATGTTTTAGCAATTGGAAGAATGTCAAATGATGTAAAGCAATTAGATAAACTAATTGAAACCTATGCTGCTTCAGACTTACCATTAAAAAACATCAAGTTGATATTATTAGGTGAAGGTATTTTAAAAGAAGAATATGAAAAATTAGCTTTAAAATTACATTTACAAGAAAAAATTATATTTAAAGGTAATGTCTTAAACCCTTTTATATTTATGAAATATGCAAAAATTGTTTTATTAACTAGTAAGAATGAAGGTTTTCCTAATGTTATTTTAGAATCTCTAGCCTGTGAAACACCAGTAATTGCTTTTGATTGTCAATCTGGACCAAGTGAAATTATTATTCAAAATGAAAATGGAATTTTAGTAGAAAATCAAAATTTTGAAGCATTTAAAGTTGCTATGAATGAAATGGTTTCTAATAAAGATTTATATTTACATTGTAAACAAAATGCAAGAAGTAGTGTAGAACGATTTTCATTGGAAAATATAGGAAATCAATGGTTGCAACTTTTTAACGAATTAAAATGATGAACATAGAAATAATAGATATTCCTAAAGTAGAAGATTATAGAGGTAACCTAGCCATTATTGAAAAAGATGTAGTTCCTTTTGAAATAAAAAGAGTTTATTATTTATATGACGTTCCAAGTTCAGCCAAACGTGGTGGACATGCTCATAAAGATCAATTCGAGTTTTTAATTGCTTTATCAGGAAGTTTTGATGTAGTTTTAAATGATGGAAAATCTACTCAAAAAGTGACGTTAAATAAACCAGATAAAGGCTTACTTATCAAAACCAATGTTTGGAGAGAATTAGATAATTTTTCTTCTGGAGCTGTTTGTTTGGTTTTGAATTCTGATGTGTTTTTGGAAGAAGATTATATTAGAAATTTTGAAGAATTTAGAAAATTTATTGGTTAATATTGTGTTAAATTTTTAATAAATTTTAGTAAAATTTATCTTACTTTATTTTTTTTTAATAAGTTTGATAAACTTAAAACAATATTATTTATGAAAAAATTATTTTTTACTACTCTTATGTTGTCATTCTTCTTGGCAAATTCTCAAACGACTATTTACAATGGAGATTCTTCATTAAATAATAACAGAAATGTATCATTAACAGGAAAGAATTTGAATTTCATTTCTTCCACAGCTAATGGAAATTTATTTATTAATGGCACATCTGGAAAAGTAGGAATTGGAACTAATATTCCCTACGGAAATTTTGATGTTAGAGGAGGATTAGCTGACGGCACAATTTTTTCAACGAATGACGAAAGATATGAAAAGTCAACTGTGTTGAATATTGGTTCGTTTGTAAACACTGAAAGTAAACGCAGAAATTTAGTTTTTTACGATATACCTCAATCTAATTTTAATACTCAATCCCAAGTTCACCTTGCTATTGAAGACAGAAGTGATTATAATAGATTACGCTTCATTGCTACTACTTCTGCGGGAACATGGTTTAGTCTATCAAATAGATTACAACAAGAGATTTTTACAGTAAATGAAAATGATGATAATGTTCAGTTTTATCTTGCTAAGCCTAATTCTTTTGTTGGTATAGGAACAACTAGTTTTACAGATGGGTCTGAAACTTATCATTTATCTGTAAAAGGAAAAGTAAGAGCTGAAGAAGTTAAAGTTTATAATACCTGGGCGGATTATGTTTTTAATAATGATTATAATTTAAAACCACTTTCAGAAGTAGAATCTTTTATTAAAGACAATGGACATTTGCCTAATGTTCCTTCAGCAAGTGAAATTGAAGAAAAAGGACTTATGTTAGGAGATATGACAAAAATTCAACAAGAAAAAATTGAAGAACTTACACTTTATTTAATTAAACAAAATAAAGAAATAGAAGAGTTAAAAGCTCAAGTAAAAATTTTATTGGAAAAAAGATAAATATAATTTAAATCTAAAATTATGAAAAAATTATATTTAAAAATATTATATATATTTATTTTTCTTATAAGTTTATCTACTTTAGGACAAGGAATAATAAATAATCATTGGCAATTAGGCCAAGTTGATTTAAATTTTACAAATCCAACTCCTTTAGCAAGTACAATCTCTAATGGTAATGGTGGATTAACATTCATCAGTGATGATTTAGGCAATTTATTGTTTTATACCAATGGGGTTGTTGTATGGAATAAAAATCATACAGTAATGCAAAATGGCTCTGCATTAATGAACATAGGTTCTTATTCAATAGTTAATAGTATAATTGTTCCTAATCCTGCGAATAACAATCAATATTACATTTTTACCTCATTTTACTTGACTCCATCAAATTATTCTCCATTTAATACTTATTATTCATACTCTATTGTTGATTTTACTAATAACGTACTTGGTTCAGTAAAAGATTTAAATAATTTTGAATTTAGCTCTTATGGTTTAAATCAGTATTCTAAGGCTTTTACTATACCATCTAGTACAAATATATTGATTGAAAATAGATATTATTATGGTCCGTTAACTGTTACAAAAGATGCTAATAATGAAGCTTATTGGTTAATATTACAAGATAAAAATAAGCTTTTAAGTTATAAAATTGATAATTCAGGACTAAATTTAACTCCAATTGAGTCAATTTTTTCAAATTATCAAATATATACACCAGGTCAATGGGATGCACAAAATTCAAGTGTTTATGGTCGTCAGAATTCTAAAATTAGAATGACACCAGATAATACTAGATTAATTGGATTAGAAATTCCTAGATTAAATGTAAGTGATCCATTATATTCTTATAGTGGGTTTTACAAATTAGATTTTAACCCTACAACAGGTGCTTTTTCAAATTTTCAATCATTATTAGGTAGTTATAGGGTGTATGATTTTGAAATATCTAATAATTATCAAAATATTTATCTTTTGAGAAATTCTTTAGCACAAGTTAATCAAACTATTAATGGTGAAGTATTAGTTAAAGATATTAATAATCCAAGTACTCCACTAAGAAGCTTAAATATATATGGTACTAGTACTACATCTTCAGGTTTTTCATCTATTCAAAAAGATAGAAATGGCAATATTCTTTTAAGTTCAAATTCTTCTATTAATAATGCAAATAAATATATTCATAAAATTGAAGATCAAGACAACTTTAGTACCTCTTCAGTATTAAGTAATTTTGTTTATTTAAATAACATTACTCTTGGAGGAATATTTCCACAATTAATTCCACAATTATCAACTTTAAATCAAAATTGCCAAAGTCTGACATTGAATACAGAGCCAAATACAGGTATTTTTACTTATCAAGATTATAGTGATATTACAACGGATGTAAACTATATTATAAATTTATCTTCACAAGATATAACAATGAAAGCTAGAGATTTTATAATATTAAAACCAAATACTCATATAGTAACTGGCTCAAAATTTTTAGCAAAAATAGAAAATTGTTCTAGTGGACGTTTTGCAAATTATTATATTGACGAATCTGATAATTTAGAGAATAATTTCATTGATTCTTCTTCTAAAGTAAAGATTTACCCTAATCCATCAAATTCATATGTAACATTTGAATCAGTTGGTTATACTATTACAAATGTAACAATAACTTCAACTGAAGGTTTTCAAGTTTTTGATAGTAGAATAGATAATACTAATTCATATCAACTAGATGTTTCATTTTTAAGAAAAGGAATATATATTGTGACTTTTAAAACAAAGGAAGGAAATACTTTTGTAGAGAAACTTATTAAAAAATAAAAAAGTTGTATATGATATAATAATAAAACTTTTTTAATCAATTAAAACAGCTACCTATTTGAATAAGTAGCTGTTTTAATTCCTTTATTCATTAATTCCATTTTGATTTTATCTAGAAAGAGAAGACTTTTTTTAGGTAAATATAATAATATAACTTGTTTCCAATTTAGATTTTTTAACTGAATGGGTTTGATAATTTTTTTCCAAAGTACTTTATCACCATCTTTTTTGAGTTTTTTTACCAAAACATATCGTAAAAAATCCAATTGTTTTTTTAAATCTATATTTGATTTTGCCCAATGCTCATATTTATCATAATCTGGAATTTGGTAGTGTAAAATAGAACTTCGTGTAATTTGGTTGTCTGTTTGCATAAAGTAACTCATTTGATTAGTGTTACTGTAAGCAAGCTTAAAAAAATAATTAGCACGAATATTAAAATCAATGTCTTGAGAAAACCTTATTTGCACATCATAATATCCTACTTTTTCAAAAACAGATTTATGAAAACAAACCGAACCATGATTGTAAATTCCTTGTTTAATATTAATTTTAAAAAAATCAATAATTCCTTCAAAATCATGGGCTAAAGTGTCTGAATTATTAAATGGTTTTAAGATTTTATCACCATATATTTCTTCATAATTAGTGCCAAATATTTTAGCTTCAGGAAAATTAATAATTAAGCGATGAATTGTCTCTAAAAAAGTTGGTTTCCACAAATCATCTGCATCTAAATAGGTAATATAATCAGCTTTCGCATTTTGAATTCCTGTATTTCTTGTAGCAGATAAACCTTTGTTATTTTCATGATGAATCAAAGAAATCCTTTCAGATAAAAAAGATTCAATTTTAGAAATACTTTTGTCTGTTGAACAGTCGTTTACAATAATAATTTCATAATCCGTAAAAGATTGATTGAGAATGCTTTTCAAAGCATTTTCAACATAATTTTCTTTGTTATATAATGGAATTATTACAGTAAAAAAAGGCATAACTTATAAATTATCCGTAAATATAAAATCAAAAACGGAATTCCAACCTACAAAATCAGGTTTATTTGGTGCAGTAGTTTTATCGTACACTAATTCATTATTTTGAAATAATGCTATTTTTTCAGACAAAGAAATTGGTTTTTTGGGATCAAAGAAACTTACTTTATCATATTTTCCAACAGTTTCTTTTGCATAAGGTAAGTCAGCAACAAAAATAGGTTTATTGAACTCTTTGGTTTCCGTCAAAGGCAAACCCCAAGTTTCAAGTTTTGAAGGAAAAATTAAAGCATCCATTGCTTCATAATAACCTGCAACTTCTTTTCGGTTAAGTTTTCCAATAAATTTAAAACAATTGTATCTTGAATATTTATCAAATATAGATTTAGCATATTTATTTTCATTTCCAGAAATAGTAAAATGAATTTCTAATTTATCTTGAATATCTTTAGGTAAAAGCAATATAGCTTCACAAATACATTCAAAATTCTTAAACATTCTTGGAAAACTTGGGTAAAAGAAGTTGACCTTTTTGTGGTCCAAATCAATTTTGCTTTTATCAATGACAACTTTTGTTTCTGGATATGCAACTTTGCAATTTTGAAGAGAAAACCATTCTTTAAATTGATTTTTAATCCAGTTTTGTTGCACAAAAACAGCATTGTTTTTATGAATATTTATTTGAGTTATATATTTATAAAATTTTGAAAAAAAACCAATTTTAAACCCCAAAAACCATTCTCTGTTACTTAATTTATAAAACGGAGAAGGATTGTGATAATAAACGAATTTTTTATGGGCAGTTACATTTGGAGATAAATCATGCATAGAAAACCAAATGTCAGCATTGAGTTCTTTGGATAATTTTTTAAAATAAAAATATTCATAATATAATCTAGAAAACCAAGATTTTTTTGATTTCGGAAACTCAATATATTCAACATTTTCAATTGAGAATAACTCTTTACTATGTACTAAAGCAATTATCTTAATATCTTTGTCTGAAGCATATCTTTCCAGTTGTTTCAAACAATCAGTCATTATTGAAAGTATTCCACTATCAACAACATTTATTCCAGAAATGACGATTGTTTTTGATGGATTCATATTTTTGCTATTTTTTTTCAAAAACGTATAGAATATTTAAACCTAATTCAAACCTTTTTTCTTTAATTAAATTGAAACCGTTGTTTATGAAAATTTCTTTAATGTTTTCTCTGTCAAAATCTTGATGATGCTCTAAATCCATTCCATCAATTAATTTAAAAAATAACAATATAGAAAGAATAGCATCAACTTTTTTAGAAGGAATTGTAACTATCACTCTTCCTTTATCATTCAATAATTTATAAAATAATGCAGCATTTTCTTTAGTTTTTTCAATAGGAATATGTTCTAAAACGGCTAATAATGTTATGGCATCATAGGTTTTATTGCTTTTAAAATCTTGCGGAAAATATCCAGGATATAAAGTGTAATTTTCTTTTAAAACAACAGCTTTTATTACATCGTCAATTCCGTCACCAGTTATTTTTCGGGTCTTTAAAAGGCTTTCAAACAATTCTCCATGATGACAACCAATATCTAAAATTGAGTTTCCAACAATACATTTTTTAGCTTGTCTTATACGTTCATTTTGAAGAATATAATCAATTTTTTTCATTTTTTAAATCTAATATGCTAAAGAAAAAGCTAAATAATACTACTTGAATTCCAATTACAATTAAAGAAACTGCTGGAATTACAATTCTCATGGTTTCTCGTACCTGTAAAGCTTTAAAGTTATGGTTTTGCCAAACATAAAAACCATATACACTCAATAATAATCCCGTTAAGGTTAATAAAAATCCAATAATTAGGCCTTTTTCAAGTTGAATGTATTTAAAAACAGTGTCATATCTTTTACTTTTGGGTAATAAGTTTTGAGTAATTCCAAAAACCTTTGTCAGTCCATAAAACATCACAAATTGAAATCCAACTATGGCTAAACTTGATGAAAATAATAAAGTATGAATATCAAAAATAATTGTGCCAATTTGAATGGGATTAAATAGTAGAATTAATGAAAGTAAAGAACCTAAAATCATCATTAATAAACCCGGAATTAGAAACAACCAATTTGGACTGAATAGCAATAAAAATCTAAGATGTCTCCATCCATCACTCCAAGTTTTTAAATGTGGTTTTCTAGTTCTTCCGTCTTTTTTTAATGTGGTAGGAACTTCAATTATTTTTAAATTTTGTAAGGAAGCATTTACAATCATTTCAGAAGCAAATTCCATTCCTGTAGTTTTTACATTTATTTTTTGATAGGCTTCTTTTGAAACACCTCTTAAGCCACAATGAAAGTCATTAATTTTAATTTTAAAAAATAATTTTCCTAAAAATGACAAAACTGGATTTCCTAGATACTTATGTAAAAAAGGCATCGCTCCTTTTTCAATTCCACCTTTAAACCTATTTCCTATCACCAAATCATTTCCTTCTCTTAATTTTTTTAAAAAAGGATTTAAATTACTAAAATCATAACTATCATCAGCATCACCCATAATTAAATATTTGCCTTTTGCTGCATTAAAACCTGCTTTTAGGGCATTTCCATATCCTTTTTGAGCTACATTAATAACAACAGCATTATTAGTTAATGCAATTTTTTGAGACCCATCAGTGCTACCATTATCTGCAACAATTATTTCTCCTAGTATATTATTTATTTGTAAAAATTTAGAGGCTTTTTGAATGCATATTTCTAAAGTTTCAGCTTCATTTAAACAAGGCATAACTATAGATAACTCTACTTCCATATTTTTAAATTTGAGGTTGATTTTTCTAAGAGATATGCAATGATAACAAATAAAACCCAATTATTGTAAAAAATATATCTTCCAATTATAGGTTCAACAATTGATATTAAAAGTAAATTGAAGAAAGTCAATAATCCAAAAATTAATAAAATTAAAAATATTTTTTTTGTTGTCTTTAAATAATTTAGAAAAGAAATTAATATCAAAAAAATAAATAGGAGTAAGTTGCTAATAGAGTAAAACCCATTATATAAATTTTTAAAAACAAAAGCAGTCCATTTTATAAAATGTTTTTTAAAAAGTACCAATGCAACTTTAGCTGTTATTTTATCATTCTTTAATATTCTATTTACTTGTTTATCATTTACAAAAAATAACTCACCATAATTACTTAGGGTTTTATTGCAAATAGAGGTGTAGTTTTTATGGTAAAAAGCAAAATCATAATCCTCTTTTTTTAATTGACTCAATAATAGTTTTTCGTTTTCTAGTTTTTTATATACATGCAAAAAGTATCTTTTTTCTACCTCATTACTAAATAGAATAGAATCATTTTCTTGTGATATAAACATTGGTAAAGCAGCCAATTGAATGCCTGTCCAAGGAGTTGAAACAAAATGATTGTGTACTGCTTTATGGTAGATTTTATCAGATAAAATACTTAAAACAGGAATGGTTATTATAAAAACAAATAGCGTCAATATTTTTTTAAATTGAAATCTTGTTTTGTAATGCTTTAAAGCTAAAACAATAAGTAGTAAAGGAATTAAAAACAAAAACTGCCCTCTGCTATTTATTAATAAAAACAAGATCAAACTTGCAAAAAAGTAATGTTTTGTTTTTATCTCTTTGGAGAAAATTATTGTAAAGAAAATACTTAAAAACACTAAATAAAGTGAATAAGATATACCTTCTGATAAAATTGAATTGGCAATCTTAGTTTCAAAAAAGATTGGTAAAAGTAGTGTTATAAATAATAAAAATAAATATATTTTATTAGTAATGAGATATTTCTGAAGGGTTTTAATAAATACTAATGAACTGCTAATAATTAAAAACAATTGTGAATATTTAATAATTGTTAAATAGTTATGAGTAAATAAAAATTTATGAATTTTGATAAAGTAAGGATAACCAAAACTTCTAATTATTGATGCATTTAAGTAACCTTCAGAGTCTGGCTTTATAATTGTTTCGTTACTATAAACAAATAAAACAGTAATTATTATAACAATAAAATAAAAAACTTTAAAATAATTATTTTTATTAATCATACTTTAAACCGTTCTTTGCACCACTTCAAAAATAGTTCCGTCTTCTACTTTCAACGTTTTAGAAGGGAATTTCATGATTAAGGCATAATCATGAGTAGCCATTAAAATGGTTTTTCCGTTTTCGTTGATGTTTTTTAAAACATTCATAATTTCAACAGACGTTTGAGGATCAAGATTTCCTGTTGGTTCATCGGCTAAAATTAATTCAGGGTCATTTAACAAAGCCCTTGCAATTGCCACACGTTGTTGTTCTCCACCAGAAATTTGATGAGGCATTTTGTGAGCTTGCATTTTCATCCCAACTTTGTCTAAAACTTCTTCGATTTTTAAATTCATTTCCGCTTTTTCTTTCCAACCTGTTGCTTTTAAAACAAACAATAAGTTTTCATGAATATTTCTGTCCGGTAACAATTTAAAATCTTGAAAAACAACTCCTAATTTTCTTCTCAAATAAGGAATATCTTTTTCTTTTAGTTTTTTTAAATCATATTCAACAATACTTCCTTCACCTTCTAACAAAGACAAATCTCCATATAACGTTTTTAAAAAACTACTTTTTCCAGCTCCAGTTTTTCCAATTAAATAAAGAAATTCACCACGTTTAACTTCTAAGTTTACGTTGTTTAAAACCCTATTGTTTTCTTGATAAATTGCTGCGTCTTGTAAAGTAAGGATAGCTTCTGCCATGATTTTTATATGATTTAATTTGTAAAAGTAATAATAGTAAAGTTCTATTCAAAATAATATCAGCCAATTGTAAAAAAATAACAAATTTGTTTAAAACCTTGTTCACAATATAAACTATCATTCACTCGTTAGTACTCATATATAACTTATATTTGAGATTCTAAAACTGGAATAAAATGAAGCTTACAAAACACATATTTTACTTATTACTATTTTTTCAAACGACTTTTATTGTGGCTCAGCAAACAGCCATTTATTCACATGAATTAAAAGAGTTTGATAGAGCGGTTGAATTGTACAAAGACAAACAATATCAATCTGCTCAAATTATTTTTGATAAAGTAATTAATTCGGTTTCCAGTTCTGATGTAAAAGCTGATTGTGCCTATTATATTGCTAATTGTGCTATTCGTTTAAATCAAATGGGTGCTGATCAATTGATGGAAGATTTTGTAGAAAATTATCCAACAAGTACAAAGCAAAATCAAGCCTATATTGAAGTAGCTCATTATTATTTTGACCAAAGTAATTATCCACAAGCACTAAAATATTTTGACAAAGTAGATGAAAGTGGTCTAACAGTTTCAGAAAGAGAAAAATTCAATTTCCAAAAAGGATATGCTTATTTTACTGCAAAAAATGTAAAAGAAGCAACTAACTATTTCAATAAAGTTGTCAATTCTAAAGAATATGGTAACCAAGCAAAATATTATCTAGGTTATTTGGCATACGAAACAGACGATTATAAGCAAGCAAATGATTATTTTGACAAAGTATCAGACCAAGATCGTTACAAAGAAAAAATGGGTTATTTTCAAGCTGATATGAATTTCAAATTAGGAAATTTTCAAAAAGCCATTGATTTAGGCTTAGCTCAATTGACAAAATCAAGAGGAACTGAAATAAGCGAATTATCAAAAATTATTGGAGAAAGTTATTTTAATTTAAAACAATATGACAAAGCAATTCCTTATTTAGAAGATTATAGAGGAAATAGAGGAAAATGGAATAACACGGATTATTACCAATTAGGTTATGCGTATTATCAACAAAAAGATTATGAAAAAGCCATTTCTCAATTTAATAAAATAATTGGAGGAAACGATGCTGTGGCTCAAAATGCATATTATCATTTAGCAGAATGTTACTTAAATACAGGAAAGAAAAACCAAGCCTTAACAGCATTTAAAACTGCTTCTGAAATGGAATTTGACTTAAAAATTCAAGAAGATGCTTATTTAAATTATGCTAAATTGAGTTATGAAATTGGAAATTCTTTTAAAAGTACACCAGAAGTACTTCAAGGTTATTTGACGAAATATCCTAATTCATCTTACAAGCAAGAAATCAATAATTTGTTGATTAGTTCATACATTACTTCAAAAAATTATAAAGATGCTTTGGTGCTTTTGGAAAAAAACAAATCTCCAGAAAACCGTCAAGCCTATCAATTGGCAAATTTTTACAGAGGTTTAGAAGTATATACTGATGGTGATAATGCACAAGCTTTAGGGTTATTTAAAAAAGCTATAGCTGAAAATAAAGACCCAAAATTTACAGCAAGAGCTCTTTTCTGGAAAGCGGAAACAGAATATAATTTGGACCAATTCAATGAAGCAAAAATCACTTTCAAGCAATTTCAAAACAGTAGTGCAGCAGCTTCAACTCCAGAAAACACAAACATTGATTATAATTTAGGATACACTTATTTTAAATTAAAAGAATACGACAATGCCATTACAAGTTTTGGAAATTACATAGCAAAAAACAAAAATGATAAAACACGTTTGACAGATGCTTATTTGCGTTTAGGTGATTGTAATTTTATTTCAGCAAAATATTGGCCAGCTATGGATGCTTACAATAAAGTGACTGAATTAAAAAGTCCAGATGCTGATTATGCTGCTTACCAAAAAGGAATTAGCTATGGTTTTGTAGGTAAAAATGATAGAAAAATTGAAGATTTAGAAAATTTCTCAAAAACATATCCAAAATCACAATATGCTGATGATGCTTTGTATGAATTAGGAAATACTTATGTAAACGAAAACAAAATAGATAAAGCCATTCAAACATTTGATAAATTAATTAATGGATATAAAACGAGTTCATATTTAGCAAAAGCTATTTTGAAACAAGGTTTAATTCATTACAATAATGGAAAAGAAGATTTAGCAATTGCAAAATTCAAAAAAGTTGCTGCAGATTTTCCAAATTCTCCAGAAGCTTTAGAAGCAGTTTCAACAGCTCGTTTAATATATATTGACAACGGAAGAGTGGATGAATATGCTGCTTGGGTTAAAACATTAAACTTTATTGAAGTTTCAAATGCGGATTTAGATAATACAACTTATGAATCCGCTGAAAAACAATATTTAATGAATAACAGCAAACAAGCAGTTTCAGGATTTACATCTTATTTAGGAAGTTTTCCAAATGGACTTCATGCTTTAAAAGCGAATTTCTATTTGGCTCAGTTATATTATGCAGATGGTTTAGAAAGCAATTCAATCAAACATTATGAATTTGTAATCAGCAAACCAAGAAGTGAATTCACTGAACAAGCTTTAGCACGTTTAGGACAAGTTTATTTGAAAGCAAAATCATTTGACAAAGCAATTCCAGTTTTAAAACGTTTAGAAACTGAAGCTGATTTTCCTCAAAACATCACATTTGCTCAATCTAATTTGATGAAGTCTTACTATGAGAAAAAAGAGTATGCAAACGCTGTGACTTATGCAGATAAAGTATTAGCTAACGAAAAAATTGAAGATAGAGTAAAAAGTGATGCTCAAATCATTGTAGCTCGTTCTGCGATTAAAACAGGAAATGAAGATAAAGCTAAAGTAGCTTACCAAAACCTGCAAAAAATTGCAAAAGGGGAACTAGCTGCTGAAGCATTATACTACGATGCATATTTCAAAAACAAAGAAGGAAAATATGCTGATTCAAACAAAGTTGTAGAAAAATATGCAAAAGACTATTCAGGTTATCAATATTTTGCAGCTAAAAGTTTAATTGTTATGGCTAAAAATTATTTCAAATTAAACGATAGTTTTCAGGCAACAACAATCTTAGACAGTGTTATTGATAACTATGCTCAATATGAAGATGTTGTAACGGAAGCTAAAGACGAATTAGCCAAAATAAAATCAGAAGAAGCAAAACGTAATTCATCAATTCAAGAGTAATAAATTAAGCTTTATTAAAATATAAATCGAAATGAGATATTTAAAAAATATAATTCTAATTGCAGTAGTTTTTTCATTCCAATTTGGGTTAGCCCAAAAGAAAGATGAAAATTTAGGTTCAGAAGTAGTGAACATTGTGAAACCTTATAGTCCAACAATTTCTGATGCCTTTAAAGTAAAAGAAACTCCAACTTTTGAAGATGATGTAGAGGTACAAAAAGAGAAAATTGAATATTCTATTTTTTCATTTCCAGTAGCTTCAACATTTACACCAGCAAAAGGAAAAGCAGCTGATGTTGAAAAAGCTAAAAAAGAAAAATTATTCAAAAATTATGCGACTTTAGGTTTAGGAAATTACCTAACAATCAATGCAGAATTATTCATCACAGAAGACATCAGCAGAAGTGAGTATGTTGGTGGAATGATTCGTCATTTGTCTTCACAAGGTGATATTGATGGTGTTGTTTTGGATAACCAATTTGCTACAACGAGTGCAGATGTAACTTATGGTAGTCGTGATAAAGATTTGCATTACAATGTAGATTTAGGGTACAAAAATCAAGTTAGTAATTGGTATGGTTTGCCTTCAGAATACATTGTGTTTGATGAAACAGCTTTAAACTCAATTAAAGAAAAACAATCATATAACACAATTCAATTAGGTGGAAAACTTGGAATGAAAGATGGATTTTTAGATAATTCAACATTATTATTTAAACGTTTTTCGGATGCATTAGGTTCTGGTGAAAATAGATTTTACATCAAACCTGAAACTTCATTTGAAGTTATGAATACAAAAATAAACTTAGATGTAATCGTTGATTATGTTGGAGGAAGTTTTGACAGAAGTTTAGCATTTGATGAGTCTTACAAATACAGTACAATTAATTTTGGAGTTAGTCCGAGTATTTTGTTGCAAGAAGATGATTATTCAGTTCAATTTGGTGCTTCAGTTTTTTATAGCACTCAAAAAGTGGATGGAATTTCAGATAGTAATGTTTTTATTTACCCAAATATTAAAGCTTCTTATAAATTAGTTCCAGAAATTTTAACTGCTTATGCTGGAGCAGAAGGAACGTTGCGTCAAAATTCTTATGCTGATTTTGTAGATGTAAATCCATTCGTTTCTCCAACGCTATTTGTTTCTCCAACCAATCAAAAATATGATATTTATGGAGGTTTAAAGGGTAAATTATCGAATTCAGTTTCATTTAATTTGAGAGCATCTTACAAAGATGAAGAAGCAAAAGCTTTATTTACAAGTAATTCTTATGATCCAATTTTTGCAAATACTGAAGGATATGCTTTTGGAAACTCATTTGATATAGCTTATGACAACGTAAAAACAATCACAGGTTTTGCAGAATTGAAAGCTGATTTTTCTAAAAATGTTTCTTTCGGAATTAGTGGTTCTTATAATAATTATTCTGTGGATGAAGAGCAAGAAGCTTGGAATTTACCTCAGTTTGAATTAGCTTCATCAGTAGATTTTAATATTACAGAAAAATGGTATGCTGGTGCAAAAGTATTCTTTGTTGGAGATAGAAAAGACCAAGTGTCAGCACCAAACTTCGCTGCTGTTTTTCCACCAATCTATGACAGACAAACTGTTACATTAGATAGTTATTTTGATTTAAATGCACATGTGGGTTACAAATACAACGAAAGATTAACAGCTTTCATAAAAGGAAACAATTTAGCAAGTCAAAATTACCAACGTTGGGTTAACTTCCCAGTACAATCTATTCAAGTTATGATTGGAGCTAATTATAAGTTTGATTTTTAATATAACTTAAATGAGAATTTTTTTCTTACTATCTTTTCTAATTTTAAGTTTGACTAGTTGTAAAATTAAAAATCATTCGAATTATACAAAACTCCCAATTAAATATCCTAATAAAGTTTTTGATGCTCAAACAGGAAGAGAAATTCATAAAATGACAATTGATGATATTACTTTTTCATATCAATTAACAGGTAATTCGGACACAGTTGCTTTAACTACATATGATGAGAAATTTGAAACTATTGAAGGTTATAAAGTTGGTACAAAGTGGAAAAATATATCAAAAGTTTTAAGGGACTCTGTATATAAACATTCAGGGTTTGGTTATTATATAGAATTGGAATCTGGTTGGAATTTAGGTTTTTGCATTGGTGTTACTTGTACAGATAATCATCCAACTAATAATTCTGAAGTAAAATCTATAAGAAAAAGATATTTTAAAATTAATAGAAATACCAAGCTTAATTTGGTGGACCCTTCAAGTGATAATATTATAATTCAAATGCCAACAAAACATCAAATACTTTCGCAATACAAATCCATAGTTCAAGAAAAAATCGAAACGTTCCAAAAAATGATTTCAGATTTAGCTATTGATGCACAAAACGATGCCAAAGGTTCAGCTGGTGATAAACACGAAACAGCATTGGCAATGATGCATTTGGAACAAGAAAAACTAACTCAAAAATTAAAAGAAGTTCTAGAACAAAAAGCCATTTTAGACAAAATTGATGCTGCTCAAAATCACAATGTAGTAGCTTTAGGAAGTTTAGTTAAAGCGAACGAAACTTATTTCTTTGTAAGTGCAGCTTTGCCAAAAATCACTATTGAAAATAAAGATATTTTCGCACTTTCTCCACAATCACCATTAGGTCTAAAGTTAATGGGAAACAAAGTAGGTTCTGAATTCCAAATAAATACCACAACATATAAAATTCAATCCGTTGAATAATATTTTTATTTTAAAATTTTAATAAAACGATATTACCAACTCCTTTTAAGTTATAATTTTACACTAAAACAAGCTTTAAAATTTTAATTTATAACTAAAATTAATTTTTTAGTTTCAATACACTTCATTTATTCCCAGTTTTGTTGAACAATTAAACAGTTTCACAAATAAACGATTAAACAATATAATTATGTGCGGAATAGTATGTGCCTTCGATTTAAAACAAAAAGCTGAAACCTTAAGACCTAAAGTTTTGGAAATGTCAAAAACAATTCGTCATCGTGGACCAGATTGGAGTGGAATTTATAGCGATGAAAAAGCAATTTTGGCTCACGAACGTTTAGCTATTGTTGATCCAGCTTCAGGAAAACAACCTTTGTTTACAAAAGATAAAAGTTTGGTTTTAGCAGCCAACGGAGAAATTTACAACCACAGAGACTTAAGAAAACAATTTGAAGGTAAATATGATTTTCAAACAGAAAGCGATTGTGAAGTCATTTTAGCTTTATATCAAAAAAAAGGAGTTCACTTTATAGATGAAATGAACGGAATTTTCGGATTTGCTATTTATGATGTAGCTAAAGATGAATATTTCATTGCTCGTGACCATATGGGAATTATACCTTTATATATAGGTTGGGACGAACACGGAACATTTTATGTTGCTTCCGAATTAAAAGCTTTAGAAGGAGTTTGTACAAAAATCCAATTATTTCCTCCAGGACATTATATGTCTAGTAAAGACGGAGAATTTGTGCAATGGTACAAAAGAGAATGGACAGAATTTGAAGCTGTAAAAGAAAACGAAACAAGTATCATTGAAATAAAAACAGCTTTAGAAGCAGCCGTAAAAAGACAATTAATGAGTGATGTGCCTTATGGAGTTTTGCTTTCAGGTGGTTTAGATTCTTCCATAACTTCAGCTATAGCCAAAAAATATGCTCAAAAAAGAATTGAGTCAGATAGTAAATCAGATGCTTGGTATCCACAACTACATTCTTTTGCAGTTGGGTTAGATGGTTCTCCAGATTTGGCAGCAGCTCAAAAAGTAGCCGATCATTTAGGAACAATTCATCATGAAATTAAGTTTACTATTCAAGAAGGTTTGGATGCAATTAGAGATGTGATTTACAATATTGAAACTTATGATGTAACTACAATTCGTGCTTCAACTCCAATGTATTTAATGGCTCGTGTTATCAAATCTATGGGAATTAAAATGGTTCTTTCTGGTGAAGGTTCAGATGAATTATTTGGAGGATACTTGTATTTTCACAAAGCACCAAATGCAAAAGAATTTCATGAAGAAACAGTTCGTAAATTAAGTAAATTACATATGTATGATTGTCTTCGTGCCAATAAAAGTTTAGCAGCTTGGGGAATTGAAGGTCGTGTACCATTCTTAGATAAAGAGTTTATGGATGTTGCAATGCGAATCAATCCACAAGACAAAATGATTAATGGGGAACGTATGGAAAAATGGGTTTTGCGAAAAGCCTTTGAAGATATGTTACCAGAAAGTGTAGCTTGGAGACAAAAAGAACAATTTAGTGATGGAGTAGGGTATAGTTGGATTGACACTTTAAAAGAAGTAGTTGCCAAAGAAATTTCAGATGAACAATTAGCCAATGCAAAATATAAATTTCCAATTCAAACTCCAACATCTAAAGAAGAGTATTATTACCGTTCAATATTTACAGAACATTTTCCAAGTGATGCTGCAGCTTTAAGTGTTCCGCAAGAAGCTAGTGTTGCTTGTAGTACAAAAATAGCTTTAGAATGGGATGAAGCGTTCAAAAATATGAATGATCCTTCAGGTAGAGCAGTAGCAAAAGTGCATACAGATGCTTATGTGAAACAGTAATAATTGATTTTAGAGTTTATAAAAAAAACACTTGTAAAACGATTTTACAAGTGTTTTTAATTCACTAATATTTAATGTTTTTTATTCAACCTTTAGAACAGTAGGATCAGAATCTGCCATTAAAGCAAAAAACTTATCTATATTTGGTAAAATAATAATACGTGTACGTCTATTTGAAGCTCTGTTAGCTTTAGTATCGTTTAATACTAATGGTTGAAAATAACTTCTACCAGAAGCAATTAATTTTTCTGGAGCTACTTTATAACTATTCTGTAATTTTCTAACCACAGATGTTGCTCTAAGTACACTTAAATCCCAGTTGTCTTTCAAATAAGAACCAGCAACCATTTTTCTGTCATCAGTATGACCTTCAACCATAAGATCTAAACTTTCGTCTGAATTAATAACGTCAGCTATCTTTTTTAAAATTTTATTTGCTTTATTGCTAATTTGATAACTTCCAGAATTAAATAAAAGTTCATCTGAGATAGTAATCATAACAACAGTTTTGTCAATATTTACTGCTATGTCATTGTCTTCCGTCATGTTAGATTCTTTTAATGACTTACGTAAATTATAGGCAATAGCTAAGTTCATAGAATCCTTTAACGTTCTAGCTTTAGCTAATTCAATTTGATCAACATTCTGTAAGGTAGCTATCATTTTATTTCTAACATTGTTAGATATAACGATATCTTCACCAACTGTAACTAATTTCGCATTATTTTCTTCTGTTAAAGAATTAATTTTAGAATTGTAACTGTCAACTCTAGATTGAATTTCAGAAAATTTTGCATCTAAATTTTCTTTCTCTACTTGCACTTTTTGAAGTTGACTTTTAACTTCTCCGTTTTCTTTTTCTAGCGCAACATATTTTTTTTTAGAAACACAACTTGATAGCAATATTCCCGTAACGATAAAAATTGAAATCTTTTTCATAATCTTTTGTTTTTTTTGATTTATGTTGTCTAAAACGAGTAAAAACTGGTTATATTGTAGATTTGTATTAGTCAACTATGGATTTTTAGAATAATTTAAGATTTATTAATGTTATAATAATCTGGCTTTCAAAAACATAAATAATTAATCACACATAGCTTAAAAAATGTTAAATTCTGTAAAAAACTCGAAGCTATAATATCAGTTTTAAGACACTTTCTTCAAAATGCAATTTTAAAGCAAGACAAAATTGAATTAAAATCCAATTTTTGCCCTTTTTTATTCGATTTAAACAACTTTGTAGAAATTAACAAATGTTGATAACTTAAAATCATTTTAAGGTGCTTTTTAGCCATTTTCTCTGTTCGATTGACTATATTTGTTTGTTTAATAAAAATGAGATTATAAGCGATAAAATATGAGCGAAGAAAACAAGAAGAATAATTATTCAGCTGATAGTATTCAGGCTTTAGAAGGAATGGAGCACGTAAGAATGCGTCCTTCCATGTATATTGGAGATGTAGGTGTTAGAGGACTTCATCACTTGGTGTATGAAGTTGTAGATAACTCAATTGATGAAGCAATGGGAGGTCATTGTGATACAATTAGAGTTGATATTAATGAAGATGGTTCGGTTTCAGTAGAAGATAATGGTCGTGGTATTCCTGTTGGAATTCATAAAAAAGAAGGAGTTTCTGCTCTAGAAGTTGTAATGACTAAAATTGGTGCTGGAGGTAAATTTGATAAAGATTCTTATAAGGTTTCTGGAGGACTTCACGGTGTTGGAGTTTCTGTAGTAAATGCATTATCAAATAAATTACGTGCGACAGTTCATAGTGCTGACGGAAAAATTTACGAGCAAGAATACGAAAGAGGTAAAGCTCTTTATCCTGTAAAACAAATTGGAACAACTGATAAAAGAGGAACAATCGTTACATTTTATCCAGATGATACCATCTTTACACAATCTATTGAATTCTCTTATGATACTTTATCGGCTCGTATGCGTGAATTGTCTTTCTTGAACAAAGGTATCACAATTACTTTCACAGATAAAAGATTAAAAGATGAAGAAGGAAACTATGTTTCTGAAGTTTTTCATTCTACAGAAGGTCTTAAAGAATACATCAGGTATTTAGATGCTAATCGTGAACCAATTATTGGTCATGTAATTTCAATGGATACAGATAAAGGTGAAATTCCTGTTGAAGTAGCGTTAATCTATAATACAAGTTATTCTGAAAATATCTTTTCTTACGTAAATAATATTAACACTCACGAAGGAGGAACACATTTACAAGGTTTTAGAACAGGTTTGACTCGTTCTTTAAAGAAATATGCAGATGCTTCGGGAATGTTAGATAAATTGAAATTTGAAATTTCTGGAGATGATTTCCGTGAAGGATTAACAGCAATTATTTCAGTTAAAGTTGCAGAACCACAATTTGAAGGGCAAACCAAAACAAAACTTGGAAATAGAGAAGTAGTTTCTCCAGTTTCTCAAGCTGTTGGAGACATGATTGAAGCTTATTTGGAAGAAAACCCTAATGATGCTAAAATTATTGTTCAAAAAGTAATCTTGGCTGCTCAAGCTCGTCACGCTGCTAAAAAAGCTCGTGAAATGGTTCAAAGAAAAACCGTTATGGGTGGTGGTGGATTACCTGGAAAATTATCTGATTGTTCAGAGCAAGATCCAGCAAAATGTGAAGTTTTCCTTGTCGAGGGAGATTCAGCAGGTGGAACAGCTAAACAAGGTCGTGATAGAGCATTTCAAGCTATTTTGCCTTTGAGAGGTAAGATTTTGAATGTTGAAAAAGCGATGCAACATAAAGTTTTTGAAAACGAAGAAATTAGAAACATATTTACAGCATTAGGTGTAACTATTGGAACAGAAGAAGATTCTAAAGCTCTAAATCTTTCTAAATTAAGATACCATAAAGTAGTGATTATGTGTGATGCCGATGTCGATGGTAGTCACATTTCTACTCTAATTTTAACTTTCTTCTTCCGTTTTATGAAGGAATTAATTGAAGGAGGTCACGTTTATATTGCTACTCCACCTTTATACTTACTTAAAAAAGGTAATAAAAAAGAATATGCTTGGTCAAATGATCAACGAGATTTAATCAATCAAAAATTAGGAGGTTCAGCAGCTATCCAACGATACAAAGGTCTTGGAGAGATGAACGCTGAACAATTATGGGATACAACCATGAATCCAGATTTTAGAACTTTACGTCAAGTGAATATTGATAGTTTATCAGAAGCAGATAGAATTTTCTCAATGTTAATGGGAGATGAGGTTCCACCTCGTAGAGAGTTTATTGAGAAAAATGCAGCTTACGCTAATATTGATGCTTAAGATGAATAAAATTGTTAAGCTTTTTTTGTTCTTAGTAGTTCTGACAACTAGTCAATTAAAAGCACAAGACACTGAAGTATTTCAACAAATAGGGTATCTGCTTAATGATGCCCTTTTGTATTCAAATAAATACATAACTCCTGCAACTGATGGTGCTGTTTATCAAGCTTCATCAGGTTGGGTTACATCAACTAAGAAGAAGGAGTTAGGGGAAGTTACTTTTGGAATTAATGCCAATTTATTTTTTGTGCCAAAAGCAGATAGAACATTTATAGCAAGTAATAGTGATTTTGAGTTTTTTTCTATCGAAGGACAAAATAGTGCTGTTGTTCCAACGGCTTTAGGGAATGATGAACAATATTCTTTAGTTGGTGACTTAGGTGGTTCTGAAGTGCGTTTAAAATCACCAGAAGGAGTTAATGAAGAAACCGTTTTTTATCCATATCTTCAAGCTGGAGTTGGATTATGGTATGGAACAGAACTTTTAGTGAAATTCTCACCAAAAACCCAACTTAAAAAAGGAGATTATCAAGTTTACGGTGCTGGTTTAAAACACAATTTGGATCAATATTTTTCAGAAAATTTCAATAAATCAATTCATTTATCAGCTTTAGTGGCTTATTCAAAAGAAAATTTAAGTTTTGATTTTGTTGATATTCAATCTGATTTTGGAACATTAGGAATTAATTCATTAGGAAGTAGCATTGATACTTATCAAACTCAAATTAATATTTCTAAAACACATAAAAATTTAGAAGTAATTTGGGGAGTTATTTTTAATATAAGTGATTTCAATTATAAGTTTGATGGAGAAAAAGGAAGTATTGAAGAAATTATTCCTTTACAAGATATTTTAAATGAAAGAATGAAAGATTTGAGCAAAACCAAAAGAAATTTGATAGGAGAATTTTCGGGAAGATATCAATTTAGCAAATTTTTTGTGCAAGGTACGCTTGCTTTTGGTAAATTTGTAAACACAAATATTTCATTACAATACGAATTTTAATTTAATAATTACATAAATAACACAAATATGAAAGTTACAATTGTAGGTGCTGGTAATGTAGGTGCTACTTGCGCAGATGTTATTTCTTACAGAGGAATTGCAAGCGAAGTAGTTTTATTAGACATCAAAGAAGGTTTTGCTGAAGGAAAAGCAATGGATATCATGCAGTGCTCAACAACAACAGGTTTTAATACTGTAGTTTCTGGAAGCACAAATGATTATTCAAAAACGGCTAAATCTGATGTAGTAGTAATTACTTCAGGAATTCCAAGAAAACCAGGAATGACTCGTGAGGAATTAATTGGAATCAATGCTGGAATAGTAAAATCAGTAGCCGAAAATATTTTACAACATTCTCCTGATGCAATTATCGTTGTTGTATCTAATCCTATGGATACAATGACTTATTTAACTTTAAAAGCAACAGGTTTACCTAAAAATAGAGTTATTGGAATGGGTGGAGCTTTAGACAGTTCTCGTTTCAAATATTTCTTATCACAAGCACTACAAAAACCATCAAATGATGTACAAGGAATGGTAATTGGTGGTCATGGTGATACAACGATGATTCCTCTAACAAGATTAGCTTCTTACAATGGTTCTCCAGTTTCTAACTTCATGTCTCAAGAAGAAATGGACAAAGTGGCTGCTTCAACAATGGTTGGTGGTGCAACATTAACAGGTTTATTAGGAACTTCAGCTTGGTATGCTCCAGGAGCTTCTGTAGCGTTTTTAGTAGATTCTATCTTAAATAATCAAAAACGAATGATACCATGTTCAGTTATGTTAGATGGTGAATATGGACAAAGCGATATTTGTATTGGTGTTCCATGTATCATCGGTAGAAATGGTGTGGAAGAAATTGTTGATGTTCAATTAAATGATGCTGAAAAAGCTTTATTTGCAAAAAGTGCAGATGCAGTAAGAAACATGAATGCGGATTTAAAATCGGTATTATAATTTTCTTAAATAGATAAAAATCAGGCTGTTATTTTTTAACAGCCTTTTTTATGAAATATAAATTGGGAAATACTTTTTATATTATAGGATTATTTTAACATTAGTACAAAATAAAATTGTTTAATCCTATTGTATATTATATATTTGTCCGTTTTTTAAAATACAATAATTAATTTTTTGAATAATGCAGAATAAAGGACTTATTAAATTTTTCGCAATAATTTTTGCTATTGCATGTATCTATCAATTAACGTTTACTTACGTAGCCAATAGTTATGCAGAAAAAGCAAAAGCTTATGCAAATGGAGATTTCGCAAAAGAGCAAAAATACCTAGATTCTATAGGTAAAGAAAAAGTATACTTAGGTAATACTTACAATGAAGTAGTTGCAAAGCAAATCAACAAGGGATTAGACTTAGAAGGTGGTATTAATGTTATTCTTCAAATATCTGTAAAAGATATCTTAAGAGGATTAGCTAATAATACTAAAAACCCAGTTTTTAATAAAGCTTTAGCTGAAACTGCAAAAAATCAAAAAGGAAACCAAACTTATTTAGATGCTTTCTTTGAAACATTTGACAAAGAAGCTGCAGCATCAAATACTAAGATGGCAAGTCCAGAAATTTTTGGAACTAGAGCATTAGATGAGGTTATTAAATTTGATATGACTAACGACCAAGTTAAGCCATTAATCAAACAAGAAGTTTCTAAATCAGTTGAAAGTGCTTTTGAAGTATTAAGAAAACGTATTGACCAATTTGGTGTAACACAACCAAACATTCAAATGTTAGGGGAAACAGGTAGAATTTTAGTTGAATTACCTGGTGCAAAAGATGTAGATCGTATTAAAAAATTATTACAAGGAACAGCTCAATTAGAGTTTTGGGAAACGTACAAAATTGACGAAGTTGCTCAATATATAGTTTCAGTTAATGAAGCTTTAAAGAAAACAGAAGTTAAAGAAAAAGATATTAAAGAAACAGTTTCACAAGGAATTGATTCTTTATTAGTAGATAAAGCTGATTCAACAGCTACTGAATCTAATCCATTATTTGAAAAAATTCAAATTAACCAACAACCAGGAACTTCAGTAATTGGTTATGCAAAACTTTCTGATACAGCAAAAATCAATTCTTATTTTAAAAGAAGTGATATCAAAGCTTTATTACCAAGTCAACTATCAGATGTTAAGTTTGTTTGGGGAAAAGTTAACGACAAAACTCCAGATATTACTGAATTATATGCTTTAAAAGGAAACAGAGAAAATGTGGCTCCAATTAGTGGTGGTGTAATTACAAATGCTACTGATACTTATGATGCATTGGGGAAACCAGCAGTAAGTATGCAAATGAATGGTGCTGGAGCAAAAGCTTGGGAAAAAATGACAGGAGAAGTTTCTCAACAAGGAAACGCAATTGCAATTACATTAGATAACACAGTATATTCTGCACCAGGTGTTTCAAAAGGAGCAATTTCTGGAGGTAGTTCTGAAATTTCAGGTTCATTTACAATCGAAGAGACTAAGGATTTAGCTAACGTTTTAAGAGCTGGTAAATTACCTGCAAGAGCTGAAATTTTACAATCAGATGTAGTGGGTCCATCTTTAGGAAAAGAAGCTATTGAAAGTGGTATGATGTCATTCATCATCGGTTTCTCTTTAGTATTATTATGGATGTTATTCTACTATGGTAAAACAGGTTTCTATGCTAACTTAGCATTATTAGTAAACATATTATTCATCTTTGGTGTATTAGCAAGTTTTGGAGCTGTATTAACTTTGCCTGGTATTGCTGGTATCGTTTTAACAATTGGTATGGCAGTTGATGCTAACGTAATTATCTTTGAAAGAGCTAAAGAAGAACTTGATTCAGGTAAAACAACCGAAGAAGCAGTAAATTATTCATATACTTGGAAAGGAGCAATGTCATCTATCATTGATGCTAACGTTACTACTTTTATAACTGCATTAATTTTATTCTTCTTAGGAACAGGACCAATTAAAGGTTTTGCTACTACTTTACTTATTGGTATTTTAACATCATTATTTACGGCTATTTTTATCACAAGAATATTCTTAGATTGGAGTATTTCTAAAGGTGAAAAATTAGCATTCTCAACATCTATTACTAAAAACTGGTTCAAAAATTTGAATTTTGATTTCTTAGGAAAAAGAAAAATTGCTTATGTAATTTCAGGTTTATTAATAGCATTTAGTTTATTCTCAATTTTTACAAAAGGATTAAACTTAGGAACAGATTTCGTAGGAGGAAGAACATACCAAGTACGTTTTGATAAAGCGGTAAATGCACCAGAAGTAACTAAAGATTTAGTAGCTGTTTTTGGAAGTGCTGAAGCAAAAGTATTCGGAAATGATAATCAATTAAAAATCACTACAAAGTATAAAGTAGATGAAGAAGGTGAAGGAATTGATAAAGAAGTTAATGAAAAATTATATGAAGCTTTAAAGAAATATTTACCAGCTAATTTAAAATATGAAGATTTTGTAGTTTCTTATGAAGGTAAGAATATTGGTATCATGCAATCTTCAAAAGTATCTGGTACTATTTCTAAAGATATCAAAACAAACTCTATTTGGGCTGTTTCTGGATCTTTGTTAATTGTATTCCTTTACTTAATGATTTCATTTAGAAAATGGCAATTTGGACTTGGAGCTGTTGTTGCAGTTGCTCATGACGTTATCATTGTATTAGGGATTTTCTCTTTCTTCTATACAATTTTGCCTTTTAACATGGAGATTGACCAAGCATTTATTGCAGCTATCTTAACGGTAATTGGTTATTCGTTAAATGATACGGTAATTGTATTTGACCGTATTAGAGAATATTTAGATTACAACTCAACATCAGATTTTGACGGTTTAGTAAATAGAGCTATCAATACAACATTAAGTAGAACTATCAATACATCTGCTACAACATTAGTAGTATTAGTAGCAATTTTTATCTTAGGTGGTGAAACTATCAGAGGATTTGTATTTGCTATTCTTGTTGGTATTTTAGTCGGAACTTATTCTTCGCTTTTTGTTGCAACTCCAGTAATGAGAGATTCAATGAGTGATAAAGAGAAATTAAAAATGGCTCAATTCAAAAAAGAAGAGTAGTTATTTTATCTCAATTATATAGAAAAAAGTCCTGAAATTTTCAGGACTTTTTTTTTATACTTGCTATGTTTTAGATTTTGTATATTGCCTTTCTGAAATTATTTTTAATGTTAATACATCAATATGAAATTAAAACTTATAATGCTATTCAGTTTTATCCTATTTGTTTCTTGTAACAAAAATAAAGTTTACCATCAATTTGATAAAAATTTTGAATCTAATCGATGGAAAGACTCCGATAGTAAAACCTATGATTTTTCAATTTCTGAAGAAAAAAATTATGATATTGTCATTGAGTTTTCTCATATCTATGATTATGATATGGCAAGTGTTCCTTTGGTTATAAAAATGAAAAATCCAGACGGAAATGAAACAATAGAAAATTTAGACTTACCAATTAAAGATGACTCAGGAAAACATTTGGCTGAATGTGGAGGAGATATTTGTGACTTATATTATACCTACAAATCAAATCAAAAACTGGCAATTGGTGACTATTCAATTTCAATAGGGAATAAATCAAAATATGGATTTTTACCTAATGTTCTTGGAATTGGCTTAACAGTTAATCGTTCGAAATAAAATAAAAAAAGTATCAAGATTGTTTTAAAACCTTGATACTTTTTTTCTGAGTTGGACTTTTTTTAAGCTACTTTTTTAGCTCTAAATATGAAGAATAATCCAGCAATTATAAAAGGAATACTTAGCCATTGTCCAGTAGAAAGTAAACCTAGACTTTCTTCAAAACCACCTTGACTTTCTTTTACGAATTCTACAATAAATCTTACTGTCCAAAGTAATATTAAGAATGTTCCAAAAAGTAAACCTTGTTTGTTTCTAGCATCTGTTTTCCAATACATATAAAATAGTATAGCAAAAACAAAAATGTAACCAAAAGCTTCATACAATTGAGCAGGATGCTTAGGAGTTACTTCTGCTAATGCTTCAGAAAACTGAGGATTCGTTTCAATGGCTTTGTAAGCATCATTTACATCAGAAATATTGGTTTTCTCAAAAGCTTCTCTTGGGTTGAATTTGTCTCTTATAAACTTAATTCCGAAAGAAGATGTAGTTTCTTTACCAACAATTTCAGAATTAAAAAAGTTGCCTAAACGTACAAATATAGCACCACTAGCGACAGGAATTACGATTCTATCTAAAACCCATAAGATTGGCTTCTTAACTACATTTTTACTATAGAAATACATCACAAGAATAATAGCAATTGCAGCACCATGACTTGCTAAACCAGCAAAACCTGTAAATTCCCATCCATCAGCAGTTTCTCGCATGGGTAATAATATTTCCAATAAATGATTTTTGAAATAAGCCCAATCATAAAAGAAAACATGTCCTAAACGAGCACCAACTAAAGTCGCAACTACAGTATAAACAAAAAGATTATCTAATTTTTCTATTGACTGCCCTTCACGGTTGTAAATTGCTTTCATAATGTACCAACCTATTCCAAAGGCTACTACAAACATTAAACTATAAAACCGAAGTGTTATAAATCCTAAATCAAAACCTTCTGAAGGATTCCAAACCATATATAATGCGTTATTCATAATTGTAATTTACTTTAAAAGGTAAAAATAAAGATTATTATTTGTTTAGGTGTTAAAAAACATTAAAGTTTAGTCTTTAAATTATGGAACAGGATCATATCCGCTTTTTCCCCATGGATGACAACTTGCAATTCGTTTAATAGCCAACCAACCTCCTTTAAATAGTCCATGTTTTTGAAGTGCTTCAACGGTATAATGAGAACAAGTTGGTTCAAATCTGCAAGCAGCTGGTGTAAATGGAGATATTGCCCCTTGATAAAAACGCACCAAAAGCACAAATGGGAAAATAAGTATTTTTTTTAAGCTCAAAATAATTCTCATTCATTTCGTTAGGCTTAAGCCAACGGATTTATTTTCAATATAATTTTTAAAAAAAATCAAATTTCTTCAATTTCTTTAATCTGTGTTCCAAAAAAAATCTTTAATCAGTAGTCTTATTAGTTTAAACAGAAAAACTTGTTCCGTCTTTTCCATCTTTTAAAATAACACCTAGAGCAGCTAATTTATCACGAATTTCATCAGATAAAGCCCAATTTTTATTGGCTCTAGCTTCATTTCGCATTGTAATTAACATTTCTACTACACCAGTAAGTTTTTCAGTATTATTGGTAGATAATTTTACATTTTTAATTCCTAAAACATCAAATACAAAAGCATTTAAAGTTTCTTTTAATATAATGATATCTTCAGCAGTAAGCGATTCTTTTTTGTCGTTCACTAAATTGATATACTTTATACCTTCAAACAAATTAGCAATTAATATTGGAGTATTAAAATCATCATTCATGGCATCATAACATTGCTGTTTCCATTTTTCAATTGAAAGAGTAGAAGTAGAGCTAGGAACTAATTTATCTAATAAAGCAATTCCTTCCATCAAACGATTAAACCCTTTTTCTGCAGCAACCATAGCATCATTCGAAATATCTAAGACACTTCTGTAATGCGCTTGTAAAAAACAAAAACGAACAATATTGGCATCAAAACTCTTTTCAAAAAACGGATTATTTCCACCTAATAATTCCATAGGTAAAACATAATTTCCTGTAGATTTACTCATGCGAAGTCCGTTCATGGTCAACATATTGGTATGCATCCAATAATTTACTGGAGAATGACCAAAGCTAGCTTTTGCTTGAGCAATCTCACATTCATGATGCGGAAATTTTAAATCCATTCCACCACCGTGAATGTCAAAATTTTCACCCAAATATTTAGTGCTCATTGCAGTACATTCCAAATGCCATCCTGGAAAACCAGCTCCCCAAGGAGAGTTCCATCGCATAATATGTGCAGGAGAAGCATTTTTCCAAAGGGCAAAATCTTGTGGATTCTTTTTCTCGCTTTGACCGTCTAAATCTCTAGTGTTAGAAAATAAATCTTCAATATTACGGTTACTTAATTCACCATAATTAAGTCCTTTTAGATTGTAAGCCAAAACATCAAAGTATACAGAACCATTACTTTCATAAGCAAAGCCACCTTTAAGCATTTGTTGTGTAAGTTCAATCTGTTCAATTATATGTCCAGTTGCTGTTGGTTCAATTGTGGGTTCCAAAAAATTAAATTCTTGTAAAACCTTATGAAAATCAACCGTATATTTTTGAACAATTTCCATTGGTTCTAATTTTTCCAATTTTGATTGTTTCACAAAACGGTCATTTTCCACATTACCATCATCAGTCAAATGTCCAGCATCAGTAATGTTTCTAACATATCTTACTTTGTAACCTAAATGCAATAGATACCTATAAATCACATCAAAACTCATAAAAGTTCTAACGTTACCTAAATGCACATTACTATAAACTGTTGGTCCACAAACATACATACCGACATTTCCTTCCGAAATAGGAGTAAATACTTCCTTTTTACCAGATGTTGTGTTGTATAAGTGTAACGAGTTGTTTTTGTAAAGTTGCATTTTTTTATTTTTTTTTGAAGCTAATCCTGCTATCCACTATATCTTTTTATCTCGTTTTAAGAACAAGATAAAAAGGATGCCGTTTCTATCAGGGCTAGAATATTGTTTATAAATGAAATTTAATGTTAAATTAAAAAGTAGTATCCATTTTGATGTAATCAAGGAATTCTCTTCTTACATTTTCTTCTTTAAATTTACCACCAAACTCAGCTGTAACGGTGCTACTTTCAATGTCTCTGATTCCTCTAGAATTTACACATAAATGTTTGGCATCAATTACACAAGCTACATCCTCTGTACCAAGTACTTTTTGTAATTCTTCCACAATTTGAATATTCAAACGCTCTTGAACTTGAGGTCTTTTGGCAAAATAATCAACAATTCGATTCATTTTAGATAAACCTACAACCGTTCCATTTGATATATAAGCTACATGTGCTCTTCCAACAATAGGTAATAAATGATGCTCGCAAGTTGAGTAAACAACAATATTTTTCTCAACTAGCATTTCATTGTATTTATATTTGTTGTCAAAAGTAGAAGAACTTGGTTTTTTAGCAGGATTTAAACCACCAAAAATTTCTTTTACAAACATTTTTGCAACACGATTTGGAGTTCCTTTTAAGCTGTCGTCCGTTAAGTCCATTCCAAGAGTATTTAAAATACTCTCAACATCTTTTTTTATGGATTCAATTTTCTCTTCATCAGAAATAGCAAAAGCATCAGCTCTCAAAGGAGTTTGTGTACTTGTTCCAATGTGGTTTTCACCAATTTCCAAATTAAAATCTTCGTTTTTAGACATATTTATATGCAATAAGTTTATAGCAATTTTTCGAAATGCAAAGATAATAATAAACTTCAAATAACTGCAGAAATGTTAAAGCTATATAATTTTCACAATTTTGTTTAAATTTGTGTTAATTTTTTGTACATTTCGGCCCCTTAATTAACTATTATATATTAAACATGAGAGTAAAACTACTTCTAGCATTGATGCTTTTCACTATGTCAATCACTTTAAAAGCTCAAGAAACAAAATCTACTTGTAATTTCGAGTACTCTGTCGAAGCTCAAAAAAACCCAGAAGGCTTAGATTATGAAAACAGATTTGTAAATTTCAAATGGGATATTTCTAAGTTATCCTCAAATGATTCTGTTTCGATTGAAATTATTAAAATTTACGATTGTTTTACAGGTATTAATGGAACTCAAACAGAAGTTTATACTATATTAGATCTTAAAAGTAAAGATTTAATAAACAAAAACTCGTTAAATATTAAGCATGTTGACATGATTGCAAAATGTTTTAAATGGAGAGTTCTTTTAAAATCTGATAGTTGTCTTGAGGAAAAAGATTGGAATTATTATTCTTTTATTGATTAATTGCTATGAAAAAAATAATATTATTAATAACGATTTTTTGCTTAAATTTTATTTATGCTCAAAGTCCAACATGTGATACAGCTTCTGCTTTTTGTGCAGGAGGATCAACATTAACTTTTGCAAACTCAACAAGTGTTCCTTCACTTGGCTCCATAGGTTGTTTGAGTACAACTCCAAATCCAGCTTGGTTTTATATGACAATAAGTCAATCTGGAAATTTGGATTTTTTATTAACGCAAGGTAGTAATGCTCCAAATTATAACAATCAAGATGTAGATTTTATAGTTTGGGGACCTTTTAATTCAACAAATTGTACAGATTTGTATGATTTTCCAGATGGAAATACAACAATTCCTAATAATATTGTAGACTGTAGTTATTCTGGTTCTGCTACAGAAAATGTAAATATACCAAATGCAATTGCTGGTCAAGTTTATATGGTTTTAATTACCAATTTTTCTAACCAATCTGGTCAAATCACTTTAACTCAAACCAATCTAGGACAAACAGGTGCTGGAGCAACTGATTGTAATGTGGTTTGTGGGGTTGATTTAGGACCAGATCAGATTTTTTGTAGTTCTACAACGACTTGTTATACAATTAATGCTAATTTTAATTCACCAACAACTCAACCAGGAACACCAGCTTTTGTTTGGTTCTTAGACACAGGTTCAGGGCCAGTTTTACAACCTACGCTTACAACTCAGTCTGTTACAGTTTGTCAAAGTGGAGTATGGTCTGTATTAGCTACCAGACCAGGATGTACTGCTGGTTCAACTGATGATGTATTAATTACATTCTCTGCACCTCCAGACTTAAATACACCATCTGATCTAGTTGATACAACAGGTGACTGTTGTCCAACTTTTGATTTAACATCAATAATAGCTAACATGTTAAGTCCTTTGAATCCAGCTGACTATAATGTCACTTTCTATACGGATTTATTTGACTCTTTTAGTGGCATAAATCCAATTGCTAACCCTTCAACTTATAATACATGTTCTTCAATGCCAATTTATATTCGTGTTGAAAATTTAAATAATGCTGACTGTTTTCAAAATGCCGAGTTTAATTTAGTTGTAAATTGTGTTGCAACAGCTACTATGCCACCTGACATGATTGTTTGTGATGATGCTTCTAATGATGGTGTTGAACCTTTTGATTTAACAACTCAAGACGGAGCTATCTTAAATGGTCAAGATGCTACAGAATACTCAGTAACATATCATACTACCCTAACAGGTGCACAAACAAATAATTCTACTGATTTAGCTATTCCTTCCACTGCTTACGTCGGTGGTCCAAATCAAGTGATTTATGTTCGTGTTGAATCTAATATTAATCCAACGGTTTTTGATACAACCACCTTCAATTTAATAGTAAATCTTTTACCCACGGCTACTATTTCGGCAAACACAACATGTGAGGGATTAACAGGAGAGGTAACTATAACAGGT
>NZ_JBHSGW010000005.1:0-2675 GCF_042652765.1 Flavobacterium ponti
TGGTTTAATTTCATAATAATCTACTGTGAACCAATAGTCCGTTGCTGGTAGTGGTTGACCGTTTAAGGTTCCATTCCAACCATCTCCTGTTGAACTGATTTGCTTCAATAATTTGCCGTAGCGGTCAAAGATATAAATTTTTGCGGTATCTTGACCATCTAATCCTGTAATATTCCAATTGTCATTGATTCCATCTCCATTTGGTGTAAAGAAATGTGGATAATTGATGATGCTTACATTATTTATTTCCATCTCATCACATCTGTAATCAGGGTTAGTGGCATCTCTTACAATCACTGTATGTTCTCCTGCTGGTACGTTTGTAAATACTGGACTACTTTGCCATGGACCTTCACCATCTAATTGGTACTCATAAGACGATCCAAATCCATCATGTATAATGGTGATGGTTTGATTCTCTTCAAATGAACCACTCACATACGATTGAAGATTTGCTGCTGGTCCTGATTGAATAACATCAAACGTAGCTACATCTGATACACATGCTTGTGCCGTTGTACTTGTTACCACAACACTATATGTACCTGGTGAAGCATCTGTAATAGTATACGTTGCATCTGTTCCTGTTCCATCTATAATATCAGTTCCGTTTAATGCCCATTGATAGGTATACCCTGAACCAGCTGGCACTCCACTATCTAATACTAATCCTGAGATTAAAGCTCCAGTATTATAATCAACACAGATAATATTAAATCCTGTATCTGATGTAATTACTGGCTCTGCTAATAATTCAACATTTAGAGTAATCTCTGCCACATCATAACACTCAGCGGTAGTGTCTAACGGATCATCGTTCTCTCTCTCAACTCTTATGTAAATGATTTGGGTACCTGGACTTGTCGTATTTACATATGTTGTTGGGTCTGCAATAGCATTATCACCAGTTGCTTGATCTTGTGGCGTTAAGTGATAACTAATAGTAATTGGTGGTGTGGTTTGTGATCCTAATAGTTCGGTCTCGACTATTGTTAAATCAAATTGAGCTACTCCATCATTATCATTATAGTAATCACAAATTGTAAACATATCCAATGTAGCTTGTGATATCGGATTAGCAATTGCTCTTAATTTTACCACTAAGGTTACTTCTGCTAAAGCATTCACACAACCCGTTGCATTGTCTACCACTCTTGGATAAATCAACTCTGGGTTAGTACCATTTGTATATGTATTTGATAACAATCCTGTTGATGTTCCTGCTTGTGCATTGGCTTGCGTATCATAATAAGTAACAGTAAAGTCTGCTGTTGATTGTGGATCTAACAATTGTGCATCATAATCACTTAACGTGAAAGTAGCAAAACCATCCGTGTCATCATCACAAATTACATACGTAGTATCTACAACTACTGGTAATGGATTTACAATTAATTCTTGTTCTACCAATTGATAACAATTCTCTCCTAAGTAATCAACTCTGTTGTTCATCACTTTTATAATGATTGTTCCTGAACCTTCATATGTCGTAGGGTTTAAGATTTCATTCGTTCCTGCAACTGCATCTGCTATGGTTGGATAATATTCAAAAGTTAAGTTTGGATATCCATCTTGGATGTATGTTATGTTTGTTGTTAAATCAAACTGCTCTGTTCCAATCATCGTTTGATCATCATCACAAGCTACTAATGCTGGTGGATCTGTCTTTGGTGTTGGTAGTGGCTCTACTCTAATAGTCACTGTAGTGATACTGTTACATCCATCTACACTCGTTACTACTGCATATATAGTTTGAACCGCTGCAATTGTATTTACAAAAGCTGTTGGGGTAGCAATTGGATTGTTTCCACTTTGCGCATCTGCTAGGTTTAAATAATATGTTATTGTTCCTGTATTTGATCCTAAAATCTGAGCGTTCATAACCGTTAAATCAAAAGTCGTAAACTGATCGTTTGGTAATGATTCATCACACAAAGTAAGTTTATTGTTTTGTCCTCTAACATCTACTGGTACATTGATAATTAAATCAAATGTGGTCGTTGCACTACATCCTGTTGCTGGGTCAGTTACTACAACCCATATCGTTTGTTGGAATGCTCCTCCATAGAAGTTCGCTGTGTTTACTATAGCGGCTGTTCCATTAGCTGCATCAAGAGCTGTGGTATAATAACGTATCTCTAATGGAGATATCGTATTAGCAGCTAAAATATCTGGGTTCTGTTGTGTTAAATCAAAATAAGCAAATCCATCATAGTTGTTATCACAAACTATTAAATCATCTAAGCTTGGCATAATAGGTGCTGGGTGAGCAATTAATTGAATCATCTCAATGCTAGAACATCCTGTTACATCATTAACTGCCAATACATAAATAATCTGATTGAATGGATCTATGTTTTGATAAGCTGTTGTGTTTGGTATTGGATTGGTTTGATTTTGAGCATCTATATAGGTTTCATAATAAGACAATGTAATGTCTGATGCACCATTTAGCATATCAGCTTCTAAAGCGGTTAAATCAAATATTGCAAAACCATCTTGATTCGCTCCACACTCCTCTACTGGGTCTGGAATTACAAGCTCTGGTAATGGCTCTACTCGTAAATCCATAATAACCGTATCAAAACATCCTGTGTCTCCATTCTCTAATCTCACGAAAATAGACTGTGCATTTGAGGTGTTGCAATATGGTGAGGTAAGCGGACTTACTCCTG
>NZ_JBHSGW010000006.1:0-2316 GCF_042652765.1 Flavobacterium ponti
GTTGATGGAGGATCTATTCAGACAGTAGTTTTAGATGCATCGGGTCAGGCAGTAATTACTTCACCGGTTTTATTGGGTGATTCAGAGTATTGTTTGGTTGATGTCACTTCAGATTCTACACCAGCCTGTACACAGGCATTAACTGCTTGTGCTACCATTACAGTTAATCCATTGCCAACGGTTTCTATATCTACGGCTACCCCATTAATTTGTGATGGTACAACAGCCACAATAGATTTTACGGGTACACCAGACGCTACAATTACGTATACTGTTGCTGGAGTTTCAAATACTATTGTTTTAGATGCTACTGGAAATGCTTCAGTTACGGCTTCAATTACTTCTACGTATTGTTTGGTAAGTGCAGCTTCAAATTCTACACCAGTTTGTACAGAGGCTTTCACGGATTGTGTGACCATAACAGTTATTCCATTACCAACGGCTTCTATAGTAGGAGATGTAATTTGTGAAGGAGATACAGCAGTAGTAACTTTTACTGGAACACCAGACGCTACAGTAAATTATACACTAGGAGGAGTTTCACAAACACCAGTTACGTTGAGTTCAACAGGAACGGCTACAGTTTCTTCTACACCGAGTGCAGGTATTTACACGTATTGTTTGGTTGATGTGACTTCAAACACAACACCAGCTTGTACACAAGCATTAACACAATGTGAAGATGTTCAGGTTTTACAAGCACCAGTTGCCAATCCAATCACAGACATTGCTGTTTGTGATGATAATAATGATGGTTTTGCAACGTTTGATTTAACACCATCAATAGTAGAGGCACAAGGAGGCGATGCAACGTTAGTTGTTACGATTCATGAAACACAAGCGGATGCTGATTTTGATTCAAATCCGGTATCAAGTCCTTATCAAAATATCGATCCAGATATACAGGTTTTATATATTAGAGTTGAGAATGCAGGAGGCTGTTATACGGTTATACCATTTAATATTATCGTTAATCCACGTCCGGAGTTGAATCAAAACGTGATGGATTATGAGTTGTGTGATGTAAATAATTCACCAGATGGTATTGAAATATTTGATTTAACGAATGCAGCTTTAACAGCAGATATTACAAATGGAGAGCCAGGATTAACGCTTTATTATTACGACAATCAAGCAGATGCTTTAGCAAATAATACAGCTAATGCAATTCCAAACCCAGCATCGTATCCAAATATGACTCCAAATCAACAAACGATTTGGGTAACCGCTCAAAATGCTGCATTATGTATTGATACAACTTCATTTGAATTGATTGTAAATCCATTACCAGTATTAAATACATTGAACGATATGAACGGTTGTAGTGATGGAGTAAATCCAAACCAAGCACCGTTTAATTTAACGTTGAACAATCCGTTAGTAATAGGCTCACCAGGCTATAATATTTCTTATTATGAGACGTTAGCCGATGCACAAGTGCCACAAAACGAGATAACAACTGTTCCTTATATCGGAACTGATGGTCAAGTTATTATTGTACGAGTTGAGAATGCTACAACAGGCTGTTATGACACGACAACGGTTCAGTTGAATGTAACTCAAGGTCCTGTGGCTAATACACCAACACCGCTTACATATTGTGATCCAAACAATGATGGTATTGGAATATTCAATTTACAGGATGCCTTAAATGATATCTCAGGAGGACCAACTCCAACAGGAGTAACGGTTACTTTCCACGAAACACCACAGGATGCTCAATTGGGTACCAACCCAATTACAGATGTTCCTTATAACAATATTGTACCAAATCAGCAAACCATTTATGTAAGTGTAAGTTACGCTTTAACAGGTTGTGCTAATTATACAGAACTGCAATTGATTGTAAATCCAACACCAGAGATTGTATCACCAGCAGAGCCATTACAAGAGTGTGATGATGCTGTAGCAGATGGTTTCACACAGTTTGATTTAACACAAGTAGAAGCAGAGGTATTAAATGGTATTGACCCAACTACGGTAACTATTACATACCATGAAACACAAGCAGCTGCCGATGCAGGCACACCAATTATTAGTAATGTTTTAAATTATACAAATTCAGCTAACCCACAAACGTTATACATCAGAGTGGAGTATAATGCAACGGGATGTTATTCGGTAGAGTCATTTGAATTAGTAGTGAACCCACTACCAATTATGCCAGTACCAGAAGACATTACCATGAGTTTGTGTGATGTGAACAATCCAGGAGATCAAATTGAGTGTTTTGATTTAAACAGTCAAATTCCAACGATTGTCAACGGACAGACTAATATGGTTGTAACATTCCACTTCTCACAAGCAGATGCTATA
>NZ_JBHSGW010000007.1:0-5058 GCF_042652765.1 Flavobacterium ponti
AAATAAAACTTGCGAGATTAAAATAAAGTTGTACTTTTGCACCCGCTTTGAGAAACAAGCGATAAAATAGAATGACACGTTCATAGACATATTGGATTGACAGCACGATTTAAATAGGAATATTTAAATTGTAAATTTAAGAGAGAGTAAGATTTTTCGAGTAGTGCAATAGACCTAGTAAACTTTATCTACAATATTAAAATTATACGATGAAGAGTTTGATCCTGGCTCAGGATGAACGCTAGCGGCAGGCCTAACACATGCAAGTCGAGGGGTAGAAGGAGCTTGCTCCTTTGAGACCGGCGCACGGGTGCGTAACGCGTATGCAATCTACCTTGTTCAAAGGGATAGCCCAGAGAAATTTGGATTAATACCTTATAGTATTATAAAGTGGCATCATTTAATAATTAAAGATTTATCGGAACAAGATGAGCATGCGTCCCATTAGCTAGTTGGTATGGTAACGGCATACCAAGGCAATGATGGGTAGGGGTCCTGAGAGGGAGATCCCCCACACTGGTACTGAGACACGGACCAGACTCCTACGGGAGGCAGCAGTGAGGAATATTGGACAATGGGCGCAAGCCTGATCCAGCCATGCCGCGTGCAGGAAGACGGTCCTATGGATTGTAAACTGCTTTTATACAGGAAGAAACACCCCGACGTGTCGGGACTTGACGGTACTGTAGGAATAAGGATCGGCTAACTCCGTGCCAGCAGCCGCGGTAATACGGAGGATCCAAGCGTTATCCGGAATCATTGGGTTTAAAGGGTCCGTAGGCGGGCTTATAAGTCAGTGGTGAAATCTCCCAGCTCAACTGGGAAACTGCCATTGATACTGTAGGTCTTGAATTATTAGGAAGTAACTAGAATATGTAGTGTAGCGGTGAAATGCTTAGATATTACATGGAATACCAATTGCGAAGGCAGGTTACTACTAATATATTGACGCTGATGGACGAAAGCGTGGGTAGCGAACAGGATTAGATACCCTGGTAGTCCACGCCGTAAACGATGGATACTAGCTGTTCGGAGCAATCTGAGTGGCTAAGCGAAAGTGATAAGTATCCCACCTGGGGAGTACGAACGCAAGTTTGAAACTCAAAGGAATTGACGGGGGCCCGCACAAGCGGTGGAGCATGTGGTTTAATTCGATGATACGCGAGGAACCTTACCAAGGCTTAAATGTAGTTTGACAGATTTGGAAACAGATTTTTCTTCGGACAAATTACAAGGTGCTGCATGGTTGTCGTCAGCTCGTGCCGTGAGGTGTCAGGTTAAGTCCTATAACGAGCGCAACCCCTGTTGTTAGTTGCCAGCGAGTAATGTCGGGAACTCTAACGAGACTGCCAGTGCAAACTGTGAGGAAGGTGGGGATGACGTCAAATCATCACGGCCCTTACGCCTTGGGCCACACACGTGCTACAATGGACGGTACAGAGAGCAGCTACATGGTGACATGATGCGAATCTTCAAAACCGTTCTCAGTTCGGATCGGAGTCTGCAACTCGACTCCGTGAAGCTGGAATCGCTAGTAATCGGATATCAGCCATGATCCGGTGAATACGTTCCCGGGCCTTGTACACACCGCCCGTCAAGCCATGGAAGCTGGGGGTACCTGAAGTCGGTGACCGCAAGGAGCTGCCTAGGGTAAAACTGGTAACTGGGGCTAAGTCGTAACAAGGTAGCCGTACCGGAAGGTGCGGCTGGAACACCTCCTTTCTAGAGAAAAGATGTAAGTTAAAAAGTTTAAGTAAAAGAGAATTTTACTCTCGCTGTTAATTCAAATAATAAATCATAAATACAGAGTCTCGTAGCTCAGCTGGTTAGAGTACTACACTGATAATGTAGGGGTCGGCAGTTCGAGTCTGCCCGGGACTACTTAATTTTATGATTAAAAGGAAATTTTAGGGGTTGAGTAAGCCGTTTGAAGTCTGTTAACTGCAAACTGTTAACTGCCGACTAAAAAATGGGGGATTAGCTCAGCTGGCTAGAGCGCCTGCCTTGCACGCAGGAGGTCATCGGTTCGACTCCGATATTCTCCACAATTCTGAAAAGAAAAAAGTTCATTGACATATTGAGATAAAAAATATTTAAAAAAAGTAGAAAGAAAAAAGTAGAGTCATAGTTTATTATGATTATACAAAAGTACAATAAGCAAAATAAGGGCGTATGGGGAATGCCTAGGCTCTCAGAGGCGAAGAAGGACGTGATAAGCTGCGAAAAGCTACGGGGAGGAGCACATATCCATTAATCCGTAGATATCCGAATGGGGCAACCCGTCATGTTGAAGACATGTCACACCGATAGGTGAGCAAACCCGCTGAACTGAAACATCTAAGTAGGCGGAGGAGAAGAAAACAAAAGTGATTCCGTAAGTAGTGGCGAGCGAACGCGGATTAGCCCAAACCAATGTTGTTACGGCAATGTTGGGGTTGTAGGACCACAATATTTGATGGGGATTGAATTAGAATTACCTGGAAAGGTAGGCCAGAGAAGGTGATAGCCCTGTATAAGTAAGAGAACATATTGATAGTGGTATCCTGAGTAGCGCGGGGCACGTGAAACCCTGTGTGAATCTAGCGGGACCATCCGCTAAGGCTAAATACTCCTGAGAGACCGATAGTGAACCAGTACCGTGAGGGAAAGGTGAAAAGAACCGTGAATAACGGAGTGAAATAGATCCTGAAACCATACGCTTACAAGCGGTCGGAGCCTTTAGGGGTGACGGCGTGCCTTTTGCATAATGAGCCTACGAGTTAACGTTGCTGGCAAGGTTAAGCACTTCAGGTGTGGATCCGTAGCGAAAGCGAGTCTGAATAGGGCGCTTTAGTCAGTAGTGTTAGACGCGAAACCGTGTGATCTACCCATGAGCAGGATGAAGCTTTGTTAACCCAAAGTGGAGGTCCGAACCCGTTGACGTTGAAAAGTCTTGGGATGACTTGTGGGTAGGGGTGAAAGGCCAATCAAACTCGGAAATAGCTCGTACTCCCCGAAATGCATTTAGGTGCAGCGTTGGTTTAAAGTTATATAGAGGTAGAGCTACTGATTGGATGCGGGGGCTTCACCGCCTACCAATTCCTGACAAACTCCGAATGCTATATAATGTTTACCAGCAGTGAGGGCATGGGTGCTAAGGTCCATGTCCGAGAGGGAAAGAACCCAGACCATCAGCTAAGGTCCCAAAATCTATACTAAGTTGAAATAACGAGGTTTGTCTGCCCAGACAGCTAGGATGTTGGCTTGGAAGCAGCCATTCATTTAAAGAGTGCGTAACAGCTCACTAGTCGAGCGGACGAGCATGGATAATAATCGGGCATAAGTATAGTACCGAAGCTATGGATTTAGAGTTTACTCTAAGTGGTAGGGGAGCATTCTAACAGGGTTGAAGGTGTAATGTGAGTTATGCTGGACTGGTTAGAAAAGAAAATGTAGGCATAAGTAACGATAATGCGGGCGAGAAACCCGCACACCGAAAGACTAAGGTTTCCACAGCTATGCTAATCAGCTGTGGGTTAGTCGGGTCCTAAGGCGAACCCGAAAGGGACAGTCGATGGCCAACGGGTTAATATTCCCGTACTACTTATAATTGTGATGGAGTGACGGAGTGATGAAAGCACCGCGAACTGACGGAATAGTTCGTTGAAGTACCTACCTATAAGAACCGCAGGCAAATCCACGGATCTTGGGGAAATACGATAGTACTCAGAGTCTTCGGACAAAGAGATAGTGTGCCTAAGGGCTTCCAAGAAAAACTTCTAAACTTAGATTATAAGTACCCGTACCGCAAACCGACACAGGTAGTCGAGGAGAGAATCCTAAGGTGCTCGAGAGATTCATGGCTAAGGAATTAGGCAAAATAGACCTGTAACTTCGGGAGAAAGGTCGCCAGCAGCAATGCTGGCCGCAGTGAAAAGGTCCAGGCGACTGTTTATCAAAAACACAGGGCTCTGCAAAATCGTAAGATGAAGTATAGGGCCTGACACCTGCCCGGTGCTTGAAGGTTAAGTGGAGATGTTATCTTCGGAGAAGCATTGAAATGAAGCCCAAGTAAACGGCGGCCGTAACTATAACGGTCCTAAGGTAGCGAAATTCCTTGTCGGGTAAGTTCCGACCTGCACGAATGGTGTAACGATCTGGACACTGTCTCAGCCATGAGCTCGGTGAAATTGTAGTAGCGGTGAAGATGCCGCTTACCCGCAGTGGGACGAAAAGACCCTGTGCACCTTTACTATAGCTTAATATTGACCTTGGACACGTGATGTGTAGGATAGGTGGGAGACTTTGAAGTGGCGTCGCTAGGCGTTGTGGAGTCATTGTTGAAATACCACCCTTTGCTTGTCTGAGGCCTAACCCCGTAATCGGGGGACATTGTTTGGTGGGTAGTTTGACTGGGGTGGTCGCCTCCAAAAGAGTAACGGAGGCTTCTAAAGGTTCCCTCAGCACGCTTGGTAACCGTGCGTAGAGTGCAATGGTATAAGGGAGCTTGACTGAGAGACATACAGGTCGATCAGGTACGAAAGTAGAGCATAGTGATCCGGTGGTTCCGTATGGAAGGGCCATCGCTCAAAGGATAAAAGGTACGCCGGGGATAACAGGCTGATCTCCCCCAAGAGCTCATATCGACGGGGGGGTTTGGCACCTCGATGTCGGCTCGTCACATCCTGGGGCTGGAGAAGGTCCCAAGGGTTGGGCTGTTCGCCCATTAAAGTGGCACGCGAGCTGGGTTCAGAACGTCGTGAGACAGTTCGGTCTCTATCTACTGTGGGCGTTAGAAATTTGAATGGATCTGATTCTAGTACGAGAGGACCGAATTGGACAAACCGCTGGTGTATCTGTTGTTCCGCCAGGAGCACTGCAGAGTAGCTACGTTTGGAAGGGATAAGCGCTGAAAGCATATAAGCGCGAAACCCACCATAAGATGAGATTTCTTTTAAGGGTCGTGGAAGATGACCACGTTGATAGGCTATAGATGTAAAGGCAGTAATGTCATAGTCGAGTAGTACTAATAACCCGTAAGCTTATGTACAAATTTCCTCCTGAGAAATCGGGAGGAAG
>NZ_JBHSGW010000008.1:0-1582 GCF_042652765.1 Flavobacterium ponti
GCTCCTGCTTTTAATCCAAAAGCTAATTTGTGTTCTCCTCCTAAACCTAAAGTATATGAGAAATCTGCATAAGCATTTTGCTCCTCTACTGGTCCAATCTTATCTGAGATAACTGATAATCCAATACCAACGTTTTTTCCTGCTGGACTATGTCCTGATAAAGTGAATGTCGTTGGAGCATCTTCAATATCAACCCATTGTTTTCTATATAAAAGTCCTATAGATAAATTTTCTTTACTTCCTGCATACGCTGGGTTTATAACATTCATATTATACATATATTGTGTATAATGTGGATCTTGTTGTGCACTAAGCTCATTTATTCCTATTACAAATACCAGGAATACTGTGAAATATAGTTTCTTCATTTTGTCTGTTTTTTGATTTTTTTAGAAGAAGCTTGCTTTACTTTTTCTTGTAAAGCAAGCTATCCTAATTATTTACTATCTATTGATATATATCCATCCTGATTTTGCCTCTACATTATCACGTTCTATAACATAATAATAAGTTCCTGTTGGCAACTCATTACCATTATCAGATTGGCCATACCACTGATCTGTATAGTTAGAGAAACTATAAACTTTTTTACCATAACGGTTGAAAATCTCTAATTTCTTAACATTAAGTCCTGTTAAATCAAAATTCTCATTCAAGCCATCTCCATTTGGTGAAATACCTTTTTGAATCGTACATAAAGTACCATTAGCCGTAAAGAAAACTTCATCAGATTCACACATTGAGCCTGTAGTTAAAGTAACAGCACAACTATATGTACCATCTTGAGAAACCGCTAAAGTAGAATCCGTTTCACCTGAAATTACTACTCCATTTGAATCATACCACTCATAGGTTACCGCTTGTCCTCCTACAACTGTAGCGTGAATTAAATACGTAGCTCCTTCACAACCACCATCTAATGTAACAACCGGTGCATCTACAGCTGTTACCGTGAAACTAGTCTCATCTGAACAAATATTTGGTGCACTACCACTTGTTGCGTAAACATAAAAAGTAGTCGTAGCATTAATTGTCAAAGGATTAGTAGTATCTATTGGACCAACTCCTCCAGATCCTGTAAAATAACCTCCAGATGTTAAAGTAGGGAATGTATAATCAGAACCTACACAAACAGATGAACTTGGAATAATGTCTGCTGTCGGAGTTGTAGTAATTGTTACCTCAAAATTATCTTCAGCAACACAGTTAGGTGTTGTATTGGTTTGTGCATAAATGTAAATCGTTTGTGATGATGTAATAACATCTCCAACATTTAACATTGTACCAGTTCCTGTTGGACCTCCTGGTTGAGTATAATATGAATTATTTGCACTTAAACTTGGCAAAGTGTAACTATTACATGCAAAAACATCAGCTGGTGAATCTGCAGTAATTGTATTGATAGTAACTGTAAAACTAGCTTCTGATGAACAAATATATGGAGCCGTTCCTGATTCTGCATAAACATAAACTGTTTGTGAAGAAGTTATAGGATTAGCAATATTTATTGGATCAACTCCTCCTGGTTGAGAATAATAATCCCCTACTGTTAAAGCAGGCAATGAATAAGAATCACAAGCTA
>NZ_JBHSGW010000009.1:0-17291 GCF_042652765.1 Flavobacterium ponti
AGAAAATAAAAAAAGAAGGACTTACAAACCAACTTGATTTTGCCAAAGTATTTTTAGACTTTATAAATAACCCTAATGACTCTAATCTAAATTTTAATGTATCTTTATACAGAATTTCTACATCACCAATCAATCAAAACGAATGGAAAAAATTAACTTTAGATAGTACAAAACCTAATGGAATCAGTGAAGATTCTTGTAATTAAAAACAAATAAAAATGAAAAAATATATTTATATAATAATGCTTATCAGCGTATCTTGTAAAGCTCAATACTCTTTACAAAATCATGATTCAGCAGGTGATTTACCGAGTGGGTCATATTGTGCTGATATTTTTAATGATTTTAACAATTATGTAGGCACATGGAAAGCGGTTCAAGGTAATAAAGAATTAACTTTTGTATTAATAAAAAAAACATATGTTTATTATCCTTTTAAAGATATTTATACAGATTTTTTAACTGGAGAATATATATATAAGGAAGGTAATCAAACTTTAATAGATACAACTCCAAATTTTACATCAACTGATGTTAGAGGGAATAATATAAATGGTAATCTATTTATTAAAGATAACGATTATTTTCCAATTTGTGATGATTGTTTTCCTAATGAGCGTAGAATACATTTGTATTTCAAAGACCCAACAAGAACACATGTTCATGCAGAGATTGTTTTAAGACATAAAGTTGTAAATGGTGTCCAATTAATTAAAGCTACTTTATATGAAACATTATCTATAACTGAAGAAGGTGATAATCTACCAGAACACATAACAGTTCCTGTTGGTGAATACACTTTAATAAAACAATAATAAATCTTTTTAAATATAATTAGTTAATACAAAAAGACTTATTGCTGAAACAATAAGTCTTTTTGTTATTTTTATTTAGAATATTCCAGCACTATTTAGGTTTAACACAATATCTTTAATATTGTATATAACTTTAGAAAACTATCGAGTTAACCCTAAAGAAGTTACAAAAATAATTGAGATAGAACTATCGTGTTTTGAAAGAAGTGTAGCACAATGACTAGGCCTGTCTTCTATTTCTTAAGACAAGAGTTAATTTTACACCACACATGCAAACTAAAGACAAAACGCTTGCAGATTTTTTAATATCCCTGCTGGTGAAAATTGTGGTACAACTTTTACAATTACAATTGACCCATGTAATTTATTAGGTGATTCCAGTGGAGGAAGTAACACCTCTACTACAGGAACTACAAGTAATACAAACACAAATAACACTTCTACGAGTGGAGATAGTGGTTCTGGAACTGGTACTGGGTTTACTTATGGATATGATTATACAACAAGTAATACTAACAATAATACTTATACAGGTGTTGGACAAACTTATGGAACTGGTGGCTCTACTACAAGTAGTACTGATTTAGGCAATCCTATAATTATTAACGTTGTACCTCCTTGTCCAACTTGCCCAGAGTTAGAAGAGGAAAATACAGATGATTGTAATCAAATTAAAAAAATTAACGATAATTCTAATATAAAGAGTAAGCTAAAATTATTAAAAGGTAAAACAAATGAAGCTCATGAAACAGCTTTTATGTTTTATAGAAATCCTGCGACGAACTCTGTAGGAGGCATATATTATGAAGGTACTAATGCTAATAATGGTGAAGTAGCTATTCAATATAATTCAACTTCTGTTTGTACAGCACATGTTCATCAATGGGGTGTTTTTCCAATGTTTACTCCAGGTGATTTGTGGGCAGTAAGTATTTTTACAGATTATTATGTTGCTCCAACCAGTGGACAACCACCATTTGAACTCGGGGATTTACCTTTTAATATAATGGTTTGTGATAGTCAAACACAAGAAGATATTAATAATTCTCCTTATGGTTATGCATATATTGTTGTCCCTAATGATGTTCAAGCATTTAAATCTCATTTAGCAACTTTACAAGACAAAAGAAAAAGAAAAGAATTAAATGAAGCTATGGAATATCTATATTCAGTACCTACATCAAGTTATAGCACAACTTATAATTGGAATACTAGAAATCAAGAAGATTTAGCCAAAGTATTTTTACAGTTTATAAATAATAATAGTAATAATTCTAATATGACAAATTTTGATGTTTCATTATATAGAATTAAATTTGATGCAAACAAAAATGTTACAGGTAATTGGGAACAACTCTCTTTACCAAATCCAACCAATAGTACCAGTACAAATGCCGAATTAATAAAAACACCTTGTAATAACTAAGATTATGAAAAAAATAATTATAATAACACTGTTTTTAAGCTTTGCTTGTAAAGCTCAGACACCAATTTATGGTATAAGAGAAAACAAACCATCTTCAATGATTACTAATAATTCATATAAAAAAGATATTTATAATGATTTTAATAAATTTATTGGTACTTGGAGCTACACAAATGGTAATAAAGTATTTTCTATAACTTTTCAAAAAAGAACAATGTTTTTTGATAATTTTGACAATGTTTATAAAGATTTATTAATAGCTGAATATACATATAGCGAAAATGGTGTAATTTTAGTGAATACACTTTCAAATATAAATAATACAGACCCATATGAATGTAATATTTCTTATGGTTTCTATTCTAATTGTAATTCTTTTCCACTAAATAGTGATTGTATTTCTACTGACACTAGAATAAAATTTGCTTTTTCGCAACCTGATAGGTTACATATTGATGGTTATATGATGGCAAACTATAGAGAAGAATTAGGAGAAGAAACTTTAGATATTTATATTTGGCAAACTATTTCTTTTATTCCTGATAATAGTAACCTTCCTACACATTTTACTGTACCTATTGGAGAGCATATGTTATTTACTAAATTATAAAATTCCTAAAAGCATTTTAACAAACATAAAAAGGCTTTTTGCTCACACAATAAGTCTTCTAGTTATTTTTATTTAGATAGTTCCAGTCATATTTAGGTTTGGAGTTGCTACCTTTGAGTAGACGAAATATTTAAGACTTTATTCTGCAAGATAAGAGTGTATTTTAATATTGAAGAAGGTACAGTTTTGAAGGCTAATAAGAAAGTAAAAGTAGGTTCAACTTATGGGCAAAATAGATTATCAAATAATTCTTTATTAAATTGTCCTACAATAGAGTATAAAGGATATCTTATTTTTGAAAATTAAGATTTCTATAAATATTGTTTTATTAAACTACTGAGGGGTGAAAATTTTTAAGGTGTTTATGATAGAATGATAAAAAATGCGCAAAAATAATATCTTCAAGAACAAGATTTATTTTTGCTTTTTTTGTTTATTACTCTCAATCAGATTTAGATAAAATTTTAAAAAGTTGAAGAATAATAGTTAATGGATTATTGTTTCTTAAAAAAGATTTGAAAAGTGTGTTTTTTAAAAATTAAAATAGCAAATTTTTTTTCATTTCACGACATTTCTTTCGTTAAAAAACAAAATTTATCGTTTAAAATTTTTTTTAAATAAGAAAAACCTTAAATTTTTATTATTTTTCTTAAAAAAATCTACCATTAAAAAATGTCAATCTACCATTTTTTTTAATTCTATCACATTTATTCACCTTCAAAATAGATATGATTACCCATGTTGTTCGAAATTGGAATAGGATAAAACTAATTTTATTGAAACAAAAAACAAATTTAAACCCTTAACTCTATTTATTATGAAAAAACTTATTGCTGCTTTCGCTATTGTAGTATTTACTGTAACATTAACCTCTTATAACAATTCTGGTGATGATCAAATCGCTGGTGATAACAGCTCAACTCAAACTCAAGAACCAGGTGGTGTTATTCAAGATGTTGGAGGAATTTAAAATATTTTTTTTAATTGAATAATTAAAAAGTGGTAAAATGATATATTTTACCACTTTTTTTTTATTTTCGTAAGCATGAATATCAGTTTTAAAAAAATATTTTTTTTAATAATTATTCTATCATTTTATTTTTGCAACAATAAAAAAAATTATGATACAATAAGTCATAATATTAATGATAGTATTGTTTATTATAATGACAATATCAAAAATTTAAGTATTTCAGATTCACTAAAAAAATCTCTGAACGATAAAGTATTTAAATTAAATAAGTTAAATACAAACGATTCTATAAGAATAAAAAATAATGATACAATTGCTTATAACTATTTTAGATTAAATTATTTTGATGATTATAATAAAGTTGTAAAATATAATTACTCTGAATCATTAAAACTTAGAGATACTTCCAGAATTATTAAAAGCACTATAAATTATGGACATTATTATTTAAGAAGAAATTTTTATGATAGTGCATTTTATTACTTTGATAAATCTCAAAAATTATATATTGCTAATAATGAAGTGGATAAATCAAATGAATTAGCAATTGAAAAAGCCACAATTCAATATTATAAAGGGGATTATTTAGGAAGTGAAACCACAATTTTGAAGTCATTATCATTTTTTAAAAAAAAGAATGATAATTTTAAATTGAACGCTGCTTATACTATTATTGGGCTTTGTAAGATGGATCTCAAAGAGTATGATGAGTCTATTGAATATCTTAATCTAGCTTTAGATTTATCAAAAAAAATAAATGCAAATAATTCTACTGATCCAATTTTATTGAATAATATTGGCTTGGTCTATTTCAAAAAAGGAGATTATAAAAAAGCTATTGAGTATTATTTGCAAATTATAAATAACACTGAAGTTAAAACGTCTAATTTTCAAGTATATACTTTTGCAAAACAATTTTTGACTTATTCTAAATTTAAATTAGGAGATATAAAAAATTTTGAAAGTGAATACAATGAAGTTATAAAAAATTATAAAAATTTAAATATTTCACTTGTTCAGCCTTATGTTCAACTTTCGGAAATATATGAAGAGAAAAAAGACATTAACAAGGCTCAAAAATTAGCTACCGAAGCTTATAATATATCAATAAAAGATAATTTGTTTAGGGATAAATTGTTAGCAATAAAACAATTAGCAAATGTTTTTCCTGATAAGGCAAAGTATTATTCAGACGAGTATGTAAAGCTCAATGATAGTATTGCAACACTAGATAAAAAGATTCAAAATACATTTGCTCGAATTGAGTATAGAGTAGATGAATTAAATAATGAAAACCTTTTGTTAGCTGAAAGAAACAAACAGTTAATTTACTATTCTGTAATAGGTGTTTTGTTATTGTCAATGTTTTATTTTTATAGATGGCAAAAACAAAAACAAAAAGAATTATTATTAGTACAAGAACAACAGCAGGCCAATGAAGAAGTTTATAATATGATGATTAATCAACAAAACCAAATGGATTTTGTAAAAGCACAAGAACAAAAAAGAATTTCTCAAGAATTACATGATGCCATTTTAGGAAAGCTTTTTGGTGCAAGAATGAATCTTGATTTTTTAAATAACAATGAATCTGAAGAAATAAAAAAAGAAAAAGAAAAATATATCCAAGAAATCATTCAAGTTGAAAAACAAATTAGACAAATTTCTCATGAGTTAAATGATGATCAGAGAACCATTATTAATAACTATCAAATGATGATTGATAAACTTGTTGAAGAACAAGAGACACTTTTAAATTTGAAAATTGATTATGTTTTTAATGAAAAAATTCCTTGGGAAAAGCTTACTGCTGAAGAAAAAATTAATTTATATAGAATCTTCCAAGAAACATTTCATAATATAAATAAATATGCAAAAGCAAAAAAAGTAATTTTTTCATTCACACTTGATTTTAATAAATTAAAAATCAGTATATTAGATGATGGTATTGGCTTTGATGCAAAGAGAATTGCCAAAGGAATAGGCATTAAAAACATGAAAGAAAGAGCAAAATTAATTAACGCTATTTACACTATTGAATCAGAAATTAACAAAGGAACTAGAACCCAAATAATACTTGAAATAAACCCCAACAAAGAATTTTAATTATGAAAAAACTTACTGTTTTCATGGCTGATGATCACCCTTTTATCATCGAAGCATATAACAATACTATTAAAAGTTATGAAAATGAATATGATATAGTAGTATTTAAGGCAAGCAATTGTAAAGAAGCTTATGAAATTTTAAACAATAGCGAAACACCAAACTTCAATTTGGCTTTTTTAGACGTTAGTATGCCTCCATTTGAAGAAAGAAATGTTTTGACAGGTGAAGATGTTGCAAGGATTCTTAAAACAAAACAACCACAATGTAAAATCATTATGCTAACAATGCTTTCTGATGCTTTACGAATTTTAAATATTATTAAAAATATTAATCCAAATGGTTTAATCATAAAAAATGATTTAACTTTTGATGAGCTTAAAAACGCTTTTGAGAAAATTTTAAGTGGTGAAAATTATTACAGTCAAACGGTTGTAAAATACGTTAGTCAGTCTGTTTCTATTGAAAACAGCCCTATTGATGAATTGGACAGACAAATTTTGTATCATATTTCAAGAGGTGTAAAAACTAAAAATATACCAATGTATACCTCTATGTCATTAAGCACGATAGAAAAGCGAAAGTTAAGCTTAAAACAACTTTTTAAAGTTAAGGAAGGTTCTGACGAAGATTTAATCAGGGAGGCTAGAGAAAGAGGCTTTTTATAACAATTTTACGGTAAAACCGTAATACAAAGACGTTGAAACCGCAGACAACTTTAGATACTTTAATGTAATTTAGCCAATGGAAACCTAACAGAGTTTTTCATACGTTCTTATAATATTTTATGTGTCTATTAATTAAATCTAAAGGGTTAATTTTTTCGTAATTTTTTAATCCTTTAGATTTAATATAAAATCTAATAAAACAGATGAAAAGTGAAGCCCTGCATTTGCCCCAAGCGAAACTTAACATGCTAAGCCAGATTCTGTTTTATTTTATTTTAAAAATTAAAAAAGCGAATGCATTACTAAATGTCATTCGCTTTTTTGTTTTTACTTTTATCTTATTATTCTTTTAAAGCATTCCAACCTTTAGCCTTCAAGGCAATTTTAGTGTTTGCTCTTGTAATTAAGTGCATTCCTTCTTTTTCATTGACCATGTGACCAATAACAGTAAAATTTGGGTTTGCCTTAATTTTATCAAAATCCTCTAATTTAATAGTGAATAGCAATTCATAATCTTCTCCACCATTTATAGCAACGGTTGTACTATCAATATTAAATTCTTCACAAACATTAATTAATTGTGGATCTAAGGGTAATTTTTCTTCAAATAAATTACAACCTACATTACTTTGCTTGCAAATATGCATGATTTCAGAAGAAAGTCCATCCGAAATATCAATCATGGATGTTGGTTTTACTTCTAATTGAGCTAATAATTCTTTGATATCTTTTCTTGCTTCAGGTTTTAGTTGTCTTTCAATTAAATACGTATAAGCATCTAAATCAGGTTGGTTGTTTGGATTCACCTGAAACACTTGCTTTTCACGTTCCAAAACTTGTAAACCCATATAAGCTGAACCAATATCTCCAGTAACTACTAATAAATCATTTTCTTTAGCACCATTTCTATATACTAATTCTTTTTCATCAGCTTCACCAATTGCTGTGATTGAAATAATCATGCCTTTTTGAGAAGAAGTTGTATCACCACCAACCACATCAACATTATAAATTTTAGTTGCTAAGGCAATTCCGTCAAACAATTCTTCTAGAGCTTCTAACGGAAAACGATTAGAAACAGCTATAGAAACCGTTATTTGTGTAGGAACAGCATTCATGGCATAAATGTCAGAAAGATTTACTACAACGGCTTTATAGCCCAAATGTTTCAAAGGCATATAACTCAAATCAAAATGAACACCTTCTATGAGTAAATCGGTAGAAATTACAGCTTTTTTCTTTTTAAAGTCAATTACTGCAGCATCATCACCAATACTTTTTAGAGTTGATTTTTGCTTAATATCAAATTGTTTGGTTAAATGGTCTATTAATCCAAATTCACCTAACTGCGATAAATCTGTTCTCTGAGGGTTTTTGTCTTCTATCATTTGGCAAAGGTACAAAGGAATTTTATTTGCTAAAAGATTGAAGGGCACAAAGATTTATTAAAATATAGTTGTTCAATAAATTTCTTACTTTTGATAAAAAAGATTTGCATGACAATTCCGTTTGAACCAATATTCTTTGGTCATGAAATTAATATTCATTTAATACTTGAATATTTAGCGTTTTTCATAGCTTTTAGATATTATGTTTTTTTAAGAAAAAGTTCTACAGATGTTATTCCAAATTCAAATAGACTTTCTATAATTCTAGGAGCAGCAATTGGAGCTTTAATAGGTTCTAGAATTGTTGCTATTTTAGAAAATCCAATTTTTACTTTTGATATTTCTGTTTTAATTACACTTCTAAATTCAAAAACCATAATGGGTGGATTATTTGGGGGTTTATTAGGAGTTGAAATTGCTAAAACAATCATAAACGAAAAACGTTCTTCAGGTGATTTATTCGTTTTCCCAATTATTGTTGGAATTTTTATTGGTAGAATAGGTTGTTTCTTATCGGGAACAAATGAGTTTACTTATGGGAAGACAACCACTTTTTTTCTGGGAATGAATTTAGGTGATAGATTAAATAGACATCCAATTGCTCTTTATGAATTAGTTTTTCTTCTACTTTTATTCCTATTTTTATGGAAACTAAAACGAAGAGATTTGAAAAATGGTTTATTATTTCAATATTTCATGATTTGCTATTTTGCATTTCGCTTTTTTATAGAGTTTTTAAAGCCTAATGTGTTTTTTATAGTAGGATTAAGTTCTATTCAGATTTTATGCTTAATATGTTTACTTTATTATAACAAAACAATTATAAATTTATTCAAAAATGCCCGTTAGAAACTATACTTATTACGATTATACTTTAAGCCTTTGCCCAGAATGTTTAAAACGAATAGATGCTAAAATTGTTTTTGAAAACGATAAGGTTTACATGCTAAAACGTTGTCCAGAACACGGAAAATCAAAAGTATTGATTGCTGATGATATTCCTTATTATAAAAATATTAGAAATTATAACAAACCTTCAGAAACTCCTTATAAATTCAATACTAAAACTGATTTTGGTTGCCCTTACGATTGTGGGTTGTGTCCCGATCATGAACAGCATTCATGTTTAACTGTGATTGAAGTTACGGATAGATGTAATTTGACTTGTCCAACTTGTTATGCCGGTTCATCACCAACTTATGGTAGACATCGTACTTTAGATGAGGTTAAAGCCATGTTAGATACCATTGTTTTGAATGAAAAAGAACCTGATGTAGTTCAGATTAGTGGTGGAGAACCTACAATTCATCCTAATTTTTTTGAAATTTTGGATTATGCCAAATCGCTTCCCATTCGACATTTAATGTTAAATACTAACGGAATTAAAATTGCAAAAGACAAAGAGTTTGCGAAACAATTGAAAAGTTATGCTCCAGATTTCGAAATATATCTACAATTTGATTCTTTTGAAAATAGTGTTTTGCAAGAATTAAGAGGTGCAGATTTAAATGAAATTAGGAAGCAAGCTATTGAAAATCTAAACGAACTTAATTTATCAACTACTTTAGTAGTAACATTACAAAAAGGATTGAATGATAATGAAATTGGTAAAATAATTGAGTTTGCCTTACAACAAAAATGTGTTCGTGGAGTCACATTTCAACCCACACAAATTGCAGGAAGACTAGAAAATTTCAACCCAGAAAGAGATCGAATGACTTTGACTGAAGTTCGCAGAAAAATTTTAGAACAAACTGCTGTCTTCAATCCAGATGATTTATTGCCTGTACCTTGTAATCCTGATGCTTTGGTTATGGGTTATGCTTTGAAATTAGATAACGAAGTTTTTCCATTGACAAGATATATAAATCCGAATGATTTATTAGATAATAGTAAAAACACTATCATTTATGAGCAAGACAATGTTCTTCAAGAAAAAATGATAGAATTATTCAGTACTGGAAATTCTGTAGAAGTTGCTGAAGAAAATTTAAAATCTATTATGTGCTGTTTACCAAATATTGATGCACCAAATTTAGGATATGATAATTTATTTAGAATAATCATCATGCAATTCATTGATGCTTATAATTTTGATGTAAGAGCTATAAAGAAGTCATGTGTTCACATAGTGAATAAAGACAATAAAATAATTCCATTTGAAACTATGAATTTATTTTACAGAGACGAAAAATTAGCAAGATTAGAAGAATTAAGAAACGAAATTAAATTTTAGCATATGATAGCATTAGAAGGAAATATAGATTTAAGTGGTTTGATTATAATTTTGGTGTTAATAATGGTTGGACCACCAATTTTATTAACTATTATTGGCTTTGCAGTCAAGAAAAATAATCCTAAAGCTGCAAAAGTATTATTCATTTTAGCAGCATTATATTTACTAATAGGATTGGGAATTTGTGGAAGTTTAATGCGTTAAAAATGAAAGAATGATTGTTTTTAATACCATTATGTGTTTTTATTTTACCAACTATTTTTTTATTTAGAGAAGGTTTTTCTCATAGAAAGTCAAAACCAGATAAGGCTAAAGTTTGGTATATTTTAGCAGCATTATATTTAATAATAGGTTTTGGGATTTGTGGAAGTATTATCGGATAATAAAAAACCCAACAACTTGCGTTATCGGGTTTGGTCTATTTTCTTTATTCTATTCTCTATGTTCTTTTTTTAATCATTCAACTTCAAAACAGCCATAAATGCTTCTTGCGGAATTTCAACATTTCCTACTTGACGCATACGTTTTTTACCTTTTTTCTGTTTTTCTAAAAGTTTACGCTTACGCGAAATGTCTCCACCATAACATTTGGCAGTTACATCTTTTCTCAAGGCTTTTATCGTTTCACGAGCAATAATTTTTGCTCCAATTGCTGCTTGAATCGGAATATCAAATTGTTGTCTTGGGATTAATTCTTTTAATTTTTCACACATTTTTTTACCAATGTAGTAAGCATTACTTTCATGAATTAGAGCAGAAAGTGCATCCACTGATTGAGCATTTAATAAAACATCTAATTTCACTAATTTTGATTCACGCATTCCAATAGGTGAGTAATCAAAAGAAGCATATCCTTTAGAAACAGTTTTTAATCTGTCATAAAAATCAAATACAATTTCGGCTAAAGGCATATCAAAATTCAATTCAACTCGTTCTGTTGTTAAATACGTTTGATTGGTAATTACACCACGTTTTTCAATACAAAGACTCATAACATTTCCAACGAAATCAGCTTTTGTAATAATGGTTGCTTTAATGTATGGTTCTTCAACTCTGTCTAGTTTTGAAGGTTCAGGTAAATCAGAAGGATTGTTTACAATTAAAACTGTATCAGGTTCTTTCTTAGTGTAAGCATGATACGAAACGTTGGGAACTGTAGTGATAACAGTCATGTCAAACTCACGTTCTAAACGCTCTTGGATAATTTCCATGTGCAACATTCCTAAGAATCCACAACGGAAACCAAATCCTAAAGCTGCTGAACTTTCAGCCGTAAATACTAATGAAGCATCATTCAACTGTAATTTTTCCATCGAAGCACGTAAATCTTCAAAATCTTCTGTGTCTACTGGATAAATTCCAGCAAATACCATCGGTTTTACGTCTTCAAAACCTGTAATCATATTAGTGGTTGGTGTTTTTGCATCAGTAATGGTATCACCAACTTTAACTTCTTTAGCTTCTTTAATTCCAGAAATCAAATATCCAACATCACCTGTAGAGATTTTATCTTTTGGTACTTGATTTAATTTTAATGTTCCCACTTCATCTGCAAAATATTCATTGCCTGTTGCCATGAATTTGATTTTTTGCCCTTTTTTAATTTCTCCATTTTTGATTCGGAAAATAACTTCAATACCTCTAAAAGGATTGTAATGAGAATCGAAAATCAAAGCTTGTAACGGTTCATCAACATTTCCTTTTGGAGCAGGAACTTTTTCTATAATAGCTTCAAGTATTTTATCCACTCCAAAACCAGTTTTCCCTGAAGCATGAATAATATCTTCCAGTTTACATCCTAATAAATCAATAATATCATCACTAACTTCTTCTGGATTGGCACTTGGTAAATCTACTTTATTTAAAACTGGAATAATTTCCAAGTCGTTTTCTAAAGCTAAATACAAATTAGAAATCGTTTGTGCTTGAATACTTTGTGCTGCATCAACAATCAACAAAGCTCCTTCACAAGCAGCAATGGAACGAGAAACTTCATAAGAAAAATCAACATGTCCTGGTGTGTCAATTAAATTTAAAATATAATCTTCTCCATTGTGTCTATAATTCATTTGAATAGCGTGACTTTTAATGGTAATTCCACGTTCACGTTCCAAATCCATATTGTCCAATAACTGTGCTTTTTCTTCACGAGCTGTTACGGTCTGAGTCGCACCAAGAAGCCTGTCGGCAAGCGTACTTTTTCCGTGATCAATATGAGCTATTATACAAAAATTTCTAATGTTTTTCATTCTCTTTTTCTTTCTTTATATAGAAATGCCAGTGCATTTAATCTGCAAATATAATTCAAAGTTTAGATTTAATCATATAACTTTGAATTATTGATAAATTAACTTCAAAAAAAAATGCTCTTTTTAAGAGCATTTTTGATGTTTTTATAGAATAGAATTATAAATTTAAAATAATATATTGAAGAATTAAGGCAGAATTACCAATATTTGCATTAGCATGATTATGGAATGTTGTATAGAATATTCTTCCACTATTAGTTGAACCACTACAAGATCCTAATGTGTCACCATGAGCTTGATGTGCTGGCCATGCGTTTTGATTAATTGTAATTGTAATATATGGGTTATTACTATCAAGAGTTTGGTGGCAAATAGTAATCCAACCTGAATTATTAGAGTTTCCAACAGGTGTGTCTTCTAAATTTGCATCGTGAAAACTATTTGTTGTAATCATTAAAGCTTCATTATTAATTGGATTTTTAACAAGTACTTCCCAAAATGTATTGTCGTACATAGATATTCTTTCCCAGCTACCTAGGTCATAATCAATATCAATTGTGAAAAAATTTAAAGCGTTTCCTAAAGCATTACTAGTAATTTGAGAGCTAATAATTCCAGAGGAACCATTATTTGTTGTACAAAGTGTTGAATCTGGAATGAAGCCTCCTGGCATATTACAACCGGTTGAGTTTCTATTTCCTCCAGTTAAATAGGCCACATCCCAGTCAGAAGCATATAAACTACCTCCATTTGTAACATATTTAGCTAAATTAGTGTAAACAGCGTTGTCATTTATTGAATTTGTTGGTCTAGATCCACAGTTTAGAAATATAATATCATATTGTGACATTAGCGTATAATCATTTAAGTCGTTATAAGTAATTAAGTCAATATTATAACCTATTCCCATCACGATGTCTTCAATGTTATCAAAACTACCACTCACGTAAGCCATACTTGCAACTTGAGTTAGTTTTGTTAAAGATTGATCTAATTCTATTGTTTGATTATGAGTAACATCGACATTTACTTTAGTTCTAAAATTGGATCCACCACCAGTTTGGATGTGAATTTCTCTATTTCCAACAGGAGATTTTAATGAAAAGTCTCCATTAGAATCAGTATAGGTATATTGCACTTCATTTTTATCATCAAAAACGAAGACTAAAGCTCCTCCAACGGGTTTTAAATTGTTAATTGTAGTTACTTTACCTAAAACGGTTCCAGATTGTTCTTCGAAGTTTTGATTGTCATCTTTACTACAACTCATTATGCTTAAAAAAGTAAAAAGTATTAGTGTTAATAATTTAATTTTTTTCATGTATTTGAAGTTTTGATTAGTGTTATATGTATTCAAATATATAAAAAAATGTTAAAAACCAATAGTTTTAACGAAAAAATTGACAAAATTCAAGAATATAATAATTTGGGTATTAAATTATTAGTATTAAAAATTAGTACATTTGCCAAAAATTTGATTAGATAATGCCAAAAATAGGAAACATAATTTTACCAGAATTTCCTTTGTTACTTGCACCTATGGAAGATGTGAGCGATCCACCATTTCGTAGATTGTGTAAATTACATGGTGCAGATTTAATGTATTCTGAGTTCATTTCGTCAGAAGGATTGATTCGAGATGCTATGAAAAGCATGAAGAAATTGGATATATTTGATTATGAAAGACCCGTTGGGATCCAAATTTTTGGTGGTGATGAAGAAGCTATGTCTGAAAGTGCTAGAATTGTAGAAACGGTTCAGCCTGACTTAGTAGATATTAATTTTGGCTGTCCAGTAAAAAAAGTAGTGACTAAAGGAGCAGGAGCAGGAGTTTTGAAAGATGTAGATTTAATGATTCGTTTAACAAAAGCAGTTATTAGAGGAACTTCATTGCCTGTGACAGTTAAAACTCGTTTAGGTTGGGATGATGCTTCAATCAATATTGATGAGGTAGCTGAACGATTGCAAGATATAGGTGTACAAGCGTTGTCCATTCATGCTAGAACTCGTGCCCAAATGTATAAAGGTCATTCTGATTGGAGTCATATTGCTCGAGTGAAAAATAATCAAAGAATTACAATGCCAATTTTTGGAAATGGTGATATTGATTCTCCTGAAAAAGCCTTAGCATACAAAAATGAATATGGTATTGACGGAATAATGATAGGAAGAGCTGCTATTGGAAACCCTTGGATTTTTAATGAAATAAAACATTTCATGAAAACAGGAGAACATTTGGCTCAACCAACAATGAATGATAGAATCGAAGCAGCCAAAAATCATTTAATTTGGTCTATGGAATGGAAAGGTGAGCATTTAGGAATTATAGAAATGCGTCGTCATTATACCAATTATTTTAAAGGGATCCACTCTTTTAAAGAATACAAACAACGTTTAGTTACTACAGATGATGCAAACGGATTGATGCAAATTTTTGATGAAATCAGCCAAGTTTATGCCGATTATCAGTTTTCATAAATTATTCTACTAATTTTTTTGAAACCGTATTGCTTGCAATCCAAGAGGCAATGATTCCTAATAAGTATATGGTTGCAATTACAATTATGATGTTTTTAACTTCAAAAACTACTGGATAAGGTAACGTTTCATTAACCATCACCAAATTAAATTGTTGTTGCATTATAATAATGATGATACCTAAAATTAGACCAATTAAACCTCCAAAAAAGGTAAGCAAACTTCCCTGAAAAAAGAATATTCCTCTCAATTGTTTTACTTCAACACCTAAATTATATAACGTTTTTAAATTTGACTTTTTATCAATAATCATCATGATTAAAGCACCAATCAAGTTAAATAAAGCAATGATAATTACCAGTGTAAAAATCAAGTAAACTGCAATGTTTTCTGTATTTAACATTTTGTAAAGTGAATCATTTAACTGTGCTCTGTTTTTAATAAGTACTTTGTCTTTAAATATGGAATTTAATTCTGCAATAGCTTTTTCTTCGGAAGAATTAGGTTTTAGTTTAAATTCAATATTTGTGACTTGATTTGGTTTGAAACCTAATAATTCTTGTGCAATTTCAATATCACAATAGACAAATTTATTATCAATTTCATCATTCAATGAATAAATCCCAACCGGAATTAATGAGGCTCTTTTGAAATCATCTTCGCTTGAAAGTTGCCCTTTTTTGGGTTTTGGAGCTATAACTTCTAGTCGATTGTTAAAATCTAATAAACCTATGGATAATTTTCTCATTATACCAGCACCAATTATAGCTTGATTAGTTTCAGGTTCAATCCAAGAGCCAGCATAAAGTTGTTCATTAAATGTTGTAACATCAGAATACAAAGAATCAACACCTTTGATGTAAGCAACTTGTTCTTTTTCATCATACAAAAAGAAAACACGTTCTTCAACTACTTTACTAAATGTAGAAAAATTTGTAGATTTTTTTAATTGATTGTTTTGTTCGTCAGAAAGAACAAAAGATTTTCCTTTAGAAGCTTCAATTTTAATATCAGGATCGGTAGAATTACTAAAACTTAAGCTAAATTCCTTTAAACCACTAAAGACTGACATGACTACAAATAAAGCCATAGCACTAACAATAATTCCAAGTGAAGCAATAAGTGTAATAATATTTATTGCAGTGCTTTTACTGAAACTTAGTGCATATCTCTTAGCTATGTAAAAAGGAAAATTCAAGTTAAGATTTTTTTCTTTTGTCTAATAAATCAGGGTTTTCAATTGGATTTTCATTCCCTTTTAAAGCATTGTCAATTCCTTCGATATAATCTAAACTGTCATCAATATAAAATGTAAGATTAGGAACTTTTCTTAATTGATTCTTTACGCGTTGTGCTAAATCGTGCTTTATTAAAGGAGTATTTGTTTTAATAGCTGCTAAAATTTCTGGTGCTTTGTCTGTTGGAAAAACACTTAAATGAACTTTAGCAATTGATAAATCTGTAGTAACATTAACTTTTGATATTGAAATAATTAGGTTGTTGATTCCGTTTTTACGGATTTCTCCTTGCAAAATATCAACCAAGTCATTTTGCAATAAAGCACCAATTTTTTTTTGTCTGTTCGTTTCCATTTGGCAAAAATACGATTTTTTTAAAGTCACTTATAATATATATGATAGGATTTTATTTTATAATTTTACAAAAAAATAAAAAATGAGAAAAATTGAACATATAGGTATCGCGGTTAAAGATTTAAATGAATCCAATAAACTTTTTGCAAAACTTTTTGGAAATCCACCCTATAAAGAAGAAGAAGTTGCTTCTGAAGGTGTAAAAACTTCTTTTTTTTTGAATGGTCCAAATAAAATTGAACTATTAGAAGCAACTAATGAAAATAGTCCAATTGCTAAATTTTTAGAAAAAAAAGGAGAAGGAATTCATCACATTGCCTTTGAAGTTGAAGATATTGAATCAGAAATAATTAGATTAGAAAAAGAAGGCTTCGTATTAATAAATGACAAACCTAAAAATGGAGCAGATAATAAGTTGGTTGTTTTTTTGCATCCAAAAAGTACAAATGGGGTTTTGATAGAACTTTGTCAAGAAATTAAAGAAAAGTAATATAAGACTTGCAAGCAATTAAAAATAGTAGTAATATTGCACTCTCAAAACTGGTCCTATAGCTCAGTTGGTTAGAGCACCTGACTCATAATCAGGTGGTCCCTGGTTCGAGCCCAGGTGGGACCACAATGAAAAGCCTTTCTTTTGAAAGGCTTTTTTAATAAAAACGATGTTTTTTGTATTTAACAGACAATAAGTGCATTTGAGGTTATTTTTATATTATTATTAATTTAAAAATTTTGTTAGTAATTTTTTTTTTT
>NZ_JBHSGW010000009.1:17377-61946 GCF_042652765.1 Flavobacterium ponti
ACTTTTACCCGCATGAAATTGACCCCAAATAAATATTCTCTAATAGCCTTTTTATTAATGGGCTTTACTGCAATGGCTAAACAGGGTCCACCACCACCAGCTGCTGCACCTCCACCACCAGGTTTTCCAATAAATGATAATTTAATGGTTCTAATGTTTTTAGGTGTTTTCTTTTCTTTTCTTTTTTTGAAAAAATATTTTAATTTAAGTAAAAAAGCTTAATTATTTAAAATATTTAATTCAGATAGTCTTTTAACATATTTTCCTATTACATCAAATTCTAAATTAATTGCATCTCCAACTTTTAAAGTTGAGAAAACTGTGTTTTCATAAGTGTATGGGATTATAGCCACACTAAATTCATTTAATTTTGAATTTACAACAGTTAAACTTGTTCCATTTATAGTTATTGATCCTTTTTCAATTGTAACATTTTTCAATGACTTGTCGTATTCAAAGGTAAAATACCAACTTCCGTCAGCTTCTTTTATTTCTTTGCAATAGCCAATTTGATCAACATGTCCTTGAACAATGTGTCCATCAAGTCTAGAGCCTAATATCATCGCTCTTTCTAAATTTACTAAATCATTTTTTCCCCAATCTCCTATAGTTGTTTTTTCAATAGTTTCTTTGATTGCGGTTACAGTGTATTGATTTTCCTTAACAGCAACAACGGTTAAACAAATACCATTATGTGCAACACTTTGATCAATTTTTAATTCGTTGGTGATTTTAGATTCTATTGTTAAGTGAAGATTTTCTTGGTCTTTTTGAATATCTTTTATTATTCCTATTGTTTCTACTATTCCTGTAAACATAACTGGTTTTATTTTACTAAATTTGCAGTTCAAAAATAGCATAAATTACTCTTTATAATGGTTAAAATAGCAGAAAATATTATTGTTGGGATTTCAATAGGTGACTTAAATGGTGTTGGAAGTGAAATTGTCCTTAAGACTTTTGAGGATAATAGAATGTTAGAGCTTTGTACTCCAGTTATTTTTGCAAATGTTAAAATAATGTCTTACTTAAAGAAGGTTTATGAATTAACATTAAATTTTCATGGAATAGATTCATTAGATCAGTTAGTTGTTGGGAAAATTAATGTTTTAAATGTTTGGAAAGAACCTGTAAATATAGAATTTGGAAAAACGGATAATGAAGTTGGAAAATATGCCATAAAATCTTTTTTTGCAGCTACAAAAGCATTAAAAGAAAGCAAAGTTGACGTGTTGTTAACTGCTCCAATCAATAAATATAACATCCAATCAGAAGAATTTAAATTTCCTGGTCATACTGATTACTTGGCAAAAGAGTTTAATGAAAACGCTCTTATGTTTATGATTCATGAAAATTTACGTGTTGGTTTGTTAACGGACCATGTTCCAGTTAATGAAGTGGCAAAACACTTGAATGAAAAACTAATAGCACAAAAAGTTAAAATAGTTAATGATACTTTAAAACAAGATTTTAGAATTGAGAAACCAAAAATAGCCGTTCTTGGCCTCAATCCTCATGCTGGTGATAATGGAGTTATTGGAAAAGAGGATGAAGAAATTATAAAACCAGCATTAAAGAAAATTTATGATTCTGGAATTTTAGTTTTCGGACCATATTCAGCTGACAGTTTTTTTGGGAGTAATCAATACAAACAATATGATGCTGTTTTGGCAGTGTATCATGACCAAGGTTTAATTCCTTTTAAAACAATGTCGTTTGGTAATGGAGTTAACTATACGGCTGGACTGAGTAAGATTAGAACTTCTCCAGATCATGGAACAGCTTTTGATATTGCAGGTAAAAATAAAGCTAGTGAAAGTTCTTTTAGAGAAGCCTTATATTTAGCAATTGACATGTATAATAATAGAAATGAGTATAAGGAATTGACAAATAATCCTTTAATTGCGAGTAAATAATTAGTTATAAACAAAAAAAAGTTGACAACTACTTTTATTTTATAAATATTTTATATCTTTGCACTCCTTTAAAAAGGAAAAAACTGTTGTAATGAATAAATTAAAAGAGTATTTAATTCAATTTGTTGGGTTAAAAGTAGGGAAACACCAGTTTGATTATCAGATAGATAATTCGTTCTTTGAGCACTTTGAGTTTGATGAATATAATGCTTCAAATATAAAAGTTGATGTTTTATTAGAAAAGAAAACAACCATGCTTGAATTAACAATTAAGCATAAAGGAACAGTAAATGTACCATGTGATTTAACTAGTGAAGATTTTGACTTACCTATAAAAGGAAAAATAAACTTAATTGTAAAGTTTGGGGATACTTTTAATGATGATAATGAAGAATTATTGATATTGCCTCATGGAGAATTTGAATTTAATATTGCTCAATATATATATGAGTCAGTAATACTTTCGGTTCCTTCCAAAAGAGTTCATCCTGGAGTAAAAGACGGAACACTAGATTCTAAAGCATTAGAACTTTTAAACGATTTAGCTCCAACAGAGATTAAAGAAGAAGAAAACAAAGATACCGACCCAAGATGGGACGATTTAAAAAAACTATTAACGGATAAATAATATATTAAAATGGCACATCCAAAGAGAAAAATCTCCAAAACAAGAAGAGATAAGAGAAGAACACATTATAAAGCAACTCCAGCTCAAATCGCTACTTGCCCTATAACTGGTGAAGCACATTTATACCACAGAGCTTACTGGCACGAAGGTAAAATGTACTACAGAGGACAAGTTGTAATTGACAAGTCAGAAGCAGTAGCTTAATAGCATTTTAAATTATAGAGAAAAACTCTCACTTAGTGGGAGTTTTTTTGTTAAAAATAAATCGTTGATAATTATACAAGATGATTTATTTTGGTTTGAATTTTTTTTTGTAATTTTCGCAACTATTCAAACGGCATCGTTTGATAAGAAAAATTATACTTATGAATAAAATAACAGCCGCAATAACAGCAGTTGGATCTTATGTTCCAGACTTTGTTATGTCTAATAAGGTGTTAGAAACTTTAGTAGATACTAATGATGAATGGATTACTTCAAGAACAGGAATAAAAGAAAGAAGAATTCTTAAAGAAGAAGGTCAAGGTACATCTTTCCTTGCCATAAAAGCAGCACAAAATTTAATAGAAAAAGCAAATATTGACCCTGCAGAAATTGACATGGTTATCATGGCTACAACAAGTCCAGATATGCCAGTTGCCTCTACTGGTGTCTATGTTGCCACTCAGATAGGAGCTGTAAATGCATTTTCTTATGATTTACAAGCAGCATGTTCAAGTTTTTTATACGGAATGTCAACTGCTTCAGCTTACATTCAATCTGGAAAATATAAAAAAATATTATTAATTGGAGCCGATAAAATGTCTTCAATTATTGATTATACAGATAGAACAACTTGTATCATCTTTGGAGATGGTGCAGGTGCCGTTTTGTTTGAACCAAACGAAGAAGGTTTAGGTTTACAAGATGAATACTTAAGAAGTGATGGTGTAGGAAGAGATTTCTTAAAAATTGAAGCAGGAGGTTCTTTAATGCCACCTTCTGAAGAAACTGTGAAAAACAAAAAACATTTTGTGCAACAAGATGGAAAAACAGTTTTTAAATATGCAGTTTCAGGCATGGCTGATGTAAGCGAAAAAATAATGGAACGCAACAATCTTACTAAAGAAAATATAGATTGGTTGGTAGCTCATCAAGCGAATAGAAGAATTATTGATGCAACAGCAAATAGAATAGGTTTAGAAGAAGATAAAGTTTTAGTAAACATCCACAGATATGGAAATACAACTTCTGGGACTTTACCTCTATTACTAGCTGATTTTGAAAGTCAATTAAAAAAAGGAGATAATTTAATATTTGCTGCATTTGGAGGTGGATTCACTTGGGGATCTATTTATTTAAAATGGGCATATAACACAAAATAACAAACAAACTAAATCAAATTTTAATAGTATGGATATTAGAGAAATTCAAAATTTAATCAAATTTGTATCGAAATCAGGTGCAACGGAAGTGAAATTGGAGATGGATGATTTTAAAATTACCATCAAAACAACTCCAGAAGGTGCTGAAAGTACTACAACTTATGTACAACAAATGCCAGTTTCTCAAGCTTTACCTCAAGCTCAAGCTGCTCAACCAACAACTCCAGCAGCTCCAGTAGCAGCAGTTGAAGTTAATGATGACGCAAAATATATTACTATAAAGTCTCCAATTATTGGAACATTATACAGAAAACCAGCTCCAGACAAACCAGTTTTTGTTGAAGTAGGAAGTACAATTTCTAAAGGAGATGTAGTATGTGTAATTGAAGCAATGAAATTATTCAACGAAATTGAGTCTGAAGTTTCAGGTAAAATTGTTAAGATTTTAGTAGACGATTCTTCTCCAGTTGAATTTGACCAACCATTATTCTTGGTTGATCCATCATAATTATTTTGAAATTCCAATAGTCAAAATACAAACTCCAAATGTTGGATTTTGGGATTTGGGATTTGTAATTTTAAAATTTAAAAAAGATGTTTAAAAAAATATTAATTGCTAATAGAGGTGAAATTGCACTTCGTGTAATTAGAACTTGTAAAGAAATGGGCATCAAAACTGTAGCTGTTTATTCAACTGCAGATGCAGAAAGTTTACACGTACGTTTCGCTGATGAGGCTGTATGTATTGGACCTCCTCCAAGTAATCTTTCTTATTTGAAAATGTCAAATATTATAGCTGCTGCAGAAATTACAAATGCAGATGCTATTCATCCAGGTTATGGTTTCTTATCTGAAAATGCAAAATTTTCTAAAATTTGTCAAGAACATGGTATCAAATTTATTGGAGCTTCTCCAGAAATGATTGATAGAATGGGTGACAAAGCCAATGCTAAATCTACAATGATTGAAGCAGGTGTGCCATGTGTACCAGGTAGTGAAGGAATTATCACTACTTATGAAGAATGTGAAAAAGTTGCCAAAGCTACAGGTTATCCAGTAATGCTAAAAGCTTCTGCTGGTGGTGGTGGAAAAGGTATGCGTGCCGTTTGGAAAAAAGAAGATTTGAAAAATGCTTGGGAATCTGCAAGACAAGAAAGTAAAGCTGCCTTTGGAAATGATGATATGTACATGGAAAAACTTATTGAAGAGCCAAGACATATTGAAATTCAAGTAGTTGGAGATTCTTATGGAAAAGCTTGTCATTTATCAGAGAGAGATTGTTCTGTTCAACGTCGTCATCAAAAATTAACGGAAGAAACACCTTCACCATTTATGACTGATGAATTGCGTAATGCAATGGGAGCTGCTGCAGTAAAAGCTGCTGAATATATAAAATATGAAGGAGCAGGAACGGTTGAGTTCTTGGTTGACAAACATAGAAATTTCTACTTTATGGAGATGAATACTCGTATCCAAGTGGAACACCCAATTACGGAACAAGTTATTGATTATGATTTAATTCGTGAGCAAATTATGGTTGCAGCTGGAATTCCAATTTCAGGTAAAAACTATTTCCCAATATTACACTCAATTGAATGTCGTATTAATGCAGAAGATCCTTATAATGATTTTAGACCATCACCTGGAAAAATCACTACGCTTCATACACCAGGTGGACATGGAGTTCGTTTAGACACACATGTTTATTCTGGTTATACAATTCCACCAAATTATGATTCAATGATTGCTAAGTTGATTACAACTGCTCAAACAAGAGAAGAAGCAATTAATAAAATGAAACGAGCATTGGATGAATTTGTGATTGAAGGTATAAAAACAACAATTCCTTTCCACAGACAATTAATGGAAGAACCAGATTATGTAGCTGGAAATTACACTACAAAATTCATGGAATCCTTTGTGATGAAAGAAAAAATAGAAGAATAAATAGAAAACGCTCAATGAAAATTGAGCGTTTTTTTATGATAAATTATTTTTAAAATATTATTTAAAAATAAAAAAATACTGTAGTTCATTTGATAGATTAATTTTAAGTATACTCTTTAGTTTAAATTTGCTTTTTAAAAATTTTATTTTAAAAAATCGACAAAATGCATAAAAAAGCTATAAAAAAATCATTTTATTAACAAATTGAAGATATGCGGTTTTACCGTAATTGAATTGCTATAAATCCATATTATATTAGCTAAAAATTATTTAATAATGTAAAATATGAATAGAAAAATTAAATGTTTATTCTTTTTGATTTTAGGTATACTTTTTGCCGCTTGTCAGTTAGAGGAAGATTATTTACAAAATCAAGATAATAACCCTAATTTAGGAAGGTATAAAATGCAATACAAAAAATTTGACGAATTAATTCTTGATACAAAAATTGCTCCTTTAATTAAAAATTATCCTAAAAAAGAAGAGATTATTAGCAGAAAGGCTAATAGAACCATTTATGCTGAGGAGAATGATTTTTATATAGACACTGAACAATCTGTTTATATTGAAGACACAGCATCTAGTTATTCTTCATATACATTACTGTTTATAGAACTGAAACAGAAAATATAAATTATTTAGAAAATCTAGTTCTTTCTTTTCCTGATTCTATTCACTATCAATTGACTTTGATTCGATATGAATTAACAACTCAGGAAAAACAAGATTTAAAAAACGGATTAAATATCGATTTAAGAGATAATATTATCATAACATCTTCTGTGGAAGATAATGAATTTGCGGCTAATCTTTCAGATAAATTAGCTCTTTCGCAAGATGGAGATTGTTTTACCTTAATACAAACCTCTTGTAATGGAAGTTTAAATCATCCTGATGGTTATTTACCTGATGGTTCAAACTGTCCTGGACATCATGAAGAGGGTATATGGACTTTTTGTAATGACAATGGGAGTAGTAGTGGTGGAGATACATTTGGCGGTTTAGATACTGGAATTAATAATAACAATACCAGTGGCACACAAACATCAGGCTCTGGTGGTGGTGGAGGTAATGTTACAACATCTCCTGTTATATGTAAAACTTGCCCAGAGTTTGATGAAAATTCTCCTTGTGAAAAAATAAAAAACGGCACAAGTAGTGCTGCATATAAACAAAAATTTAAGGCACTGACAAATAATTATAACTTAGATCATGAAACTGGTTTTAGTCAAGTTGGTAGTTCTTTAATAGATGGAACACATAACAATAATCATCAAATAATTTATCCTGATGATAGTAAAAATGGAACACATGTTCATAACAATAACATAAAAACAAAATCAGACGGTTCAACATATGATGCAAATGTTAAAATGTTATCACCTAAAGATTTATATTTATTAATGTTCGCTTTTAGACCTAATAACCCTGACCCTTTAGACACATTTCATATAATGCAATCCAATGAAGGTATTTTTGCAATTACCATAATTGATATTGCACCTTTTACTGTAGAACAAAGGAATTTCTTATTTAATTGGAACAAAGAATTTGAGGAAATTGCAAAAGAAATTATAGAAACTTGGAATACTTCCAATGCAAGAAAAAATGCCTTAGCAAAAATGTTTTTAAATGGTTTAAAAGAAGCTGGTCTAGAAGATAAAATAGCGTTTTTTGAAGGTGAAATAGAAAATGCTTCTGATACAAATATCAATAATTATAATATTAAATGGACTAGAAATAAACTTAAGAGCACTTTTTTGGGTACATCGATAGAAAAAACAGATTGTAATTAAAATAAAAATTTAACATGAAAACAATATATAAAATTTTAGCAGTATTATTAATTAGTTTAAATGCTTATTGTCAAGTAACACAAATTGTTCCATTAAGAACTTTGTCATATGATATGCCAAATGGTGCTTATGCAAAAGATCTAGACAATGAATTTCCGTTTTGGATAGATACTTGGGAAGGGGTTGTAAATAATAAGAAATACTCTTTTACATTTATTAAATTTGCTCAACAACTTAGGACTTATCCTAATGGTAATTATAGGTATAAAGATTTAGTAGTGGGTAAGTTAAAAGTAACGGATGTTTTAACAAATCAGATAATTTATGATGAATCTTCTTTTACAAATTATGAAGATTTTATTGTAAATGGTAATGTAATTATTGGAGATGAATTTCATTTTGGTTTATACGACAAAGAAAACCATTGCTATAATAGTGCTGACTTCATATTGGTAAAAGATCCAAATAATCCAAATCAAATTCTTTATAAAGATTTTAGTTATGATGAATATTATGAATGTTCTACTTATCAAAATCAAGAAGACATTCCTATGTTTTTGCCAAAAGTAGATTTAGTATTAACTAGGCAATAAAAGTTAAATGAAAATTTAAATAAAACCTTAGTTTACTGTTGAATTAAGGTTTTTGACTTTAACCTTATGAAAAATATATTAAAAACTTTATGTTTATTCTTGTTTACAATTAACATAAGCTGTAAAGCTCAAATTATCCCTCTTAATAGTGTTGATTATCCTGATGGAGCATATTTAAAAGATTTAGACAATATTTTACCATTTTGGGAAGGCACATGGAAAGGGACAGTAAACAACAAAGAATATACTATTCAATTTGTAAAATTTACACAACATCAAACAACTTTTTCGGATGGTAGTTTTGAATATGAAGATTTGCTGATGGGTAAGTTCAAAGTAATGGATTTAAGCACAAATCAAATTTTATACAATGATTTGAATACTACCATTTTTAATGATTATAAAATACAACTAAACGGCAAATTAGGAACTGAATATTTTTTTATGTTTTTTGATACCCAAAGTAATTGTAACAATACATTTAAATTTTCTTTGGTTAAAGACAATACTAACCCAAACCAAGTATTGTATACAAATTTTAGTTTTGATGAATACGATTCTTGGGATTGTCAATATCAAAATCAAGAAGACATCCCCATGTTTTTGCCGCAAACAAATTTGACATTGACAAAGCAGTAATTGTTAAGTTAAGGTTTTCTTTACCATGAAAAAACTAATTAAGACATTTTGCTTGTTGTTATTTACAGTTAATGTGAGTTGTCAAGTAACTCAAACAGTTCCACTTAAAACTATTGAATATCCTGATTATGGCACTTATTTAAAAGATTTGGATAATGTTTTACCTTTTTGGGAAGGCACATGGAAAGGCACAGTAAATAACAAAGAGTATACATTCCAATTTGTAAAATTTACACAACATCAAACAACTTTTTCTGATGGTAGTTATGAATACGAGGATAAGTTGATGGGTAAGTTTAAGGTGGTAGATTTAAGCACCAATCAAATATTGTATAATGATTTGAATGCTACTAATTTTGAAGATTATAAGATTTATTTTTTATCTAATATTGATAGGCAGTATTTTTTCAAGTTTTATGACACCGTAAATAATTGCTACAACAGTGTAGAATTTTCATTAATAAAAGACACTACAAATTCCAATCAAGTATTGTATACAGAATTTTGATTTGACGGATATGATTCTTGGGATTGTCAATATCAAAGTTCAGTAGATATACCTATGTTTTTGCCAAAAGTAAATTTGGTATTAACTAGGCAATAAAAGTTAAATGAAAATTTAAATAAAACCTTAGTTTACTGTTGAATTAAGGTTTTTGACTTTAACCTTATGAAAAGCATATTAAAAGCTTTATGTTTATTATTGTTTACAATTCATTTTGGTTGTAAAGCACAAACAATCATGCAAGAGCAACCACTTGAGAATCGAACAACAAGTACTACAGGAGTTTATTATAAAGACTTTGATAATTTTTTAAACACTTTTGAAGGAACATACTTATATTCAAACGGAAATACTTCTTTTAAGATTATTTTGCAAAAGAAAATTAAATCCTCTATAAACGGTAGATATGAAGAAGATATTTTAATTGGTGGATATCGTTATGTTGAAAATGGTATTGAAAAAATAAACACGTTGAATGCCTTAAATACCATTTTGCCTAATGGATGGTTTTATCCTATTAACGGAAATAATATTATGGAAGGAAAAATGCGTTGTCCAACTTGTGACGATAATGAAAAGTGGATTTTAGCTGATATTAAAGACCCTGTTGGTAACCATGTAAATGAGTTGTTTATTCGCAAAACAACTGTAGGTGGACAAGATGCTATTAAAATATTTATTTATCATGCTTTAGAAAGTGCAAGTCCAGATAATGCTCCAGCACCATTACCTATAAATCATCCAATAAACCAAGAGTTTACCTTGGTAAAACAGTAAAATGAAAAATACAATATTAATATTACTGCTATCCATTACTTACACTTCTTGCAAAGCACAATATTCTTTGCAGAATTATGATTCTGCTAACGATTTACCAAGTGGTTCTTATTGTGCCGATACATTTAATGATTTTAATAATTATGAAGGTACTTGGAAATCAGTTTTAGGCAATAAAGATTTTACAATAATATTACAAAAAAGAACACATGTTTATTATGATTTTGAAGATATTTATACTGATTTTTTAGTGGGGGAATATATATACAAAGAAAATAATGTAGAAATAATTAATACAACATCAAATTTATCTACTAATGAAGTTAGGGGTAATAATATTAATGGTAGATTATTTATTCAAGACAATAATGACTTCCCAATTTGTTATGATTGTGTTCCTAATGAACGTAGAGTTCAACTTTTTTTTACAGATCCCACGAGAACACATGTGCATGCTTTAATCGTTTTAAGACATAAAATTGAAAATGGAGTTCAAGTAATAAAAGCGTTTTTATATGAAACCTTATCTATAACAGTAGAAGGGGATAATTTACCTGAACATTTAACTGTACCTACTGGTGAATATACTTTAATAAAACAGTAACAAATGGATTCATTATTCTAGTTTGTAGTATTAATTAAAACCAAAAAAAATGAAAAATATATTAAAAACTTTATGTTTATTATTATTTACAATTCATTTTGGTTGTAAAGCACAAATTGACTCCTTAAACCAATGATTATGACAATGGCTCTTATTTAAAAGATTTGGACAATGTTTTACCTTTTTGTAAGTACATGGAAAGGAACAATCAATAATAAAGAATATACATTTCAATTTGTAAAACTTCATCAAAATTTAACTACCGTTTCTAACGGTGATTATTATTATGAAGATGTATTGAAAGCTAAATTTAAAGTTGTGGATTTAAGTTTAAATGTAATACTTTATGATAATTTGAATGCAAATAAATGAAGAATATGAAATTCGTTTTTTAGATAACATATTAACAGAGTACTTCTTTTATTTTACTGATAATGAAACAAATTGTTATAACAGTGCTAAATTTACTATATTAAAAAATATCACAAATTTAAATCAAATAGAGTTTAAAGATTTTACTTATGGTGATAACATTAATTTAGATTACCCTTATGCTAATCAAATTGATATTCCAATATATTTAACAAAAGTAAATTTAACTTTAATAAGGCAATAAGTATATTTAAAAAACGCTCAGTTAAAATTGAGCGTTTTTTTATCATGTTATTCAATAAAAATCAAAGCGTTTCTTTCAGCCATTTAAAAAATTCTCTTTGCCAAACTAAACCGTTTTGTGGTTTTAAAATCCAATGATTCTCTTCTGGGAAAATCATAAATTTACTTTTAATTCCTTTCAATTGTGCCGCTTGAAATGCTTCTTGACTTTGTCCAATGGGCACACGATAATCAATTCCACCTTGAATAATGAAAATAGGAGTGTTCCAATTATTAACCAAAGTTATTGGATTAAAATCATTATAGGTTTTTTGTGCAATTTTATTTTCATTTTCCCAATAAGCTCCTCCAGAATCCCAATTTGTAAAGAAAACTTCTTCTGTAGTTCCATACATACTTTGTGTGTTGAAAATTCCAGCATGTGAAATAAACGTTTTGAATCTATTCTTGTGAATTCCTGCTAAATAAAACACAGAATAACCACCATAACTTGCTCCAACAGCACCAATTCTTTCATTATCTACATAACTTTCTTTTGAAACATCATCTATAGCCGATAAATAATCATCCATCACTTGTCCACCCCAATCTCCACTAATTTTTTCATTCCATTCCACACCATGACCCGGCATTCCTCTTCGATTGGGAGCCACAACAATATAACCTTGCGAAGCCATAACTTGAAAATTCCATCGAAACGAATAAAATTGAGTCAATGCACTTTGTGGTCCACCTTGGCAATATAAAAGTGTTGGATATTTTTTTGAAGCATCAAAATTTGGAGGCAAAATTACCCAAACCAACATTTTCTTGCCATCTGTTGTCGTTACATATCTTCTTTCTGTTTTACACTTTGAAATTTTAGAATAAACTTCATCATTTACTTCCGTGATTTGGTTCCATTCAGAACTTTTTAAATCATACGAAGAAATCTCACTAGAATGATTCATATCTCCACGTGTTACAATGATTTTTGAATCACTAAAACCAACTATTCCATTTACATCAAAATCTCCTTTTGTGATTTGTTGCACTCGAATCATAATTTTGGTTAAACCCGGAAAATTCACTTCAAACAATTGTTTTGTTCCATCAATTGCTGCAATAAAATATACTTTTTTACCGTCTTCACTCCATGTAAAACTATCTACTGTTCCGTCCCAATTGCTTGTCAAATTAATGTCTAAACCTTTATGACGAACAATGATGTCATTTTTATCCGCTTCATAACCATCACGTTTCATTTGTAACCAAGATAAATCTCCGTTTGGTGAAAATTGAGGTGCAGTATCATAGCCTAAATTCTTTTCAGTAAGATTTTTGGTGGTTTTAGATGCAATATCATATTCAAATAAATCTGTATTTGTAGATGTTGCATAAGATGTTCCTGCTTTTTTCTTACAGACATAAATTACTTTTTTTCCATCAGGAGAAAATATATAATCTTCATCACCACCAAACGGTTTTTGAGGACAATCATAAGGTTCGTTTTCCATGATATCAACATCATTTACAAAAACATGATTGTGTTTCCCTTCATTCCAAGTATCCCAATGACGATAATCTAAACCATCATAGATTAGAACATTAGATTTGTCTAATTCTGGATAAAAATCTTTCCCTAATACTTTATCGATTTTAACTTCTTTATGGGAAAGTGTTTTTCCGTTTGAAGAATTTTTATCATTTACTAATGAAGCGTAATCTTTCACTTCTTTAGCTTTTCCACCGATAATTGGTATAGAATAATAACTAGAATTCAACTTGTTTTCAACCATATCAGGTTTTGAAACTTTATAAATAATAGATTTTCCATCTTTAGAAATTCCTAAAGCAGAAACTCTACCTAATTCCCATAATTTTTCTGGAGTCATACTTTCTTGAGTTATTCCTGAGCTTGTTATCATACACAATGCAATTAAAACTATTTTTTTCATAAATTTTTTATTATGATTTAAGATTTTAAAATTACGCAAATAAAGAGAATAAAAAAAGGTCTTCCTTTTGAGAAGACCTTTTTAATGAGTAATTAAAAATTATTATTGTTTGATAAATCGTTTCACAATTTTTGAATTGTTAAAGTCAATTTCTAGCATATAAGTTCCAACAGGTAAATTAGAAACATCTAAACTGTTATTTCTAATAGAACCATTATAAACCGTTTGCCCTTGCATATTGTATATTTTAACGGCTGTGTTTTCTGAAACTGTTGAAATATTTAATAAAGAGCTAGTTGGATTTGGATATAATTTAATGTCAACAAAATTGTTTTCGGTTTCAATTTCTTTACCAGTTCCACCAATTACAACGGTGTAATCTTCCACTTGTCCATAGGAGAATGACTCACAAGATGTTGGAACACCATTGTATTTCATTGAAACTCTCATTCGAGTAGAACCATTAAGAGCTGAAGTTGGAATAGTAAACGAACCACTTACTGGAGTTGTTTTTGAAGCTGTTCTTGTCCAAACTGTTTCTCCTGAATCGTTAAAATCACCATCTTGATTATAGTCAATAAATACAGCATAACCTTCATTATAAACCGTTCCTGTCCAAGTTGGAGTAATAGTGATTGTATATGATGAACCTTTATTTACATTTGTAGATTGTGAAGTAAAGTTTTCATAGCCAGCAGTTCCTGTTGAAATGTTGTTGATTGATCCAAAAACTACTTTTCCAATTCTTTCATCATTTGTATTATTTCCTTGCGAAGTACAATATGAAACTGAATTTGAAAGCGTAGTTACAGAAACAACATTACTTGATGATGATACATTTCCAGCTGCATCTTTTGCTTTTACTGAAAAACTATAAGTTGTCGCAGGAGTTAAGCCTGTAACATTTGAAGTAGTTCCAGTAACATTACCTAATAAACTTGAACCACTATAAACATCATAGCTAGTTACACCAACATTATCAGTCGAAGCATTCCAAGACAAATTGGTTGTTGTTTGAGTAGTTCCAGAAGCTGATAAACTTGTTGGAGCAGTTGGAGCAGTTGTATCTGCAGTTCCAGCACCAATATTTACTGTATAATCTTCTACTTCTCCATATGAAAAAGTTTCACATGATGTTGGAATTCCATTGTATTTCATTGAAACTCTCATTCTTGTTGCACCAGAAGATGCTCCAGATGGAACTGTAAAACTTCCATTAACAGGAGTTGAACTTGTAGCTGCAATAGAAACAATTTGTTCTCCTGCATCATCAAAATCACCATCTTGGTTGTAATCAATCCAAGCAGCATAACCTTCACTGTAAGTTGAACCTGTCCATGTTGGAGTTATTGTGATGGTGTAATTTGTTGATCTACTTAAGTTTGTTGAAATACTTGTAAAATCGGTATATCCATTATTTCCAGATGATGCATTATTTATAGTATTTAATTGAACTCGTCCAATATATTCATCATTTACGCTATTTCCTTTTGTATTGCAATAGGTTGGAGTAGAACTTCCCGATAAAGTAGTTACATTAACTGCATTACTTGATACAGAAATGTTTCCGGCAGCATCTTTAGCTTTTACAGAAAAAGTATAAGTAGTTGCAGGAGTAAGTCCTGTTACATTGTATGTTGTTGCAGCTGTTGAACCTAGCAAAGTCGCTCCTCTATACACATCATAACCTGTTACACCAACATTATCAGTTGCACCTGTCCAACTTAAATTTGTCGTTGTTTGAGTTGTTCCAGAAGCACTTAAGGTTGGAGCAGTTGGAGCAGTTGTGTCTCCACCAGAACCAGCAGTAATTGTAAAATTAGTATTAGAAACATCAAAGAAAATATGGTTTGTTCCTTTAACCATTATTCTATTTTGAGTTCCAGGAGTATTTGGAATTGTTACAGCTTGTGAGCCGTCATTTGGTGTTGAAGCTAATAAAGTTGTCCAAGTATTTCCACCATTAGTAGAAATAAGAATGTCAACATTAGCACAATTTACACCATTTGCAGTTGTTCCAGCAACCGACCAAGTTACAGTTTGTGTACTTCCTCCAACATAAGAAACTGCTGTGTTTGGAGAACTAACAGTAAATGGTCCAGCAGTTGCATTAACAGTTACTTTCATATCATCACTGTTATTACCTGAACCACCAGCTCTATTGTCTCTGACAGTTAATCTAAAGTTTAATGTCCTTGCAACTGAAGATAAAGCTTCAACAACAATTTCAGAACCAGAAGTTGTAGTTGCTCCAGCTAAAACTCTGGACATATTAGGAAAATATCGTACTGGAGAAGTAGTTGATGAATAAGACCTAAAAGTAGGTCCTGATGTTTTTGTTGCAGTTGCTGCAGAATTAGCTCCTGTTTGTGAACTTGAAGCATTATCTATTTGTTCCCAATTATAGGTTAAAATGTCTCCATTTGCATCGGTTCCTGTTCCTGTTAACATGAAAGGAGTGCTTTTTGGAATTGTGTAATCTAATCCAGCATTAGCAGTTGGAATAGCGTTACCTGTATTTGTTGAAACTGGACAAGTTTTTGCTTTTATATTATTAGTTACTTGTTGAATACTAATAGCATGAAAATAAGCATCTGAATGGGCTTGAATATCTTGACTGGTAATTCCAGCGTAACCCATAATTGTTGATCCTGAACCTGGCTCCATATTTACACCAGTTCCTTCATTACTCATAGAGAAAGTATGATTAGCACCAAATTGATGACCTAGTTCATGTGCAACATAATCCACATCAAAATTATCACCACTTGGTACACCATCAGCTGGAGAAGTATAACCACTTCCTTTGCTTCCGTTTACACAAACGCAACCAATGCAACCTGCATTTCCACCACCACCTGAAGCACCAAATAAATGGCCTACATCATAATTTGCTTCTCCAATTACAGAAGTTAATGTGGATTGTAATTGAGAATTCCAATTAGACATGCTACTTGAAGGTGAATAAGGATCAGATGAAGCATTTGTATAAATTACCGCATCAGTATTGGCAATTAAAACCATTCGTGCTGAAAAATCTTTTTCAAAAATAGCATTTACTCTGGTCATGGTATTGTTAATTGCTGCTAAAGCTAAAGCTTTTGTGCCTCCAAAATAAGCTGTATATTCTCCAGTAACCGACATGGCTAAACGAAAAGTTCTCAATTTAGCATCATCGGCATTTGGTCTCAACATACTTGAATCAATATCGGGTACAATTTCATCTATCATTGTACATTCAAATGCTGTAAATGCTTGTTTTTTATCCGATTTTTTATAAACTGAATAAGTGTTTAAATCTTTAGAATAAGGTTCTATAAATACAGGAGATTTATCAGCATATAAAGTCATTGATTTAAATCCTAAAGGGGAAATACTAAAATATACTGAAGTAGATGGATTATCAATCCCAATTCCAATATATGATTTTATTTCTGGATATTGAGCCGCTAAAGCAGGTTCCATTATTGAATTTTCATAAATTCCAAAACGTTCAAATTCACCATCTGCGTTAGGAATTGAAATTATAATATTTGATTTTATATTTAAATCATTCCTCTTGGGAGAATTAATTACTAAATTTTTTAAATCATTTACCTTCAAATCGAAAAGATTTTTTTGAGGTAACTGCATTTTACTTTCTAATAAAGTGATGTCGTTTTTAGTGGATGATTTCCACAAAGAGTTTTTTTCTTGGGCAAATGAAAAACTCACAACAGCCAACATTGCGATGGATAGTAATCTGTGTTTCATAATAATATAAGTTTGTTAATAGAGAGCAAATATATTTAACTTTTTTGTCTAAAAATGTTATATTTATAAAATTAACTGAAAATATGTGGTAAAACCGTAATTTTTTAAGGAATAAAATAAACAATATGCAAAGCTGGCTTAGGAAACAGTAAAACAATTAAATTAAGTTGTTTGTAGGTTAAAAATGGATTTAGATAACCTCTTTTTAAAAAAATATAAGTATTTTCACGGCATAAAAGCAAAAACAGAAAATAATGAGGAAATTAGCATTGCATTGGCAAATTTTACTAGGAATGGTTTTAGGAGTACTATTTGCTTTTCTACTAGTTCAGTTTGATTGGGGAAAACAATTTATAGTAGACTGGATCAAACCTTTCGGAAATATATTTATCAATCTTTTAAAATTAATTGCTGTTCCATTAATATTAGGCTCTCTTATTAAAGGAGTTTCAGATTTGAAAGATATTTCTAAGCTTTCAAAAATGGGAGGCAGAACCATTGGACTTTATATAATGACAACAGTTTTGGCTGTTTCAATAGGTTTAGCAGTTGTAAATATTATCAAACCAGGAAATTTTATTTCAGAAGATACTAGAAACGAATTATTGACCAATTTTGCAGGTGATGCTACTTCTAAAATTGAAGCAGCCAACAAACAAAATGAAGCTGGACCATTACAAGCACTTGAAGATATTGTGCCAAGTAATATTTTTAAATCAGCTACTGATAATGGAAGTATGCTTCAAGTGATTTTCTTTGCTTTATTTTTTGGTGTTTCTATGATTTTAATTCCAGAAAAAACGTCAAAACCTGTTAAAGATTTTTTTGATGGCTTCAACGAAATCATTCTCAAAATGATCGACTTAATAATGTTAGCAGCACCAGTGGGAGTTTTTGCTTTATTATCTTCTTTAGTGGCTGAATCTCCAAGTGCTGATTTGTTTAAAGCACTTGGAATGTATGGAATTTCTGTACTAATTGGGTTAGCTTTAATGATTGGTGTTTATTTGTTAATTGTAAAAATATTAGCTAAAAAGAGCCCAAGTTTTTTTCTTAACGGAATTGCACCTGCTCAATTATTAGCTTTTTCAACGAGTTCATCAGCAGCAACTTTGCCAGTTACTATGGAAAGAGTTGTAGATAATTTAGGGGTTGATGATGAAGTAGCCAGTTTTGTTTTACCCATTGGTGCCACAATAAATATGGACGGAACGAGTTTATATCAAGCAGTGGCAGCCGTTTTTATTGCACAAGCTTTTGGAATGGACTTAACATTAGGAGCTCAATTAGGAATTATTGTTACCGCAACTTTGGCATCAATAGGAAGTGCAGCTGTTCCTGGTGCAGGAATGGTGATGTTGGTAATTGTTTTAGCTCAAGCTGGAATTCCAGAAGCTGGTTTGGCCTTAATTTTTGCCATTGATAGACCTTTAGATATGTGTAGAACTACAGTAAATGTTACAGGTGATGCAGCTGTTTCAATGGTTGTGGCAAAATCAGTAGATAAACTCGAATAAGATGAACGACTTTCATTGGACCAAACTTTTTAACCCTGAATTCTATATTACTATGGAGCTCGGAGGTGTACCTATTGGAATTTACATGGTTTTGTTCATCGTCTTTGCTGAAACTGGTTTGTTTGCAGGTTTCTTTTTACCAGGTGATAGTCTGTTGTTTCTTTCAGGAATTTATAGTAGAGAATTGGTTGAAACTTTCTTTTATATTCCAAGCGATTTTTCTAATGTTACTGTTCTAGCTTTATTGATTGCATCAGCAGCCACTCTGGGGAATGTTTTTGGCTATTGGTTTGGAGCAAGAAGCGGACAATTTTTATATGCTAAAGAAGACAGTTTTTTCTTCAAGAAAAAATATTTATATCAATCGCAAGAATTTTTTGAAAAACACGGTGGAAAAGCCATCATTTTTGCTCGATTTTTACCTATTGTAAGAACCTTTGTTCCCATAATTGCAGGAATTGTTCACATGGAAAAAGGGAGATTTATGTTTTATAATGTCTTGAGTTCCTTACTTTGGTCTTTCGTTTTGGTTTTTGCTGGACATTATTTATATGATATGTTTTTAACCGAATTCAACATTGATTTAAAAGAACATATCGAAAAAATAATTCTGATTCTAATTGCCGTTACAACTTTTCCTTTGGTAATGAAAGCCATAAAATCTAGAAAGTCGAATTCTAATACTTCTGAATAATGCAACTAAGCTATTGGGAATTAAAAAACTGGTTCTCTAATGTAGATTTCACTATCGTAGGAAGCGGAATCGTTGGCTTACATTGTGCCTTAGAATTAAGAGCGAAATTTCCAAAAAGTAAAATTTTAGTACTCGAAAAAGGCATTTTACCACAAGGAGCTAGTACAAAAAATGCAGGTTTTGCTTGTTTTGGAAGCATTTCAGAAACTATAGATGACTTAAAAACCCATTCCGAAGAAGAAGTTATCCAATTGGTTCAAAAAAGAGTCAATGGTTTACAATTACTTCGTAAACGTTTAGGTGATGAGGTTTTGGATTATAAACCTTATGGTGGTTACGAATTGTTTTTAAAAAATGATGAAGCTTTTTATAGCGAGTGTCTTTCAAAAATTCCATTTATTAATAATGTTTTACAACCCATTTTTAAAGCAGATGTTTTTGCCAAAGAAGTAGACCGATTTAATTTTAAAGAAATTTTTGAATATCTAATTTTCAATCCGTTTGAAGGGCAAATTGACACTGGAAACATGATGCAAGCTTTATTGAAAGAAGCCATTTCCAATGATATTCTAATTTTAAACCAACAAAACGTTACTTCATTCATAGATAATAATTCATTCGTAGAAGTAGTTACGAATGAAATTTCATTTAAAACCAATAAACTACTTTTTGCCACAAACGGATTTGCTTCTCAACTCACCAATAACCAATTAAAACCAGCAAGAGCTCAAGTTTTGATTACCAAACCTATTGAAAATTTAGATATAAAGGGAACTTTTCATTTGGATCAAGGCTATTATTATTTTAGGAATATTGGAAACAGAATTCTTTTTGGAGGTGGAAGAAACCTAGATTTTGAAGGGGAAACCACAACAGAGTTCAATCAAACAGAACTTATTCAAAATAAGTTAGAACAATTGCTAAAAGAAGTTATTTTGCCCAACCAACCTTTTGAAATTGAACACCGTTGGAGTGGCATCATGGGTGTTGGAAATTATAAAAAACCAATAGTAGAGCAATTATCAAACAATGTTTATTGTGGTGTTCGTTTAGGAGGAATGGGTATTGCTATTGGAAGTTTAATTGGCAAAGAATTAGCGGATTTATTAGATTAGTTTTTTCTAGTGATAAGAAAAATTGATAATAGAGTAAATATCCAAATTCTTGAATATATTTGTTACTTATTTAAGTAGCTTTTTTATGTTTAAAAAAATAAAACGAATTATTTGGAAAACCTTTCTGTGGTTTAATATCATCAGTCTTTTTTTAGTATTGCTTTTCAAATTTGTACCAGTTCCTTTTACACCTTTAATGGCAATTAGAGCTATTGAACAAAAAATGGATGGCAAAGAAATGCGTTCCAGTCATGATTGGGTTCCTATTGAAGAAATTTCTACCAACTTACAAAAAGCAGTCATTGCCAGTGAAGATGGAAATTTTTTGACACACAGTGGTTTTGATTTTAAAGCTATTGAAAAAGCCTATGAAAGCAATCAAAAAGGGAAAAAAGTCAAAGGAGGAAGTACCATTTCTCAGCAAACCGCAAAAAATGTGTTTCTTTGGCAAGGTAGAAGTTATTTACGAAAAGGTTTAGAAGCTTATTTCACTGTACTTATTGAATTATTTTGGAGTAAAGAACGCATCATGGAAGTGTATTTGAACAGCATTGAAATGGGAAATGGAGTGTATGGAGCTCAAGCAGCAGCAAAACATTGGTATCATAAAGACGCAAAAAACCTCTCAAGAATTGAAGCAGCCGGAATTGCAGCCATTTTACCTAACCCAAGAAAATTCAATCCTGTAAATTCTTCCAATTACATAAACAGACGAAAAGCAAAAATCAGTAAATATATTGGCTATGTAGCTTTAGAGTATTAAGCATTTAATCGATATAATGTGTTACTGGTCTGGTTTTTAACTTAATTAAAGGACTTGCCTCATATTTTTAATACATTTGCTACTTAATAGACAAAATAAAATATTGATGAAAAAAATGCTCCTTTTTTCTGCCTTATTTGTGATGCAGTTCATCTCAGCACAACAAATAGATTTTACAATTAGATACAGTGATGCAAATGCTAGATTTGAAGTGTATGCAACATCTAATTTTACTGAAAACAACTTCACTTGGGGACCTTCACAAATTAGTGTTTTAGTTCCTGCTAACTTTCCTGACCAAGCTTTATTGATTACGTCTCACGCTGGAGGTTCTTGGGGAGATAATTCTATAGTATATGCTCCAACGGCTGCTCCAACTTTTGATTTTCATGGAATTTCAACAGGTGGTCAGTTAACTAATTTGGTGGCTAATCAAGAGAAATTGGTTTTTTCTTTTGTTTCTCCAGTTGGAAATTGTGCAACAGGTTTACGTTTATTTGTTAATGGAACAGATCCAGATTCAAGCCAACCAGGAATGGCTGGTGGTGATTTTAGTAACACTATTGATAATGGAAATACAGTTGATGTTTATAATGCAAATTATGCTAACACAGGAACGACTTGTACACTTTCAGCTGAAACTGTTGCATTAACTGAAATCAATATCAAAGCATACCCAAACCCTGTAATTTCACAATTGACTATTTCTGGATTAACAACAGCTTTCAATAACATAGAAATATTTGCTTACAACGGTCAATTATTAAAGTCATTTGACACTAAAGAATCTGAAGTAAAGTTTGATTTTTCTGGGTATGCAGATGGAGTTTATTTTGTAAAAATTCAAAATGCAGATCATAATTTTACAGTTAAAAAAATCATTAAACAACCTTAGTTTGTTTTTATATAGATTACAAAAAAGGAGCTAAATTTTAGTTCCTTTTTTTATTTCTAAAAATTGAAACGTAACATTTTCAGCTCAAATTCGACTGATAAACAAAAACAAATTAGATATGCAAGCACACGAAATTGATTACCATATTTATGGAGAAGAAATGCAATATGTGGAGATAGAACTAGATCCAAGCGAAGTTGTAGTAGCTGAAGCTGGAAGTTTTATGATGATGGACAGTGGCATCAAAATGGAAACTATTTTTGGAGATGGAAGTAAACAAGAAGGTGGAATTTTTGGAAAACTATTATCTGCTGGAAAACGAGTTTTAACAGGTGAAAGTCTATTTATGACAGCTTACCAAAACGTAGAATACGGCAAGAAGAAAGTTTCTTTTGCATCACCATATCCAGGAAAAATTGTACCTATAGATTTACAAAAATACGGTGGAAAATTTGTTTGTCAAAAAGATGCTTTTCTTTGTGCTGCCAAAGGTGTTTCTGTTGGCATTGACTTTTCAAGAAAACTAGGAAGAGGTTTGTTTGGAGGTGAAGGTTTCATCATGCAAAAATTAGAAGGAGATGGAATGGCTTTCGTTCATGCTGGAGGAACTTTAGCAAGAAGAGAATTACAAGCTGGTGAAGTATTAAAAGTGGATACAGGTTGTATTGTTGGTTTTACCAAAGACGTACAATATGATATTGAATTTGTTGGAGGAATTAAAAATACCATTTTTGGTGGAGAAGGTGTTTTCTTTGCTACTCTTCGTGGTCCTGGAGTTGCTTATATTCAATCATTACCATTTAGTCGTTTAGCTGATAGAGTTTTACAAGCAGCACCACAAATGGGAGGAAAAGACAAAGGAGAAGGAAGTCTTTTAGGTGGATTAGGAAACCTTTTAGATGGTGATAATAGGTTTTAATTTTTCTCATAAAAATATAAAATCCCGTTTAGCTAATTACTAAACGGGATTTTTATTTAAATTATTTCAAAAATTATTTCAACTCTCTAACACCCATATTATACAAAGTAAACGCTTGAATGTCTACTTGTTCATTAATAATAGCTTCAGTTGATTTTCCAGCACCATGTCCAGCATTAACATCAATTCTAATTAAGGTTGGATTTGGGCCTGTTTGTTTAGCTTGTAACTCAGCAGCAAATTTGAAACTGTGAGCTGGAACAACTCGGTCATCATGATCACCAGTTGTAATCAAAGTTGCTGGATAAGCTGTTCCTGCTTTTACATTATGAACAGGAGAATATCCTTTTATATAATCGAACATTTCTTTTGAATCTTCAGATGTTCCATAATCATAAGCCCATCCAGCTCCAGCTGTAAATGTATGATAACGCAACATATCCATTACACCAACTGCAGGTAAAGCTACTTTCATTAAATCTGGTCTTTGTGTCATAGTTGCTCCAACTAATAAACCACCATTAGAACCACCTTTTATCGCTAAATAATCAGATGAGGTGTATTTTTCTTTGATTAAATATTCAGCTGCAGCAATGAAATCGTCAAATACATTTTGTTTCTTCATTTGAGTTCCTGCATCGTGCCACTTTTTACCATATTCTCCACCACCACGAAGATTCGCAACAGCATAAATTCCTCCATTTTCCATCCAAACAGCATTTGAAATACTAAAACTTGGTGTCAAACTGATGTTAAAACCACCGTAAGCATATAAGATTGTTGGGTTTTTATCATTCAATTCAGTTCCTTTTTTATAAGTGATAATCATTGGAATTTTTGTACCATCTTTTGAAGGATAAAAAACTTGTTTTGATTCATAATCTTCTGATTTGAAATCAACTTTTGGTTTTTCATATACTTTAGAAACTCCTGTTTTTGGATCATAGGAATAAATAGTTCCTGGAGTGGTATAATTTGTGAAAGAATAATATAAAGTTGTTTCTTCTTTCTTGGCTCCAAATCCACCAGCAGAACCAATTCCTGGTAATTTTATGTCTCTAACTAATTTTCCATCATAATCATATTGTTTGATGAATGAAACAGCGTCTTTAATGTAATCAGCAAAAATATATCCACCACCAGTAGAAACTGAAAGGACATTTTCTGTTTCTGGTATAAAATCAACCCAATTTTCCATTTTTGGATTGGCTAAATCAAACGTAACGACTCTTTGGTTAGGAGCTTTATAATCTGTAGATAAATAGAATTTTGTGCCAACATTATCTACTACATTATTATTGTAATCAAAAGTGTTTACGATTTTTTGAATAGGTCCATTTTTACTCAAGTCCTTGATGTATAATTCATTTCCGTTAGTAGCAACTGCAGCAGAAATTACTAAATAATTCTCATCTTCTGTTACGTAACCACCAACATACCTTCTTTTTTCATTTAATCCAAAAACAACCTTGTCTTCTTTTTGTGAAGTATTTAATTTATGGAAATAAAGTTTGTGTTGGTCTGTTTTGGCAGAAAGTTCACTTCCTTTTGGTTTGTCATAACTTGAATAATAAAAGCCTTCATTTTTGTACCAAGAAATACCACTGAATTTTACATCCACAATTGTATCTCCAATAATTTCTTTGGAAACTGCTTGCATGACGATTACTTTTCTCCAATCACTTCCACCTTCAGAAATGGCATAAGCAACTAACGAACCATCTTTTGAGAAGTTGATTCCACCTAAAGAAGTCGTTCCATCTTTTGAAAAGGTATTTGGGTCCAAAAACACTTCTTCCTTGCCATTTTTGTCTTTTCTATATAAAACCGATTGATTTTGCAACCCATCATTTTTGTAGAAATAGGTATAATCTCCTTCTTTAAAAGGTGCTGAAATTTTTTCGTAATTCCATAATTTCTCCAAACGTTCTTTGATTTGCTTTCTGAAAGGAATTTTGTCTAAATAGCCAAAAGTAACTTCATTTTGTGCTTTTACCCAAGCTTTGGTTTCTTCGCTGTTATCATCTTCTAACCAACGATAAGGATCTTGAATTGAATCTCCAAAATAAACATCCACAGTGTCTACTTTTTTGGTTTCAGGATAATTTACAGTCATGTCTAACTCTGATTCAGTTTTAGGTTCTTGTTTGCAAGATATAATAGATAATGCTACAATGGCCAATGTTATTGTTTTTTTCATTTATAAAGGTTTAGTTGTTTCACAAATTTAACAAATTGATTATTAAAGCTTTGTTAAATCTTGAAATTCATTCCAATTATTAAGTTTCTGCCCATATTTGGAATACCGTCAGCTTTTAATCTTGATAAATGATTGATGTATGTTTTGTCAAAAAGGTTGTTGGCATTCAAAGAAAGGTCAATAGTTGATTTTCCCAATTTAACTGTTCCTCCAAAACCAAGATTTATTAGCGTATAATCATTAGTTTTAGTTTCAAATGTGCTGAAATTATTTTGTTCTAACGTATGATTCACTTGTAAGGAAGCAAATCCTTTTGTCAACCAATTTTGGATGTCAAATTCACCTTTAATGTTGTTTTTCCACTGGTTCGCTGGAATTAATGGTAAATAAGCATCATTGCTCTGTTTACCCGTAACTGACTCAAAACTACTCGTGAAATGCAACCAATCAAATGGATGTGGATGAAAATGTATTCCTACTTCTCCACCAAATAAATAAGCATTACTTTGTAAATAGTTAAACACAAAATTATCTTCAAGCATTGCTCCAGTTGGTGAAATAAAAATATAATTGTCAATATGATTATAAAAACCATTGGTAAACATTTCAAAATGCTCGCTTTTGTATTCCAAATTCAAATCCACTTGAAAATTTTGTTCGTTTTTTAAATTAGAATTTCCAATTTCGTAACGATTACTTCCTTCGTGTACTCCATTTGAGGTTAATTCAGATAAATTTGGAGCTCTAAATCCAGAAGCAATATTTATTCTTGATGTAAATTTTGATGTCCAATCCGTTTTATAGCCTAGAGCAGCATTAAAACTTTGGAATTTTTTGTCAATAGCCTCAAAATAACCTTCTTCACCAGCTTCTCCATGAGTTTCTGCTTCTACTTTTCTATTGTCAAATCGTAATCCAGCGATAATAGAATGTTGATTTTTTTCATAGTTGAAAGTTGCAAATCCACCAATATCATTTGTAACTGCATTTGGAATTAGTAATTCTTCTCCAAAATTTTCATTGGTTTGATGCATTCCCTGAACACCAACTATAGTTTCAACGTTTGCAATTTTTGGTAAATAATATTTTACATTGTAATTAGCTGTTTTTAACTTCATGTAGAGTGCAATTTCGTCAGCTGCTTCTAATTCCTTTCTATTATTGTAACTATAACCTAAATCTGCTTCTAGTTTTGAGTTGTTGAAATACACTTTTTGGTTCAAACTCAAAATATGATTGTCAATTTCTTGTTTTGGAAATAATGGATTTCGGTTGCCTTCATTCACTAAATCTTCTTCAGGTAAACCCAAATCTAAATTGTTATAATTATATCGAAAATCAGTTGAAAAATCAGAGTTGGAATAACCAATTCCAGTTTTAAAATCTTTTTCAATGGAACGCGTGTTGATTACTTTGTCACCTGAAGGGATTTTGTAATCTTCATGAGAAGTGTAATTTCCTCTTGCTAAAAATTTCCAATTACTTGGTGAAGTTTTTACACCAAATGAAGTTGAAGTTCCATTTGTATTTGAATAAAATTGTTGTGCAATGTTTGTTTTTGTTTCACCAATTGGAGCAAATTTTTCAGGATTAAAATAAATAACACCACCAATAGCATCAGAACCATAAAGTAATGAAGCTGGACCTTTGATAACTTCTACACTTTCAATCCCATTAGCATTTAAACCTAAACCATGTTCTTCTCCAAATTGTTGGTTTTCTAAACGAACACCTTGTGTGTAAACCAAAACACGACTACTACTCAATCCACGAATCACAGGTTTCCCAATGGAGTTTCCGGTTGAAATGTTTGAAATTCCTGGAATAGTGGTTAAACCATCAATCAAAGATGAAGCACCATTTTTTTGCATTTCATCCATAGTTTTGTGTTCAACTTTCATCACTGTTTGTGATTGAGCTTTATTAAAAATGGCTGAGACCACAACTTCTTCTAAGTGTTGCTCTTTTTCTTGTAAAATAATTGATAAAATGGTTTCGTTTTCGGTGATAATTTGTGAAATGGTTTTCTGTTCGTAACCTATCAAATAAAAGGCTAAATCTATTTTCCCTTTTGGAATATCTTTTAATTCAAAATTTCCGTTTTCGTCAGATTGTGTATATAAATTGGTTCCAATGATTTGAATGGTTACGTTTTCTAAATTGGAGCTATCTTCAGCTTTAATGTTCCCTTTAATATGATTTTGACTGAATGATATACTTGATATAAATGCAAATAATAATAATATATATAATTGTTTCATTATGAATGTTTTAAATAATAAATAGAAGTTTTTACTTGCAATACTAAATTACAAGCATTAGAAAATGGAATGATTGATTTAATCATTCTTTAAATAACTATGTATTAAATAAAATTAGGTGGTCCTCTTAAAGAATAAAGACTTCCGCTAAACGCAATTATATTTTCTGGAATTGAAAATAAATAAATAACGTTTTGGTAAAATGGAGTGAATTTAAAAGTAAAAACTTCAGGAGAAAGGAAAGCCGCAAATTTGAAATCACAAACAGGACAATCTTCTTTTTCAGAAATTTTATAAACTAAATTTTTGTTAGATTTTGATTGATGATGTTCAAAATCTTCATTTACCTGATGAGAAAATGCATGCAAAGATTGATAGCTTACAGCAAATAATACTGCGAGCATCAAACTTAAGTTAATAAATTGCAATTTCTTTTTCATTGTCACAAAGTTACTTTTTTTGCCTATCAAAAATAAAAAAAACCACAAATTAACTATTTTTTAGGTTTTCCCAAAAGTCAATTAGTGGTTTTAGATGTAAAGTAAAGTTTATGCTATTTCAGAATTTATACTAGCTTATTTGCTACTAAATATTCAGCAATTTGAATGGTATTTGTTGCAGCACCTTTTCTTAAATTATCAGCAACAATCCACATGTTTAAAGTGTTTGGTTGACTTTCGTCTCTTCGAATTCTACCTACAAAAACATCGTTCTTTCCTTGCGCATATAAAGGCATTGGATAGGTAAAAGTATCTAGATTATCTTGCACAGTAACTCCATCTGTATTATGTAAAATTTGACGAATTTCGTTCACATCAAAATCATTTTCAAATTCCACATTTACCGCTTCACTATGTCCTCCAACGATTGGTACACGAACTGCTGTTGCTGTAACTGCAATAGTTTTGTCGTTTAAGATTTTTTGAGTTTCACGCACTAATTTCATTTCTTCTTTAGTGTATCCGTTTTCTTCAAAAACATCACATTGTGGAATTGCATTTCTGTGAATTTGGTATTTGTAAGCCATTTCACCTTTTGTACCAGAGTATTCGTTTTCTAATTGTTCCACAGCTTTTACACCAGTTCCAGTAATAGATTGGTAAGTAGAAACAATAATTCTTTTGATTTTATATTTGTCATGCAAAGGAGCTAATGCCAACACCATTTGAATAGTCGAACAATTAGGATTTGCAATAATTTTATCTTCTTTTGTTAAATCTAAAGCGTTTATTTCTGGAACTACTAATTTTTTAGTTTGGTCCATTCTCCAAGCAGATGAATTGTCGATAACTGTTGTGCCAACTTCAGCAAATTTTGGAGCCCAAGCTAATGAAGTTTCTCCACCAGCAGAAAATAAAGCAATATCTGGACGCATTTCTACAGCAGTTTGTAAACCAACTACACTATAGCTTTTACCTTTATACTCAATTTGTTTTCCAACAGATTTTTCAGAAGCTACTGGAATTAATTCCGTTACCGGAAAATTTCTTTCTGCTAACACTTGTAGCATAACTTCACCAACCATTCCGGTTGCACCAACAACAGCTATTTTCATAATGAATTAAAATTTTATAATGCAAAAGTATTGAATATTAAAACTAGTTAGCAAATATTAATGAAATTATAACAAAAGTTATTAGTTGTAACATTAATTTAAAAATTTTCAAAAAAAAGAACCCTGAAGTTGTTTCAGGGTTTAGTTAGAATATATAATGTAGCGGTTTTATTTCTTTAATAAATCTCTAATTTCAGCTAATAATTCTTCTTGAGATGGTCCTGCTGGAGCAGCTGGAGCTGGTTCTTCTTTTTTCTTCATTGCATTAACTCCTTTTACAATCATAAACATAACAAAGGCAACAATTACAAAATCAATTACATTAGTTAAGAATTCTCCCCACATTACAGCAACTTCACCTTCAATTACTCCTTCAGCATTTGCAGTTCCTGGAGTTATAACATATTTTAAATCTTTAAAATCAGCATTAAATATTAAACCAATTAACGGAGAAACAATTCCTCCAGTAAAAGAAGAAACTACTTTATTAAAAGCAGCACCCATAACGAAACCAACTGCAATATCTACAAGGTTTCCTTTCATTGCAAATTCTTTGAATTCTTTTAACATAATGTTTTAGTTTTAAATTAGTTTTAGTTATAATCTCTCTACGAATTTATAAAAAAATTAAGATTTATTTTAGTTTTTGAAAAAAATACGTTTAACTCGTTGCGAAATTCCGACAAAAACCTCATACGGTATGGTGAATGACACATTTGCAATTTCTTTGACATGTGGTTTTTCTCCAAAAATGATTACTTCATCTCCAGGTTTGCATGTAATTTCTGATACGTCAACCATCAACATATCCATACAAATATTTCCTAAAATAATTGCTTTTTGATTGTTGATTAATACATAACCTTTTTCATTTCCCCATGCTCTTCGAATTCCATCAGCATAACCAATTGGAATTGTTGCTACTTTAGTTTGTTTGTTAGCTATGTATTTTCTTGAATAACCAACACTTTCTCCTGCTTCAATGGTATGAATTTGGGAAATAATACTTTTTAAAGTACTAACATTTAAAAGTTGTTTGTTTTCTTCATCGGAATTTCCAACACCATAAAGACCAATTCCCAATCTCACCATTTCCATTTGATAATTAGTATAATTGAAAATACCTGAAGTATTTAAAATATGTCGAATAGGTTTGTGATTTAAAACAGAAGATAAATTATCAAAAGCTTCAGTAAATAATCGAATTTGATTTAAAGTAAACTCTTTAAAAGCAACATCATCACTTGCAGCTAAATGTGTAAATATACTTTCAACTTTAATAAAATTATTATTTTTAATAATGGCTTTGAGTCTTTCAAATTCATTGGGTTCATAGCCCAATCGATGCATTCCTGTATCAATTTTCAAATGAATTGGATAAGAAGAAATATTGCGTTGCTGTGCTACTTTCAAGAATGCATTTAAACCAGTTATTGAATAAATTTCAGGTTCCAAATCGTAAGCAATCATAGCATTGAAACTACTGTTTTCAGGATTTAATACCATAATGGGTAAAGTAATTCCGGCTTTTCTTAATTCAATACCTTCATCTGCAAAAGCAACTCCTAAATAATCAACTTTGTGATGTTCTAAAAGTTTAGCAATTTCATAACCACCATTTCCATAACCAAAAGCTTTTACCATAACCATAACTTTGGTTTCAGGTTTCAATTTCGATTTATAAAAGTTGAGGTTATAACTAATAGCATCTAAATTGATTTCAAGAACCGTTTCATGATTTTTTTCTTCTAAAATCACGACTATTTCTTCAAAATCAAAGCTTCGAGCACCTTTGATTAAAATAGTCTCATTTTCAAAGGAATTCAAATTGAATTGTTGCAAAAACTCTTGCGTTGATGAAAATGAAATTATATTCGGAATGTCTTTCAAATAATTGCCAATTGTATCACCAATGGTAATCAATCGATCAATTTTATTATTTTGAATTAAAGACGTAACTTTTTGATACAATTCCTGCAAAGGCAAACCACTTTGAAAAATATCAGAAAGAATTAAAGTCTTTTTTTGATGTAATTTTTGTTGCTCTAAAAAATCCAAAGCCATTTTTAAAGACTGATAATCGGATGAATATGAATCATCTATCAAAGAGCAATTGTTTATTCCTTTTTTGACTTGTAAGCGAAGTTCAACTGGATACAAATTTTTAATTCTTTCAGCAATTACATCAGTGCCGTATTTTAGATATAATAAAGTACAAACACAAGTCATTGCATTGGACAAAGAATCTTCATCCTGAAAAGGAATTTCAACTTCAAATGAATTGTTATTATGAGTTATGACAATATTTGTAAAGCCATTTTTACTGTTTTCTTTCTCGCCAAAAACAGTTGCATTTTTATCAGTAAAACTCCAAGTTATAGTTTGTGAAGGAAGTAATTTTTCAATGGAATCATTTTTTTCAAGAATTACGATTTCACAATCTTTAAAAAGTTTGATTTTTTCATCAATTTTTTCTGAAATAGACGAAAATCCTTCATTGTGAGCATTGCCTAAATGTGTAAAAATTCCAATTTTAGGTTGGATGATTTTCTGAAGATTTTCCATTTCATTAGAAGTCGAAATTCCAGCTTCAAAAATGCCTAAATTGTGATTTTCATTGCTTCCAAAAATAGATAAAGGAACACCGACTTGCGAATTGTAACTCTTCGGGCTTCTAACAATAGTAAAATCTGGACTTAATAAGAAATTCAACCATTCTTTCACGATGGTTTTTCCGTTGCTTCCAGTAATTCCAATCATTGGAAAATGAAATAAGTTTTTATAGAAAATAGAGGTTTGTTGTAATGCTTTTAAAGTATTTTCAACGACAACAAAATGAGCTTTATCTTTTAAGTTTTCAGGAATGTATTCAACCACAAAAAACTGAACACCTTTTTCAATTAAATTTTCAAGATATTGATGAGCATCATGATTATGTCCTTTTAAGGCAAAAAAAAGTGTTCCTTGATTATTTTGTAAAGAACGACTGTCTATGGAAATGTTTTCAATGCTAAATTCAGGTAAATTTTTAGCTGATTTAGCATCGATAACCGGAATAATATTTTGGAGTGTAAAAGTCAAATTATTGATTTTCTTTGTTTTCTTTCATGGCTTTGAAAAAAGCTGCTCTGCTCAAAGGTTCGTATTCTTCGGTTTCCCCAAGCATAACTAATTTATCACTTTCTGATTTTCTGAAACTGTAATTAGCTAAATTTCCAGTTCGTGTGCAAACAGCGTGAACTTTAGTAACATATTCAGCAGTTGCCATCAAAGCAGGCATAGGTCCAAAAGGATTTCCTTTAAAATCCATGTCTAAACCAGCTACAATTACTCGAATACCCGAATTGGCTAAATCATTACAAATAGCAATAATTTCATCATCAAAAAATTGGGCTTCATCAATACCAACTACATCACAACCTTGAGCCAAAATTCTTATGTTTTCAGCAGCAGGAACAGGTGTAGAACGAATTTCGTTAGCATCATGAGAAACAACCATTTCTTCATGATAACGCGTGTCTATAGCAGGTTTAAAAATTTCAACTTTTTGTTTGGCAAACTGAGCTCTTTTTAGACGTCTAATTAATTCTTCGGTTTTACCAGAGAACATCGAGCCACAAATTACTTCAATCCAACCAAATTGTTCTTGTTGATTTACGGTGTTTTCGAGAAACATTTTGTATATTTCGGACGATTAATACTAAATTCTTTTATTTTTGTAATCAGAAACAAATTTATCAAAAAAATCATCTATAAACTCTATTCTATTCTATAAAGTTATGAAGAAAAAGCTAGAAGGCGAATTAATAAGCATTGCACACCGAGTTTTAAAATTAAAAAATCGTTCAGAAACTGTTCTTTTGCAGCGAGAAGCTAAAAAATTATATGAACAACTGACTGTTTTACGTTTTTATGAAGAGAATTTTGAGACTCTAAAAGATGATATTTCTCAAGAACAATTAGAAGAAAAATTGGAGCATATGGCAACTATTGCTGCTATTGAAACTACTGATTTAGAAGAAAAAGTAGCTGAAGTAGCTCAACCAGTTGAGGAAACTCAACAAATTGAAGAAGAAGTAGGACAACCTGTAGAAGTTCAAGCTGAAGAAATTGTCCCAGAAGAACCTGCAAAAGAGGAAATTGTTGCTGAAGAAATTGTTTCTGAAAATGTGGAACCAGCAAAAGAAGATGTTTATGCAACGGCTGAAGATATCAATAGAATAGTTTCTGAAATGGCTAACAAAAAAAATGTTTCAGAAGAAACTCCAGCTGAAACAGAAACTTTTGAAGCTGTAAAACCGAATGAACCAAAACAAATCTCTTTTGAAGATTTATTAGGGGAATCATACAAAGAACCTGAATTTATTCGTGTGGAAGACACTCCAAAAGAAGTGGAAAAAGCAGCAGATTTAGTTTTTGAAAAAAAAGAAGAAGTTGAAGAAACTAAACAGAAAGAAGTAGAAAATGCAGGTGATGTTATTTTTGAAAGAGCTAATGAATTACCGCAAGAAGAGAAAAAAGAAGCCTATAGTTTTTCTACTCAAACTACAGAAAAAACGGAAGTAAAGTCAAAATCTTTAAACGATAGATTAACTAGTGGAATCAGTTTTGGATTAAATGATAGAATTGCCTTTGAGAAAAAATTATTTGGTGGAAGTGCTGATGATTTCAATCGTGTAATTTCGCAATTAAATACTTTTGATTCATTTGAAGAAGCAAAAGGATTCATAGAAAGCTTTGTAAAACCTGATTATAATGATTGGGATGGAAAAGAAGAATATGAAACTCGTTTTCTAGAAATTATAGAAAAGAAGTTTAATTAATTTTTTTAACCAATTACCCATAACCTATAATCCAAAAACTCTTTTATGGGAAAACTATTCCTTGTGCCCACACCAATTGGTAATCTCGATGATATGACTTTTAGAGCGATTAAAGTTTTAAAAGAAGTGGATTTGATTTTGGCAGAAGACACGCGTACTAGTGGAAAATTGATGAAACATTTTGAGATTTCCACACACATGCACAGCCATCACATGCACAACGAACATAAAACCGTTGAAAACATAATCAAACGATTAGAAGCTGGAGAAAATATTGCTTTAATCAGTGATGCAGGAACACCCGCGATTTCTGATCCTGGATTTTTATTGACAAGAGCTTGTGTTGAAAATAATGTTGAGGTTGAATGTTTACCTGGAGCAACGGCTTTTGTACCAGCTTTGGTCAATAGTGGTTTACCGAATGATAAATTCGTTTTTGAAGGATTTTTGCCAGATAAAAAAGGAAGACAAACGCGTTTTTTAGCGTTAGAAAACGAAACGCGAACCATGATTTTTTATGTTTCTCCTCATAAATTAAATAAAACTTTAGCCGAATTTATACAATATTTTGGAGCAGAAAGACCTGTTTCTGTTTCCAGAGAATTATCAAAATTACATGAAGAAACCATTAGAGGAACAGCCGAAGAAGTGCTTAAACATTTTGAAGCCAAACCTGCAAAAGGAGAAATTGTTGTGGTTGTTGGTGGGAAAAGATAGTATTTATGAAAAAACTTATTTTGTTTATTTTAGTTGTTTTCATGATTTCATGTAATTCTTCCAAGAAGATTGCTGATACTTCTTCAAAATATTATACAGACTCCATTTATAGTAATTCATTAAAAGAATTTAGATTACATAATGTTTATTTGCCTAAAAACTTCAATAAGAAAAAGAAATATCCTATTATTTATGCTACTGATGGAATTCCAATTAAATTTAATATTAAACGTAAAAGTGAGTTAGATTCATTAATTCAAGCAAAACTGACAAAACCATTCATTTTAATTGAAAGTCATTATAACTCTAAAATTGCTGATAGTACAAGTACCGCTTATGGTAATGGAAAGAAAGTTTATAATAAATTTAGATATTTTGATTACGTCCCAAATCAAACCGTAGATACTATTTTAAAACAAAGATTTAGTAAGCATATGAATTACTTTGTTAGTGAGTTAATTCCAACTATTGAAGTTCAATTTAATCAGAAAAATAAAAAAGAGAATAGATTTTTTTATGGATACTCTAATAGCGCAAGTTTTGGAATGAATATGCTAAATTCTCATCCTGACTTAATAGGGACATATATTTGTTACTCTATAATTGGTGGTGGTATTCAATCTATGGAATGGAAAAAAACAGTAAATTATCCAAAATTATATGTACAATATGGAAATCAAGAACCAGAATTTGTTAAAAAAGAAGCAGATTTTCTGATAAATAAGTATGAAGAGTTAAATTTATTTTATGATATTAAACAATTTGAAGGAGGTCATGATGAGCACATTTGGAAAAAAGAATTTATAAAAACGATTAAAAAAATATTAAAATAGTATAAAAAATCTTTTATACATTTGCATTTCAATTATATACGCCATAACAACTGAATTCAAAATTCAGAATTCTAACTTCTAAATTTTTCAAAATGAGATGGAATTTAAAATCTAAGCCAGAAAAACAAAAAGTTCAACACCTACAAAATGAACTTCAAGTCGATGAAATTATTGCTACTTTATTAGTGCAAAGAGGCATCGAAACCTTTGAACAAGCCAAAACTTTTTTCAGACCCACTTTAGAAGATTTACACAATCCTTTTTTAATGAAAGATATGGATTTGGCCGTAAATCGAATCGAAAATGCCATTAAAAACGAAGAAAACATCTTGGTATTTGGTGATTATGATGTTGATGGAACAACAGCGGTTTCTTTAGTTTCAAGTTATTTGAAAACGATTTATCCAAATATCGATACGTATATTCCAGATAGATATGATGAAGGTTACGGAATTTCATACAAAGGAATTGATTATGCAGAAGACAATGGAATTTCACTAATCATTGCTTTAGATTGTGGCATAAAATCCATTGAACATATTGATTATGCGAACAATAAAGGAATCGATTTCATTATTTGTGACCATCATAGACCTGGAGAGTTTTTACCAAAAGCCATAGCAGTTTTAGATCCAAAACGTGAGGATTGTTCCTATCCATATGACGAATTATGCGGTTGTGGTGTTGGTTTTAAGTTGATTCAAGCTTTAGGTCAAAACAGAAATCAAACTATTCAAGATTTATTGCCTTATTTGGATTTAGTGGCAACAGCTATTGCCGCTGATATTGTTCCCATGACAGGAGAAAATCGTGTTTTAGCTAAATTTGGTTTGGAAATCATAAATTCAAATCCAAGACCAGGAATTCAAGCTTTAGTGCAGAATATAAAAAAGAAAACACTTACGATTACAGATGTTGTTTTTATTGTTGCACCAAGAATAAATGCTGCAGGAAGAATCAAACATGGAAATTATGCGGTTCAATTATTAACGGAATTCAATTTAGAACAAGCAACAGAATTTGCTTCAGAAATAGAAGATTTTAATTCAGACAGAAGAGGTTTAGACCAACAAATTACCAAAGAAGCTTTACTTCAAATTGAAAAAAATCAAGAAGAAAAAGGTTTTTCAACAGTAGTTTATCAAGAAGATTGGCACAAAGGTGTAATCGGAATTGTAGCTTCTAGATTAATCGAAAAATATTACCGACCAACCATAGTTTTTACAAAAAGCGGAGATAAGTTAGCGGCTTCGGCTCGTTCTGTGAAAGACTTTGACGTTTATAATGCTTTGGAAGCTTGTGCTGAACATTTAGAGCAATTTGGCGGACACATGTATGCTGCTGGAATGACTTTAAAAGAAGAAAACTACGAAAATTTTAAAAATGCTTTTGAGAAAATAGTGGAAGAGACCATTCATCCTGATTTGTTAATTCCAGAAATTTCTATTGATGCAGAACTTGAATTTTCAGATATAAACCCGAAATTTGTACGGATTTTAGATCAGTTTGAACCTTTTGGGCCACAGAATATGCATCCAATTTTCTTAACAAAAAATGTTACAGATACAGGTCATGGAAAACCAATGGGAAAAGAAGAAGAACATTTACGTTTATTTTTAAAACAACAAAATTCAGAAGGAATTGGAGCCATAGGTTTTGGTTTAGGTAATAAATTAGAACTAACCAAAAACTTCAATCCATTTTATGTGGTATATTCAATAGAAGAAAACGAATGGAACGGCAATGTGAGTTTGCAATTGAGATTACGAGATTTAGAATCAAAATTGCTTAGTAACTAAACATTTTAGTCGCTCAGCAACTTTATACAAAATATGGCAAAAAAAGATCCTTACGCAGCTTTACGATATAAAGAATTTAATTTTTTCCTCTTCATGCGATTTGCTATGGTTTTTGCATGGTCAATGCAATTCGTAATTATCGAATGGGAAGTTTATAGTTTAACAAAAGACCCTCTATCATTAGGAATTATAGGTTTAATGGAAATTATTCCAGCGGTTTCTATGGCTTTATTCTCAGGTCATATTGTTGATCAAAGCGAAAAGAAGAAACTATTAGTTAAATGCATTCTTGGGTTTTCAGTAGTAAGTTTAGGGTTGTTTTTGATAACGGTTCCTGAGCTCACAAAAGAGTTGTCTTTAAAAACAATACTTTATACTGTTTATGCTTTGGTTTTTTTAGGAGGTTTAGTTCGTTCTTTTATTAGTCCAACTATTTTTTCATTATTATCTTTAATTGTTCCGAAAAAAGTTTATCCAAATGCAGCAACTTGGAGTAGTTCTACTTGGCAATTAGCTTCTATGTTTGGTCCAGCTTTAGCAGGATTATCTATTAGTTTTGTCGGAGTTCATTGGTCTTTATGTTTGGTTTTTGCTTGTTCGATTATGGCTTTAATCATGTTGACTAAAATCGAGAAAAAGCCAATTTTAAATCCAAAGATAGGAGAACCTATATTTAAAAGTTTAAAAGAAGGTTTGAATTTTGTGTTTACCAATAAAACGATTTTAGGAGCCATTTCGTTAGATATGATTGCTGTTTTATTTGGTGGAGCAGTAGCGTTGTTACCGATATTTGCACAAGATATTTTAAAAGTGGGTTCCGAAGGTTTTGGAGTATTGCGAGCATCACCAGCTTTAGGTTCTTTCTTAATGATGATTTTTTCAGCTTATATTTCTCTGAATAGAAAAGCTGGAATCAAATTATTAGGAGCCATTTTTATGTTTGGTGTTTGTATCATCGTTTTTGGATTATCTGAAATTTTCTGGATTTCGGTTTTAGCGATGTTTTTAAGTGGAGTTTTTGATGGTGTTTCTGTTGTTATTCGAAATACAATTCTACAATTACATACTCCAGATCATATGAGAGGAAGGGTTTCTTCGGTGAATTCTATATTTGTTGGCTCTTCAAATGAGTTAGGTGCTTTTGAAAGTGGTTTAACGGCAAAATTAATGGGAGTTGTGAATGCAGTGGTTTTTGGTGGTGTAATGACCTTAATTACTGTTAGTTTTACAGGTTTTATCTCTCCCTCTTTCAGAAAATTAGATTTAGAAAAAGACGTTGAAGAATTAGAAAGTCATAATTAACACTTGTTTAAGTTATTTGTATAAATTTGCACCAAACAAATAACAACAATGAAACAGATTTTAATAATTATTCTTGTAGTGATTCTTTTAATTTTTGGATATAATCAATATTCAGATTACAAACGATTTCATTCTCCAGGTGTTGATTATGTGAGTAATGAATCAATTGATTTAAATTATCATGATAAAAATTTCTTGCTAAATTATTATCAAGCTATTGAAGATTTAAATGGGTATGTTCGATTAAAATGGGTTGAGCAAGATGTTGATGTAAGAAATCCAGAAAGTAATAATGAAGATGTAAAAAATGCTGTTTTAGGTTATACAAAAAAACTTGGAACGGTTAAATTTTATGAAGACAAGTTGGTTGAATCTTCAAAATTAAAAAATCAAGGTATAAGTAATAAGGAAATTATTGTTTTTGAACAAAATGGTTTAAAGACAAAAGACTACAATCAATATCTAAAGAGAAAATTTCTAATTGAAACCTTTAAAAGTAATCCCGAAAAATACAGTTTAAAAGTTGGAGATTATAGCTCGTTTATTTTTGAACTTCAAAAAAAGTTAGTTGAAAAGGGATATAATATTCCTATAGATGGACTTTTTAGAGATATTACTTTTAATGCTGTTCGTTCTTTTGAAGAAAAAAATGGATTATTCCCTGATGGTAAAGTTGACTTATTGACTTTGGATTATTTACTTCAATAATTATTCAAATTTCTTTAATTCAAAATTTTCTCCATCAAAAACTCCATATGTAAAATAGCCTATCCAGTCTCCAAGATTTGCATACTTAGAATTTTCTCCAACATCAATAATCATGGGTAAATGTCTGTGTCCAAAAATTAAATAATCATAATGTTTGGTTTCAAGTTTTCGTTTTGCATATAAAACTAACCATTCATTCTCTTCTCCTAAAAATTTTACATCTTCATTACCAGAAATTAGTTTGTTTTTTACCGACAAATATTGAGCTAGTTTCACTCCAATATCTGGATGTAACCAACGGAACAGCCATTTTGAAAAATGATTTGTAAACACTTTTTTCATACGTTTATAACCTTTGTCTCCTGGTCCTTTTCCGTCACCATGACCAATCAAAAAAGTTTTATTATTGAATGTAAATTCTTTGTTATCATGATAAACAGGAATGTTCAATTCTTTTTCAAAATAATCATGCATCCACAAGTCGTGATTTCCTACAAAAAAATAAATTGGAATGCCAGAATCTCTGATTTCTGCCAATTTACCCAGCACCCTAACAAAGCCTTTGGGAACAACTGTTTTATATTCAAACCAAAAATCAAATAGATCGCCAAGTAAAAAAATAGCAGTTGCATCCTCTTTTACTTCATCTAACCAAGCCACAAATTTTTGTTCTCTAGGAAAACTTAATTCAGAATTTGGTGCACCAAAATGTTGATCGGAAGCGAAATATATTTTTGTTTTCAAAGTTTTTGTTTATTGTTTTTTGTCAAATATATAAAAGTTTTTATTAATTTATTTTCAGCATTTATATTTAAACTTTTATAATTGTAACATCTACATTAAAATTTGTTAATTCTACCTATTGATTGTGTAAATTTGTTAATATTTTCTTAACTTAGGGCGCTAAATAAAAATCAAACTACTAATAATTATGAAGAAAATTACGCTATTTTTAGTAATGTTGCTTCTTTCTTTTACTGGTTATGCACAGTTTCCAGAGAATTTTGAAGGAACAACATTGCCAAATTACACCACAGATGACTGGGTTTTAAGTGGGGGAACTTGGAAAGTTTTTGACAACGGAATTGGAACGATTCAATCATGGGGTGTTGTTCCTGCTCCAAATTCTTGTAACGGTCGTTCTGCTTATTTGAACAATGAAAATGTTACCAATGGAACTTTTGCCGAAGATTGGCTAGTATCACCTTTAACAGTTCCTGTAATTGCAAATGCACAGTTGCGTTTTTCTGCTAAACAGACTTTAGCAGCGAATTTTGGTAGTATTTATACAATTAGAGTATCAACTACTTCTCAAACTGACGTTTCTACTTTTACAACTATTCAAACATGGACTGAAACGGAATTGAATGATGTTTATAATGTTTGTGAAGAAAAAGTTGTTTCATTAGCAGCTTATGCTGGACAACAGATATATGTTGCTTTTGTTATGACAAATGACAATGGTGATAGATGGATTCTTGATGATGTTAAAATTGTTGAGCAATGTTTAGATCCAACAAATCAAACAGCTACAAATCCTACATTGACAAGTTCAACATTAGGATGGACCAGTCCAGGAAGTGCTACAAACTGGGAGGTTGAAATTGTACCTTCAGCGGGTACTCCAACTGGTACAGGAACAGTTGTTTCTACAAATCCTTATGTTGCAACAGGTTTAACACAAGGAACATGTTATGACTATTATGTAAGATCATTGTGTGCATTTGGTACACCAACTGCAGCAAATAGTGAATGGATAGGACCATTTAATTTTTGTACTGCTTCTTTAGGAGAAACTTGTGGAGCACCAATAGTGGTGCCTGACCTTTCAACAGGTCCTTATATTACTACGGGTAATACATCTGGATATGGAGATGATTATAATGGAAGTCCTGGTTCTTCAGGTTGTGGAACTACAAGTCCTTATTTAAATGGAGATGATGTTGTTTATAGTTTTACTGCAACATCAACAAACACAGTAACAATTACATCATTAACTAATTCTACTTGGTCTGGATTATTTGTATACAACAGTTGTACAAACGTTGGAGTAAGTTGTGTTGCCGGAAGTACAGGTGGAAATGGTTCAACTGCTCCGGATTCGGTCACTTTTGCTCAAACATTAGGTCAAACATATTATGTAGTTGTTTCATCTTGGGGTACAAATGCTGCAACACAAAGTGTTGATTATGTTCTGACAATTATTGAAAATACTTGTACAAATCTTACTGCTACATTTGATGTAGTTACAAATTGTCCTAGTGGAACAGATACTTTTTTCGTAACGGCTACAGTAAATAACTTAGGTACTGCTACTTCGGTTACAGGTACAACAACACCAGCTTCGACAAGTGAGAATTTAACAGCACCTGGTACAATGCAATTTGGTCCTTTCCCAAATAACACACCAGTTGTTATAAATGTTCAAAACGATAATGATGTCAATTGTTTTAGAAATAGTAATGCTTTAACTCAAACTTTTTGTCCAGCACCAAATAATTTATGTGCAGACGCTATACCTTTAACTTGTAATAGCACAATTGCAGGAACAACTCAAGGATCTACAAATGCAGGTGCTTCTACAGCTTTTTGTGGAACAGCTTCTAATACTTCTGCAGGAGTTTGGTACACCTATGCGGGAAATGGAGATGTGGTAACATTTTCATTATGTGGATCTCCTTTTGATACAAAAATTCAAGTACTAACAGGTACATGTGGAACATTTACATGTGTAGCAGGTAATGATAACTCTTGTGGTACACAATCTGAAGTTCAAATAGCAACAACTACAGGAGTAGATTATTACATATATGTATTTGGAGCTACCAACACTACACAAGGGCCGTTTACTTTAAACACTATTTGTGTAACACCACCACCACCACCTGCAAATGATAATTGTGATACAGCAACAAACGTTCCTGTTAACATTGATGGTTCTTGTACTCAGATAGTTGCTGGAACAGTAGCTGGAGCAACACCATCTTTACAACCAAATGGATGTGTTGGAAGTGCAGATGATGATGTTTGGTTCTCATTTACTGCAACTCAAGCTATACATACAGTTAGTATTCAAGATGTCGCAGGTTCATCTTTAGATTTAAATCATGTAATATATACGTCTACAAATACTACGGATCCTTGTGGGAATTTAACACAAGTATTTTGTAGTAATCCTGATTTTAGTTATTTAACAGGTCTTGTTGCTGGTCAAGTGTATTTTATAAGAGTTTATACAGCAACAGCTGCTTTGTTACAAAATACTACATTTAACCTATGTGTAAGTGTACCACCACCACCACCATCAAATGATAGTTGTGCAAATCCAATTATTGTTCCTGTTAACGGAGCAAATGATTGTGCTCAGGTTGTTGCGGGGACTATTACTAGTGCTACACCTTCACCAGAGCCAAATGCTTGTGGAGGATCAGCTGATGATGATGTATGGTTTCAATTCACAGCTTTACATCCTACTCATATAATTTCTTTAAACAACATAGTGGGAAATAATAATAACCTAAATTTTGCACTTTATTCAGGTGCTTCTTGTGGTTCATTAACTCAAGTGGCTTGTAATTTACCAAATACTGGAATAATTAATAATCTTACTTCTGGAACAACATATTATATTCGTGTTTATACAGATACAGCTACTATTGGACAATTTTCAAGTTTTGATCTATGTATTGGCTCAATTCCTTTAACATTAGATAATACAACCTATACTGTTCCTCAACTTGTTACGGATGTTTTAATTGATTCTCCTTGTGGAATTGTTACAAACATTACTTGGCAAACAGGAACCGGAGTTAATGGTAATGGTATTGCATATTTTGAAGAAAATTCTCCTGGAGTTATGCCTTTTCCAAACGGAATTGTTTTATCAACTGGAAATGCAATGCGATCATCAGGACCAAACAATGTAGGGTTAAGTGATACAAGTGCTGGTTGGGGAGGAGATGCTCAATTATTTAATTATATTCAATCTCTTAACATTGATCCTGGTTTAAACTCTTATAATAATGCTACCATATTAGAATTTGACTTTGTTCCTTTAACACCTGATTTTAGTTTTGATTTTATGTTTGCATCAGAAGAGTATGGTACTTTTCAATGTGCTTATTCAGATGCTTTTGCCTTCTTTTTAACTAATATGGCAACAAATACTACAACGAATTTAGCTGTATTACCAGGGATAACACCAGTAACACCGGTTTCAGTAGTAACAGTTAGAGATGCAGCTTATAATACAGGATGTGCTTCTGCTAATCCGCAATTTTTTGATGTTTATAATTTAGACAACCCAGCATCCCCAAATGCTACTGCTAATGCAGTAACTAATTATAATGGTCAAACAGTTATGCTTACAGCTTCTGCTATTGTTGTTCCTCAAACACCTTATCACATTAAGATGGTAATTGCAGATAGAAATGATACTGCTTTTGATTCTGCTGTTTTTATAGCAGGTGATAGTTTTAACATTGGAAACATTGAATTAGGAAATGACTTCTTAGAAGCTAATGGGAATGCTCTTTGTGAAGGAGATTCTTATACAATTCAAAGCGGTTTAGATCCTGCAGTTTATACTTTTGAGTGGTCAAACTCTACAGGTGTAATTGCTGGGGAAACAGGTCCTGATTTAGTGGTAACTGAAGAAGGAACTTACTCAATAGCCGCACAATATAATGGTACAACTTGTTCTGCAACTGATTCAATTACTATTGAATACTACGATCCTTTTACAATCGGAATACCTAATAATTTGGTTGATTGTAATCCAACTGGATATGCTACTTTTGATTTAACTCAAAATACAAATACAGTTTTAGATTTACTAAATCCTGCGGATTATACAGTTTCTTATCATTCAACTCAATCTGATGCAGATAATGATTTGAACCCTATTACTAATCCTACAAGTTATACAAACATCATTCAGAATTTAGAACCAGTTTTTGTTAGAATAGAAAATAATATTGAAGGATGTTATCAAACAAGTACTTTTGATTTAGTCATTCAAGATTTAACACCTCAATTTACTTTAACTAGTGATTTTAGTATTTGTCAAAATGACACAGGAACTATAACAGTTACTCCTATTAACTTTGCAGATGCAGATGTAACGTATACATGGACTTTAGATACAAACCCATTAACTGATACTACTGGTACAATTTCTGTAACTCAAGCAGGTACATATACTGTTGTAGTAGATAATAATGGTTGTACTGCTACAATGAGTTGTACAGTCACAATAACACCGTCTCCTGTATTAGATCCAGTAAGTGCTGTATTAGCTTGTGATTCTTATTCATTGCCTGCTTTAACAGTAGGGGATTATTATTCTCAACCAGGAGGAGTTGATCCAATAAATATTGCTAATCCTATAACTTC
>NZ_JBHSGW010000010.1:0-549 GCF_042652765.1 Flavobacterium ponti
ATTAAACGTATTGGATAATGATACTTTAAATGGTATCCCAGTACTACCAACAGATGTAACTCTAACAGTTAATACTCCTTTCCAAACTACAACAACAGGTGGTGTAGTATTAAACCCTGATGGAACAGTAACTGTATTGCCAAATACTCCTTCGGGAATATATACAGCAACATATACTATCTGTGAAACAGGTGCAACTCCTGCTAATTGTGATACTGCTAACGTTATTGTAACGGTAACTACAACTACTGAGCCTGTGACTATCGTAGCTAACGATGATGATGCCTCTACAACTCCTGTTAATGCAACTTCAGGACAACAAGATGTTATCAATATCTATACAAATGATACGCTAAACGGTACTCCTGTAGTTCCTACTGATGTAACGCTTGCTATACTTACTCCGTTTGCAACTCCTAACATCACTATTGATGCCAATGGAAATGTTGATGTAGCTCCTAACACTCCTGCGGGAACTTACACACTTACATACCAAATATGTGAAGTGGCTAATCCTACAAACTGTGATACTGCTAATGTAACTATAGT
>NZ_JBHSGW010000011.1:0-4011 GCF_042652765.1 Flavobacterium ponti
ATCAAAATTAATAAGAAACGTAAACCCAACCTGTTTTACTTTCTCCTTCATTAAATTCTAAAACATAGTAATAGGTTGAAGCTGGCAAACGTTTATTATCATTGGTTTGACCTTTCCATTCGTTTATATAATTATCTTTATCATAAACTAATCGTCCGTATCTGTTATAAACGTAAATTTTCTTCACATTATATCCTGTTAAATCAAAATAATCATTTATTCCATCATCATCTGGTGAAAAACCATTAGGAATAAAACAATTTGTGTTTTCAACAACTGCAAATGAACTTGATTTACAGCCTAGAGCATCTGTGACCTCAACATTATATGTTCCTATCTCTAAATTTGGAACTACTATATTTTGCGTAAAGCTAACAAAACCATTTGGTCCTGTCCAGGAATAAGTTGCATTAGAAAAGTCGCTTGAATTTACAATGTTTATTTCATAGTTTTTACCATTACAACCTTGTTCTAAAACCACATCAAATGAATTTATTTTTTCAATAATTTCAATATCTTTTTGATTGGCACATCCATTATTATTAATAATCACACTATAATTTCCTGTTTCTGAAATCTGTAACGTTGAAGCTGTATTTGAAAGCAAACTGTTTTCATAATACCATTCTATAGTAGCTGAATTTACATTAAAATTTGTTGGAGTGATTGTCAATGTTTCATTTTGTCCAATACAAATTGAAGTTGTTCCATCAATAGAAAAATCTGGAATAGGATTACTGTTTACAACCATTTGTTCTGTTGCAGAATTACAACCATCTACAGTTACATAAACAAAATAAGTTCCATCGTTTGTACTATCAAAACTTGTAATCAATGGATTTTGATCTGTTGAAGTAAAACCACTTGGTCCTGTCCAAAAATAAGTAGCGTTAGTAATCAAACTAGCTTCAAGCAGGACATCATCACCCACACAAATTGGACTTGGAGCCGATAAAACTGGAGAAGCTGGTAAATCTTTGATTGTAATTGTAATTGTTGCTTCGTCTGAAACAGCACAAAATCCATTAACTGTATATGTAAAAGTATAATTTCCAGTACTAAAATCAATAGGATTAATAATTGGGTTCAGTGTATCACCATCTGAATTTGTCCAAATGCCATTAGTATCATGAGGGTTAGAAAGAAGTGAGTTTAGATTTATAAATTGATCTTCTTTACAGAAAAAAGTAACATTATCATTTCCAGCATTAGGACTTAGACCGTTTGGATTAATTGTATATTCTATAATTTCATTAATGCAACTATTAGCATTTGTTGTAGACAACTGAACAGCATAAGTTCCTGCATCATTTGCACTATTAAAAGGAGAAAACTGCAAAGTATTTGAAGTGCTTAATATGACAGTTGGATTTAGAGTGTTATACCACTCATAAGTAACAAATGGAAAATCTTGAATTTCTAATTGACCGTTTGTTCCATCGCAAAAACTTGATGCTATAATTTCTGGTTCCTCTAATAAAGAAACATTAAAAGACCTAACTCTTTCTGTTGCACAGCTATCTTCTACCTTAAACTTGTAAACTCCTGCTGTCAAACCGGAAAAAATATTTGAGGCACCATTGTTAATAAAAAAAGGTAACCCATCCTTTTCTATTATACTATACTGTAATGGAGCTAAACCTGTTGCAATTATAACAACTTCTTGTGTATTATTATCACATGGAAATGCATAAGCATCAATAATTTTTGGACCACCTTGAAATTCAAATTCATGCAATGAAAGTATACATCTATTTGCACCAAATGAACCATTTGAATAATTATAAAATTCTTTGACAATTCTAAACAAACCTGAATAAGCTAGATTAATATTATTAATATTATTATATACTGGAACAGAATTAGAAATATCAAGTGGTGTTCCAGGAATGTAATCTAAGCCAGTTGAAGGATGTTCCCAAACATTATTTACTTCATCAAATTTTTGCAGATGATAAGTTGAAAAATTAGCATTACTACTATGGTTCAATTGTAAATTAAAGGAACCACAGTTCTCAGTTATTACATATGTTGAACTAGTAATATGAAAACCAATTATTGTTATATCAACTATTCTATTTAATCCACAACTGTCAATAATTTTAAATTTATAGTTCCCTTCTGGCAATGAGTTCATTGAAAAACCCGACTGACTTACATTAAAACTAACATCATAAGGCAAAACAAAACCAAATGTGTTGGGAGCATCTTGAATTTCTATAGATATAATTGAAATATTCGGAAAATAAATTCGGACGGATCCATCACCTATATTACAGCCAGGTTGTTGTTCTATAATTGGTGCTTCTGGACTACCAGCTAGTGAAACTATATATGTGTAAGAATTTCCACAAACATCAGTTAAAGTAAAATGATAATACCCCAAAGGAACATTTTGTAAATAAAAAACTCCATTGACTATTAAACTTGACAAATCCTGCGGTAAAGAGTTGGGATAAGTGGATGGAGCCGTTGTTAATATAACTGTTGCTAATTGTCTATAAGGGTTGCTTAAACCAATAGACAAATTACCTTCAGTGTTACAAGTAGAAGTAGTAGTAACAGAAGTAGGCACAGAGGGAATATTTTGAATCAAAAACGTTTTCGTTCTTACTTTTCCACACAAGTCAGTGATTTCAACAGTATAACTTCCTAATGGCATATAATAAGAAGAACTACCATAAACCACGCTATTACTTGTAAATGGTCCAGGATGATTAGGATTTGCTAAAGTTGGATTAAAACCTGCTGGAGCTGAAATAAAATTAACAGTGTATGACGTTATAAAATTTTGAACATTAAATTCAACAGTATAATTATTACAACCATCTAATGTAATTACTTGAGTAAAATTCAACAATGCTGAAACATTATTATTATTTCTAACATAGGTATTTCCACATGCATCTGTTATTAATAAATTATAATTATATCCAACACCATTGATTGAAGGTATTACTAAAGGCATTGATGTTTGTGTAGTTATAACGGGGCTTCCTCCTGAAGGTGGAAAAGCTGTAACCTGATATGTTAATGGAGTAAAAATTTGAGTGTTTGGCAAAAAAGAAGTATTATGAAAAACGAGTAAATTATTACAAGATGTATTACTTGAATTATTTATAATAGGTGGTCCAATGACCAAAGAAGGTGTTAAACTTGTTAATACATGAGTTTGAGTAAAGGCTTGTCCACATGAATCAAAAACTCTAATCAGATATTGACCAATTGGTAAATTTGAAAAAACATTTGAAGTTTGCAACCCAGTGGTTACAGGACCAGAAAATAATTGATAAGAAACCACATTTCCAGAAGTTACATTAACTGTAATTTGTCCATCATTTCCACATTTTACTTTTACTTCTGAAACAGTAAAAGTTGGAGGTGGTATTTGATTCGATATCGTGACAGTTTGTTGTGCTGTAGTTGTTGAACCACCAACTGTTTGTGATGCAATAACCAAGTAGTTAGCAGCTACAAGTCCTCCATAAGAATTAGAAGAGGTTGTAACAATTGGTGAAGTAGTATTAGGCAATAAGTAAACACTATAAAAAACAGGAATACCAACTGTTTCATTAGTAATTATAAAAGTAAGTGAACCATCAGCTGTGCCTGCACACGTTTCATTTGTTACAGTGACTTGCAAATCTAATGCAAAAGCATTGAAGCAAAAGAAAAATAACAACCATAAAAATTTTATTTTCTTTTTCAATTCAATCAAAAATTTAAAAACATTATTATTAAAAAATTGTTTCTTTAATATTTCAAATTTACAAAAGATTAAATATTAAATACAATATTTAAAAATATGATTTGTTTTTCTTAGATGCTTTGTGTTAAAAAAGGTTGCGTATTTCTTAATTTTTATTCATCTGAATTATTCAAAAAAGTCAGAAAAATGTATATTGAAGAAGATCAAAATTAATAAGAAACGTAAACCCAACCTGTTTTACTTTCTCCTTCATTAAATTCTAAAACATAGTAATAGGTTGAAGCTGGCAAACGTTTATTATC
>NZ_JBHSGW010000012.1:0-2538 GCF_042652765.1 Flavobacterium ponti
ACCTTTCATAAAGTAGATTTGTTTTCACAAATTAATAGCACATTACCAGATGTTGGTGATGGTGCTTTTGCAGAAGATGCAAGCAACAGCTACCTTAACATAGGAACAGGATTGTTCTATTATACGAACAAATATTATTTAGCTTTTTCGGTACCAAATATGTTAAAAGGAACACATTTGGATTATAACGGAAGAGAGTATGGAAACGATGTATCGCATTACTTTTTAACAGGAGGATATGTATTTGACATCAACCAAAATGTGAAGTTCAAACCATTTTTCATGTTAAAGTCAGCCTTCAATGTATCACCATCATTAGATTTATCAACGAACTTCTTGTTTAATGATAAGTTTGAAGTAGGAGCCACATATCGTTTAGAAGACAGTTTTGGAGCGATGGTTAATTATGCAATTTCACCTAATGTAAAATTAGGATATGCTTACGATCACATTGTATCGGATTTAAAAGTAACAACACCATCTTCACATGAGGTTATATTGTTGTTTGATTTAAATTTCCCGAAGAAAGTTTCACGTTCACCAAGATATTTCTAATTTAAAAGCGACAACGACATGAAGAAAATATATATCACCTTAAGTTTTGTAATCGCAAGTGGAATACTGAGTGCACAAAACAAAGAGACAAAGACAGCTGATAAGCTGTATAAAAAGTTTGAATATGTAGATGCAGCCGCAGCATACCAAAAACTGGTAGATGAAGGTAAAGCAGATGGATATGTTTACAAACAAATGGCAGAGAGTTATTACAATGTTTTTAATGCAAAAGAAGCAGCAAAAGCATACGCACAAGCTATCGCAGCCGAGAAGCAAGATGCAGAAACGTATTATCGATATGCACAAATGCTAAAGGCATCAGGTCAAACAGAAGAGGCTAACAAACAAATGCAAGCATTTGCTGCTATGAAACCAAATGATGATAGAGCAAAAGCATTTAAATCAGATCCAAATTATTTACCAAAGCTAAAACAACAAGCTAAGATGTATGACATTGCAGCTTCAGATATTAGCAGTGATAAATCAGACTTTGGAGCTGTTTTAACTAACGAGAATGAAGTATATTTTACTAGTGCAAGAAATGAAGCTAGAAAAACTTACGGATGGAACGAAGAGCCTTACTTAGACTTATACAAAGCTACATACAACGCAAACGGAACATTGAGTGAAGCTACTTTAGTAGAAGGAATCAACACAAGATGGCACGATGGACCAGCTACAATAAGTGCAGATGGAAATACTATGTACTATGCTAGTGAGAGTTATAACGATAATTTGTATGAAAAAGATAAAGTAAACAAATTAAAATTCAGTCAAGTAAATCTTTACAAAGCAACAAAGGTGGATGGAAAATGGTCAAATGTAAAAGCATTACCGTTTAACAGCAAAGAATATTCAACAAGTAATCCATCATTGAGTAAAGACGGAAAAACATTGTACTTTTCATCAAATATGCCAGGTTCAAAAGGAGGAATTGATATTTGGAAAGTAGCAGTAAATGGTGATGAGTATGGAACACCAGAAAATGCTGGAGACAAAGTAAACACAGAAGGAAACGAAAGTTTTCCGTTTATCTCAGATGAGAATGTATTATTCTTTTCATCAGATGCAAGACAAGGTTTTGGAGGATTTGATGTATACCAATTGGACTTAAACAAAAACTCAGAAGCTAAAAACGTAGGAGCACCTGTAAATTCTGAAAAAGATGACTTTGCTTTTACATACAATGCAGACAAAAAAGTTGGATTTTTCTCAAGTAATAGAGCAGGAGTAGACAACATCTATAAAGCTGACCCAGTTTGTGGTGTTTTAGTGTTGTCTAATGTAAAGAATTCAAAAAACGGCAATGTACTAGCAGATGCTAAAGTTGTGTTGTTAGACAAAGACAATAAAGTTATTGCAACCAAAATGACAGATGGTTCAGGAAACGCTAACTTTGATGTAAATTGTGATGAAGTATACAGCATGCAATTCTCAAAAGAAGGATTTGATCCAGATACATTTACTGTAGAGAAAACAAGAGGTGGAGAAGTGATGGCATATATATCATTAGATCCAATTAAACCAATTATTACAGAAACAGAAGTTATCTTACAACCAATTTTCTTTGAATTCAACAAAAGCAATATTACAGCACAAGGAGCAGAAGAGCTTGATAAGTTAGTAGAAGTAATGAAGTCAGAAGAGCACAAAGACATGGTTATCTTTGCTAAATCGCACACAGATAACAGAGGAAGTGACAAATACAACTTAAACTTATCAGACAGAAGAGCAAAATCAACTGTTCAATACATTATCTCAAAAGGAATCTCAAAAGATAGAATCACAGGACAAGGATTTGGAGAAAGTGAACCAAAAGTGGACTGTGGAGAAGATTGTACAGAAGAACAACATGCTCTAAACAGACGTTCAGAATTCTTAATCGTTAAGAAATAAGAAATAAACAAACAAAAATTAACCAACCCAACCAACCAATAAAAAATCCCTAATTCAAAAAGAGTTAGGGATTTTTTTATGTGATAA
>NZ_JBHSGW010000013.1:0-3616 GCF_042652765.1 Flavobacterium ponti
TTACACCAGCAACATCAGGTGTTTATTATTTTGGATTCAATGCTCATTCAGCTGCAGATCAATATAACTTATATGTTGATAATATTAATGTGGATGTATTTTTAAATTCAAATACTTTTGATAATTCAAGTTTTGTAGCATATCCAAATCCTGTAAAAGATGTATTAAATTTATCTTACTCATTAGAAATATCTTCTGTTAAAGTGATTAATTTATTAGGTCAAGAAGTTATTTCAAGAAAAGTTGGAAGCACTTCAACTCAAATTGACATGACTGCATTAACTGCGGGTGCTTATATAGTAAATGTTACCGTTGGTAATACAACTAAATCAATTAAAGTTATTAAGCAATAATTATAATTTGGTAACATAATTTTTAACTGCTCCAAATATGGAGCAGTTTTTTTTTAAACAAAAAGTATATTTATTGTTATTTTTTATTTAAATTCGTAACTCTATAACTTAATAATTAACAATTTCATGAAAAAAACTACATTAAAGCAAATGTTTTTGATGATTGTCCTTATTGGACTATTTTCAACATCATTTGAATCAGTCAGCGCACAATGTATTAGACCAGACGCTTTTGGAAACGTTGTTTCAAACAATTCTGGTTTATTACAAGGCATTACAACTTGTGCATATAGTTCTGCAGAATATTCTACAGTAACTGGATTAACTTTAGGTGAAGATTATGTTTTTGCCGCTCAAACAGGAACTGTGTCTGGATCTGGCACACATATTTATGTTACAATAACTGATACCTCAAACACAGTTATTCAGCACGGACAGTCACCTCAAACGGTAACTAATATTGCAGTAACTGGAGTTAGAATTCATCTATCGGATGATGCCTCTTGTGCTGGTACCGCTAATTGTCATAACACAACAGTATTATTAATAACAAGTTGTATTGTTCCTTCAGGCTTAAGTTCTACAAATGTAACAACTACAACTGCAGATATTTCATGGGTAGCTCCAGTTAATGTTCCATCAAGTGGTTATGATTATTATTATTCTACATCAAACACAGCACCAACAGGTACTACTACTCCAAGTGGAAATGTTGCATCGGGTACAACTGCTAACTTAACAGGATTAAATCCTTCTTCACAGTACTACTATTGGGTTAGATCAAATTGTGGAACAGAAACTTCTTCATGGTCTTCGTCTGGAACTTTTACAACAGCTTGTGTTGCAATAACTGTTCCTTCTACTGAAACTTTCTCAACTTTTATACCAGCTTGCTGGGAAAAAGCTAGTGGAGGAGATACTAACACAGGGCCAACCAATCCAGGTGCTGGTAATTGGTATGAAGATGGTTTTGGAAATGTAGGAACTACAGGTGCTATTAAATATAATTTTTATACATCAAATACAAACGATTGGTTCATATCTCCACAATATATAATTCCTGCAACAGGATATGAAATAAAATTTGATGCAGCTGCTACACAATTTAATAGTACATCCGCACCAACTACTCCTTGGGAATCTGACGATGTTTTAGAAGTTTTAGCTTCAACAGGAACTGGAAATTGGACTGTGCTTTATACTTTTGATACAAATAATGCACCTTCAAACACTGGATCAATTAATATAATTAACATTAATGCTTTTGCAGGTCAAACTGTTCGTTTTGCATTTAGAATGGTTGAAGGTAGTAATGATGGAGCTGCCGATATTGAATTTTTTGTAGATAATTTTCAAGTTAGACAAACTCCTAGTTGTCCTGAACCAATAAGTTTGTCAGTTAGTACAATTGCAACTACATCAGTTGCATTAGCATGGATAGAAATGGGTTCATCAACAACTTGGAATATTGAATATGGTCCAGCAGGTTATACTCAAGGAACAGGAGGAACATTAGTTTCTGGTGTAACTACTAATCCTTATGTATTAAATGGTTTGACGGCTAATACTCAATATGATTATTATGTACAGGCAGATTGTGGTGGTACCTCTGGAACAAGTTATTGGACAGGCCCTTTTACATTTACAACAGCTTGTGTACCTTTTGGTAATTTCACTGAAAATTTTGATACAACTCCTAGTGGTGGACTTACAAATTGTTGGTATAAAATCGTGAATTCTACAAGTGGATTTGCTAGAGTTTCAATAGAAGACAATCTTGCATTTACTGAACCAAATAGTGCAGAACTTTATAACTCAGATGATGTAAACTCAACTTTACTTTTAATCACACCAAATTTGATTGATTTACCAAATGGTACTCATAGACTTAAATTTAGAGTTAGTGGAGGAACTAATTATGCTATGGAAGTTGGTACAATGACAGATCCAACAAATGAAACAACATATAATGGTGTAGAACCTTTTCAAGCATTAGATGGATTCAATGAGTTTATCGTAGACTTTTCAACTGTAACTACTACCGATCATTATATTGCATTTAAACACTTAAATTTTGGAAGTTACCAAACAATTAAAATTGATAATGTAGTTTGGGAGCCAATTCCAGCAACGGTTCCTTCATGTGCTTCTAATATAGTTGTAACACCAGATCCTGCTTGTGGTAATTTTGCTACTTCTTTTGCTTGGGATGCAACTCTTGGTGCAGATGGTTACAGAATAACAATTGGTACAACTTCTGGAGGTAATGATGTAGTTGACAATGTAGATTTAGGAAATGTTACTGCTTATTCACATACAGGTAATTTTAATACAACTTATTACTTTACTTTAACACCTTACAATTTAGTGGGTGATGCAGTTAGTTGTTCAGAATTAAGTTATACTACTTTTGCTACTGGATGTTATTGTACATCACTTCCAACTTCAAATGATGATTTAGGTATTACGAATGTTCAATTAGGTACAACTGCATTTCCAACAACAGATGTTACTTATTTTGATCATACAGCTACAAGTGTATCATTACCACAGAGTGTTAACACAAATGTTCAAATTTCTTTTGCAACGGGTTATACTTATAACACTTACATATGGATTGATTTTAATGACAATCTTACTTTTGATGCTTCAGAATTAGTTTTCACTGGTGAATCAACGAATGCAAATCCAACAGTATTAGATGCTTCATTTATTATGCCTGTAACTGCAACATTAGGAACACATAGAATGAGAATTGCTACTGCTGATTATCTTCCAGCTCCAGATCCATGTTACTCTGGTAGTTATGGTGTAACATTAGACTTCTCTGTAAATATTATTCCTGCACCATCATGTATACCACCAACTGCTCTAACAGCAACAAATATTACAAATGTATCAGTGGATTTAGGATGGACAGAAAATGGAACTGCTACAGTTTGGGATATTGAATGGGGAACTTCTGGATTTACTCCTACTGGAACACCAAATATCACTGGCACAACTACTAATCCTCATAATTTAATGGGGCTAACATCAAACACTGCTTACAGTTTTTACGTAAGATCAAGTTGTGGTACAAATGGAGAAAGTACTTGGTCTGGACCGTTTAGTTTTACAACAAATTGTGATGCTACAAATGTTCCTTATGTGATGGATTTTGAAACTGCTACAGTTCCTGCTTTACCAAGTTGTACAGCTATAGAAAATGTAGGTACAGGAAATTTATGGACAGTTTCAAATAATCCAGGTTATGGTTTTAC
>NZ_JBHSGW010000014.1:0-12149 GCF_042652765.1 Flavobacterium ponti
AATCAGTTCAACAGGAGATGGTTGGAATGGAACCTTAAACGGTCAACCACTACCAGCAACGGACTATTGGTTCACAGTAGATTATTATGAAATTAAACCAAACGGTACAATAGTACCTAAACAATTTAAAGCTCACTTTTCATTAAAAAGATAAGTAGTTTTTAAATAACATAAACAAAAAAGGGTTACTCAAACGAGTAACCCTTTTTTTAATAAAATTAGATATAAAAGATCAAAAGGGAAATATGTTTTTTAACCTTTATTTATTCTAATTTTAAATAATGATGTTGTAAATTTGCATTCAAATTGTTTTGAAATGTTAGACATCCAAAAAATACGTGCTCAATTCCCAATACTTTCGCAACAAGTAAACGGAAAACCTTTAGTTTATTTTGACAACGGAGCCACTTCACAAAAACCTCAAATAGTAATTGATGCAATTGTTAATTATTATTCAAGATATAATGCTAATATCCATCGTGGTGTGCATACTTTGAGTCAATTAGCAACGGATGCTTATGAACAAGCACGTTTAAAAATTCAGAAACATTTTAATGCAAGAAAATCATATGAAATAATATTCACTTCCGGAACAACTGAAAGTATAAACTTAGTGGCAAATGGTTTTGAATCAATTCTTCAAAAAGGAGATGAAATAATCGTTTCTGCATTAGAACATCATAGTAACATTGTGCCTTGGCAAATGCTTTGTGAGAAAACAGGAGCCATTTTAAAAGTAATTCCAATGAGTTTGGACGGTGAATTAATTATGTCAGAATATGATAAATTACTTTCATCTAAAACAAAATTGGTTTTTTGTAATCACATTTCAAATGCTTTAGGAACTATAAATCCAATTGAAGAAATTATTGAAAAAGCACATGAAGTTGGTGCAGCAGTATTAATTGATGGAGCTCAAGCTTGTCCTCATTTAAAACCAGATGTTCAAGCCTTAGATGTTGATTTTTATGTGACTTCTGCACATAAAATGTGTGGGCCAACAGGTGTTGGAATGTTGTATGGAAAAGAAAAGTGGTTAAGAAAATTACCTCCTTACAAAGGAGGTGGAGAAATGATTGCAACAGTTACTTTTGAAAAAACAACTTACGCAGATTTACCACATAAATTCGAAGCAGGAACACCCAATATTTGTGGAGGAATTGCCTTTGGAACAGCAATAGATTACATGAATTCAATTGGATTTGATGAAATTGCTAACTATGAACATGAACTTTTAGTTTATGGAACAGAAAGGTTAAAAGAGATAGAAGGAGTTACTATTTATGGGCCAACTGATTTGTCAAAAAAAGCTTCAGTAATTTCATTTAACATTGAAGGAATACATCCTTATGACATTGGCACGATTATAGATAAATTAGGAATAGCAGTACGAACTGGACATCATTGTGCTCAACCTATTATGGATTTCTATAAAATTCCAGGTACTATTAGAGCAAGTTTTGCTTTTTATAATACCAAAGAAGAAATTGATATCTTTGTAGAAGCTGTTAAAAAAGCAAAGATGATGTTATCTTAAAAAATAGAAATTATGAAATTATTATTTACAATTATTTTGAGTGTTTTCCTTGCAAAGGGATGTTCTGAATATAAAGATTTAGAAAAAGTGAAAATGGTTTACGATGCAAACAGTAGAGGGTATCATAAAACAATAATTATTGAAAATAAAACATTTTTTGTTACTAATTCAAGAGATGAAAAACCTCATGAAATTAAATTATCAGATGCAGAATGGAAATCAATAGCTGACCTGTTTAATAAAGTTGATTTGTCAACTTATAATCAATTAGAAGGGCCAACACAAGAACGCTTCTATGATGGAAAAGCTCCTGCAAATTTAACGATTACTAAAGGTGAAGTAGTTTATGCTACAAAAGGTTTTGATCATACAATACCACCAACTCAAATAAAAGGATTGGTTGACACAATTCTAAAATTGTCAGAAAAGAAATAAGAAAGCATGCAAATAAAAGAAATACAAGAAGAAATAATAGATGAATTTTCAATGTTTGACGATTGGATGCAACGCTATGAATACATAATTGAACTTGGAAAATCATTACCATTAATCGAAGAAAAATATAAAACAGAAGACAATATAATAAAAGGTTGTCAATCAAAAGTTTGGGTTCATGGTGAAGAAAATGAGGGAAACATTGTTTTCACTGCTGATAGTGATGCCATTCTTACTAAAGGAATAATAGCTATTCTAATTCGAGTTTTTTCAAACCAGAAACCAGAAGCAATATTAGAAGCTAATACAGATTTCATCGATGAAATTGGCTTAAAAGAACATTTATCTCCAACCAGAGCCAACGGTTTAGTGTCGATGATAAAACAAATAAAAATGTATGCTTTAGGTTTTCAAGCGAAGCATTCAAGTTAATTAAAGAAAATTTAAAAATGGAAGAATATAAAGACGAAATAAACCTAGGTGAAAACGTAGTTAAAACATTAAAAACGATTTACGATCCAGAAATTCCTGTAGATATTTATGAATTAGGTTTAATTTATGATGTAATGATTAATGAAGACAATGACGTTAAAATTTTAATGACATTAACTTCACCAAATTGTCCTGTGGCCGAAACTTTGCCTCTTGAAGTAGAAGAAAAAGTAAAATCTATTGATGCAATAAAATCTTGCGAAGTTGAAATCACTTTTGATCCACCATGGAGCAAAGATTTAATGAGTGAAGAGGCAAAACTTGAATTAGGAATGCTTTAATTCAGTTGGCTGTATTCAGTATTTAGTAGGCAGTTTTAATTACTAAACACGAATTAACTGAACATTAAATAATGGCAAGAAATCAACTAAAATCATTAAACGACACCAAAAAAATAGGATTAAAAGCTTCTTTTAATTCACTTACTTATGTACCTCGTTTTTTCAAAGAAATTTGGCAAACAAATAAAAAACTGTTTCTAATTTCTTCTTTTTGTAGATTAATAGCTGCTTTATTACCAGTTGTAATACTATGGATTGGAAAAATCATTATTGATGAAATTATTCGAATCACCACTCAAGGTGAAAAAGATTTTTCTGAACTTTGGAAATACGTATTACTAGAATTTATTTTAGTAGTAATTTCAGATTTAGTTAGTCGAGCTATTTCATTAACAGACGGAATTTTAGGTGATCAATACAACATCAATACTTCCATAAAAATTATTGAAAAAACAAATGAAGTTGATATCAGTTTACTTGAAAACTCTGAGTTTTACGATAAATTAGAAAGAGCCAGAACACAAACGATGGGTCGAGTTGACCTTATGTCAAATGTTTTAGGTCAAGCCCAAACTACAATTTCAATTATTACACTTGTTGCAGGTTTAATTTACTTTGAACCTTATCTTATAATTTTATTAGTTTTAAGCATTATTCCATCTTTTATAAATGAAGTTCGATTCAGTCAGCAACAATATTCTTTAGCTAGAAGTTGGACAGCAGAAAGAAGAGAATTAGACTACTTACGATTCATAGGTGCAAACGACAAAACAGCCAAAGAGATTAAACTTTTTGGATTGACTAATTTTGTAGTAAATCGTTTTAAAAATTTAGCCACAAAATATTTTAATTTAAATAAAACGCTTGTAATCAAACGTTCAAGTTATGGTTTTTTGTTTAATTTATTGGGTTCAGTAAGTTATTATGCAGCTTATGTTTTTATCATTTATCGTGTTTTGTCTGGAGTAATTACTTTGGGTGAATTGACTTTCCTTTCTGGAAGTTTTAACCGATTGATGAAAAGTCTACAAGATTTTTTCTCTAAATTTACTCGTATTTCCGAAAGTTCATTGTACTTAAAAGATTATTTTGATTTTATAGATATTTCAATCGAACCAAAAACGGTTGAAGATGTTCCTTTACCAAAAGTAATTCAGAAAGGATTTGAATTTAAAAATGTGTTTTTTGCTTATCCAGAATCTGAAAATCAAATTTTAAGAGATGTAAGTTTCTCTATAAAAGCAGGTGAAAAAATAGCTTTTGTGGGTCAAAATGGTGCAGGAAAAACCACGTTGACCAAGTTATTACTTCGTTTTTATGAACCCACTTCTGGAGAAATATTGTTAGATGGAGTCAATATAAATCGATACAATAAAAGTGAATATCAAGCCTATTTTGGAGTTTTGTTTCAAGATTTTTTTAGATATGAATTCACAGTTAAAGAAAATATTGCTATTGGGAAAATAGATGAAATAGAAAATCAAGACAGAATTGAAAAAGCGGCCGAATTAAGTTTAGCTGATGAAGTTGTTTCCGAATTAACTTATGGTTACGAACAACAATTAGGTAAACGTTTTGTAAAAGGGCAAGAACTTTCTGGTGGACAATGGCAAAAAATTGCCTTAGCTAGAGCTTACATGAAAAATGCTGAAGTCATGATTCTAGATGAGCCTACTTCTGCGTTAGATGCCAAAGCTGAGAGCGAAGTTTTTGAGCGTTTCATTCATTTGATAAAAAATAAAACAAGTGTAATTATTTCACACAGATTTAGCACTGTTCGTCAAGCAGATAGAATTATAGTTTTAGAAGAAGGTTCGATTTTAGAATCTGGAACACATGAAGAATTGATGGTAAACAATAAACTTTACGCACAATTATTCACCCTTCAAGCAGAAGGTTATCAATAAAAATTATGGCAGAAGAAATTATAAATAAAGTAGCAAATAGTGTTTTGGAAGTTTTCGATTTAGAAGATTATTTTCCAAAGCAACCTATACTCTCCATCGATGTTTCAAATTGGTTAGTAGAAGGTTTTTTGTTGAAAGAAAAAGAATTTAGAGAGTCGTTAAAAAATCATGATTGGTCTCAATATAAAGATGCATTAGTTTCGATTTATTGTTCCACAGATGCTATTTTACCAGCTTGGACTTTTGCATTAGTTACGGTTTATTTGCAACCTTTTGCTTCAAAAATAAGTTCAGGAACTAAGAACGATTTATTGTTAAGCTACTATCAAGATACTTTAAACCAAATAGATTTTTCAAAATATAATCAAAAACCTTTAATTTTAAAGGGTTGTTCTAATAAACCAGTGCCACAAGAAGCCTATGTTTTAGCGATTCAAAAATTAATTCCTTTTGCAAAAAGCATTATGTTTGGTGAAGCATGTTCGGCTGTTCCTTTATATAAATCGATAAAAAAACAATAAATACTGTTAAACAGCTTATTTTTAAATAAAATTTGTACATAAACTTTCATTATATAACTTTGTTGCTAATTAAAACAAAACAAAACAAAAATGAAAAAAATAGTACTAAGTTTATTATTAGTTTCTGCTTTTGGATTTGCTCAAGATAACGAGAAAGAAAATCTAAAAAAAACAGAAGAAGCAGCCGCAAAAGTTGGTGAAGACAAACCAGATGGTTGGTTAAAAGTGGGTACATTTTCGCTAATTGGTAACCAAGCTAGTTATAATAATTGGTTAGCTGGTGGACAAAGTAGTCTTGCAGGTAATCTACTTATTAATTATGATTTTAATTATAAAAAAGAAGATTGGTCTTGGGATAACAAATTAATCGTTGGTTATGGATTAACAAAGTTAAAAGACCAAGAAATGCAAAAATCTGATGATAGATTATTATTTAATTCATTATTAGGTAAAAAAGCTTCAGGTTATTGGTATTACTCTGCATTTTTAAATTTTAAAACGCAAATGGATACTGGTTTAGATCCTGAAACACAAACTACAAAAATTTCACATTTCTTTTCTCCAGCGTACTTTCAAGCAGGACCAGGTATGATGTGGAAAAAAAGTGATAATTTAAAATTTAATATAGCACCTGCTACCTCAAAATTAATTATTGTTCATGATCATTTTACGGAGCTTGGACCTTCTTTTGGAGTTGAGCAAGGAGATACTTCAAGATATGAATTTGGAGCAGCATTAAATGGATATTATAAGTTTAATATTATGGAAAATGTTTCCGTTGAAAATATTTTAAACTTATATTCTAATTATTTAGAAGACCCACAAAATGTAGATATTGATTACCAATTAAACATTGTAATGAAAGTGAATAAGTACTTATCCACAAACTTTACATTTCAAACCATTTATGATGACAATGCCTTTAGAGGATTTCAAACGCGTCAAAATATTGGTGTAGGTGTTAATTTTGGGTTTTAAATAAATTATTAATTATTTACATATAAAAAAAAGACCCAATTAAGGGTCTTTTTTTATGCTTCATCTTTTTCAACAGCTTCACTATATTCAGGATATAGAAATTTGTTGTATGGAAATCTTGTGATATGAATTTCTCTTACTGCTTCATATACTTTTTCTCTAAATTCTTCAAAATTTAGTTTATCTGTTGCCGAAATAAATAGTGCATTCTTCTCACCAACGTTGTTCATCCAAGTTTTTTTCCACTCTTCTAAAGAATAATGTTTAGGTTCTCTTTCTGTCATTAAATCGTCTTCAGCTAAGTAAGCAGGTTTATAAGCATCAATTTTATTGAAAACCATGATTGTAGGTTTGTCATCACTTTTTATATCTTTCAAAATTTGATTTACAGATTCAATATGGTGTTCAAATTCAGGATGCGAAATATCTACAACATGAAGTAACAAATCAGCTTCACGAACTTCATCCAAAGTACTTTTAAAAGAATCAATTAGTTGTGTAGGAAGTTTTCTAATAAAACCTACCGTATCAGATAATAAAAAAGGTAAATTTTTAATAACTGTTTTTCTAACTGTAGTGTCTAATGTTGCAAATAATTTATTTTCAACAAATACATCACTTTTACCAACAGCATTCATTAAGGTTGATTTTCCAACATTAGTGTAACCCACTAAAGCTACTCTAACCATTGCTCCACGATTACTTCTTTGAGTAGCCATTTGCTTGTCAATAGCTTTGATTTTGTCTTTTAATAAAGCAATTCTATCTCTAACAATACGTCTATCTGTTTCAATTTCAGTTTCTCCAGGACCACGCATTCCAATTCCACCTCGTTGTCTTTCTAAGTGAGTCCACATTCCAGATAATCTCGGAAGTAAATAAATACATTGTGCTAATTCAACTTGAGTTCTTGCATAAGAAGTTTGTGCACGTTGAGCAAAAATGTCTAAAATTAAATTTGTTCTGTCCAACACTTTTATATCAAAAATTTTTGTAATATTTTTTTGTTGTGATGGTGTAAGTTCATCGTCAAAAATGATGGTTGAAATGTTATTTTCTTTTATATAAGATGCTATTTCTTCAAGTTTTCCTGTTCCAACAAACGTTTTAGGGTTCGGTTTGTCCATCTTTTGAGAAAATCGCTTAATCACTTCACCACCAGCAGTAAATGTTAAAAAATCAAGCTCATCTAGATATTCATTTAATTTCTCCTCATCTTGATTTTGCGTAACAATTCCAACTATAACTGTTCTTTCAAAATTGATTATCTCTTTTTCTATCATAATTCTTAAGCAAGTAATTTATTTTTCAACAAATTTAACACAAAATGTTAATAAAACCCTTTTAGTTTTCAAAATATTAATTACTTTTGGAGATAAATCAAACCAAACAACAATATAATGATGAAGAAAATTACGCTATTTTTAGTAATGTTGCTTCTTTCTTTTACTGGTTATGCACAGTTTCCAGAGAATTTTGAAGGAACAACAGTACCAAACTACACCACTGACGACTGGGTTTTAAGTGGGGGAACTTGGAAAGTTTTTGACAACGGAATTGGAACGACTCAATCATGGGGTGTTCTTCCTGCTCCAAATTCTTGTAACGGTCGTTCTGCTTATTTGAACAATGAAAATGTTACCAATGGAACTTTTGCCGAAGATTGGCTAGTATCACCTTTAACAGTTCCTGTAATTGCAAATGCGCAGTTGCGTTTTTCTGCTAAACAAACTTTAGCAGCGAATTTTGGTAGTATTTATACAATTAGAGTATCAACTACTTCTCAAACTGATGCTTCTACTTTTACAACTATTCAAACATGGACTGAAACGGAATTAAATGATGTTTATAATGTTTGTGAAGAAAAAGTTGTTTCATTAGCAGCTTATGCTGGACAACAAATATATGTTGCCTTCGTTATGACAAATGACAATGGTGATAGATGGATTCTTGATGATATTAATATTGTTGAGCAATGTTTAGATCCAACAAATCAAACAGCTACAAATCCTACATTGACAAGTTCAACATTAGGATGGACAAGTCCAGGAAGTGCTACAAACTGGGAGGTTGAAATTGTACCTTCAGCAGGTACTCCAACTGGTACAGGAACAGTTGTTTCTACAAATCCTTATGTTGCAACAGGTTTAACACAAGGAACATGTTATGACTATTATGTAAGATCATTGTGTGCATTTGGTACACCAACTGCAGCAAATAGTGAATGGATAGGACCATTTAATTTTTGTACTGCTTCTTTAGGAGAAACTTGTGGAGCACCAATAGTAGTGCCTAGTTTCCCTTATAGTACTTGTGATACAACTTCAGCTTATGGAGATGACTACAGTGGAAGTCCAGGTTCGTCTGGTTGTGGTTCAACTTCAGCTTATTTAAATGGAGATGATGTAGTTTATAGTTTTACAGCAACTACTGCAAATTCAATTACAATAACTTCATTAACAAATTCAAATTGGTCAGGATTGTTTGTATACAATAACTGTACTAATGTAGGGGGCAGTTGTGTAGCTGGAAATACAGGAGGAAATGGTACTACAGTACCAGATTCGGTTACCTTTTTCCCAACAATTGGTCAGACCTACTATGTTGTGATTTCTTCTTGGGCTACAAATGCGGCTACTCAAAGTGTTGATTATTGTTTGAATATTATAGAAAATTCTTGTACAAACATGACATCAGCATTTAATTTGTTGTCAAATTGTACAAGTACAACAGATCCAGATACTTTTTATGTAACAGCTAATGTTACAAATATGGGAACTGCAACTTCAATAACAGGTACAAGTACACCAGCATCACCAACTCCAGTTCCATCACTTACAGCACCAGGAACAATGCAATTTGGACCATTCCCAAATGGAACTGATGTTACAGTGCATTTGCAAAATGATCAAGATGCAAACTGTTTTAAAGATAGTGCAGTATTTAATCAACAATTTTGTCCGGCAACCAACAACCTTTGTGCAGATGCTATCCCTATTGTTTGTGGAAGTGCACCTATAACGCAAACAACTCAAGGAGCCACTACAACTGGTGCTCCAACAGGGACTTGCGGAACTACAGGAGGTTCAGGGGGGTTATGGTATAGTTTCACAGGAACAGGTGATATAGTGACTTTTTCATTATGTGGTTCCGCTTTTGATACTAAAATTCAGGTTGTAACTGGAACATGTGGAGCATTCACTTGTGTAACTGGTAATGATGATTTTGCAGGTTGTGGAAATCAATCACAAGTCCAATTCATTACAACTGTTGGAACTAATTATTATATATATGTTTATGGTTTTGGAACGGCTCAAGGAGTGTTTACATTAACAACTACTTGTACACCACCACCACCACCACCAGCAAATGACAATTGTGATAATGCTACTCCAGTTACAGTTAATACAAATACAAACTGTACTCAAGTTACTCCAGGAACAGTTGTAGGAGCAAGTCCTTCTTCACAAGCAAATGGTTGTGTTGGTTCCGCTGATGATGATGTTTGGTTCTCATTTGTAGCAACTCATACAACACATAATATTAATTTATTAAATATTAATGGTTCAACTTTAGATTTAAATCATGTTGTTTATTCTACAACTGACCCTTCAAACCCTTGCGGTAATTTAACTCAAATTTTATGTAGTAACCCTGATAGTAGCACTGTTACAGGATTAACAGTTGGACAAGTATACTATATAAGAGTTTACACTGCAGTTGCGACTGCATTACAAACTACAACATTTAACGTTTGTGTAACACCTCCACCGAATTATTGTAATGGTGATCATTTTTATGATTCAGGAGGGCCAAACGGTGACTATATGAATAGTGAGAATACAACAACAACAATTTGTCCTAGTACACCTGGAGATGTAGTAGTTGTGATTTTTAATTCGTTTAATCTTGAAAATAATTTCGATTTCTTAAGAATTTATGATGGTAGTACAACAACTGCTCCTCTATTAGGAACTTTTACTAACACAAACTTACCACCACAATTTATTTCTACAGCAACAAATGGATGTTTAACATTTAATTTTACATCAGATACAAGTGTTGTAAGACCAGGATGGGATGCTACAATATTATGTGTACCACCACCTGCTTGTCCTCAACCAAATAATTTATCAATTGTATCTACAAATTCAACTGGAGCTACATTAGCTTGGAATGAAACAGGTACAGCAACCAACTGGAATGTTGTGGTTCAGCCAGCAGGAACAGGATATCCAACTTCCTCATCGACAATTATTCCAGCTTCTACTAATCCATTTACTGTAACAGGTTTGAACTCTTCTTTCCAATATGAATTTTTTGTTCAGGCTGATTGTGGAAGTCCAGATGGAACTAGTTTTTGGTCAGGACCTTTCCCTTTCAACACTACATTTGCAGGTTGTGGAACAAATCCTGCTGCAGGTAATGATTGTCCAACTGCACAACCTATTTGTAATTTAAACGGTTATTGTGGAAATACTTCAGCAACATATGGCGATAATTCATGGACTCAATTAGATACAGCATTTTGTGGTTCTATTGAGAACAATTCATTTCTTACATTCGTTGCTACATCAACAACTATATCACTTAATGTGTCTGTACAGAATTGTACCAATAATAATGGTATTCAAATGATGATATTTACAGCTGCTACTTGTGGTTCAGGACCAGTTACAAGCTTAACTTGTTGGAGTCCAGGAAATGTTCCTACAGGTCCAGCTACAGTTTCTGCAAGTGGACTTGTTGTAGGGAATACCTACTATTTAATGATTGATGGTTTTGCAGGTGATGTCTGTGATTATAGTATTAGTGCAAGTGGAGGTGGAACTCAAACGGATGTTGATATAACACCAGCTACTGCGACAGTATGTTTAGGAGGCTCTATCGACTTAGTAGCTTCTGGAGGTAATGGATCTTTTGCTTGGACACCAGCAACTGATTTAAATACTACTTCGGGTGCTACAGTAACTTATACACCTTCTGCAATTGGAACTTACACAATAACAGTTGATTCTACTGATCCAAACCCAACTTGTTCTAGTTCTGACACTACAACTATTACTGTAGTTAATACTTTGACAGCGTCTATTACTTCTAATAGCCCTGTTTGTATTAATGATGATGCAATATTTACTATAACAGGAACACCAAATGCTATTATAACTTACTCAATAGACGGAGGAGCCTCTCAAAGTGTTACTTTAGATGCAAGTGGAGATGGTGTTGTAACAGTACCAGGTGTCACATCAGATACGACTATTTCTTTAAGTAATATAGCTATAAGCACTTGTACTTCAACAATTTCAGATACACATACTGTTTCGGTTTTAAGTTCATTAACAGGGCCAACACTTACCTCAAATAGTCCAATTTGTTCTGGTTCAGATGCAATTTTTACTTTAACTGGTGGAAGTCCTAACGCAATTGTTTCATATACAATTGATGGAGGTGCATCACAAGATATAACTTTAGACGCTAATGGTGATGCTTCTATAAATATTGCTAATGCAACTAGTGATGTTGTAATTCTTTTAAGTAATATAAACGTTGGAGCATGTAATACTTCACTTACTGACACATTGACTGTTACAATTTTAGCTGCTTCAACTGCTCCTACATTGTCAACAAATTCACCTGTATGTCAAAATTCAGATGCTATATTTACTATAACAGGAATACCTAATTCTATTGTTACTTATACGATAGATAATGGATTATCTCAAAATGTTACTTTAGATGCAAGTGGAAATGGAACTATAACTGTTCCTAATATTACTGCTGCTACAACAATTGATTTAGTTAACGTGTTTGATGGAAGTTGTAATTTATCTTTATCTAATTCCGATACAGTCACAATAACACCGTCTCCTGTATTAGATCCAGTAAGTGCTGTAGTAGCTTGTGATTCTTATTCATTGCCTGCTTTAACAGTAGGGGATTATTATTCTCAACCAGGAGGAGTTGATCCAATAAATATTGCTAATCCTATAACTTC
>NZ_JBHSGW010000015.1:0-1825 GCF_042652765.1 Flavobacterium ponti
AAGTAACGATTCCAGCAGGAAGTTTAAGTGTTACAGTTAGTATTCCAATTACGGAAGATTTAATTGATGAGCCCGATGAAGTTTTCAATGTTGTAGGAACGGTTATCTCAGGTAATACAAGTAATACAAATCCAGTTGGAACGGTAACCATTATAGATAACGATGATACACCTATGATTTCTATTGGAAGTATAGTTGTTAATGAAGGAGATGGAACAGCTGTAGTCACAGTTAGTTTAAGTGGTCCAAGTTCAGTAGCTACAGTAGTTGATATTGTAACCACAACAGGAACAGCTGGAACAGATGATTATACGACTACAATAACACAAGTAACGATTCCAGCAGGAAGTTTAAGTGTTACAGTTAGTATTCCAATTACGGAAGATTTAATTGATGAGCCCGATGAAGTTTTCAATGTTGTAGGAACTGTTATCTCAGGTAATACAAGTAATACAAATCCAGTTGGAACGGTAACCATTATAGATAACGATGATACACCTATGATTTCTATTGGAAGTATAGTTGTTAATGAAGGAGATGGAACAGCTGTAGTCACAGTTAGTTTAAGTGGTCCAAGTTCAGTAGCTACAGTAGTTGATATTGTAACCACAACAGGAACAGCTGGAACAGATGATTATACGACTACAATAACACAAGTAACGATTCCAGCAGGAAGTTTAAGTGTTACAGTTAGTATTCCAATTACGGAAGATTTAATAGATGAGCCAGATGAAGTTTTCAATGTTGTAGGAACGGTTATCTCAGGTAATACAAGTAATACAAATCCAGTTGGAACGGTAACGATTGTTGATAATGACAATGTACCAGAGCTTCAAATCTCAAGTGATCAAGTTTTAGAAGGAGATGTTTTAACTTTTACAGTAACTTTATTAAATACAACCTCTTCTGAAGATATTGAATTGTCATTCATATACACTAACAATAATGCAAGTGATTCAGATTATGATACAACTGTTGTAATAATAACTATTCCTGCGGGAAGTACAACAGGAACATTCACTATTCAAACTACAAATGATGGTTTAGTTGAAGATGATGAAACATTTGATGTGGATATAGTATTAATTTCGGGTAATGCAACCATTTTAAACACTGGTTTGGGAATTATCTTAAATGATGATTTTGCTCCAATTGCTAACGATGATGGTCCAAAAGATACAGATATGAATAATGAAATTATTATTAATATATTTGACAACGATTTATACATTCCTACTTGTGGAACAATAAATGTTATACAACCAGAACATGGAACAGTTGTTATAAATGATAATGGTACACCAAATGATGTTTCAGATGATTATGTAATTTATACTCCTGACGCTGATTACTATGGTTCAGATTCATTTACGTATCAAATATGTGATTGCTTTGGAAACTGTAGCGAATATGCAACAGTTACTATAAATATTGGTGTTGTTTATCCAGCATGTGAAGTTCAAGTATTTAATGCTATTTCACCTGATGGTGATGGAATAAATGATGTATTAGTAATTTGGGGCTTAGATTGTCACCCAGATAATACAGTTCAAATATTCAATCGTTGGGGAGTTGAAGTATATAGTACTAAAGCATACGGATCAAATGACAACTATTTTAGAGGTGTCTCTGAAGGAAGAGTAACGGTTTCTCAAGGAGAAGAGTTGCCAGTTGGAACTTATTATTATATTATTGAATATTTAGATACAAATAAAAACAGTAGGCAACAAAAAACCGGATATTTATATTTAAATAGATAAAGAATTTAACATAAAGTATATCTTATCTTTGGTATACTTTATGTTTGAATTAAAAACACAAATAG
>NZ_JBHSGW010000016.1:0-535 GCF_042652765.1 Flavobacterium ponti
GTTCAAGGAGCACCTTTGCAAGTGGATGTTTCAGGTAACTTTTTATTCAACGAAAAATTCACCATTGGAGCAGCTTATAGATGGAGTGCAGCCATGAGTGCTATGGTTGGATTTCAAGCCACAGAAAATTGGTTCATCGGATATGCATATGATATGGAAACCACAAAATTAGCCGATTACAACTCAGGTTCACATGAGATTTTCTTGAGATACGAATTGTTTAACAATTATGACAGAGTAGTTTCACCACGATTCTTCTAAACTATAGAAATATGAAAATAAGATTTATAATAGCAGTAGCATTAATTAGTACAGCATCGTTATTTGGACAAAAAGTTCAAGTAGCTAAAGCCGATAAAAAATACGACAAGTTTGCCTACATTGATGCTATAGAAATATATGAAAGAGTAGCCAACAAAGGATACGAATCTCCTGATATGTTTAAGAAATTAGGTAATGCTTATTACTTCAATGCAGAATTAGACAAAGCAGCTCAGTGGTATGGAAAACTAATGGACTTAAATCAAGAAGTGGA
>NZ_JBHSGW010000017.1:0-555 GCF_042652765.1 Flavobacterium ponti
CGTTTCGATTAGTATCTTACACTTCAGTTTAATTAATAGAGTTTTGTTTCTGGCTCTGCATTATTTTTATGGTAAAAAAGAAAAGGATGTGACTAAAAGATTAAGTTTTGCTGTTTTGATTTTAAGTTTTGGTAAGAAAAGCTAAAAAGTGGAGTAAATAAGTTCAGATAAAAGTTCAGTTATTAACAAGATTCATGGTTTTCGAATATTTTTCATTAAAGAAAAATCCCTTCGTTTGTATAGGAATCACATGATTGGCAGCTGTTGGCTTTAGTTTTGGTAATAATAATGAAAACTAGTTAAAATTATTTTTGATTGTAAAGTTCAGAAAACCAACTGAGTAAAAATAAAATAAAAAAAAAGGCAAAAAATAAATGTAAAAAGGTTTGTGTTATAGAAAAAACATGCTACTTTTGCACCCGCAATAAAGCAGTAGTTCATATCTATATTGAGGTAGAAATTTTAGTTGAAAGGTATTAAAATTTTTCAAAAAAAAGTTTGCCAGAAATAAAAGTTTGATTTACCTTTGCCGTCCGCTAAACACGGAACAGGCAG
>NZ_JBHSGW010000018.1:0-896 GCF_042652765.1 Flavobacterium ponti
ATATGTTTAAGAAATTAGGTAATGCTTATTACTTCAATGCAGAATTAGACAAAGCAGCTCAGTGGTATGGAAAACTAATGGACTTAAATCAAGAAGTGGAACCTGAGTATTATTTTAGATATTCACAATCCTTAAAATCGTTAGGAGAATATACAAAAGCTAACGAAATGTTAGAAAAATTCAACCAAGCAAAAGCAGATGATTCTCGTGCTCAAAAATACGAAGCAACGAAAAATTATCTAGAAATCATTGAAGAAAATTCAGGTCGATATGTTGTTGAAAACGCAGGGGCTATCAATTCAAAATATTCAGATTATGGCTCTGCTTTTTTGGGTGAAGAATTAATTTTCGCTTCAGCGAGAGATACTGGAGGAATTTTTAAAAGAAAACACAAATGGACCAATCAATCGTTTACCAATTTGTATCAATCAAAAGTAAATGGTGATGGAAATTTAGAAGAAGCCGAAAAATTCTCAAAGTCAACCAATTCAAAGTTCCATGAATCTACACCTGTTTTTACAAAAGATGGAAAAACAATGTACTTTACCCGAAACAACTATGTAGATGGCAAAAAAGGAAAAAGTGGTGAAAAAGTAATACTCTTAAAAATCCTAAAAGCTACTTTGGTAGATGACAAATGGGAAAATGTTGTTGAATTACCTTTTAATAGCAATGAATATAGCACAGCACATCCAGCACTTTCACCAGATGATAAAACCTTATACTTTGCTTCAGATATGCCAGGAACACTTGGAATGTCTGACTTATATAAAGTATCAATCAATGGAGACAGTTTTGGAGAACCAGAAAATTTAGGACCAGTTTTCAACACAGAAGCTAGAGAAACATTTCCATTTATGAGTGACGAAAACGAATTATACTTTGCCTCAGACGGA
>NZ_JBHSGW010000019.1:0-3167 GCF_042652765.1 Flavobacterium ponti
AGAAAATAAAAAAAGAAGGACTTACAAACCAACTTGATTTTGCCAAAGTATTTTTAGACTTTATAAATAACCCTAATGACTCTAATCTAAATTTTAATGTTTCTTTATACAGAATTTCTACATCACCAATTAATCAAAATAATTGGAAAAAATTAACCTTAGACAGTACAAAATTAAATGGCATAAGTGAAGATGCCTGTAACTAAATTTAAAAAAATGAAAATATATATATACATACTAGTGCTTTTAAGCATTTCTTGCAAAGCACAATATTCGTTACAAAATTATGACTCTGCTAACGATTTGCCAAGTGGTTCTTATTGTGCCGATACTTTTAATGATTTTAATAACTATGAGGGCACTTGGAAATCAGTTGTAGGCAATAAAGAGTTTACAATAATATTACAAAAAAGAACACATATTTATTATGATTTTGAAGATATTTACACTGATTTTTTAGTTGGGGAATACAAATACAAAGAAAACAATGTAGAAATAATAAATACAACGTCAAACTTAAATACAACAATTTCTTTAGGAAATAATATTACTGGAAATTTATTTATTCAAGACAATAATGATTTTCCAATTTGTGATGATTGTATACCAAATGAGCGCAGAGTTCAACTTTTCTTTACTGACCCAACAAGAACACATGTGCATGCTTTAATTGTATTAAGATTCAAAGTTGAAAACGGTGTCCAATTAATTAAAGCTACTTTATATGAAACATTATCTATAACTGAAGAAGGTGATAATCTATCAGAACACATAACAGTTCCTGTTGGTGAATACACTTTAATAAAACAATAATAAATCTTTTTAAATATAATTAGTTAGTACAAAAAGACTTATTGCTGAAACAATAAGTCTTTTAGTTATTTTTATTTAGAATATTCCAGCACTATTTAGGTTTAACACAATATCTTTAATATTGTATATAACTTTAGAAAACTATGGAGTTAACCCAAGAGAAGTTACAAAAATAATTGAGATAGAACTATCGTGTTTTGAAAGAAGTGTAGCACAATGACTAGGCCTGTCTTCTATTTCTTAAGACAAGAGTTAATTTTACACCACACATGCAAACTAAAGACAAAACGCTTGCAGATTTTTTAATATCCCTGCTGGTGAAAATTGTGGTACAACTTTTACAATTACAATTGACCCATGTAATTTATTAGGTGATTCCAGTGGAGGAAGTAACACCTCTACTACAGGAACTAGAGGTAATACAAACACAAATAATACCTCTAGTGGTAGAGATAGTGGTGGTGGCTCTGGTACTGGTTTTACATATGGCTATGATTATACAACAAGTAATACTAACAATAATACTTATACAGGTGTTGGACAAACTTCTGGTACTGGTGGCTCTACTACAAGTAGTACTGATTTAGACAATCCTATAATTATTAATATTGTTCCTCCTTGTCCAACTTGCCCAGAGTTAGAGAATGAAGAGGACGATAATCCTTGTGTAAAACTAACCAATGTTACTAATAACGCAATTATAAATAATAGTATTAAATCATTAAAAAGTAATACTACTTCTATTAGAGAGAGTTCAATACAATTTAATAAAGGTACATTAGATTTTTTATTTGCAACACCAACTACCAACAACACAGAAAACCATACTACTGGTACTTATTATAATACAACATTTGGTACAGTTCACGTTCATACTGATGGTTTATATCCTATACCTAGTATAGAAGATTTGGTAACTTTATCTTATATGTGTTTAAATTATCAACAACCAAGCAATTCAAATAATGTTAACTTTGATGACTTGCCATTTAATTTTATTATTTCAAACAGTCATACTTCAGCAGATTTGAGTAATTCACCACATGGCAATCTTTATGCAATTGTTCCAGATAATATTTCTAGTTTTGGGTCGTTATATAATTCGACTTTTTATGGTTCTAGCAATCTAGAAAAAATAAAAAAAATGGATCTTGATTTGAAAAACGAGTATGAATGGGGTGATGGAAATAACTGGAACACTGTAAATCAAGATGATTTAGCCATGAAGTATTTACAATATATTAATTCTAAACAGAATTTTGGAATTTCTTTATACAGAAAAAAATTTGACATTAACAACAATCCTACTGGTAATTGGGAAAAATTATCATTAGGTACAGAAAACGGAGTAACAGTATTAATAAAAACACCTTGCTAAAATGAAAAAAATAATCATACTTTTTATACTTCATGGTTTTGTTTGCAAAGCACAAACACCTATTTATCCTATACGAGAAAACAGACCATCTTCTAAAGCTGTGAATAATTCATATTCAAAAGACACCTTTAATGATTTTGATATGTTTACAGGTACTTGGGTTCATACTGATGGTAATAATGAATTTAAAATTACTTTTCAGAAAAAATTAATGTTCTATAATGATGTCACGAAAATGTATGAAGATAAATTAGTGGGAGAATATATTTATAAAGTTAATGGTACAGAAGAAGTTAATACAATGTCAAATTTAAATTGTGCTGATCCTTATAATAATAATATTACTTCCGAAAGAGTTATGTTAGATAATAATTCATATCCTTTATGTCCAAGTTGCGATGATTTTAATGATTTTAGAATTCGTTTTTATTTTACTCAACCTGGTAGGGAATATATATTTACTAGTTTAGCTGCTAAACATTACCAAGTTAATAATATAGAATATTTAGACGTATTTATTTGGACAAGAACTTCAATGACAACAGACCCAAATGATCCGAAATACTTAAGTGTTCCTGTTTTTACTTATTTAACTTTTGTTAAAGAATAAAGTAAATAAAAAAACTCTTATAAACAAAAAGACTTATTGCTCACGCAATAAGTCTTTTGTTATTTTTATTTAGATAATTACCTACACTATTTAGGTTTAACAAAATATCTTTAATTTTGTATATAATTTTAGAAAACTATCGAGTTAACCTTAAAGAAGTTACAAAAATAATTGAGATAGAACTATCGTGTTTTGAAAGAAGTGTGGCACAATGACTAGGCCTGTCTTCTATTTCTTAAGACAAGAGTTAATTTTACACCACACAAGCAAACTAAAGACAAAACGCTTGCAGATTTTTTAATATCCCTGCTGGTGAAAATTGTGGTACAACTTTTACAATTACAATTGACCCATGTAATTTATTAG
>NZ_JBHSGW010000019.1:3331-3786 GCF_042652765.1 Flavobacterium ponti
TATTGGTAACTGGTACTGGGTTTACTTATGGATATGATTATACAACAAGTAATACTAACAATAATACTTATACAGGTGTTGGACAAACTTATGGAACTGGTGGCTCTACTACAAGTAGTACTGATTTAGGAAATCCTATAATTATTAATGTTGTGCCTCCTTGTACAACTTGTCCAGAGTTGGAAGAAGAATTAATTCAAGAAACTCCTTGCGAAGAGTTAAATGATTTAAAAAACAAACCTAATATTCAAAGTGCTTTGTATGAATTAGAAGATGAAATAGCAAATACTCCTATGGGTAATGTTTCTGATGAAGCTTCTTTTGTGCTTGACATAGCTCCTAATGAAAGTGTAACACTTAGAAAAGCTTATGGTTCTCAAGGAATGGTTAAAGTTAAAGTTAGACCAAAAAGTTTTGGAGCACTCCATGTTCACAATTTAGGTATTGATCCAATG
>NZ_JBHSGW010000020.1:0-1291 GCF_042652765.1 Flavobacterium ponti
TGTACTTCGATAGCATCAGCGAGTGTTACGGTAAATGCACAACCATTAACACCAGCACAACCGACATTAAGTTCAGTAACACAGCCAACATGTTCAACAGTAACAGGAAGTTTTACTATTACAAATTATAATGCGAGTTATACCTATACAGTTTCACCTTCAACTGGAGTAACCATTTCTGGCAACACAGTTACAGCACCAGCAGGAACATATACAGTAACAGCTACTTTATCACCATGTACTTCGATAGCATCAGCGAGTGTTACGGTAAATACACAACCAGTTACACCAGTTCAACCGACATTAAGTTCAGTAACACAACCAACATGTTCAACAGCAACAGGAAGTTTTACTATTACCAATTATAATGCTAGTTATACCTATGCAGTTTCACCTTCAACTGGAGTAACTATATCAGGAAACACAGTTACAGCACCAGCAGGAACGTATACAGTAACAGCTACTTTATCACCATGTACTTCGATAGCATCAGCGAGTGTTACGGTAAATACACAACCAGTTACACCAGTTCAACCGACATTAAGTTCAGTAACACAACCAACATGTTCAACAGCAACAGGAAGTTTTACTATTACCAATTATAATGCTAGTTATACCTATGCAGTTTCACCTTCAACTGGAGTAACTATATCAGGAAACACAGTTACAGCACCAGCAGGAACATATACAGTAACTGCTACGTTGTCACCATGTACTTCGATAGCATCAGCGAGTGTTATAGTAAATGCACAACCGGTTACACCAGTTCAACCTATATTAAGTTCAGTAACACAACCAACATGTTCAACAGCCACAGGAAGTTTTACTATTACCAATTATAATGCTAGTTATACCTATGCAGTTTCTCCATCAACTGGAGTAACTATATCAGGAAATACAGTTACAGCACCAGCAGGAACGTATACAGTAACAGCTACTTTATCACCATGTACTTCAGTTTCATCAGCGAGTGTTACGGTAAATGCACAACCGGTTACACCATCAGCACCAACCGTTGGAACTATTACTCAACCAACATGTTCGACGGCAACAGGAAGTGTTGTATTGAGTGGTTTACCATCAGGAAGTTGGACAATTACAAGAAACCCAGGAGGAGTTACAACAACAGGAACAGGATCAAGTACAACTATATCAGGGTTAGCTACAGGAACTTATACGTTTACAGTAACAAATTCAGTAGGATGTACTTCAGTTTCATCAGCAAATGTTGTAATTAATGCACAACCACTTACACCAGTTCAACCTATATTAAGTACAGTAACACAACCAA
>NZ_JBHSGW010000021.1:0-87758 GCF_042652765.1 Flavobacterium ponti
AGTTGAGATGCTGAATCGAGTTCAGCATGACAAGATTGTGGGTACTCTTCTACGTCGGGATGACAAGATTGAGAGTAGACAAGATTGTGGAAGTGGTTTGCGTGGGATCCTTACAGGATGACAAGATTGTGGAAAAGAAAATCTGTGCTAATCTGTGTAATCTGTGGCAAAAGAGATTCTTACTTAATTACAAGTATGTGTTGAGATGCTGAAACGAGTTCAGCATGACAAGATTGTGGGTACTCTCCTACGTCGGGATGACAAGATTGAGAGTAGACAAGATTGTGGAAGTGGTTTGTGTGGGATCCTTACAGGATGACAAGATTGTGGAAAAGAAAATCTGTGCTAATCTGTGTAATCTGTGGCAAAAGAGATTCTTACTTAATTACAAGTATGAGTTGAGATGCTGAATCGAGTTCAGCATGACAAGATTGTGGGTAAAGTTGGTTTGTGTGGGATCCTTACAGGATGACAAGATTGTGGGTACTCTCCTACGTCGGGATGACAAGATTGAGAGTAGACAAGATTGTGGAAGTGGTTTGTGTGGGATCCTTACAGGATGACAAGATAGTGGAAAGATATGATTGTGTTTAAAAAAGTAATTAATAGTAAAAATTTATATAAAAAATGGCTTCAGGAATATTTGCGTTATTAGATGATATTGCAGCATTAATGGATGATGTGGTTGTGATGAGTAAAGTGGCAACCAAAAAAACAGCAGGAATCTTAGGGGATGATTTAGCAGTCAATGCTGAAAAGGCATCAGGCTTTGTATCGTCTAGAGAGATACCTGTGTTATGGGCAATTACAAAAGGGTCATTTCTTAATAAACTTATTATTTTACCGCTTGCTTTTTTATTGAGTTATTATGTGCCTTGGGTAATTACGGCAGTGCTTATCTTAGGTGCTGTTTATCTAGCCTATGAAGCAGCAGAAAAAATATATGAATATATAGTTCCTCATCCAAAAGCGGTTAGTGTAACAGAAGGGGTTGAATTATCTCCAGAGGAATTGGTAACACAAGAAAAAGCCAAAGTAAAAGCGGCTATACTTACTGATTTTATATTATCGGTAGAGATTGTTATTATTGCTTTAGGTACGGTTTTGGAAAAAACAATCACGACACAAATACTTGTGGTTACTTTTATTGCCTTTTTGGCCACTATTGGTGTGTATGGTATTGTGGCAGCTATAGTTCGTATGGATGATTTGGGTGTTGTACTGACCAAAAGAAAAAGTAAGGTTGCTAAATCTTTTGGTGAGCTACTGATAAAAACACTTCCGTTGGTAATAAAAGGACTTGCTTTTGTAGGTACTATTGCCCTAATTTTAGTAGCGGGTGGGATTTTTGTGCATAATATTGAAGCTGTACATCATGTCTTAGAAGGTTTACCAGCTATTGTTGGGGAATTTATTGCAGGACTTGTGGGTGGTGTTTTAGTTTTTTTTGTTATGAAAGGAGTTAAATTGGTTTGGAAGGCTGTTAAAAGGTAGTTGGTAGTTGGCAGTTTATAGTTTATAGTTAACGGTTTACAGTTGCTTAGTTTGTGGAAGTGTTTTGCGTGGGATCCTTACAGGATGACAAGATTGTGGATGTGGTTTGTGTGTAGTTTTTAACCACCTAGGAAAATAGATTTTGTTTGTTTATAATTAGTCGCTTTGCTTTGGATAGGATTCATAGTTTTGGTTGCGGAAGTGATTTTGAAAAAATTAAAAAATAGTAATAACATTAATCATTTATTATGGAAGCAGAAATTTTAATTGGTAACGGTTTAGAAGGGGAACAAACCGAAAATTATTTTATTTCAGAGGATGTGACTTTTCCTTTAATAAAACCAACTTGTAATATTGGTAATTTTCAAAGTGGAGATAAAATTATTAAAATTTGGAGTGATCAAGTCATTATTTACAATGAAAATAATAGAAATGATAGCTGGAGTGGAGCTGTTGATCTATTAAAACAACCACAAAATCAAATAATTCCTATTGTAGTTCCGGACATTCGTGGAGGATTGTTATCTGTTAAATGTTCAGCAGTTATAAAAGATAAGTTTGGAAGAACCTATTCAATTACAAGTAACATTGTAACTTTCAAAATTTTAGCAAAACAACCTGTTAAAAAAAATATTAGAAAATTAATAGATAGTGATTACTTACAAATAATTATTTATAAACGTTCAGCATTTGAGCAATTTAATGCTAACGGTGAACCAATAAACAACAAAGGCTTTGGTTTGTATCAAATTCCTAATCCTACTGTTGCAGAGATTTGGAACTGGAAAATGAACGTTGAAAATGCTGTAAGAGATTTTGAAGTTAGAAAAAATTTAGTTGCTAAAATACCTGAAAAATATAGAACAGACGACCCTGTTTTATATAAAAGTTTACCCGATTTTAATGATGATGAATTAGCGTTAGAAACATTACAATCATATGGAATTGGTAATTATCACATTCCAAAAAAGACAGGACTATCAAGAAAATGGAAATGGCAAGCTGGAGCTACTAATGATGGATTTGCAGAAGGATGTTTACAACTATTAAAAGAGATTTCATCTGGAAAAATACCAGTTGGTTGGGACTAGTAATAAAAGGTCTATAAAAAGAAAACATGAAAATATATTCATTTTTGCCTATCTCAAATAAAAATTCAAAAGTGTTAATTTTAGGTACGATGCCAGGTATTGCTTCATTGGAACTTAATCAATATTATGGTCATCCAAGAAATGCTTTTTGGAAATTGTTGTTTTCTATTTTAGATGAACCTTTCTCTTTAGATTATGAAGTTAGAAAACAGATTGCTATAAAAAATAACATTGCAATTTGGGATGTACTTCAAGCTTGTGTTAGAGAAGGAAGTTTAGATAGTAACATTAAACATGAGATACCCAATGATTTTGAATTGTTTTTTAAAGAGCATCCCAATATTGAATTAATTGTGTTTAACGGACAAAAAGCAGCACAGTTTTTCAAGAAGTATGTAAACTTGGCTGATGGGTATAAGCAAGTGACGGTTCCTTCTACTAGTCCAGCTAATGCAGGTATTTCATGGGAACAGAAGTTGAAGGAATGGAAAGTTGTGAGTTGTAAGCTGTAAGTTGGCAGTTGGCAGTTGCTTAGTTTGTGGAAAGGAAGTTATATATCCATTTAAAAAACAATTGTTATCACCTATCGTCAGTTTGAGTGGTTCCGATGCCAATCGGAATTGTATCGAGAACCGTTGCTATGGAAATGATTTGATTGTGGAAGTGGTTTGCGTGGGATCCTTACAGGATGACAAGATTGTGGGAAAAGTTCTGAGTTTACAGTTGCTTAGTTTGTGGAAAAGAAGTTATATATCCATTTAAAAACCAAACGTTATCACCTATCGTCAGTTCGAGTGGTTCCGATGCTAATCGGAATTGTATCGAGAACCGTTGCTATGGAAACTGTTTCTAAATCACGACTTCTCGATACTATTTTTAAGAATAAAACAGAAGTTTTCATTCTTAAAAATCACTCGAAGTGACGGAAAGGAAGATGATTCGTTGTTATAAGAAAGATTGCAATTCTTAACGTCAGTTCGAGTGGTTCCGATGCCAATCGGAATTGTATCGAGAACCGTTGTTATGGAAATGATTATTTTCCAGAAGATTTGGTATTAGATGCTTTTAATAGTGTAAAAGAATACTAAATTTACAATCCAAACTTTTAAAAATAAATTGATGCGTATTTTACAATATATCGGTGTTCGAATCATATTAGGTTTTGTTTTGTCTAATATGGTGTTCAGTTTAGTAGACCCAGATATGGAAAACACTTTTTTAGTAATTCTTTTGAGACTTGTTGTAGCTGGTGTTTTCTACTACATGCTTACTGTGTATGTGAATAGTAGGAAGAAGTTGTAAGTTATAAGTTTACGGTTTACAGTTACTAAGTCTTCAACCTATTCCCTATTCCCTTTTCTCTATTGCCTTCTCACTCCTAACTCCTAACTCCTAACTCCTAACTACGCAAGCACTACTTCTGATTTTGTATACTTATCTCTGAATTCTTCTAAGGTTAGCGTTAATTTTACAACTGCATTTTGCTGGTTATGTCCTTTTGAATTTTCCATGGTTATTTGTTTTTATTGATTGATAATTCTTTGTTGCAAAAATGCAACTATGACTGGTATTTGGTGTTATAGAATTATTTTTAAAGGTTATATAATTTTAAGTTATAAGTTTTAAGTTTACGGTTTACAGTTGCTTAGTTTGTGGAAAGGTTTTCAAGTACTAATGCATATTTTTTCAGTGCAATGTTGTTACCCTTTAGGTGTCTAATTAGTTTAATGATACCTTTATTTTTGATTGAAATTCGTAACGAATACTTAAAAAATACTACTAATTAGTTATCAATCAAAAATCAAATCATCATGCGTTACGTTTTAGCTTTCTTTTTCCCTTGGCTGAGTTTACTACTACAAGGAAAAATTATATCTGGTTTTATCTGTTTATTGTTGCAAATCACTATTATTGGTTGGATTCCTGCATTTCTTTGGGCTTACACAGCTTTAAATAGAATGTATGCAGATAGAAGAACCAATAAGGTTGTGAAAGAATTGAAGAGGAATAGGGTTTATGGGTAGTTGTATGTTGTAAGTTTACAGTTATAAGTTTACAGTTGTTTAGTTTGTGGAGCTACTTGTGGGTTCCCTCCTACGTCGGGATGACAAGATTGTGGAAGTGGATTGTGGAGTTACTAATAATCAACTTATCTCTTATCACTAATCACTCCTCACTAATACTCTTCACTAATCACTCTTCACTCCTCACTTTCTACTTAAAACTCCAACTTCAACCCAATAGTCGTTCCTAAATCATCTCTTTGGATGCTTACCTGTATGTCTTTGGTGTATTTTGTAGTAAATATGTAGGAACTTCCAATTCCAATGGCAGCACCGGCTAAGACATCAATGAAGTAATGATTCTTAGATTCAATTCTAGAAAAGCCTGTATAACTTGCTAACACATAAGCTGGTATTCCAAATTTCCATCCATAACGTTTTTGTAAAAATGCTGCACTCTGAAAGGTAATTGAAGTATGCCCTGATGGGAATGATTTGAAATTGGTTCCGTTAGGTCTTTCTTTTTTAACAAGGTATTTTAATCCTTCAGTGGTTACTCCATTGACTAAAAAACCTAGTGCAAATTGTTTGGATCCTTTGGGGTCTTTTTTTATGATCGTTGTAGCAATAGCTGACATGGGTAACGCATAGAGTAAAAGATCTCCTCCTTTTTCAATAGCTGTGCTTTGTTGTGCTTCACAATTAAATGAGGTAAATATAAAAAGTATAAGTGCTATATAAGATTTATGCATAGGTGTGTATTTCGTTCTATAAACGTTTAAGTTAAACATTCATTGTAATTTATTTCTTAAGAGTTCCTTAAATTTAAACAAGACTCCTTTTAACAAAAGTTAAAATGGTGGAAAACATATCAAATAAAAGTTTCATTTGATACTTTCTAAAGGGCTATGCAAGTTAAGTATATGGGTGATTTTTAGCGTTATAAAATTATTAGTAATGGTTTCAAGATTATGATTTGTGGGGTAAGTTTTGAGTTTACAGTTTGCAGTTTGCAGTTAAAAGTTCTTTAGTTTGTGGAGTTAATTGTGGGTTTTCTCACGTTAGGATGACAAATTGTGGATAAAAGTCATACGTTTACGGTTTCATAATCCCAGCTGAGCGCTCACCTTTTCTCTTTCAAAATATAATAATTCAAAGACAAATAGAAGACTACATTTACTAGACTGTGGATGTAGGTGTACCATTTTATGTTATTAAAAAAACTACCTGCAATTAGAGAGTTACTTTTAAATAAAAACAGAATGCTCAAGCCTAGAAAGAAAATAATAGGTGAAAAAATAAGGATGTATTTATTGGATTGAAAGAAGTAAAAATTCTCGTGTTTCAATTGGAAGAAACTTTCAAAAATAAAAAATACGCTATACAGGAATGCTCCTGCTAAAAAGGTGTAATAATTGAATTGCAACGGACCTTCCATGAACAAAAAGTTGAACATAGCAAACAAACAAAAAACAACCATAGTTGCAATAATAAGTCTTTTAGTCTTAATAATCATTTGTAAAATTCGAAACCAGAAAATAGTGATTAGTACCACTCTAAAAGTTGAAAATATGCTGTAAGAAAAACCCTTGATTTGTAAATAAGTATTGATTATCTCTACAACAGCACTGATGCCTACTATATAGAACAAGTATTTATTGATTCTCTTTTTTGTTTTTAGTCGGAATATGGCATGCAGAAAAGTAAGTAAAACAATGAACTTAATAATGATAGTAGGAGAACTAATTAATTCTTTCATAAGATATACTTAAAAAGGACTTTGATGAGGTTTGTTGACTGATTTATCTCTTTCTTCTGAACTTTTAATATTTAATTCATAAGTATTGTCAGGAAGAATCATGATGTTACCATTTAACCAACTGTAACGCTTGTTGTAAGGTTCTTGAACAAGTTTTTCTTGTTTAAGTTGAGTATTAGTAATGGAATTAGTTTTATTTTGACAACCTATTACTGTTGATAAGAAGCCTAATAATAGTACTGCATTTTTCATAGTAATTTGGATTAAGGTTATACTAACAAATGTCAGCATAAAACCACCAAATAGGTAAGGAAAAACACCCTATTTCTCTCAGCCTTTTCCCTATTAGTTACTTCTAAAAAATATAATTTGTATATCTTTGCGGTCTTAAATCAAAGAAATGTCAAAGCAAGAAAACACTACCTTTCAACCTAACAATACAAATTTATTAGCCAAAATAAAAAGCTTTCAAAACAATCAAAGTCAAGAGACTTTCATGGCTGTTTTAGAAGAGCTACAAGGAGATAATGCATTTTTATTAGTACCAACTTCTAGTCCTGTTACAGGAGAAAACCCAGAAAAAGGTTGGACTACTTTAGAAAAAGGAGCACAATTGTCGTTCACATCTGTTTTTGAAGTAGAAGGTAAATTAGTAATGGGAGTTTTCACTTCACAAGCTACTTTGATGAATTGGGCATCTGAAACTAAACCTTTTGTAACACTTCCTGCAAAAGAAGTTTTAGAAATTGCGGTGGAAAATAAAGTAAGCCAGATTATTATTGATAGTAATCAGGAGAGTATGTTTGTGTTGGGGAGAACGGTTTAGGGTAAGAAAATAGAGAAAAGAGAAAAGAGAATATACTAAAACCTCAATCTTCAGTTCGGATTTATCGAAATGTATTGAGAGCCGTTGTTATGAAAACGATTATCTATCACCCATCACCTAATTCCCATTACCCAAAAAAATCACTCCATTCCTCCTAAAAACAGTGTCCAAACTTCTTTTGTGGTGGAACCAAACTGTTTTTCAATGGGTTTAAAAATAACTTTACTGAATACTTCTATGCTACAACGTTGATTGCCTTCATTGATTTCTAAATTGTATTTAGTCGTCCAGAAATCAGCAGCTACTATAGAGTTCTCGACTTTTGTGAGGTTGAAAGTATAATTCTTTTTCTTTATTTTATCCAATAACTTATTTAATGGAATTGGTTTATTCTCTGAGGAGGTGAAGTCGATTACTTTGGGTTGTGCTTCAACAAACAAATTATAAATAGCTACTTTAACTTGTTGTTGTAAAGTGTCCGAAGTAGATGCATTGGCATACAATTCTAAATAATCATAATAATCTTCTATTTTAAAAACAGCACTTTCCTGATATGCTTTAATGGCTTGAAAACTAAAGTTGGTTTTAATGCTTACTTTAGATGAGGTATTAGTATTGCTACTCTGACCAAAGGTAGTCAGTGCAAAAGCTAGTAGTAGATATGTAAATACCTTTGTTTTCATTTTATTGTTGTATGATTCGTATAAAATTGATTTGTTTATCTGTGTTATTCTTTATTTCTATTACTTTCATCTTTTTTAATGAAGCTGTTGGAATAACTAACTTTTCAGAAAACTCCTCTTTGTTGAAATATTCAGCTCCTAAATTGTTTTTTAGCATCACAATGACTTCTAAATCATCGGCTAGAATCTTTTGCAATTGCTCCTTTCGGGTTTGCCAATCTTTGATGTCTGATTTCATAAAAGCCTTTAACATCATAGCATAATCATCAGGTTCTAAGACAATATTAGGGTGTGGATGAGTATTTTTAACCATTACTGTCTTATCTTCATAAAACGGGCTTTTAATAACCACTTTCGCACTATCCTTTGTCTTTATCTGCAATTCTGAATTGACAATTTCAATAGGAATTTCAGCACTGTCATTCACTATAACGGCTTTGATATCCTCTGTACTGATTTTATCATTGGTATAGGAATCCTTTACTTCTAAAGAATGTACGTTGTCTTTTTCAAAAATAAAGTCGTAAAAAATATAAGCTACTATTGATGTTATAACCATTAATGACAACAACCAAATTACTAGGTTTCTATTGCTTTTCTTATCATCTTGTTGAGTTACTTCAACTACTTTCTTATTCTTAAACAAATATTCCTCCCAACCTGAATACCCAACCAACTGTGAAAGGATATTCAACATGTCTTTTCGAGGTAACTTTTCGTTAGTTTCTGGTTTCAAATGGGTATAAATCCACTTTTCACTAACGGTTTGTTTTACTTGTGTTTCAATTAACTCAATCAAGTTCTGAATGTCTTGCGAACTGAATGTTTTCCAATCTCCTACAAAATAAGGATGATGCTCTTTATACACTAAAAGCACATCGTTTTTAAGATTTTGAAAAAGAGTTAAAGGATTCATTTATAAATTGAAGTCAAATGTAAAAATACAGCTTTAAATAGGTACTGTAAATCTACTGTAAAAGTAAGGAAAAATCTTTACAGTCAAGTGAAAGTTATTTTACCAAATCATTTTTTAAGTAGGAATGTACTATTGCAGTATTAAATAATTTAAAACTTAAAAATATGAAAACAATTGCAACAAAACACAAAGCTCTTTTCTTTTTACTCCTAACCTATTCGTTAGTCAATGCTCAGATTAGCGGTAATCAAGTGTATGGAAATTCAAGTTCTAATTATAATAATGCAGCACATAGTAATAAGACTATAGTAGTTAACAACAACGTGCTCTCTGTTAGTATTTCTATTTTAATGAATTCCAAAGCCGATGGATTTGTGATGACTTTAGGCTTAAACGAAGAAGCGGAAACCGTAACACTTTGCAATACTAAAATTAACTCACGCATAGATGGTTTTTTAGCCAAAATAAAAGCATTAGGTATCAAAAAAGAAGAAAGTTATGTAGACTTCATTTCCCAAACAAAAGTGTATGATTTTACTGTGGATGGTTCTACTGCTCAACAATTTGAAAAAGGCTTTGAAATAAAGAAAAACATCATCATTACCACTGCAAACATAAACCATTTAGAAAAAATAATCACGATGGCTTCCGAATACGAAATACATGACATCATTAAAGTAGAATATTTCAATGAAGATACGGATCAAATTCACACCAACTTATTCGAACAAGCATTAGAAATGGCAGATGTTAAAAAGGACAGATACTTAAAATCATTTCGTAAGAAGATTGTAGGAACTCCAGATGCGAATGAATCCTTTGAAGTGTATTTTCCAAAAAACCAATACAAAACATATCAAGCGTATGAAAGTTCAGAAATACAAACGCATTACAACAACAGAAATACCAATTATCTAAAAAAGTTAGCTAGAAAAAACAAGAGTTTCTATTATGATGGCGTTTCAAGTGCTGGTTTTGACAAAGTAATCAATGCCAATCAAACTGAAGTTGGAATTCAATATACATTGACGTTGACAGTTTCTTATAAGATTGATACCTCGATTTAGTTTTTAAACACGACTTCTCGATACTTCCTGATTAGCATCGGAATTGTATCGAGAACCGTTGTTATGGAAATGATTTTGATTGGGGAAAGTTGTAAGTTGTAAGTTGTAAGTTATAAGTTTACGGTTTTCAGTTTACGGTTGCTTGGTTTGTGGAAAGATAGTTATATGTTTATTTAAAAACCAAACGTTATCACCTACCTTCAGTTTGAATGGTTCCGATGATAAATGGAATTGTATCGAGAACCGTTGTTATGGAAATGATTTTGATTGTGGAAGTGGTTTGCGTGGGATCCTTACAGGATGACAAGATTGGGGAAAGTTGTAAGTTGTAAGTTGTAAGTTTAGGGTTTTCAGTTTTCAGTTTACGGTTGCTTGGTTTGTGGAAAGGTAGTTGTATGTTTATTTAAAAACAAAACGTTATTACCTACCGTCTGTTCGAGTGGTTCCGATGCTAATCGGAATTGTATCGAGAACCGTTGTCATTAAAACTTTTACTAAAAAAACTCACCATCAACATAATACCATAAATTGTCTTCTTTCTTAAAAGTAGATTTCTCATGGTGCACATGGGCTTGTTGGTTTTCGTTAAGATAGTAAGCTTTGAATTCGACAATGTTGTCATAAGCTTCAATAACTTCTAATTTTAACCAAGTATTCGATTTAGACCATTCTAAAATAGCTTCTTTAGAATAATTTTTTCGTTCTATAATATGAGTAGTAGCTACTAAATAATCAGCATTTTGCAATACATAAGCTGTGTATCGAGATCGCATTAACTGCTCTGGAGTGGTTGGAAAAGAAGTTTTTTTAAAGAAAGGTTCACAACAATCTGCAAACGGTTTATTAGAATTGCAATAACAGTGTTTCATTTATTGTATTTAAACTAAATCAAAAAAATATACTATTTAATTTTTAATTGATATTTAAATTTATTTTTTAGATGTAGACTATTGTTTAAATACAATTTTATTATAAATATCATTATTAGTATAAATTTTAACTAAGTAAGAAGAACTTGGTAAATCTAATAAATCAATATAACATTCATAATTATTAACACTCTTTGACATAATAACTCGACCATTTAAATCAAATAATTCTATTCTATCAATCACATTTTGCGAATTAGTTATATTTAATTTCCCTACAGTTGGATTTGGAAATAAAAAAAACTCATGATTTATATTGATAATTTCATTTGATAAACTAGGGCAAGTTATAATCGTAGGTAAATATTTATTAATAATACTATTATCACCTATTTGACCTTCAGTATTTTTACCCCATAACAAAAGAGTTCCATCTGTTTTTATAGCCACAACATGGTTATTTTTAAAATTAAAATAATTGCAGTTTGTCAGGTTAGGAATAATAGTTGGAATATTTTTGTTAATAGTATTACCAATACCTAATTGTCCATAATCATTAAGACCCCAAGACCAAAATGTACCATCAACTTTTTTTGCAATTGTATTGCCGTAACCACCAGATTCAATCTTACTCCAATTAGTAGCATTTCCTAATTGTGTCGGTATTAAGATATCGTTAAAATTTCCAACACCTAGTTGTCCAACATTATTCATGCCCCAAGACCATAAGGTACCATTTTGTTTAATTGCAAAACTCGAATGCCCACAAACACTAATATCCATCCAATCATTATCATTACTCATTTGTAAGGGTACATTACTTGAAGTTGTTGTACTATTACCTAATTGACCAAAAAAATTATATCCCCATGACCAAATTGTACCATTATTTTTGATAGATAATACATGATCAGTACCAATGTAAATTTTACCCCAATCAGTAGCAGTACCTATTTGAGTAAAAACCGAAACAAAATTTACTCCTAGGCCTAAACCTAACTGCCCGTTATAATTATTACCACATGACCATAAAGTTCCATCACTTTTTTTAGCAAAACTTTGTGAAAATCCTGTATAAATTTCAGTCCAGTTTGTGTCACTTCCCACTTGAGAAGGAATAGATATATTTGTTGTATTACCATGTCCTAATTGTCCCTGAAGGTTTCTACCCCAAGACCATAACGTTCCGTCGTTTTTCAAAGCTATAGTAAAATCTTGTCCAACACTTATTAAATCCCAGTCATTTTCTGAACTTATTTGTATAGGGATATTACTGTTCACAAATGTTCCATTTCCAAGTTGACCATAAGTATTACTTCCCCATCCCCAAAGTGTACCATCTGTTTTAATTCCAATGGTGTGTTCTCCCCCTGAGACAACAGAGTCCCAACACTGAGCACTTAAAAAACTTGAAATAAATAAAAAAAATAAAAGTAAAATCTTCAAGTTGAGTAATTTAATATTTTTCATAAAATTATATTTATTTTTTTTATTTAAAACAAATATACCTAAAAAGAATTAATACTGCCTTTTAATTTCTACAAACGATTTATTTGTAATCAATAAATCCCTTATTATTTTAATTTGTAATTCTTCCAAATTATCATATTTAATGTAATTACACCATTTATTTTCTTGTAATACTTCTTTGCAAATTTTAATTCGTTTTGCTGTTTCTGATGCATTTCTACACATTAATTTTCCGTCATAATCGGGATTGTCTTTGTGTAAAAAGGCAACTGTTTTTGTTTCAAAATCCACTTGAATATAAAACAAATTCTCTTGTTCGTTATTGGGATAAAAATCGGTCCATTTGGCATAACCCACTTTAGAACGAATGTTTTTTGAAGTTGTACTTGTCATTGCACTTGAATCTAACTTCCATCGGCAATTAGCAGCTCTACCCCAATGGTTGGAAACTCGATACAAACCTTCTTCCGTAAAATAATAACTGCTTCCAGATTTACTTGAAAAATTAGGTTGTAAATTTTTTATAGCATCATTTGCTACTTCTTTATAGACGCAAAAGGTATGTTTATGGAAATTATTCTTATGGTATTGTTTCATTTTCAACGCAAGAATTTTATTTGTAACAAAAGTAACTTTTCAAATTTAAAGATATGATGTATCTTTACAAAAAATAGGACTATTTCAATGAAAAATGAATTATTTGATTCTTACAATTACATTTTTGAAGAAGAGCTTTTAGAAGAAATCTCAAGAATTGGTATTCATAGGCAATTTAAAGCCAATGATTATCTTATTGAGATTGGAGATTACATAAAGTCAATGCCATTGCTTTTAAATGGAGCAATTAAAATTCTTAGAGAAGATGAAAAAGGAGATGAATTTCTGCTTTATTTTTTAGAAAAAGGAGATACTTGTGCTATGACTTTAACGTGTTGTATAGGGAAATCAAAAAGTAAAATTAGAGCCGTTGCAGAAACAGATGGAACTCTAATTATGATTCCTATTGAAAAAATGGAAGAATGGTTAACCAAATATAAGACTTGGAGAAATTTTGTTTTTGACAGCTATTCTGTGCGATTAAACGAAATGCTTGAAGCAATTGACACGCTTGCTTTTATGAATTTAGACGAGCGTTTATATAAGTATTTAACCGATAAAGCGAAAGTACTTGGCAAAACTGAGATTCAAACAACACACCAAGAAATTGCTTATGAAATGCATACTTCGAGAGTTGTTATTTCAAGACTATTGAAGGCTTTAGAGTTGAAAGGAAAAATAAAACTGAACAGAAACAATATAGAAATTTTAGAATTTTGAACGAAATATTCGGATATTTTGGAGCATTATTAATAGGGTTAATACTTGGTTTAACGGGGGGTGGTGGCTCTATACTAACGGTACCCATTTTAGTTTATGTACTTCTTATAAACCCTGTTATTGCAACAGCATATTCACTTTTTATTGTGGGAACAACCTCTGCCTTTGGTGCTACACAAAATTATTTAAAAGGTCGCGTTGATATTAAAATAGGAATCATGTTTGCTATTCCTTCTTTTATTGCTGTTTTTTTAACCCGAAGGTATTTATTAACTATGCTTCCTGACGATATATTAAAAATCAATGGTGTAGTGTTGACAAAAGATACTTTTTTAATGTTATTTTTTGCTTTAGTAATGCTATTTGCGGCTTATTCAATGCTAAAGAAACCAAAACTGAACTTAAAAGAAATTACGCAAAAGAAGTTCATTAGTAAATTGATTATGCAAAATATTCTTATTGGAGTTGTTATTGGGCTAATTGGTGCTGGAGGTGGGTTTTTAATTATACCTTCATTGGTTTTGTTTGCCAAGTTACCCATGAAAAAAGCAGTAGGAACTTCGTTGTTCATTATTACCATGAATTCACTTATTGGTTTCTTAGGTGATATTCATAACCCTGAATTAGATTGGAACTTCTTAATGGCTTTTACGTCAATTTCAGTAGTAGGAATCTTTTTAGGGATATATCTTAACAAATTCATAAATGAAAAGCAATTGAAAAAAGGTTTTGGTTACTTTGTACTTGCTATGTCGTGTTTCATATTATTAAAAGAATTTTATTTTGTGTAACAAATCGCACACTAAAAGCTTTTTAAAATTATTATTATTATTATTACAAAAACATATTATACAATGAAAATAGAACAAATTTATACTGGTTGCATCGCTCAAGCAGCCTATTACATAGAAAATAATGGTGAGGTTGCAATTTTTGATCCATTAAGAGAAGTTCAACCTTACATAGATAAGGCTAATAAAGATAATGCAAAAATAAAGTACATCTTTGAAACTCACTTTCATGCTGACTTTGTATCTGGACATATCGACTTAGCTTATAAAACAGGTGCACAAATTGTATTTGGTCCAACAGCTAAATGTGGTTATGATTGCTATGTTGCTAATGATAATGAAGAATTTAAAGTTGGAAATTACACCGTAAAAGTTATTCACACACCAGGACATACTATGGAAAGTACATGCTTTTTAATTTCGGATGAAAATGGAAAAGAGCATGGTATTATTACTGGAGATACTTTATTTATTGGTGATGTTGGTCGTCCTGATTTAGCTCAAGAAGTGGTTAAAGATTTAACACAAGATAAATTAGCTGGATATTTATTTGATTCTTTGCGTAACAAAATAATGCCATTGTCTGACGATTTAATTGTATATCCTAGTCATGGTGCAGGAAGTGCTTGTGGAAAAAACATGAGTAAAGAAACTACTGACACCTTGGGCAACCAAAAGAAAACAAACTATGCTTTGCGTGCAGATATGACAAAAGAAGAGTTTAAAGTAGAATTATTAGATGGTTTAACTCCTCCTCCAGCTTATTTTCCTCAAAATGTTATGATGAACATTAATGGCTATGAAAGCTTAGATACTATTATGACAAAATCTCATAAACCATTAACTCCAAAAGAATTTGAAGCTATTGCCAATCAAACTGATGCTTTAGTACTTGATGTACGTCATGAAAATGATTTTGTAAAAGAACATATTCCAAGTTCAATATTCATAGGTCTTCATGGTGGGTTTGCTCCTTGGGTTGGAGCTTTAATTAGAGATGTAAAACAACCAATTTTATTAATCACTCCAGAAGGAAAAGAAGAAGAAGCTATTACAAGATTATCACGTGTAGGATTTGATAATACTTTAGGGTATCTAAAAGGAGGTATAGAAACTTGGAAAGCTGCAGGTTTTGAAACAGATAGCATTAATTCGGTAACACCTGAAGAATTCGAAAAAAACTACAAAGAAAATATAATAGTAGATTCAAGAAAACCTTCTGAATATAAAGCAGAGCACGTTGAAAATGCATTGAACATTCCATTGGATTTTGTTAATGAGCAATTGGCTGAAGTGCCTAAAGAGGAATCTTTTTATATTCATTGTGCAGGTGGTTATCGTTCAGTAATTATGTCTTCAATATTAAAATCAAGAGGTTATCACAACATGATTAACGTTGAAAAAGGAATGTCAGGTATCAGAAATACGAATATTCCGTTGACAGACTTTGTTTGCCCTACTACTGTTAAGAAATAAATAAATAAGGTCTTATTTTATGATAAGATTATTAATTATATATATAATTTTAAATACATTTGCCAAAAATTAATTAAAAATAAAAAATGAAAAAAATTGCAATCTTATTATTTGCTGCTTTTGCAGTAATTGCTTGTAAAAAAGAAGGATACGAAATTACAGGTTTAGCAAAAGGTGTTGAAAATGGAAAAAAAGTTTACTTAGAAACACAAAGCGAAGCTGGTCCAGTAACACTTGATACAGCAGTTGTAGAAAGTGAAAAATTTAAGTTTGATGGAAAATTAAAAGAAGGAGTTGAATTAGCTTTTGTAAGAATTGAAACCTTAAACGGTTCAGTACCTATGATTCTTGAAGATGGTGATATCTCTGTAGAATTCAATAAAGATACCATCCAAAAATCAAAAATTAGTGGTACTAAAAACAATGATAAATTTCAGTCATACAATAACGAATCTCAAGTTATTTATAAAAAAATGATGAAATTTCAAGAGGAGAATCAACAAAAAATGATGACTGCTCAACAAACTCAAGATACTACAACAGTTAATGCATTAATGAAAGAATTCAATAAATTTCAGGATGACATGAATAATCAGTCTAAGAAATTTATCGAAAAAAATCCAGATGCTTTTATTTCAGCTTTATTATTAGAAAATTTTTTAATGAGAAGTTATTTAACTCCAGCAGAAGTTAAAGGATATTATGAAAAATTAGATAAAAGTATTCTTGATACAAAAAGTGGAAAAAACATCAAAAAAATGTTAGATGCTATGACTTCTGTTGAAATTGGAAGTGTTGCACCAGACTTCTCTGCTCCTTCTCCAGATGGAAAAATGATTTCGTTGAAAGAATCAATGGGTAAAGTTACTTTAATCGATTTTTGGGCATCTTGGTGTGGACCATGTCGTAAAGAAAACCCAAATGTTGTAGCTATGTATAATGAGTTACATGATAAAGGTTTAAATATTATTGGTGTTTCTTTAGATAAAGAAGGAGATGCTGAAAAATGGAAAGAAGCAATTGCAAAAGATGGTTTAACTTGGAATCAAATTTCTAATTTGAAATTCTGGAAAGAACCTATTGCTGTACAATATAATGTAAAATCAATTCCAGCAACATTCTTATTAGATGCTTCAGGAAAAATTGTAGCAAAAGATTTAAGAGGAGAAGAATTAAAAGCTAAAGTTAAAGAGCTTTTAGGAGTTGAGTAATTCTCTTTAGTACTTATAAAAAACATTAAAAATCCCATTACAAATAAGTAATGGGATTTTTTATATATTTCATTTTCAAACGCTTATAAAATAAGTTTAAACTTGTTGTAAAAAATGTTTGTTTACATCAAAAACTATCCTATATTTGCACCCGTTAAAGCAATAAAGCTTGGGAATGGGGAGATACTCAAGCGGCCAACGAGGACGGACTGTAAATCCGTTGGGAAACCTTCGCAGGTTCGAATCCTGCTCTCCCCACCAAAAAAAAACCACTCAAGTTGAGTGGTTTTTTTTATTTAAACTAATTTCAAATTTTTATTCTAAAACAAATGTTACAGAAACATTAGAAATTATCTCTATTTCTCCAACCGCTAAAGTTTCTCTTGAAAACGAATCGCTTTCCATTGCCATAGCTTTCATTGCTCCTCTGTAAATTGGCTGAGGATAATTAGTTTGAGAATTATCATTAATCAACAATACTTTACCTAATTTTTGTCCATTTAAAACTGAAACATAATCTTCAGCTTTTGATTTGGCATCCAATAAAGCATTTTTACGAGCTTGCTTTTCTAATTCTTTAATTTTTGAAGACATAAACTCAACACCTTGAATTCCATTAATACCTGTTTCAACCAAATCCATCATTAAATCATCGTATTTTGATAAATCTTTTAAATGTATTGAAATAGTCTGATTAGCCACATAACTTTTCTTTTTGGTGTTGTAATCGTAGTTTTGGTATAAGTTTACTCTTTGCGATTGAAAGTCTTTTGCATCAATTCCTTTGCTTTTAATAAGTTTTAAAACTTTATCAGTCACAATGTCATTTGCTTTTTTAGCATCAGCTGCTTCTTTAGATGTATTTTCAATAGAAACTGTGATTTTAGCTTCATCAGGAATCACTTTTATCTTTCCTTCACCTGAAACTGAAATTTGTGGAACTTGTTTTACTTCTTGAGCAAAAATTGTGCTTGTTGCCATAACTAATAGTACTAAAATTTTTTTCATAATAATTTGTTTTTTATAGTAAATTTCAAATTGTGTGCCAAACTAACCTTTATAATTTATTTGTTTTATGCAAATAGAATAAAATTATAATTGGAATAGCTAACAAAACGACCATTTGAGTATTATCATAAATCATATGAGGTTTTTTAGCTAAAGTAATTAAATAACCTCCAATTGCCCCTCCAAAATGTGCAGTATGACCAATATTGTCTCTTCTGGCTTTCATACCATAAATTGAATATAATAGATAACCAATTCCGAAAATATAACCAGGAATAGGAATTGCAAAAAACAATAATAATTCCATATCAGGAAACAAAAGAATACTACTGTAAATTATTCCTGTAACAGCACCAGATGCTCCAACAGCTCTATAATGATATTCGTCTTTATGAAAATAATAAGTCAGTAAACTTCCGCTTATTAAACTTCCAAAATAGATGTAAAGAAACCATAAATCACCAAATTCACTCAGTATAATGGGAGCAAAAAAGTATAAAGTCAACATATTAAAACCCAAATGAGCCATATCAACATGAAGAAAACCTGATGTAAGCATTCTTAACTGTTCACCAGCTCTAATACTTCCAATGTGAAACTCGTATTTTCTAAAAAATGATTGGTCATTAAACCCTTTGTAACTTATAATTGCATTTATAGCAATGATTGAAATGAGTAATATGTTCATTAATTTCGTTTTTTGTAAATGTAAAAAAATTGGAGTAATGCTATACTATAATTTATAAGTATATTTGTAAAAATTTTGAAGAATGCAGTTTTTAATTTTTATCATTTTCTACCCTATTTTGTGGATGATCTCCATCTTACCCTTTAGGTTATTATACTTATTATCAGACTTTGTTTATTTTATTGTTTATAGAATCATTAAGTATAGAAAACGAATTGTGAGAGAGAATTTAGCAATGGCTTTACCTCATTTAACCAAAGCTGAAAGAGATGTAATTGAGAAAAAATTCTACAAACATATGTGTGATTTGTTTTTAGAAATGATAAAAACATTAACCATATCTAAAAAAGAAATTGAGAAAAGGTACAAATTCACCAATATTGAAGTGTATCACGATTTAGAAAAAAAAGGCAAAAGTATAGCTTTACTTTGTGCTCATTATGCTAGTTATGAATGGTTAGTTTCAATGAACCGTTACATTACATTTAAAGGATATGGAATTTATAAAAAAATTGCCAATAAATATTTTGATAAATTAGTCCATGACATTCGTTCCAAATTCAAAGCTTCCTTAATTTCTACAAAAGAAACTGCAGAAACAATAGCTGAAAACTATGAAAAAGGAGTTTTAAGTTTATATGGTTTTGCAAGTGATCAATCTCCAAAGGTTGACAAAGCATTACTTTGGCATTCTTTTATGGGAATTGTTACACCAGTTCATACTGGAGCAGAGTTTTTAGCAAAACGATACGACATGAACTTAATTTTTTTAAGAGCAAAAAAAGTTAAAAGAGGTTACTACGAAGCAACTTTTGAATTGATGGCAGAAAACCCAAACGAAACCAAGCGTTTTGAAATAACAAAAGATTACATTGAACGTGTTGAAAAACAAATTTATGAAGCTCCAGAATTTTACTTATGGACACATAAACGTTGGAAACACAGACGAGATAGTTAGAATTTAAATAATTCGTCAACTAAATCATGATCAGAAACTCCATTTCCATTAAAATCAAATTCATTGGTTTTTGGATTGTATTTGTAATCTTTAGACCATTCTTTATGGTTTTCAGCTAATTCTTTGATACTTTCACAAACCATTTGAATTTCTTCAGTTGTAGTTGTCGGATGAATTGACATTCTAATCCATCCTGGTTTTTGAATTAAATCTCCAGAAGTTATTTGGCAAACCAAATTATGAGATGTTTCTTGGTCAACATGAAGCAAATAATGACCATAAGTACCCGCACAACTACATCCACCACGTGATTGAATTCCGAATCTATCATTTAATAATTTTACTCCTAAATTAAAGTGTAAATCATCAATGTAAAACGAAATTACTCCTAAACGTTCTTTTTGATTTTTAGCTAAAATGTTTATGTTTTCAATATTTCCTAGCGTTTCAAATATATAATCTACAATTTCGTGTTCCCTTTCTAAAATATTTTGAACACCCATTTGCTCTTTCAATTGAATGGCTAAAGCTGTTTTAATCACTTGAAGAAAACCTGGAGTTCCACCATCTTCTCTATCTTCAATATTGTCAATGTATTTGTGTTCTCCCCAAGGGTTTGTCCAAGAAACAGTTCCTCCTCCAGGACAATCAGGTACATTATTTTTGTATAAGTTTTTATTAAAAAGCATAACTCCAGAAGTTCCTGGTCCACCTAAAAATTTGTGTGGAGAAAAGAAAATAGCATCTAAATAAGCTTCTTTATCTTCTGGATGCATATTTATTTCCACATAAGGTCCAGAACACGCAAAATCTACAAAACACACTCCATTATTTTGGTGCATAATTTTTGCTACTTCGTAATAAGGAGTAATAATTCCTGTTACGTTTGAACATGATGTGATGGAAGCAATTTTAAAACTTCTGTCTTTATATTGATCTACTAGTTTCTTAAATTCTTTTAAACAAAACAATCCATCATCATCAGCTGGTATAATCACAACATCTGCGATCGTTTCTAACCAAGACGTTTGGTTAGAATGGTGTTCCATGTGAGATATAAAAACAACTGGTTTTATAGCTTCTGGAATTATAGTATATTCTTTTAAGTTTTCTGGAATTCTTAATCCTAAAATACGTTGTAACTTATTCACAACACCTGTCATTCCTGTTCCAAAATTAATTAGAACATCATCTTCATTGGCATTAACGTGCTTTTTAATGATGTTTTTTGCTTTGTGATAAGCAATAGTCATTGTTTTTCCTGTAACGGAAGTCTCAGTATGTGTATTGGCTACGAATGGTCCAAAATCGTTACAAATTTTTTCTTCAATTGGTCGATATAATCGTCCACTTGCTGTCCAATCTGTATAAATAATTGGTTTTTTTCCAAAAGGAGTTTCAAATTGTTGGTCTATTCCAATAATATTATTTCTAAATTTTTGGAAATATTCTTCTAATTGAGTTTTATTTTGAATTGCATTCATAGTAGATTGTTTGTGCAAAAATAAGCTATATTTGAGAAAAAGTTAGTTAATAAAATAAAAAAAACCTTCTAATAGAAGGTTTTTTTGTTATATTTTCAACTTTAAATTTATTTTATAAATTCAATTTTTTGAGTTTCTTCAATGTTTACACTATCAAAAAAACCTTGTTCGTTCATCCAATCATCACTAAATATCTTACTCATATATCTTGAACCGTGATCAGGAAAAACAACTACTACATTACTATTTTCATTAAATTCGTTTTCTTGAGCAAATTGCTTAACTGCTTGAAAAGCTGCTCCAGATGTATATCCTACGAAAAGTCCTTCTGTTTTAGCTAATTCTCTTGCTGTATGAGCACTTTCTTCATCAGTAACTTTCATAAACTGATCAATTACATCAAAATCTGTTGCTGTTGGAATCAAGTTCTTTCCTAAACCTTCTATTCTATATGGATAAATTTCATCGTTGTCAAATTCTTTTGTTTCGTGGTATTTTTTTAACACTGAACCAAAAGCATCAACTCCTAAAATTCTAATATTTGGATTTTGTTCTTTTAAAAATTTTGCAGCTCCAGAGATTGTTCCTCCAGTACCGCTACAAGCAACTAAATGTGTAATTTGTCCTTTGGTTTGTTCCCAAATTTCTGGACCAGTAGTTTTATAATGTGCATCAATATTCAATTGGTTAAAATATTGATTGATATAAACAGAACCTTTAGTTTCTTCGTGTAAACGTTTTGCGACATTATAGTAAGAACGCTCATCATCTGCTGAAACGTGAGCAGGACAAACATAAACCTTAGCTCCCATAGTACGAAGCATGTCTATTTTATCCTTAGAAGATTTTGAACTAACTGCTAAAATACAATTGTATCCTTTAATGATACTTACCATTGCTATACTAAAACCAGTATTTCCAGAAGTAGTTTCAATGATGGTATCACCTGGTGTTAAAATTCCTTGCCTTTCAGCCTCTTCAATAATATATAGTGCTATTCTATCTTTTGTGGAGTGACCTGGATTAAAGGCTTCTACTTTAGCGTAAAAATTTCCTTTTAAATTTTCAGTAACTTTATTAAGCTTAATTAAAGGGGTATTCCCTATAAGTTCTAAAACGTTATTATAAGCGTTTATTTGTTCTTTCATAAATATTATGTTAGTCAAGGTAAACTTTTATAGATTTTTTGATAACCTTAAAACCTTGCAAATTTATAAAAATTTTTTATTATTTATCAATTCCTTCCAAATCTAATAGAAAACTAAACTCTTTTGCGGTTTCTTTTAACGCTTCAAAACGTCCTGAAGCACCACCATGACCCGCATCCATGTTTGTGTTTAGAAGTAGAATATTTTTATCAGTTTTTTTTGTTCGTAACTTTGCAACCCATTTAGCTGGTTCCCAATATTGTACTTGAGAATCATGTAAACCTGTAGTTACTAACATATTAGGATAATCTTGTGCTTTTACATTATCATAAGGTGAATAGGACTTCATGTAATCATAATATATTTTATCATTTGGATTTCCCCATTCATCATATTCTCCAGTAGTTAATGGAATTGTATCATCTAACATAGTAGTTACAACATCCACAAAAGGTACTTGGGCAATAACACCATTATATAATTCAGGTGCGATATTTATTACAACACCCATCAACAAACCACCAGCAGAACCACCTTCTGCATATAAATGTTTTGGTGAAGTATATTTTTCTTTGATTAAATATTTTGAACAATCCACAAAATCGGTGAAAGTGTTCATTTTAGTTAGTAGTTTTCCGTTTTCATACCATTCTCTTCCTAAATCTTCACCACCTCTAATATGAGCTATAGCATAAATGAAACCTCTATCTAAAAGACTTAATCTAGTAGTAGAAAAATAGGCATCCATTGAGTAGCCATAAGAACCATAAGCATATTGTAAAACGGGATTAGTTCCGTCTTTTTTCATGCCTTTTCTATACACTAATGAAATAGGAATTTTTGTTCCGTCTTTTGCGGTAGCCCAAACTCTTTCTTCGGTATAATTGTTTTTATCAAACTTTCCACCTAAAACTTCTTGCTCTTTTAAAACTTTCTTCTCTTTTGTTTTCATATTGAAATCAATTACAGAAGAAGGTGTTGTTAACGATTGATAGCCATATCGCAAAATATCGGTGTCAAAATCAGGATTTGTAGTTGTATAAGCAGTATAAGTTTCGCTCTCAAAAGGCAAATAGTAAGCTCCTACTCCATTCCAAGGTCTAATTTGAATCTTGTGCAAACCATTTGTTCTTTCTTCAACCACTAAATAATCTTTGAAAATATCGATTCCTTCTAATAAAGTCTCTTTTCTATGAGGAATTACTTCTGTCCAATTTTCTTGTAAAGTATTATTTTCATTAGTCTTCATCAACTTGAAATTTGTAGCTTTATCTTTATTAGTTACAATATAAAAACTATCTCCAAAGTGAGAAATACTGTATTCTAAACCTCTAACACGTTTTTGAAAATACCTAAATTTTCCTGTTGGATTATCTGATTCTAAAATTTGATATTCATTTGTTAAAGTACTTGATGAACCAATAACTAAATATTTTTTTGATTTTTCTTTGTAAACAAAAGTATTGAACGTATCATCTTTTTCTTCATAGATTAAAACATCATCTGTTGAAGGAGTATTTATTGTATGCCTGTAAATCTTATCTGAACGCAACGTTTTAATATCATTCTTGACATAAAAAATTGTTTTATTATCACTTGCCCAAGTAGCTCCACCACTTGTGTTTAATATTTTTTCTGGAAGAATTTCATTGGTTTCTAAGTTCTTAATTTGGATTGTATATTGTCTTCTAGAAACTAAATCAACTCCAAAAGAAACCCATTTATTATCTTCACTTACACTTAAACCACTTAAACTAAAATAAGAATGTCCTTTTGCCATTTCATTGCAGTTGAAAATAATTTCTTCTTTGGCATCTAAACTCCCTTTTTTTCTAGAATAAATTGGATAATCTTGTCCTTTTTCAAAACGAGTCATATAATAATAGCCATTATAAAAATAAGGAACTGATTCATCATCTTCTTTTATTCTTGACTTCATTTCTTCAAACAAATCCTTTTGAAATTCTTTTGTATGAGCAGTTACTTCATCATAATATTGATTTTCTTTAGTTAAATAGTCAATCACTTCTGGATTTTCTCTATCATTCAACCAATAATAAGGATCATTTCTTTTGTCACCATGCTTTTCTAAAATCGTATCCTTTACTTTTGCCATAGGAGGCACAATATTTTGACTCATTTTTGATTCTTTATTTTTTTTACAAGAAGTTGCAAAAATAAGGCATATTAGAACAAAATAGAGGAAGTTTTTCATATTTTTTATATTGATTTCTAATGCAATTTACTAATTTTGTTCTCTAATCAATAAATAAATTATCAACAATGTTTGGAGATATGATGAATATGATGGGTAAACTAAAAGAAACCCAAAAAAAAGTTGAAGAAACTAAAAAAAGACTAGACCATGTTTTGGTCGATGAACAAAGTAATGATGGTCTTTTAAAAGTAACATTAACCGCAAACAGAACAGTTAAAAATGTTTCAGTGAGTGAAGAGTTACTAGTTGATAAAGAAATGCTTGAAGACTATTTGGTTACGGTTTTCAACAAAGCTATTGAAAAAGCAACGAACGTAAATGAAACAGAATTAGCTGCTGTAGCTAAAGAAGGTATGCCAAATATTCCTGGAATGGATATGTTTGGATAAAATTAAAAAATCCCAAAAATCACTTTATTTAGATGACTTTTGGGATTTTTTTATAGTTTGAAATCTTAAAAATGAAACTTACTCAATGTTTCTTTTACATAAGTATGCATCACTTCTTTATAGTCTAAGTGAGTAACAATTCTCAATTTTCCTTGACCCATTGAACTAATGTGAATATTTTTAAGTTTTAATTTCTCTAAAAATGATTTCTCATCAATGGCAGGATTTAGTTTAAAAATAACAATATTTGTTTCAACAGGTTCTACACTTTCAACCCAAGAAAAAGAAGCTAATAAATCTCCTATTTCTATGGCTTTTTTATGATCTTCTTCTAAACGAGTAACGTTATTTTCCAAAGCATATAATCCAGCTGCAGCTAAGTAGCCTGATTGACGCATATTTCCTCCAAATATTTTTCGGATTCTCAAAGCACGTTTCATATCTGCTTTTGTTCCCAGTAGAACAGAACCAACTGGAGCTCCTAAACCTTTTGAAAAACAAACTGAAATGGTATCAAATAATTTCCCAAATTCTCTAGGATGTTGCTTTTTTGCGACAATAGCATTCCACAATCGAGCACCATCTAAATGGTATTTTAAGTTTTTTTCATCACAAACTTGCTTAATTTTTTGTAATTCTTTTATTTCATAACAAGCTCCACCACCTTTATTGGTAGTGTTTTCAATACTTACTAAGGATGTTAAAGGAGCATGATAAAATTCTGGATCATTTATTCCTTGTTTTACTAAATCAGCAGTTATCAAGCCTCTATGTCCATCTAATAAGTTACAAGAAATGCCACTATTGAAAGAAGCTCCACCACCTTCATAATGGTAAATGTGTGAATATTTATCACAAATTACCTGTTCTCCAGGATTAGTGTGCAACTTTAAAGCTGTTTGATTTGCCATTGTTCCAGAAGGAAAAAAAAGAGCCGCTTCCATTCCAAATAAATCAGCTACTGTTTCTTCAAAAAGATTGACAGTAGGGTCTGATTTATAGACATCATCTCCAACTTTTGCATTAAACATTTTTTGTAACATGGCAACACTTGGTTTTGTAACCGTATCGCTAATTAAATTTATTTCCATAGAATCAAAAGGAATCACTATTTTTGTGGTGTAAAATTACATAAATTATGATAAACACAGAACAAATAAAGGATATTATTAATCGCCTCGGTGCGTTAAGGAGGTATCTTTGACGTCGATAGAAAATTAATAGAAATTGCTAACGAAGAAGAGAAAACTTTTGCACCTGACTTTTGGAATAACGCAAAAGAAGCCGAAATTGTTGTACGAGACTTACGTTCTAAGAAAAAGTGGGTAGAAGATTACACCAAAGCTGTTGACATGAATGAAGAACTTCAGATTATGATGGATTTTCATAAAGAAGGAGAAATGTCAGATGAAGAAGTGGAAGAATATTACAATGAATTAATCTCTCATATTGAAGATATTGAATTTAGAAACATGCTTTCTGATGAAGGTGATAGTTTAAGTGCTGTTCTTCAAATTACGGCTGGTGCTGGTGGAACGGAAAGTTGCGATTGGGCATCCATGTTAATGCGAATGTACATGATGTGGGCCGAAAAGCAAAAATTCAAAATTAAAGAATTAAACTATCAAGAAGGTGATGTTGCTGGAATTAAAACGGTGACATTAGAAATTGAAGGTGATTTTGCATTTGGTTATTTGAAAGGTGAAAATGGTGTACATCGTTTGGTTCGTATTTCTCCTTTTGATAGTAATGCTAAACGTCATACATCTTTTGCTTCAGTTTATGTGTATCCTTTGGTAGATGATACTATTGAAATCGAAATTAATCCAGCAGATATTGAAATCACAACAGCTCGTTCAAGTGGTGCTGGTGGTCAAAATGTGAATAAGGTTGAAACAAAAGTTCAGTTATTTCACAAACCTTCAGGTATTCAAATACAATGTTCTGAAACACGTTCGCAACACGATAACAGACAGCGAGCTATGCAAATGTTAAAATCTCAATTGTACGAAATTGAATTAAAAAAACAATTAGAGCAAAGAAGCGACATCGAAGCCAGTAAAATGAAAATTGAATGGGGTTCACAAATCAGAAATTACGTAATGCAACCTTATAAATTGGTTAAAGATGTAAGAACTGGTACAGAAACAAGTGATGTTGATGCAGTAATGAATGGAGATATTGATAAATTCTTAAAAGCCTATTTAATGTTGATGGGTCAGAAAGAGGAAGAATAAAATTTTTATAATCAAATAGAATTCCAAATTTCAAATTGAAATATTTTTGAAGTTTGGAATTTCTTTTTTTGCAAATACTTTTTGTATTTTAGCAATCCTTAAAAACAACAGTAATAAATGGATATAAATTTTAACAAAAACGAAGATCACAATAAACTTTTAGTTTCAGATATGAAACAAAAATTGGCTCAAGTAAAATTAGGTGGTGGACAAAAACGTATTGATAAGTTACATGCAGAAGGCAAAATGACGGCACGTGAACGTATTGATTATTTATTAGATGAAAAATCTAAAAGTATTGAAATTGGAGCTTTTGTAGGTGAAGGAATGTATGAAGAACATGGAGGTTGTCCTTCTGGTGGTGTTGTGGTTAAAATTGGTTATGTTTCCGGAAAACAATGTATTGTTGTAGCCAATGATGCAACTGTAAAAGCTGGTGCTTGGTTCCCTATTACTGGAAAAAAGAATCTTCGTGCACAAGAAATTGCCATGGAAAACAGATTACCAATCATCTATTTAGTGGATTCAGCTGGAGTTTATTTACCCATGCAAGATGAAATTTTTCCTGATAAAGAACATTTCGGGAGAATTTTTAGAAATAATGCCATCATGAGTAGTATGGGAATTACTCAAATCGCTGCCGTAATGGGAAGTTGTGTGGCTGGAGGAGCTTATTTACCTATCATGAGTGATGAAGCTTTAATCGTTGATAAAACAGGAAGTATTTTCTTAGCTGGAAGTTATCTAGTAAAAGCAGCTATTGGTGAATCAATTGATAATGAAACCCTAGGTGGAGCAACAACGCATTGCGAAATTAGTGGTGTTACCGATTTCAAAGCCAAAGATGACAAAGATGCTTTAGACCGAATAAAAAATATTGTTGGAAAAATAGGAGATTATGACAAAGCAGGTTTCAACCGTGAAAAACCTAAAAAACCAGCTTTAGAACCAAAAGATATTTACGGAATATTACCAAAAGCTCGTAACGAACAATACGATATGATGGAAATTATCAGTCGTTTGGTTGATAATTCTGAATTTGATGAATACAAAGCAGGTTACGGACAAACACTAATTACTGGATATGCTCGTATTGACGGTTGGGCTGTTGGAATTGTGGCCAATCAACGAAAAATTGTAAAAACAACTGGAGCAAAAACAAAACCAAGTGAAATGCAATTTGGTGGTGTAATTTATTCAGATTCAGCGGATAAAGCTACACGTTTTATTGCCAATTGTAACCAAAAGAAAATTCCGTTAGTGTTTTTACAAGATGTAACAGGATTTATGGTTGGAAGTAAATCAGAACATGGAGGAATAATTAAGGATGGTGCCAAAATGGTTAATGCAGTTTCGAATTCAGTGGTGCCAAAATTTACTGTCGTGGTTGGAAATAGCTATGGAGCAGGAAATTATGCCATGTGTGGAAAAGCTTATGATCCTAGATTAATTTTTGCATGGCCAAGTGCAGAATTAGCCGTAATGGGTGGAGCTCAAGCCGCAAAAGTTTTAATGCAAATTGAAGCTTCTACTTTAAAAAAACAAGGAAAAATTGTAGATGAAAAAGTCGAACAAGAATTGTTTGATAAAATCAAAGCTAGATATGATGAACAAGTTTCTCCATATTATGCAGCTTCACGTTTATGGACAGATGGAATCATTGATCCTTTAGACACAAGAACTTGGATTTCTATGGGAATTGAAGCCGCTAACCATTCTCCTATTGAGAAAAAATTTAATTTGGGTGTGATACAAGTATAATTCTAACTCAAATAAAACATATAAAAATCCATTGAAATTTCAGTGGATTTTTCTTTTTTAGAAAGTATATTTGTCAAATGATTAGCCATAAATTCCAACCTTTCAAAACAAACATTTCAAGTATTCCATTACCTGAAAAATTCACTTTTCCCTTTTACTATGAACCTCATAAATTGAGTGTTATTGCTTCCACTGAATTACAAAATTATTTAGAAAATCAATCCGATTTTGAACATAATTTTGGATCAAATCCAACTCAAAAAGGTTTAGTTATAGGAAAAATGTTTGGGGTTTTGGTTTGTCAAAATGAATTTGGAGAAATTGGACAACTTTGGGCTTTTTCAGGAAAATTAGCTGATTCCAATCATCATGAAAAATTTGTGCCAACGGTTTATGATATGTTGGATGCAAAAGGTTTTTACAAAAAGGGTGAAGATGTATTAAATCAAATCACTTCAGAAATTGAAAGCTTAAAAAAATCAGAAGAATTTAAAAATGCATTTCAAAATTTAGAAAATACTAAAATTGAAGCTTTCAACGATATTCAAAGGCAAAAAGAAAATATAAAAGTCCAGAAAAAACTACGTGATACCATTCGAAAATCAGAAATTTTCAATGAAGAAGAATTAAAAAATGCTAGCCAACAAGAAGGAATTCTGTTAAAAAAAATGACACAATTCTGGAATTACAAAATAAAAGCTGCTCAAAAAGAATTTGAGTTAATCAATTCTAAAATTGAAACTTTAAAATCAGACAGAAAACAAAAATCTGCCGATTTACAACAAAAACTTTTTGCAGAATATGCTTTTCTAAATCAATATAGAACACTAAAAAGTATCGGAGAAATTTTTGAAGGTAATCCACCAGCTGGTGCAGGAGAATGTGCTGCTCCAAAATTATTACATTATGCTTTTGCTAATAAGTTAAAACCTATTGCAATGGCTGAGTTTTGGTGGGGAAAATCACCAAACTCTGAAATCAGAAAACATAAACAATTTTATCCAGCTTGTAAAAGTAAATGCGAACCTATTTTAATGCAACACATGTTGGATGGTTTAAAAATGGAAGTAAATCCTTTTGAAAATAATCCAGCAAAAGGGAAAAATATTTCAATTGTTTATGACGATGATTATTTAGTATTAATCAACAAACCTGCTGAATTCTTATCAGTTCCTGGCAAACAAATTAAAGATTCTGCTTATCAAAGAGTTAAAGATATGTTTCCAAATGCAACTGGACCATTAATTGTCCATCGTTTAGACATGTCAACTTCCGGAATCATGATTTTAGCTAAAGACGAAGAAGTCTATAAAGAATTACAACGTCAATTCATTAAAAGAACAATTAAGAAAAGATATGTAGCATTATTAGATGGAATTATTGAAGAAAATGAAGGTTTTATAGATTTTCCATTAAGAGTTGATTTAGATGATAGACCAAGGCAATTGGTTTGCTACGAACACGGTAAAACAGCACAAACTCGTTGGCAAAAAATTGAAGTCAAAGACAATAAAACCAAAGTCTTTTTTTATCCAATTACAGGAAGAACTCATCAATTGCGAGTGCATGCTTCACACGAATTAGGTTTAAAAACCCCAATTGTTGGTGATGATTTGTATGGAAAAAAAGCCAATAGATTGCATCTTCATGCTGAACAATTGACTTTTGTACATCCTATTTCAAAAAAAGAAATGACTTTTACTGTAGAAGCTGAATTTTAGTTAAATTTGTATTTCAAGAAAAAAAATCTGATGAAAAAAATATTTACACTTACATTATTATTTAGTTTATTTCAATTAACAGCACAAAACTTCACACGAAGAGATTCGTTACAAGGTGGAATGCGTTTTGAGCGTTCTTGCTATGATGTGCAACATTATGATTTAAACATCAAAATTAATCCAGAAGAAAAAAGTATTGTAGGTTATAATGAAGTAACATTTGATGTTTTACAAGACACCAAGAAAATTCAATTGGATTTATTTGAAAACATGAATATTGATTCTATAATTTTCAACAAGAAAAAATTGACTTATAAAAGAGATAATGATGCTGTTTTTATCAATTTTGTTTCAGCTTTACCTCAAAATTCGTCCCAAAAATTACGTTTTTATTATTCAGGAAAACCTTTAATTGCTAAAAATGCTCCTTGGGATGGTGGTTTTGTGTTCAAAAAAGATAAAAACGGAAAAGATTTTATTGGTGTTGCCGTTCAAGGAACAGGAGCAAGTTTGTGGTATCCTGTGAAAGATTCTCAAACAGATGAACCTGATAAAGGAGCAACCATAAAAGTTGCTGTTCCCAATGGATTAATGAATGTTTCAAACGGACGTTTTAAAGGTTCTGAAGATTTAAAAAATGGTTATACTCGTTGGGATTGGGAAGTTGTAAATCCAATAAACACCTACTCTATTACTGTTAATATTGCTGATTATGTTCATATTCATGATAACTTAAATGGATTAGATTTGGACTATTACGTACTTCGTGAAAATGAAGAAATTGCAAAAGTTCATTTTGAAGCTGATGTGAAACCTATGATGAATTGTTTTCAACAAAAATTTGGACAATATCCTTTTTATGAAGATGGTTACAAATTGGTTGAAACTCCTTATTTAGGAATGGAGCATCAAAGTGCAGTGGCTTATGGAAACAGATATAAAAAAGGTTATATGGGTAGAGATTTATCTGGAACCGGAATTGGATTATCGTTTGATTTTATTACAATTCACGAAACAGGTCACGAATGGTTTGGAAACAGCATTACGAGTAAAGACATTGCTGATATGTGGATTCATGAAGCTTTCACAACCTATTCAGAATCTGTATTTTTAGAATGTACAAAAGGATATGATGAAGCTCAAAAATACATTAACGGACAATCTAAAAATGTACAAAATGACAAACCAGTTATTGGCTTTTATGGTGTAAATAAAGAAGGTTCTGGAGATATGTACTACAAAGGAGCTTTGATGTTAAACACTTTGCGACACATTACAAATAATGATTCAAAATGGTGGGCAATGTTGTTAAAATATTCAAATACGTATAAAAAGAAAATTATTGATACTAAAACGGTTATCGATTTCTTTAGTCAAGAATTAGGACACGATATGACTCCTTTTTTCAATCAATACTTAAAACATACTACAATTCCTGTTTTAGTGCTAAAAAAACATAAAAACCAATTCAAATACAAATGGCAAACCGATGAACCTAATTTTGAAATGCCTATAGAACTTGAAATCAATGGAAAAAGACAACGCGTTTTAGTAACTAATGAATTTCAGATTTCACCAATTCCAGTAGTTTCAATTCCAGATGAAATTAAAGTGAGAACGGATAAATATTACATTAAGGTTTATTAAAAGATTTAACAGTTATACAATTTAACGATTGAACTACTAATGCAATTAACGCACGATTCTACACATTTCAAAAAACAAAAATTTCCAATTATTCTCTTTTGTGAAAATGTAAGTAATGCTCCAAATATAGGTTCATTATTCAGAATTTGCGATGCTTTTGGAATTCAAGAAATTGTTTTCAATGGTGAAGCATCCAACATTCTTTCTCGCAAGATGAAGAAAACGTCGAGAGCAACTGAAAAATATGTTCCTTATAAAGTAATTTCCGATATTGAATCTTATCTTTTAGAAATAAAAAAAGAACATCAATTAATTGCATTAGAAATCACCAACAACAGTACTTCACTTCAAAAACATAAATTTGATTTTAACAAACCGATTGTTTTAGTCATTGGTGATGAAAATTTTGGAGTTTCAGATGCAACTTTAAAACAATGCAATGAAGTCATTCATATTGATATGTTTGGTGAAAATTCGAGTATGAATGTTGTTCAAGCTGCAAACATTGCCCTTTATGAAATGACTAAACAGTTTGAAACAAATTTAAATTCTTAAACCAAACTTTCCTTTCTAATAATTTTTCCAGAACCTGTTTCTTTGAATTTTGGTACAAAAATGATTTCTCTTGGTTTTTCGTATTTGTCCAAAGTTGTTATTTTATCTAAATCAATTGGATAAGTTTCACCTTCAACTACAAGTACTAAATGTTCTCCCAATTCTTTATCTTCTTTACCCATAACAAAAAAACGATTTGAAATAATTTTTGCTAACTTCTTCTCTATTTGCTCAGGAATTAATTTAATTCCTCCACTATTGATGACATTATCAAACCTTCCTAAAAATTTAAATTCGCTTTCTGAAACTAATTCTACAATATCATTAGTGTGAATAATTTCATCGGAAATTGCCGTTGCATGAATCAACAAACAATTATTTTCATCTTGTGATAAAACAACATTTGGCAAGGTAGTGAATACTTTTTTACCCAACTTTCTCGCTGCAATATGGGTAATTGTTTCAGTCATTCCATATGTTTCATAGATATTAGATTTTATAGGTTTTAACTTTTTCTCTAATTCGTTTGAAACAGCTGCTCCACCAATTATTATGGTTTTAAAATTGTGTAGAAATTCTATGGAATTCATAGCTTGTAAAGGTACTAAGGCCGTAAAATCGTATTGTTTATCAATTAATTCTAATGGATGTGAACTTGGTGCTACGAAATCCATTTCTAATCCTAAGATAAATGCACGAATAAACATCATTTTTCCAGCAACAAATTTCACGGGTAAACAGTTTAAAATTGTATTTCCGGGTTCTAATTTAAAAAAATCACCTGTTGCCAATGCCGAATTAATCATGGCTTGCTTTTTGACTTGTATACTTTTTGGTTTTCCTGTTGAACCAGAAGTTTGCATTACAATAAACTCGTTATTATCAAACCAATCTAAAATAAAATTTCCAACAGGTTTTTCAAAATCATCTCCTTCTTTGATAAAACTATAAGCTACTCTACATAAATGATCAGCAGTCAAATGAAAACCATTCAACTTAAATTTATTGTGTACATTTTTGTAATTAGGACTATGTAACATAATTGATAGGAATTAAATAATTGGTTCTTGATATTCTTCTTCAACATGATTTCCAAAGAGTTTTTCTTTCCAATTATTCCATTTATATATTTTAGCGAAAATTATTAGTAGAAAAACATAAAAAATAATTGGTACAAAAATTTCGAAATTAACTTCTGGTTTTGATAAATCTTTAAAAATAGCGTTAGTTCTCAAAACACTATAATCAGCTGTAATTAAAAGAGCTGAAATTAAATTATTAGAAGCATGAAATCCTAAAGCTAACTCTGTTCCTTCATCCATTAATGTCAGAATTCCAAGAAACAAACCAGTTCCAATATAATAAATCATAATAATTGGACCCATTTCTGCAACTTCTGGATTAAACCAATGCATTGTTCCAAAAATAACTGAAGTCATTAGCAACGGAAACCATTTGTTTTTGGATAAATTATAGAAACCTTGCATCAAATAACCTCTAAAAACCAATTCTTCAGTACTTGTTTGGATTGGAATTAAAACCATAGCAACAACTGATAAAATAAGAAAAGGTATTAAGTTAAATTGCAACACTATTTCAGAATCACCCGAAAAATAAGAAACTAGTATTAGTGAAACAGATATAATTGCCCAAATGAAAAATGCTACAAAAAAACGTTTCCAATCCATCTTTTTTCTTGAAGTGACTATTTCTTTAAAATCTTGATTATGAATTTTTTTTACAACAAGATATAATGCAAAAATGGCAAAAACGAAGGAAATCAACATCAAAAACAAAAATAGATTTGAATCAAACAAAGCATATAAATCTTTTTCATTTGTTGGAATTGATTTTCCATCCATATAAGCTTTCATAAAAGCAGCAATTGTTAAAGGAATTTGCCCAACAAATGAAGCAATTATTACAAGCAATGAGCCTATTATATACTTCCAAAAATCATTGCCTTTTTTATAACCTTGTGCTATAAACATATTATTTATTTTAATTTTGTCTAAAATAATACTTTTTACTCAAATCAATAACTCAAAATTAATAAATGATGATAAAAATTTACCATAACCCAAGGTGTTCAAAATCTCGTGAAGGAATTAGCGAATTAGATAACATCAATCAACCTTATGAAGTAATCAAATATTTAGAAAATCCAATAACTAAGGAAGAATTAATAGCTATTCTTAAAAAACTGAACTACAAACCAATAGAATTAGTTAGAACCAAAGAAGCGATTTGGGTTGAAAATTTTAAGGGCAAAAACTTGTCAGATAATGATATTATTGAAGCAATGGTTCAATACCCAAAATTAATTGAAAGACCAATTGTTATTAATGGAAATAAAGCCATTGTAGCTAGACCGAAAGAAAAAATTAAGGAAATTCTATAATTTATTTAACAAACTTTTGTGATTTGTAGCTTAAACCAAAGGGTACTTTTGCAGTCTTATCTACAATTTAAAAAAAATCAAATTAATGAGACTAAGCAAATTATTATCAGCCTTAACGTTACTTCTGTTTTCTTTTTCAGGAATAGCACAAATGGCTAAAGTAACCGTAAGTGGAAAGATTTATGAAAAAAGTACTAATACTCCTTTAGAATATGCAACAATAGTTCTAAAGAATGTAGATAAACCAGAAATTGTAACTGGTGGAGTTACAGATGAACAAGGGAATTTTAGTCTTGATGTTGTAAAAGGAACTTACAACATCAGTTACGAATTTATCTCTTTAAAAACACTTACAGTAAACAATAAAGTAATTGAAAATGATACTAATTTAGGAACTGTTTTTCTTGAACCAGATGTATCTCAACTTCAAGAAGTAGTTTTGGTTGCAGATGTTTCAACAGTTGAATTTAAATTAGATAAGCGTGTTTATAATGTTGGGCAAGATATGATGGTAAAAGGTGGAACAATGAGTGATGTGCTTAACAACGTTCCTTCTGTAACTGTTGATCCTGACGGAACTGTTGCTCTTCGTGGAAATGAAAATGTTAGAATTTTAATTGACGGAAGACCTTCTGGTTTAGCTGGAATTAATATTGCTGATGCGCTAAAACTTTTACCAGCTGATTCAGTTGAAAAAGTGGAAGTAATTACAAATCCTTCTGCTCGTTACGATGCTGAAGGTGGTGGTGGAATTATCAATATTGTACTAAGAAAAGGAAAAGGACAAGGAATAAATGGTTCTGTTATTGCTTCAGTTGGAGATCCAGAAGCTTATGGTCTATCTGCAAATATAAATTATAGAAGTGATTCTTTTAATTTATTTTCAAATTTTGGATACAATTACAGAAATTCTCCAGGAAACTCATCAACAGATTCTGAATATTTTAATGAAGATGGAACTACAAGAAATTATATTTATGAAAGTAGAACCAATCAACGTTTAAACAGAACTTTTAATGCCAATTATGGTATTGATTTATTCTTAACAAAATCTGCTTCTTGGACTCATGCACTGACTTTTTCAAAAGAATCTGGAGCAAACCCTGATAATGTTTTTTATAACAATTATGATGCAAATTTCAATCCTACCTTCGTAAGAAATAGGTTAAATGATGAAATTAGTAAAGAATACAGTATTGAATACTCATCTGTTTTTACAAAAGATTTTGAAAAAGAAGATCATAAATTAACAGCAAATGTTGCCTTTTCAAAAAATCAAGATAATGAGAGTTCTATAATATATGATCAAATTTTAGGTGATCCTAGTTCATATTTTACAGATGTTACGTTAAACAATCAATCACAATTAAGAAATTTGTTGCAAGCAGATTATGTTTTACCAATTGGCAAAGACTCAAGATTTGAGGCTGGTTATAGAGGTAATTTTCAAAAGAATTTGACTGATTTTAATGTAAATGATGATTCTGTATTTACAAATTTATTAGAATACAAAGAAAATGTAAATGCACTTTATACTCAATATGGTTCAAAGATTAATAAGTTTTCATATTTCTTTGGACTAAGATGGGAAGACAGTAATATTGAAGTAAATTCTATTACCTCAAATGATTATAATACTAAAAAATACAATAACTTCTTTCCAACTGCTACATTCAATTATGAATTAAATGATGATAGCAATTTGACATTAAGTTACAGTAAAAGAATTAATAGACCAAGAGGACGATTTTTAAATCCTTTTTCAAGTTACTCAAGTAATATTAATATTTTCCAAGGAAATCCTGACTTAAATCCATCTTATACAAATGTTTTAGATTTAGGTTATTTAAGAAAATGGGATAAAATAACTTTCAACACTTCTCTTTATGTTAATATGACAGATGATACATTTCAATTTATTAGAAAAGAGTCTGGGAACTTTGTAACTACAAATGTTGATGGTGTAAATGTTCAAACACCTGTGATTATTAGCACTCCAATTAATTTAGCTAAAGAATATAGAGCTGGTTTTGAAATGAATGCCAATTATTCTCCATATAAATGGTGGCGTTTAAACGGAAATTTCAATTTATATAGAGTAGAAAATCAAGGAGATTATACTTATACAGATTTTCAAGGAAATGAAGTTGTTCAAAACTTTGATAATATTGCAACAACTTGGTTTACAAGATTGACCTCTAAAGTAACTTTACCTTACAATGTAGATTGGCAAACTAATGTAACTTACAGAGCTCCACAAAATACAGCTCAAGGTAGAACTTTAGATATGACAAGTGTTAATTTATCATTTAGTAAAGATATTTTAAAAGATAAAGGTTCATTAGCTTTAAATGTAAGTGATTTATTCAACACTAGAAAAAGAAGAAGCTATATTGATTTAGATAATGTTTCATCTTTTTCAACTTTTCAATGGAGAGAAAGACAAATTACTCTTGCATTTACTTATAGATTCAACAAGAAAAAAGAAAGAGAAAATAATCAAAGAAGAGATGATGGTGGTGGTGAAGAAATGATGGGAACACCATAATAAAAAAAAATACAAAGTATAAAAAAAGCACTTGAGTACTCAAGTGCTTTTTTTTGATTGTTAACAAAAATTACTTTTTGTCTTCGTCATCTTTGTTTTTATTTCTTTTCTCTTTGATTAATTCCATAATTGCACCACCAATCCAATAAGGAACAAACGATACTAAAAAGAACATTAACCAAAAACCAATCGTTAAAATGGTTAAGAAAAGTAAAAAACCTAAATACTGATCAAATTCAAACATGTTTTCCGGAATTTTTAATGAATTCTCTCCAAAGATAGAGCAATTATTTTTTTTAGCAATAAATACTTTAAATTATTTTTAAAAAGGTTTTAGAATGATTAATTTTGAATCGCTGAATTTGTGTAATCATGAAACTATTAAACGGTGGAATTTTAAATCAATTAAACAAATAAAAGTAAAACAAATAAACAATTCAACAACTTAACGATTAAACAATAAAAATGGAATACAGAATAGAAAAAGACACCATGGGTGAAGTAAAAGTTCCTGCAGAAAAATATTGGGGAGCTCAAACAGAACGTTCAAGAAACAATTTTAAAATTGGACCTTCAGCATCAATGCCAAGAGAAGTAATCATGGGATTTGCTTACCTAAAAAAATCAGCAGCTTACGCAAATTGCGATTTAGGTGTTTTATCAACTGAAAAAAGAGATGCTATTGCACAAGTATGTGATGAAATATTAGCTGGAAAATTAGATGACCAATTTCCATTAGTAATTTGGCAAACTGGTTCTGGTACGCAAAGTAACATGAACGTGAATGAAGTTGTAGCAAACCGTGCTCAAGTTTTAGCAGGATTAAAAATTGGTGAAGGTGAACCTGTTTTGAAAGCAAATGATGATGTAAACAAATCGCAATCTTCAAACGATACATATCCAACAGGAATGCACATTGCAGCTTACAAAGCAGTTGTTGAAGTTACAATTCCAGGTGTTGAAAAATTAAGAGATACATTGGCTGCTAAGTCAAAAGAATATATGAATGTAGTGAAAATTGGTAGAACTCACTTAATGGATGCTACTCCACTTACATTGGGTCAAGAACTTTCTGGTTATGTAGCTCAATTAAATTATGGTTTAAAAGCTCTTAAAAATACGTTAGCTCATTTATCTGAAGTAGCTTTAGGTGGAACTGCTGTTGGAACTGGATTAAACACTCCTGCTGGTTATGATGTAAAAGTAGCAGAATACATTGCTAAATTTACAGGAATGCCTTTTGTAACTGCTGAAAATAAATTTGAAGCTTTAGCGGCTCATGATGCTATTGTTGAATCTCACGGAGCTTTAAAACAATTAGCGGTTTCGTTAAATAAAATTGCTAATGACATTAGAATGATGGCTTCTGGACCACGTTCAGGAATTGGAGAAATCCTTATTCCAGAAAACGAACCAGGTTCATCTATCATGCCAGGAAAAGTAAATCCTACTCAATGTGAAGCGTTAACTATGGTTTGTGCTCAAGTTATGGGTAATGATGTTGCCATCACAATCGGTGGAACTCAAGGTCATTACGAATTGAATGTTTTCAAACCAATGATGGCTGCTAATTTCTTGCAATCAGCAAGATTAATTGGTGATGCTTGTATGTCATTTGACGAACATTGTGCTTCAGGCATTGAACCAAACTACACAAGAATTAAAGAATTAGTTGACAATTCATTGATGTTGGTTACAGCTTTAAATACAAAAATTGGCTATTACAAATCAGCTGAAATTGCTCAAACTGCTCATAAAAACGGAACAACTCTTAAACAAGAAGCAGTACGTTTAGGATATGTTTCTGAAGAAGATTTTGACCAATGGGTAAAACCAGAAGATATGGTTGGAAGTTTGAAATAGATTTAAAGATTTTCAGAGAAATAGAAAAATTATTGCCGTTCGGCTTTAGCCAACGGATTAAAAAAAATAAAAAATGCAAAAAATAATAGATAGATTTATCAGTTACGTAACTATTGATACAGAATCTGATCCCAATTCAAATACAACACCAAGTACAGCAAAACAATGGGATTTGGCTAATAAGTTAGTTGATGAATTGAAAGCAATGGGAATGCAAGAGGTTACAATTGATGAAAATGCATACATCATGGCAACTTTGCCTAGTAATGTTGATCATGAAGTTCCTACAATTGGTTTTGTTTCTCATTTTGACACAACTCCAGATTTTACAGGAAAAGACGTAAATCCTCAAATCATAGAAAATTATGATGGAAAAGATATTGTTTTGAATGCAGCACAAAACATCGTTTTATCTCCTAATTATTTTGAAGATTTGTTGCTTTACAAAGGACAAACACTTATTACAACTGATGGTACTACTTTACTTGGTGCTGATGACAAAGCTGGAATTACAGAAATCATGTCAGCCATGGAGCATTTAATCAATCATCCAGAAATTAAACATGGTAAAATTCGTGTAGGATTTACACCTGATGAAGAAATTGGTCGTGGAGCACATAAATTTGATGTTGAAAAATTTGGTGCTGATTGGGCTTATACTATGGATGGAAGTCAAATTGGTGAATTAGAATACGAAAATTTCAATGCAGCTGGAGCTAAAATTACTTTTAAAGGAAAAAGCGTTCATCCTGGTTATGCTAAAGGAAAAATGATTAATTCTATGCTTTTAGCAAGTCAATTTATTTCAAAATTACCTGAAAATGAAGTTCCAGAAAGAACAACTGGTTATGAAGGATTTTTTCATGTGCATCATTTAACTGGTACTTTGGAAGAAACTGTTTTGGAATTAATCATTAGAGACCATGATAAAGATATTTTTGAAGCTCGAAAAGAATTGATTCACAAAATAGCTGCTGAAATCAATTATCACTATGCACAACAATTTGGTGAAGATATTTGTATTGTTGAAATCAAAGACCAATACTATAATATGAAGGAAAAAGTAACACCAGTTTTTCATATTGTTGAGATAGCTGAAAAAGCAATGAAAGAATTAGGAATTGAACCATTAATCAAACCCATTCGTGGTGGAACAGATGGTTCACAATTATCATATAAAGGATTGCCTTGTCCAAATATCTTTGCTGGTGGACATAATTTTCATGGAAAATATGAATATGTACCAGTAGAAAGTATGGTTAAAGCAACAGAAGTAATTGTAAAAATAGCTGAATTAACAGCCCAAAAATAATTGTTTAAAAGGGAAATTTAGGTTTCCCTTTTTTTTATAAAATAAGTTAATGTCTGAATCAACTCAAAATAACAATCCATTACACGGAATCAAATTAGTCGATATTTTAGAAAAATTAGTGGCTGAATATGGTTTTGAAATTTTGGGAGAAAAAATAAACATTCGTTGTTTTACGCACAATCCAACTATAAAATCGAGTTTGACTTTTTTGAGAAAAACTCCTTGGGCTAGAGAAAAAGTAGAACAATTATATCTTAAATCTGTAAGGTGAAAACTTCAAATGAAATAGATTTATATATTGAAACATTTCCAGAAAATGTTCAGGTTTTGCTACAAGAATTGAGGGCTATCATTAAAAAAACAGCTCCAAATGCAGAAGAAATAATGAGTTACAAAATGCCTGCTTACAAACAACATGGTCGTTTAGTCTATTTTGCAGCTTACAAAAATCACATTGGATTTTATCCACACACTTCTCCAATTATTCATTTTAAAGAAGACTTAAAAGAATATAAAACTTCAAAAGGTGCAATTCAGTTTGCTTTAGATAAACCTCTACCTAAAGAATTAATTACAAGAATTGTTGAGTATAGAGTTAAAGAAGATTTAGAAAATATTTAAAGCTACAAAAACATTTTCATTTCCCATTAACCCTTCATTAACTTATTAAAAAGAATATTATGTTATTTTTGTTATATAACTAAATAATATTCAATTTATTATGAAAAAACAATTACTTTTTATAACTCTATTCTTAACTTTTTATGTAATAAACGCACAAAATTGTACTACAGCAATTACCACTCCTTTCTCAGATGATTTTCAAAGTTCAGGTTCTTTTTCTACTTGTTGGGTTATCGAAAACTCTGATGGTATAAGTCCTGTTTGGACAATCAATAGTTCTACAGATATAGATTTAGATGGCACTATTGATAACTTTGCAACTGTATTTCCAACAAACATTTATCAACCTGCTAAAAATGATTGGCTGTTTTCTCCTATAATTTCATTCACAGCTGGAACAAGTTACTCGATAAATGTAAGATACAATTCATATAATATTGGAAATGTCACTGCTAATCAATCATTTTCCCTTTATTTGGTTGACGACGCAAGTTCTACAGCTAATGTTCAAATCTTATTAGGAGATTATCATAATATTACACAAAATGGTGTTTATCAAGCTTCAAATGGTACTGATTTAAAAACAGCTGCTCTAAGTACTGGAAATACTTTTGTTCCAACCACTTCTGGTGATTATAGAATTGCAATTCACGCTAATAAAAGTGGTAACGCTGCTCCTTTATTTATTTTTGATATTGATGTTACTTCTGCAGTTGCTTCTAGCGAAATATTTAATTCTGATTTGTTCACTTACTTGTATAATAAATCTTCAAATTCTTTAGAAATAAATACTAAGGCTTCAAATATTAACACAATAGAAATATATAACTTAATTGGACAAAAAATTAAAGACGAAACTATCAATAACAACAACTGTTCATTAAATATTTCTTCTTTAGAAAATGGAGTCTATATTACAAAAGTCCTAATTGATGAAAAAATTAGAACTTTTAAGTTTCTTAAAAATTAATAAGGTTGTAACCAAAAGAAAGTATAAATGTGCTATCTTTTTTTTATTTTTATACAAATTAAAAAAGATGGCTGAAAAAAAAATCTGGGACAAAAACAATCAATGGACAAAAGAATTAGAATATTTAAAGTCTATAATTAATAAAACTCAACTTGTAGAAACAATTAAATGGGGTGCTCCTATTTATACTCACAATACTAAAAATGTAATTGGAATTGGTGGCTTTAAATCTTATTTTGGTATTTGGTTTTTCAACGGTGTTTTTTTGAAAGATACTATGAACTTATTAATCAATGCTAATGAAGAAAACACAAAAGGTTTAAGACAAATGCGTTTTAATTCTCTAGAAGAGGTTGATGAAAAAATAATTCTTGAATATATTAATGAAGCTATTGAAAATGAAGAGAAAGGGTTAAAAATTAAGCCCAAAAAAAAGGACAAGATTTCATGTGAATTTTTAGAAAATGAATTCAAAACAAATAAAGAATTAAAACAAGCTTTTACATTGTTTACACCTTATAAACAAAGAGAATTCATGGAGTACATTAATGAAGCTAAACAAGAAAAGACAAAGATAAATCGTTTAGAAAAAATAAAACCGATGATTCTTTCGAACATCGGTTTACATGATAAATATAGAAGTTAATCTTATTTTTGTGCATTGGTTTTAGCGCTCATTTCCATTGAAATAGCACTTCTTTCCATTTTAATTTTGCCTGCCATGGTTTCAATAACAACTGTATCGGTAGACATCTCAGCTATTTTACCGTGAATTCCGGCTTTAGTAACTATTTTGTCTCCTACTTTTAACCCTTGCTCAAAAGCTTTTTCCTTTTTAGCTCTTTTTTGCTGTGGCATTATTAATAGGAAATAAAAAACAGCAATCATTAAAACGATTTGTATTATTAAGCTTGAATTCATAATGTTTTTTTAGTGTTTTACAACTGGCTTGTTTGGATCTGGTTTTACATTTGCCATAATCTTGCAAGTCTCCTTACCGTTAGCTGTGTTTGATGTAATTGTTACTGTTTTTTCTTGTTGACCTGGTTTTCCAGTAGAATCAAAAGTTACTTTAATTGGAGCAGATTCTCCTGGTTTAATTGGCTCTTTTGGTGGTTCTGGAACAGTACATCCACAACTTCCAACTGCACTTACAATAACCAAATCAGCTTCACCTGTATTTTTTAAAATAAATTCTGTTGTAACTTTTTCACCTTCATTGATATTTCCAAAATCATGTACTGTTTTATCAAATTCTAAAACAGGTAATTTTCCTGAAGTAGCTGAAACTTCATTAGCGACTTTCATATCAGCCTCTGTAATTTTTGATGATGCATTTTCTTTGCATGATGCTACTAAAAATAATGTAGAAATAGCAATAACTGGTATTAATTTCATTTTCATAATATTATATAATTTACATTAAACCTCTTCCTGATTTATTCAGTTTATTTTCTTCTTTATAATCTTTTATCAAATTATCTAAAATTCCGTTGATAAAAATACTACTTTTTGGTGTTGAATATTCTTTGGCAATTTCAAGATACTCATTAATAGTCACTTTAACTGGAATTGAAGGAAACTTTAACAATTCACAAATTGCCATCTTTAGCAATATAGTGTCAATTTCAGCAATTCTTTCTGAGTCCCAATTTGGAGTTTTATTGACATATTCTTTAGCTAATTCATTTTCATTTAAAAGAGTTTTAATGAAAAGCTGTTTAGCAAAAAGTTTATCGTCTTCATCCTTGTAAACCTTTGGAATTTCAATAGTACTTGAAGGATTTTTTAATTGCTTTAATTGCTTACTAATAAAAGTGTTCACTAAAGCATAATCATCAATCCATGTTAATTTATTGTCTTCCAAATAATCGTATAATCTTTCATTTGGTGCCAAAACCTTAACAAATAAGTCAACTACAAATTTAGAATCTTCTTCAAAAGTGGAAGCTTCTGTTGACATATAAGTCATGTAAACATCTGATTTTTTGATATCTTCTAATAAATGCAAAATCAAATCATCATTTAATTTCCAATGGTTGATTTTTTTTGTTTCCAAAGCCACAGATAATGTAGATTGATTTTCTAATAAATGTAACACCTCATTTTGAATGAACTTTCTGTTTGGATTTTTCTCTTCAGCAGTTGCTAAATGCTTTTTGGAAGCTAAATTTAGATAATTTTCTTCTTTAATTCTAAGCTCTATCAAAGCCGAAAAAATTAAAAGATATAAGTCTTGAATAGCTTCTATGCTATAAAACAAAAACTTTTCTTCTCTGTTCAAATCATCTGATTTATGCTGATGAACTGCATAAATACTTTGCATTACTTTTACTCGAATATGTCTTCTATTCAACATTGTATAAGAACTTATTTAATTAACAAAGCGAAAGAATTACCTTTCGCTTTGCAAAAATACACTTTTTTATAATTTATTATTGTGCTTTTTCTAATTTTCTATCATCAATTCTTTTTTGAGCAATTGATAACGCTGCTTGATGTGTAGTAATATTATTTATTTCAGCATGTTTGAATATTTCCAAAGAAGTATTGTAGATGTTTTCTGTTTTTTCCATCACTTCTGCTTTGGTTAATTTAGCTAATTCTGAATACACATTAATTACACCACCAGCATTAATTAAGAAATCAGGAGCATATAAAATTCCTTTTTCTTTTAAAATTTGACCATGAATTACTTCATTTGCCAATTGATTATTTGCTGCACCAGCAATAACTTTTGCATTAATTTTTTGAATAGTATCATCATTAATTGTTGCACCAAGAGCACAAGGAGCATAAATATCAACATCTGAACCATATAAATCTCCACCACTAAAAATTTTGGCACCATATTTAGCACCTACTTGATGTAATCTATCTTCATTAATATCAGAAATAGTAACAATTGCTCCATCTTGAGTCAAATGATCTACTAAAACTTCACCAACATGACCAATACCTTGTACTAAAACTTTTTTACCTTCTAAATTGTCTGTACCAAATTGATATTTTGCAGCAGCTTTCATTCCCATGTAAACACCATAAGCTGTAATAGGAGAAGGATTTCCTGAACCACCTCTAGCTTCTGAAATTCCAGTTACATAAGGAGTCACGTCTCTAACAGTATCCATATCTTTGGTTTCCATACCTACATCTTCTGCAGTAATATATTTTCCTGACAAAGAATTAACAAATTCACCAAATTTTCTCATTAATTCAGGTGTTTTTTGTGTTTTAGCATCACCAATGATAACAGCTTTTCCACCACCTAAGTTTAATCCAGAAATTGAAGATTTGAAAGACATTCCACGAGATAAACGTAAAACATCATTAAGAGCTTCCCACTCGTTAGTATAATTCCACATTCTTGTTCCTCCAAGTGCTGGTCCTAAAATTGTGTTATGAATACCAATTATTGCTTTTAAACCAGTATCTTTGTCATGGCAAAAAACAACTTGTTCATGTCCGTCAAATGAAAGTTGACCAAAAACTGGATCTACTTTATGAATCTCATTTACAGGTATAATATTTGAAGTCATAGTCGTATTGTTAGAATATTATTTTGATAATTTTGAAGTACAAAATTAATTATAAATTTGAGATATTTCAAAAATATTGAATTATTTTAATAAATTATTAATATATCAGGGTTTCACTAACAATTCAATAATTACGTTTTTTTGCTCTTTTTTATTAAATTAATATAAAAAAAACAATTTTTTTAGAAAAATGAAAGAATTAAAGTATTTAAATAAATATTTTGTCAAATATAAATACAGATTTATTTTAGGATTAATATTTACAATTTTAGCTCAAATTTTCTCTTTATATACTCCAGAATATATTGGAAAATCAATTAATTCAATTCAAGATTATGCTAAAACTAATCCAGAATTAGCAAGAGAAGAATTATTGAATAACATTTTAATCATATTAGCCACAACTATCATTGCAGGATTATTGACTTTTTTGATGCGACAAACCTTGATTGTCATGTCAAGACATATTGAATTTGACTTAAAAAATGAAGTGTTCAAACATTATGAAAGATTATCTCAAAGTTTTTACAAAAAAAACCGAACAGGTGATTTAATGAATAGAATAAGTGAAGATGTAAGTAAGGTAAGAATGTATGTTGGTCCAGCTGTAATGTATTCTTCAAATACTATTATTCGTTTTGGAGTTGTCATTATATATATGTATAATATTTCTCCAAAATTAACATTGTACTCTTTGTTACCTTTACCTCTATTATCATACAGTGTTTTTAAAATTAGTTCTCAAATCCACAAAAAAAGTAGTTTATACCAACAAAATTTATCTACTCTATCTTCGTTTGCACAAGAATTTTTCTCTGGAATTAGAGTTATAAAAGCTTATGCCTTAGAAAATAAAAAATCAGAAGAATTTGGAGAATTGACTCAAGATAGTAAAGACAAAAACTTATCATTAGCCAAAACAAATTCACTTTTTGGACCTTTGATGATTTTGTTAATTGGTTTGTCAAATTTAGTTGTAATTTATGTAGGTGGAATGATGTATATCAATGGAAGTATTGAAAACATTGGTACAATTGCACAATTTATTCTTTACATAAATATGTTGACTTGGCCTGTTGCTTCATTAGGTTGGGTTTCCTCTATGATTCAAGAAGCAGAAGCCTCTCAAAAAAGATTAAATGAATTTTTAAATACAGAACCAGAAATTCAAAACTTAGTTCCTGAGAAATCAGTTATTCAAGGAAAAATCAGTTTCAAAAATGTCTCTTTTACTTATGAAGACACTAATATTCAAGGATTAAAAGACATTTCTTTTGAGCTTGAAAAAGGAAAAACTTTAGCCATTTTAGGTAAAACTGGTTCGGGTAAATCAACAATATTAACATTAATCAGTAGATTATATGATCCAACAAAAGGAGAAGTCTTAATAGACGATACTCCAATAAAAAACATTAACCTAAATGATTTACGCGACAGTATTGCTGTTGTACCACAAGATGCTTTCTTGTTTTCTGATTCTATAAAAAACAACATCAAGTTTGGAAAAGAAGATGCTACTGATGAAGAAATAATGGAAGTTGCCAAAAAAGCAGCTGTTCACGAAAATATCATCAACTTTTCGCAAGGTTATGATACTATTTTAGGAGAAAGAGGAATTACGCTTTCTGGAGGACAAAAGCAACGTGTATCGATTGCAAGAGCTTTTATCAAAGAATCTCCTATTCTTCTTTTAGATGATTGTTTAAGTGCAGTTGATACAGAAACAGAAGAACAAATTTTATCTAATTTATTACAATTAACACAACAGAAGACCACAATAATTGTAAGTCATAGAGTTTCGTCTGCCAAAAATGCTGATAAAATTATTATCTTAGAGGAAGGTCAAATTATTCAGCAAGGTTCTCATAATCAATTAATAGAAATTGAGGGTTATTATAAGGAACTTTACAATAAACAACTTTTAGAAAAAGAAATTTACTAAACTATTGTTTTATAATATTTTTTTTTAGAATTTTGGTTTAAGTTTAAACTTAAAAAACATACCGAAGGATTATGAGCGACAAAGACATGTATGAAAAGGAAGATATCTTTTCTAAAGTATTAAGAGCAGGAAGAAGAACTTATTTCTTTGATGTTAGATCAACAAAAGCTGACGATTATTATATTACAATCACAGAAAGTAAAAAGTTCACTGAAGAAGATGGTTCTTATCATTTTAAAAAACACAAAATTTATTTATACAAAGAAGATTTTGCTGCTTTTAAAGAGATATTAGACGAAATGACTGATTTTGTTTTAGAAAATAAAGGAGAAGAAGTGATTTCTGAAAGACATCAAAAAGATTTCAAAAAAGAAAGTTATGATACTCCAGTCGAAACCACTGAAGAATCAACTAAAAGTTTTACAGATATCAACTTTGATGATATTTAATTCAACCAAACTAAATTAAAGAAAAACCATTCTAATTAGAATGGTTTTTTTATTGCTATTTTTTACTTTCAATATCATTTTTAATCCATTCTAATTCAGGATCAATACCTGATAAAATATCATCTATTGTTGGAATAATTTCTACATCAGGAAAAATTCCTCTACCCTTTTCTTCGGTTTTATTTGTAGCAGCAATATCCATAATCCATAATCGTGTTCTTAGTTTTGAATTCGGTAATTCATAGGAAGAAGTTCTTCCTGCTACTGTACCATTAAAAGCTCCACCTGTTTCTTCTCCAACAAAAGTAATTTCAGGGTTTTCCTTTAATTTAGAAGAAATAATACAAGCAGCTGAAAAACTTCCACCATTGATTAAAACATAAATTTTCCCTTTAAAATAGTTAGCTTTATGAGGCTTTTCTTTACTACTTTTCATTCTAAAGCGATACTCTCCATTTTCATCTTTTCTGGTTTTTAGCATCAAAACACTAGCGTAAAATGGATAAGTTGGTATAGCTAAAACATACAATGATTTTGGCATTGAACTTAAATAATCTGCTTGTAACAAACTTGTCTTTGAAGTAACTTTTGCTTCTTCAATCAATTGAAAAGTAGAGTCAGCAGTTAAATAAGAATATAATTCATGAATTTCATTTAATCTTCCACCAGGATTACCTCTTAAATCTAAAACCAAATTCTTAGTATCTGTTTTTCGTAATAATTCAAAAACTTCTTTATAAGCTATTTTATAACCACCTTTTGAAAAATTTCTAATTTTAAAAACAGCTGTAGAGCTATCAATACCCGTAAAGGTTAATGTTTTAGTATATTCTTTCTTAGTTTTATCGTAACCATAGTTATAGTTGTATTCGTTTTCTTCTCTTTTCTTTTGCTTGGCTAACTTTTTTTCTTCTTTAGTGAGTTTTTTAACAACATCCTCTTTTGGTTTTGTAGTTGAAATTGAATCATTTTTAATTTCTTTTGTTTCTTCTCTTTTATCAGGAAAACGCTTAATTAATTTAGTATAAACAGAATCATAACACTTTAATTTAAAATTCAAACTATCTCTTAAACCTAATTCATAGTATAAATAATTTCCAAATCGCATGGTAAATGCATAAGGAATGAATGTTTCATTAAAACCATCAGATGAATAAGTTTTTCTATATTTAGAGAATAAATCTTGTGGAGTAATATCTTCTATTGAAACCACTTCTGTTCCTCTTTGAATAGTTGAATCCTTTGATTTATTCTTCATGATGAAGAGTTTATTATCAATAAATTTATAATCAAATTGAGAAACTGGACCTAAACCTTTTTTCTTCATTTCCTTTGATTCTTTCCTAGAATATTCAGTAATTATTGGATTCATAGAAGCATGACCTTGACGAATTGCAGCTAAAAGCGGACTAACTTTAAAGTAAAATTCATTAGGTTTTAAAGGAATAGTGATAGTACTTCTAACACTATCAAATTTTTTTCTTAAATCTTCTTCAGAAATAAATTGATGCAAACTTGGTTGAATCTTTTCAATCTTGTGTTCTAAATAATTAATATCTTCAATTTGCTCATTTACCGATAAATTGTTTTCAATTAAAGCGTTATGTTTTTGGACAGAAGCACAATTACTTAAAAGTATAACAAGAAGTGCTGCAGAAAAATATTTTTTCATAAAATAAAATTGATATAATGACAAATTAACCATTTTTTATGAAATGATAAAGTTAATTAAAATGTAATTTTTGTAAATTTACCTATGTTAAAACTGAAAAAGAAAATAAATAATACTTTCACTGAAGAATTACCAGCAGATTTAATTGAAAATAATGAAACTAGACAAGTTGTTGAGGCTGCATTTTCATATGTAAATCCTGTGAAACCAAAAAATCCAAAATTAATTCATGTTTCAAATGAAGTTGCTGAAAGTGTTGGTATTTCTAAAGAAGAAACTCAATCTGAAAAATTCTTAAACATCTTTTCAGGAAATTCTGTTTTGGAAAACACCAAGCCTTATGCCATGGCTTATGCTGGACATCAATTTGGAAATTGGGCTGGACAACTTGGTGATGGAAGAGCCATAACTTTGTTTGAAGCAACTCACGATAATAAGAATACAATGTTCCAATTAAAAGGTGCTGGAAAAACTCCTTATTCTCGTCGTGGTGATGGTTTAGCGGTTTTGCGTTCCTCTATTAGAGAACATTTATGCAGTGAAGCTATGTTCAATTTAGGAGTTCCTACAACGCGTTCGTTAGCTTTATTTACAAGTGGTGATATGGTTTTGCGTGATATTTTATACAACGGAAATGCCGATTACGAAAAAGGAGCTATTGTCTGTAGAACGGCTCCAAGTTTTATTCGTTTTGGAAATTTTGAATTATTTGCTTCACGCGAAGACACTAAAAATCTTCAACTATTAGCTGATTATACCATCAAACATCATTATCCTGAAATTAAATCCAAAGGAAAAGAGAAATATTTAAAATTCTTTGAAACTGTTGCTGACAAAACTCGAGAAATGATTGTGCATTGGCAACGTGTTGGTTTTGTACATGGAGTTATGAACACTGATAACATGTCGATTCATGGAATTACTATTGATTATGGCCCTTATGGTTGGTTAGAAGACTACAATCCAAATTGGACACCAAATACTACTGATAATGAACATAAACGCTATCGTTTTGGCAATCAACCACAAGTTGCTCAATGGAATTTATTGCAATTAGCCAATGCTTTATTTCCATTAATTGAAGAAGTAAAACCATTAGAAAAAATTCTAAACGACTTTCCCATAAAATACGAATCTGATTATATTGATATGATGCACAATAAGTTAGGTTTTCAAAATTCAAATGATGATACCAAAAATTGCATCTATCTATTAACCGAAAATCTACAATTAACTGAAACTGACATGACAATTTTCTTTCGAAATATAAGTCAAGTTTCTAAAGAAGATACTGTTGAAATTGCTTTTGAGAAAATAAAAGATGCTTTTTATACTTTAGAAGAAGCTAAAAATGTAATTTACGATACTTGGATGTATTGGCTTATTTTGTATATCAATCAATTGCAAAAAGAAAATCAATCAGATTCAGATAGAAAAAAAGCAATGAATTTGGTTAATCCAAAATACGTTTTACGAAATTACATGGCTCAATTAGCTATTGATGATGCAGAGAATGAAGATTACAATTTACTAAATGAATTATACGAAATGCTTTTAAAACCCTATGATGAGCAACCACAATTTGAAAAATGGTTTGCTAAAAGACCAGATTGGGCAAAAAATAAGGTGGGTTGTTCTGCTTTGTCGTGTAGTTCATAATATTTAAAATTAAACAAAATCTGAAATAAGTTCAGATTAAAAAAATAAAACTATGAAAGCTATTTGGAATAATAAAATTATCGCAGAAAGTGATAAAACTCAACTGTTAGAAGGAAATCATTATTTTCCGGCTGAAAGTATTAAAAAAGAATACTTTTCAGAGTCTCAAACACATACAACTTGTCCTTACAAAGGTGTTGCGAGTTATTACAATGTCAATGTGGAAGGAAAAGAAAACAAAGATGCAGCTTGGTTTTATCCTGAAGTTAAAGCTGGTTTTACCCCAATAAAAGGATATGTTGCCTTTTGGAAAGGTGTAACTGTTGAAAAATAAAACTATGAACATCGAAACCTTACTTCAAAAATTTAAAGCAACTCGAATTAATACTGAAAATCTCTGTAAACCTTTGGCTATAGAAGATTATTCGGTTCAACCTAATGAAAATGTTTCTCCTCCAAAATGGCATTTAGCGCATTCTACATGGTTTTTTGAACAGTTTATTCTAATTCAATTTGATAAAAATTATAAAGTTTTTCACGAAGATTTTGGTTTTCTATTCAACAGTTATTACAACAATGCAGGAAAAAGAATTTTACGACCAAACAGAGGTTTAATGACTAGACCTGTTGTAGCTGAAGTTTTGGAATATCGAAAATATGTAACCCAAAAAATTATTGATCTAGTTGAAAATAATCCTTCAGATGAAATTCTTAAACTCCTTGAAATTGGAATCAATCACGAAGAACAACATCAAGAATTATTGGCTTATGATATCAAATTTATTTTAGGAAATCAACCCACTTTTCCGGTTTTTGAAACAGAAATGCATTTAAAAGATGAAACACAAAAACCTGAGTTTATTGAACTAAAAGAAGGTGTTTATGAAATTGGACACAAAGATTCGAGTTTTTGTTTTGATAACGAATTGGGTGTTCATAAAACATACATTCAACATACAGAAATAGCGAATAAGCTAGTCACTAATGGAGAATTTATAGAGTTTATGAATGCTGGTGGTTATGAAGACTTCAATTTATGGCACGCTGAAGGTTGGGATTTTATCAATCAAAACAACATAAAAGCTCCTTTATATTGGTACAAAATTGACGAAAATTGGTACTATTATAATTTTAATGGATTAGAAAAGGTAAATCCAAATTTACCAGTCATGCATTGCAGTTATTATGAAGCTTATGCTTTTGCAGAATGGAAAGGAATGCGTTTGCCAACAGAATTTGAATGGGAAATTGCCTCAGAGAAATTAAATTCTGGTCAACTTTGGGAATGGACTTCAAGTGCTTATTTGCCTTATCCCAATTTTGAAAAAGCAGCAGGAGCATTAGGAGAATACAATGGAAAATTTATGGTGAACCAACACGTTTTAAGAGGTTCATCTATAGCAACACCAAAAAATCACAATCGAAAAACCTATAGAAATTTTTTCCACACTAGTTCACGTTGGATATTTTCTGGAATTAGACTTGCAAAAAAATAAAAATTAATGAATCAAACTTTTTACAAAGATGTAATTGAAGGACTTTCAAAACATCAAAAAACACTCTCTTCGAAATATTTTTATGATGATGCTGGTGATAAAATTTTTCAAGAAATAATGCAAATGGAAGAATATTACCTTCCGCAATGCGAATTAGAAATATTAAACAATCAAACGGAAAAAATTGTAAATAGTTTTGGTTATGAAAGTTTTGATATTGTGGGTTTAGGAGCTGGAGATGGTTCCAAAACAAAGCATTTTTTAAAGAGAATTACCGATTTAAACAAGAAAATTGTTTATTATCCTTTGGATATTTCTGCTGATGTTTTGGAAACTAATAAGCAAAATATAACAGCTCATATTCCTTCAATTCAAGTGTATCCTATTGCTGGTGATTATTTTGAAACTTTAGATAAATTGATTCATGATAATCCTAAAATCATTTTGTTTTTGGGAAGTACCATCGGAAACTATGACAAACAAAGTGCAGAACTGTTCATGAAAAAGATTTATGACATGATGGATGAACGTGATATTTTGATGGTCAGTTTTGATTTGAAAAAAAATCCACATAAAGTTTTGGCCGCTTACAATGATGAAAAAGGAATTACCAAAAGGTTCAATTTGAATTTGTTAAAAAGAATTAATCGTGAATTAAACGGAAATTTTGACATCGAACAATTTGATCATTATCCTTATTATGATCCAATTTCTGGCACAACATATAGTTACATTTTTAGTAAAATTGACCAAACGGTAACTATTGAAAATCAAGAAATTAGTTTTAAAGCCAACGAAATGATTCACACTGAAATTTCTCAAAAATATAGTTTAAATACGATTGAAACTTTCAAAAATAATATTGGTTTTAAGAGTGTGGAACATTTTTTAGATGAAGGAAAAAGTTATGCAATAAGTTTATTTAAAAAGTAAAAAAATGAGTTCCATTGGAATAATTGGTGGCATTGGCTATAAAGCAACAACTTATTTTTATGAGAAAATAAACGCTTTGTACGAACAAAAAAAGGGAAAAGGAAATTCGTGTCCTATCCTACTCGTTTCTTTAAATTTTAAAGATATAAATGTTTTGTTGCCTTATGAAATGGAAAAAGTAGCTGAATTAATCACACCAACAATAAAATTTTTAGACCAACAAGATATTAGTTGTGCGGTTTTGGTCAATAATACAATGCATAAAGCTTTGGATATTGTTTTGGATAAAAACAAACTATTGAAACCTTATTGTCATATTGGGAATTTGGTGAACCAAAAATTAAATAAAGTTAATGAAGTTTCCAACATTATCATTTTAGGAACAGCTTTTACAATGCAAGATGAGTATTTGAAATCATTTGTGCCAAAAAGACATAATTTAATAAGACCAAGTATAGAAATCATTGAAAAAGTTGATGACTTAAGAAAAATATATTTTGAGAGCACAGATGAAGGAAAAGCAAAAAAATGTTATCAATTATTAATTGAAACCTATACAGAAAATGTTATTTTTATCGTAGCTTGTACAGAGTTATCAATAGCATTTTCAAACATAAGAAATAAAAAAAATTGGGTTGATACCATTGATTTACAATGCGAAGTAGCTCTAGAAAAATTAAAAAATTAATACTATGCTAAACTGGAATAACTTAATACAATTTGCAAGAACTGGAAATCCTGAACCCGATAAAAAAGTCGTAAAAACAGAAGCAGAATGGAAAGCTCAATTAACGGAAGAACAATACAGAATTACTCGTTTAAAAGGAACAGAACGACCTCACAGTTCTGAATTATGTTCGCTTTTTGAACCAGGAATTTATGCTTGTGTTTGTTGTGATACATTACTATTTGATGGAAGTGAAAAATTTGAAAGTGGAACAGGTTGGCCATCTTTCACGCAACCTATAAAAGAAAATGCAGTTGGTTATGTAAAAGATATTTCTTTTGGCATGATAAGAATTGAAGCGGTTTGCAATACTTGTGATGCCCATTTAGGTCACGTTTTTCCTGATGGACCAGAGCCAAGTGGTTTGCGTTATTGCATGAATGCTGTTTCTTTAAAGAAAATGAAATAACTAATTTTGGAAAAATTACTAGGTGAAATAAGAGATTGTAAAGTTTGTGAGCCTCATTTGTCATTAGGTGCAAATCCTGTTTTGTATGCTAGTAAAACCAGTAAAATTTTAATAATTGGACAAGCACCTGGAAGAATTGTTCACACTACTGGTATAGCTTGGAACGACAAGAGTGGAGATACATTGAGAAATTGGTTAGGTATTAATAAAGAAACCTTTTATAATCCTAACATTTTTGCAACAATTCCCATGGGGTTTTGTTTTCCAGGAACAGGAAAATCAGGAGATTTGCCACCAAGAAAAGAATGTTTTCCTCTTTGGCATCATAAAATATTGTCTGAAATTGAGGGCAATCCTCTAATTTTATTAATTGGTCAATATGCACAAAAACAATATTTACAGGAATATGCTAAATCAAATTTAACGGAAACTGTAAAGTCATTTAATGAATATTTACCCAAATACTTTCCGTTGCCACATCCATCACCAAGAAATAATATTTGGATGAAGAAAAATACTTGGTTTGAGGAAGAAGTCTTACCGACTTTAAAAGAAATTGTAAAGAAAAAAATCTAAACTACTCAAAAATCAATTTCTTCGATTTGATAAATTTATTGTCTTTGTAATAAAATGCTTTTCTTTTACTTAAATCAACTTTTATAACATCACAGTTATTAATGATTTTAATAAAAGTTGGTTTTCCCATATATGATAATTCAACTTTTTTTGTTTTATTATTCAAAATCACGAATGCTTTTCCATCAAAATCAGTTTTAACAACATGTGAGTTACTAATGATTAAACTTCCTCGTTGAATTGGACCAGATTCTCCTTTAATTTCAAAAGTAATATTATGCTTATTCTTTTTAGAATCTTTAAACCCATAATCATCAAACATTTTTCTAAAAAAACTCATTCTTTCATCACATTCTAAACCTAAAACATCTTTGAATTCTTCAGATTTAGGAAATAAATAATACTTATCGCATTCAAAACAAATTTCTATAACTGAAATTACTTTTTCATTTTTATCAAGAAATAAAATGGCATTTCTTGGAGTATAACACAATGCATATGAAATATTATTGGGTTTTTCTTGATTTATCACTCTGTAATCAAAATTATACATTAAGTTACTTAGCATATTAATTGATTTAGTTTTAAGAATAACAACTTTAGTTGCATCAAACATTTTTAAATTTAATTAATCATGATATACAAACTCTTTTTTAATTTTATATCCATAATGAGATAAATTAATACTATCTCTTATTCTTAACCCATAAGCTTCAGCATTTGGATAACTAATTAATAAAACCTTTTCAGCTTCACTAAATGGAAAAATAGAATTTCGTTCTTCAATAGTTTTAGTTCCAAAAAATCCACACTCAACATTACTCTTATTTTGAGAATATGAAATATTATGAAGACATAAAAAAAGTAGTAAAATGTTGAAGATGTTTTTCATCATAGAAAGATTAAATAAATCCAAAAATATACTGGAACTAAAGAAATTAATACTAATATAATTTTCTCATTCAATTGTTTAGTTTCTTTTAAAATAAGTATAGAACTAATCAAAGATAAAAGTAAAGCAAAAAAATGAAGTAAATAACAAGAGTAGTTTCCATAAACATAGATCCATCTATAATCAGAAAATCTAAAATATCTTGAAACTCTGACTATAAAAAAAGCAGCTAAAAAAGCAACAATAATATAATCTGTATTTCTATATAAGTTTCTAAAAATCATATTATTATGACTTGAAATTAACTGCTAACTAAAACTGAAAACTGCCAATTTTCTTAAATTCCAGCTACAACCTTAATCTCACCAATAATTCTATTCGCTAAATCATCTGCTAATTGTTGCGTTTGAGCTTCTGTGTAAATTCTAATAATGGGTTCTGTGTTTGATTTTCTTAAATGCACCCAATTTTCAGCAAAGTCAATTTTTACACCATCTATTGTAGCGATGTCTTCGTTTTTGTACTTTTCAGTCATGGCTTCTAAAATCGCATCCACATCAATTTGTGGTGTTAATTCAATTTTATTTTTGCTCATGTAATATTGAGGATAACTGGCTCTTAATTCGGCAACAGTCATGTCTAAATTAGCTAAATGTGTCAAAAATAATGCTACACCAACCAAACTATCTCTTCCATAATGACTTTCTGGATAAATGATTCCACCGTTTCCTTCACCACCAATAATAGCATTGGTTTTCTTCATTAATTCTACAACATTCACTTCACCAACAGCACTAGCTTGGTAGTTTCCGTTGTGTTTGTTCGTAATATCACGCAAAGCACGAGACGAACTCATGTTAGAAACTGTATTTCCTGGAGTTTTGCTCAACACATAATCAGCACAAGCCACCAAAGTATATTCTTCACCAAACATTTCACCATCATTAGAAATAAAAGCCAATCTATCTACATCAGGATCCACTACAATTCCGAAATCAGCATTTTCATCTACAACTAGTTTACAAATGTCTCCTAAATGTTCTTTCAAAGGTTCTGGATTATGAGGAAAATGACCGTTGGGATCGCAATATAGTTTCACGACTTCAACACCCATTTGTTCTAATAAATTCGGAATTACAATTCCACCAGAAGAATTTACACCATCAACAACCACTTTAAATTTACGCATTTTTACAGCTTCAGCATCAACCAAAGGCAAATCTAAAACTTCATCAATATGAATATCCATATAGGAGTCATTCACAGTAACTTCTCCTAATGAATCCACATCTACAAAATCAAAAGATTCACTTTCAGCAATTTCAAGAATTAATTCTCCTTCTTTTCCACTTAAAAATTCACCTTTTGCATTTAACAATTTCAAAGCATTCCATTGTTTTGGATTGTGAGAAGCTGTTAAGATAATTCCACCATCAGCTTTTTCCAAAGGAACAGCGATTTCAACGGTTGGAGTTGTTGATAAACCTAAATCAATCACATCAATTCCTAAACCAACTAAGGTATTTTGCACCAAATTATGAATCATTGGACCTGAAATTCTTGCATCACGACCAATTACTACTTTTAGTTTGTCTTTTGGAGTATTTTGTTTTAAAAAAGTTCCATAAGCTGAAGCGAATTTTACTGCATCAACTGGTGTAAGGTTCTCTCCTACTTTTCCTCCAATGGTTCCACGAATTCCTGATATTGATTTTATTAAAGTCATTTTTATTTTTAGGTTAAAAAGGTTATGAGGTTAAAAGGTTATGAGTTGACATATTTTTAACAATGACAAATATAAGTAAAGTAACACATATGAAATAATAGTGTTTTAAAAAATTGTACATTTACATGGTCATTTTTTCACAATACCTTTTAAGCATTTAAACACCTAACCTTTTAACCTACTTAATGAACTTCCTAGCTCACATTTACCTTTCAGACAACAACGATTTTATTAAAATTGGCAATTTCATGGCTGATGGTATTCGAGGAAATGATTATTTGAATTATCCTGATGAAATAAAAAAAGGAATCATTTTACATCGATATATTGACACTTTCACAGATGCCAATGAAATCTTTAGAATAAGTAAACACAGACTTCATGAACGTTATGGGCACTATTCTGGTGTGATTGTGGATATTTTGTATGATCATTTTTTAGCTAAAAATTGGTCTAACTATTCAGATGAATCTTTAACTAGTTTTGTATATAGTTTTTATCAATCTCTTGAAGATAATTATGATGTATTAAGTCCTAAAACAAAAAGAATTCTTCCGGTTATGATAGAACATAATTGGTTGGAGAGTTACGCTTCAGTTGAAGGTATTTCAAAGATTTTGTATCAAATGGATTATCGCACAAAATTCAAATCTAAGATGCAATTTGCTGTGGAAGAATTAGAAATGTTTTATAGCGATTTTGAAAATGAATTTACCTTGTTTTTTGAAGAATTGCGAAATCATGTAAAAGATAAATTAGTTGAATTGAATGAACTTTAAAGAAGAACTCATCAAGGAATTAAAAGCAAATTCTAATCGTGAAACAGCTATTCCAATGGAAAATTACATGAAAAATAATTTCCCTTTTTTAGGAATCAAAACTGAAAAACGAAGAGCAATTTTCAAAGCTGTTTATAAAAACATAAACCAAAAATCAAACTAAATTACAGAGATATAACTTGGCAATTATATCAAGAAAAAGAACGAGAAATACATCAATGTGCTATTGATTTAATTCAGAAAGAAATTAAAAAAAAGTTTGTCAATGAAGACATTCAATTCATTGAAAATCTTTTAATTACAAATTCTTGGTGGGATTCAGTTGACACTATTGCTAAATATTTAGTTGGTGGTTATTTAGAACAATTTCCAACAGAAACGTTACTAGTTATTGAACGCTTTTCTGATTCAGAAAACATGTGGTTAAACCGAACTGCAATTATATTTCAACTGGGTTATAAAGCAAATACCAATTTTGATTTGCTAAAAGCCGAATGTGAAAAACACAAGTATTCCAATGAATTTTTCATTCAAAAAGCAATCGGTTGGGCTTTGCGTGATTATAGTCGTTTTAACCCAAATGGAGTCAAAGAATATGTGAATTCAACAAATCTAAAACCATTGAGTAAAAAAGAAGCGTTACGTTTACTCTAAAAATCTTTCACATTCCATTCAAAAATGGTAATTTCGCAAGAATTAAAAAACAATCAGAATGATTCCGAAAAAAGTCAATCCTTTTTTTCGATTTATAAGCAAAAACTTTAAGCGATTAGAACGATTTATTTTTCTTCTAAAAACGTTTTTAACTCCAAGACAATTCATATATTTTTCATGTGTTTTGGTGGGAATTTCTTCTGCTTTAGCTGTAATTATTCTAAAAGCATTTGCTCACAAAGTTTATCAATTTTCTCAATATTTAGATGGTTTTTTACATTTACCTTATAGTAACAGTATTTTACCAATCATTGGAATTGTTTTAACTGTTTTTGTGGTACATAAATTTCTAGATGGTTCGATTCAAAAAGGAACGTCTCATATCATGTATGCTGTTGCCAAAAACAGTGGAATACTTCCAAAGAAACAATTATATTCTCAAATTATAACCAGTTCCTTAACGGTTGGTTTAGGAGGAAGTGCTGGTTTAGAATCTCCCATTACTGTAACTGGAGCTGCTTTTGGTAGTAATTATGCTCAAAATTATAGATTAAGTTACAAAGACCGAACATTGCTTTTAGCTTGTGGTGTCGCATCTGGAATTGCAGCCGCTTTTAATGCTCCAATTGCTGGAGTTTTATTTGCCATTGAAGTTGTGCTTGCAGAAATAAGTATCACAGCATTTATTCCTATTATGATTAGTGCTGCAACTGGTGCTTTGATTTCTACAATAGTTTTGGATGAAGATATATTAATCTCCTTCAAAAGTGTGGAAGGATTTGATTATCACAACCTTCATTTTTATGTTCTTTTAGGTTTTTTATCCGGATTACTTTCTATTTATTATGCTCGATATTTCAGAAAAATTGAACATTATTTTGTTAAAAGTAGATTTGGCATTTATCACAAAGCACTATTTGGAGCTGGACTTTTAGCCATTTTAATTTTCTTATTTCCAACATTATTTGGTGAAGGATATACAAGCATAAAAACTATAGCAGATAATCATCCCGAAAAGATTTTGGATAATACTTTATTAAATGGTTTCAAAGACAACAAATGGATTTTGTTACTTTTTGTGGGTGCAACTATGATGGTCAAAGTCTTTGCAACAGGTTTGACTTTAGGTTCTGGTGGAAACGGAGGAAACTTTGCACCTTCCCTTTTTGTAGGTTCGTATTTAGGTTTTGTATTGGCTTATTTTGTTAATTTAACTGGAATATCTAAGCTTCCTGTAACCAATTTTACTTTAGTTGGAATGGCTGGAATTCTGAGTGGATTATTTCATGCACCTTTAACAGCTATTTTCTTGATTGCAGAAATTACAAGTGGTTATGAATTAATGGTTCCTTTAATGATTGTTTCTTCGGTAAGTTATGCTATTTCAAAACGTTTCGAACCTTATTCTTTTGATATTAAGCACTTAGCGGACAAAGGAGAAGTTTTTACAGACAACAAAGACAAAAATATTTTAACATCCTTAGAATTATCAAAACTTATACAAACAGATTACAAGTCAATAATTGAATCTTCTAATTTAGATGAATTAATAGCTAAAATTCAGCAATCTGATGAAGTGATTTTTCCTGTTCTTAATGATAAAGACGAACTCGAAGGTTTAATTTATTTAGATGATGTTAGAAAATATATGTTTTCAGCTTTCAAAATAAAATATACTTCAACAGAGGAAGTTATGCAGCAACCTAAAGAACTTGTTTTTTATGATGAAACTATGGAAACTGTTATGGAAAAATTTGAAAACAGTGGCTCCAAAATTTTACCTGTTCTTAAAAACGGAAAATTTATAGGTTTTATTTCTAAACATTACGTTTTAATTAAATATAGAGAAAAATTAAAAGAAATGATTATTGAGTAGTTTTTTTCTTTATTTTTGATATAAACCTATACTTTATGAAAAAAATATTTTCCCTTTTAGTACTTATTATTAATTTACAATTCACTTTTTCTCAAGAATCTGATAAACTTGATGATGCTACAATTGAAACTTTAAAAAATAATTTACTTAAAAATACTTCCGAAAAATCATGCAAATGCATAGATTCAATTAACACCAATAACAAACAAAAAAAGCAAATTTCAAATGAAATAAATTCATGTATAGATAAAGAAATCAGTATTTATCAATTAGCTACTAAACTTTTTGAAGTTGGAAAAGACACAACTGCAGGTAATAAAACTATAAATGTAAATTATAATTTAGATAAAAACTCCAAAGAGTACAAAGATTATTATTATGAAATTGAGCGGTATTTGATGGAAAACTGCAAAGCAATTAAAGAAAAAGCAGCTTCAAATGAAATAGAAAATGAAAACTCTGTTTCAAAAAAAAAGAGAAGCTCTTGTTCAATATGATTTAGGAATCGATGAATCTAAAAAAGAAAATTACGAGGAAGCAATTAAATATTATAAAAAAGCAATAAAAATTGATCCAAATTTTGCATTTGCTTATGATAATATAGGAATTAGTTATAGGAAATTAGGAAATTATAAGGAAGCCATAAATTATTATGAAAAATCATTAAAAATTGATCCAAATGGTATAACTCCTCTTCAGAATATAGCGGTTGCATATCAGTATACTAAAGAATATGACAAATCAATTAAAACCTATAAAAAACTAGCAGAAATTGATCCACAAAATCCAGAAGTTTTTTATGGCATTGGTCATGTTTATACAAGCTATTTAAAAGAGTATGAAAAAGGGTTAGATTATTTGTGTAAAGCTTATAATATTTATGTAGAACAAAATTCACCTTATCGTTCTGATGCAGAAACCTTAATACAGATGATCTATTCTGAAATGAATAAAGCTGGAAATAAAGATAAATTCCTAGAAATTTTAGAAAAAAACAATATAAAGACTAATTGAAATTAATAAATAAAACCCTATTAAAGTTTTAAACTTTAATAGGGTTTGTTCTTATTTACTTTTCTCTCCAACAAAATAATCGCTTTGGTTTTTGAATAAAACATTAAAAGTTGTTAGACTTCCATAACATCTTGTAATGTATTGTTGCAATTCAATTTTCTCATTTGCTTCTAAATTACTAGAATTAATCTTTTGTTCCATAACTCTTAATCTATCTCTAACCATTATAATCTTATTGAAAAAAGTATCAATCGGAATTTCTTTATTTTGAGTCTGCGTTCCTGGTTCTAAAACGATTTTTCCACCTTTCCATTTGTCAGCTATTGATACTTTGGGTCCAATATCACTGTATTTTTCTAATAAATTCTTCAAAGCTTTTTCCACTTCATAAAAACTAACTGAATCTACTTCATCTTCTAAAGCTTCAATCACTTCAAAATCACTATCTAGTTCAATAGTTTCTAATCCATTTTCTATAAAAGTTACCCAATAAAATTTTGGAGAAACGTTGGTTACAACTCCTACTCCAAATTCATTATGTTTTATCCTTGATCCTATTCCTAATAATTTCATTTATTTCATTTTTTAATCGCTCAAAAATATAAAAACTTTTCTTAAAACAATTCGTCTCATTCTTGAAATCTCTATAAAAATAGTATCTTTGCTTTTTGCCAAAAATTATGCTAAAAACTGAAGAAACTATTGAAATTATTGGGGCTCGTGCTCATAATTTAAAAAATATAGATGTAACAATACCTAGAGAAAAATTAGTGGTCATCACTGGTGTTTCTGGTTCAGGAAAATCATCTTTAGCCTTTGATACCATTTACGCAGAAGGACAAAGACGATACATTGAAACATTCTCTGCTTATGCTCGACAATTCTTAGGTGGTTTAGAACGTCCAGATGTTGATAAAATCGACGGACTTTCTCCTGTTATTGCCATCGAACAAAAAACTACCAGTAAAAGTCCTCGTTCAACTGTTGGAACTATTACTGAAATTTATGATTTTCTTCGTCTTTTGTATGCTAGAGCTGGTGATGCTTATAGTTACAATACTGGTGAAAAAATGGTTTCGTATTCTGATGAACAAATCAAAGAATTGATTGTTGAAAATTTTAATGGAAAACGCATCAATATTTTGGCACCTGTGGTTCGTTCTCGTAAAGGTCATTATCGCGAACTTTTTGAACAAATTGCCAAACAAGGTTTCTTAAAAGTCAGAGTTGACGGAACAATTCGTGATTTAGATTATGGAATGAAAGTCGATCGTTACAAAACACACGACATCGAAATCGTGATTGATAGAATGGCAATTGATGAAACCGAAGACACAGACAAACGCTTGAACGAAAGCATCAAAACAGCCATGTATCATGGTGATGATATCATGATGATTATTGAACAAGAAAGTCAAGAAGTACGTTACTTCAGTCGTAATTTGATGTGTCCAACTACTGGAATTTCTTATCCAAATCCAGAACCAAATAACTTTTCGTTCAACTCTCCAAAAGGTGCTTGTGAAAATTGCAACGGTTTAGGTGTGGTGAATGAAATCAATTTGAAAAAAATTGTTCCAAACCCGAAATTATCCATAAAAGCTGGTGGTTTTGCTCCTTTGGGTGAAATGAAATCGTCTTGGATTTTTAAACAATTAGAAATCATTGCTCATAAATTTGATTTTAAACTTTCTGATGCCATAGAAACTATTCCTCAACAAGCCATGGACATTATTCTGTATGGTGGAAATGAAAAATTTGAAGTGGTTTCAAAAGTCATGGGAATTACCAAAGAATATAAAATTGATTTTGAAGGAATTTCCAACTTCATCAAAAATCAATATGATGAAAGTAACACAGCTTCTTTAAAACGTTGGGCAAAAGAATTCATGGACGAAAATGAGTGTCCAGTTTGTGAAGGAAGTCGTTTACGCAAAGAATCGCTTTATTTTAAAATTGACGATAAAAATATAGGTGAATTGGTTCACATGGACGTCAACGAATTATTTGATTGGTTCAATAATTTACCTGAAAAATTATCCGAAAAACAAAATGCCATTGCCGTTGAAGTCATCAAAGAAATTGAATCGAGATTACAATTTTTATTAGATGTTGGGCTAAATTATCTGACGTTAAATAGAAGTTCAAAATCCCTTTCTGGTGGTGAAGCACAACGAATTCGATTAGCAACACAGATTGGATCGCAATTAGTTGGTGTTCTTTATATTTTAGATGAACCTAGTATTGGATTGCATCAAAGAGATAATGAACGATTAATAAAATCACTTGAAAATTTGCGTGATATTGGTAATTCGGTTATTGTTGTCGAACATGACAAAGATATGATTGAACGTGCTGATTACGTGATTGATATTGGTCCAAAAGCAGGAAGGTTTGGTGGAAAAATCATCAGCGAAGGAACTCCAAAAGAATTACTGAAAGAAAATACCATGACTGCTCAATACATGAGTGGAAAAATGAAAATAGAAGTTCCAACAGAAAGAAGAAAAGGAAACGGAAAAACCTTAAAACTTTCAGGTGCAACGGGAAATAATTTAAAAAATGTTACTGTTGAATTTCCTTTAGGACAAATGATATGTGTAACTGGTGTTTCAGGTTCTGGTAAATCTACTTTGATTAATGGAACACTCTACCCTATTTTAAATGCTCACTTTTTTAATGGTGTAAAAAAACCTCAACCTTACAAAAAAATTGAAGGTTTAGAACATATTGACAAAGTAATTGAAATTGACCAAAGTCCGATTGGTAGAACACCAAGAAGTAATCCAGCTACTTACACCGATGTTTTTTCTGAAATAAGAAAATTATATACAATGACACCAGAAGCCATGATTCGTGGTTATAAAGCGGGTCGTTTTAGCTTTAATGTTTCTGGTGGACGATGTGATACTTGTGAGGGTTCAGGTGTTAGAACTATTGAAATGAGTTTTTTACCAGATGTTTATGTGGAATGTGAAACTTGTCAAGGAAAACGTTTTAACAGAGAAACTTTGGAAATTCGCTACAAAGGAAAATCGATTTCTGATGTATTGAATATGACGGTTGATGAAGCGGTTGATTTCTTTGAAAATATTCCGAAAATCTATCGAAAAGTTAAAACCATTCAAGATGTTGGTTTAGGTTATATCACTTTAGGTCAACAAAGTACAACCCTTTCTGGTGGAGAGGCACAACGAATTAAATTAGCTTCTGAATTATCAAAAAAAGACACAGGTAACACTTTCTATATTTTAGATGAACCTACAACTGGATTGCATTTTGAAGACATTAGAGTTTTAATGAATGTTATCAATAAATTAGTTGATAAAGGTAACACTGTTTTAATTATTGAACACAATTTAGATGTTGTAAAATTAGCCGATTACATCATTGATATTGGTTATGAAGGAGGAAAAGGTGGTGGACAACTAATAGCTAAAGGAACACCAGAAGAAATTGTGAAAAATAAAAAAAGCTACACGGCTCAATTCTTGAAAAAAGAATTAAATTAGTACGTTTGTTTAATTATAAAAAGAAAAGAATATGTCAGTAGAACAATACGAAAATGACGATCAAAGAATACAAGATAAGTTAAAACAAAAAACTTGGAATGAAATAAGAACTAACGATTCATGGGCAATCTTCAAAATCATGTCCGAATTTGTTAATGGTTACGAAGCCATGGGAAGAATTGGTCCATGTGTATCCATTTTTGGTTCAGCAAGAACAAAATCAGATGATCCTAACTATTTATTAGCTGAAAAAATTGCCTACAAAATAAGTAAAGGTGGTTATGGAGTTATCACTGGAGGTGGTCCAGGAATTATGGAAGCTGGAAATAAAGGAGCTCATTTTGGTGGTGGAACTTCAGTAGGTTTAAATATAGAATTACCTTTTGAACAACATTTCAACCCTTATATTGATAGAGATAAAAACCTGAATTTTGATTACTTCTTTGTTAGAAAAGTAATGTTTGTTAAGTACTCACAAGGATTTGTTGTTATGCCAGGTGGATTTGGTACTTTGGACGAAATGTTTGAAGCCATCACTTTAATTCAAACTAAAAAGATTGCTAAATTTCCGATTATTTTAGTTGGAACAGAATTTTGGTCTGGTTTAATGGATTGGGTTAAATCTGTTTTAATTGAAAAATATAAAACGGTTAGTCCAGAAGATTTGAATTTAATTAAAATTGTAGATAATGAAGACCAAGTTTTAGAAGCTTTAGATAGTTTTTATAAGAAATATAATTTGTCTCCTAATTTTTAATAATTACAAATTGAATTTGTTCAACTCATATTAATTAGAATCAACTATTTTATATATTTTAAATGAAAATAATATTTGCTTTTATATTTTTAACATTATTTAGTTGTAAAAATTTTAATCAAGAGGATAAACTTCTAGAAAATATTCATGTAACTGATGAAGAAATTTATGAAGTAATAAACCTAATTATAGGTGAACATGACAAAGCAATGGAAAAGGATGGTTTTAAAATAAATTTTTATAGATATGTATTAGATAGAGATTCTGAACCACTTTTTAGTAAAACGGATAGTTTATATATTTTTAAAACAGATACTATTTTTTCAAAAAATGATGCTAGATTCATTCAACAACAAATTATTAATCGTAAAGAGTTTAAATTTAAAAGCAATTATATCAAATCCAAAAAAGTAATTTCAGAAGAAATTATAAAAAACATCATAAATGAACGCTATAAAACAGGTCAAACATTTTATGAAATTTATGAACAAAAGTTTGGTGAAAATTTATATTATAGGATAGGTTTACCTGTTTTTTCAGTTGATAAAAAAACTGTATTTATAAAATTTGATTCATTTGGAAGTGGTGAAACTTTAATATATAAAAAAGTTAAAAATAAATGGAGAATTTATTGTAAAATATCTAATTGGATTTCATAAAACAACTTACCTCCAAATTTTTAAAAACAAAAAAGTCCTTCAAATCAAAGGACTTTTTTATGAATTAATTTTAGAAAATTATTTAACAATAATCTTTCTTACAATACTTGAATTCTCACTAAAAATCTTAACCAAATAAACTCCAGCAGTAACATCACTTACTGATAAAGTAATTTCATTAGTAAATGATGCTTCTTTTATTTTTTGACCTGTTATAGAATAAATTTCAGCTTTAGCTTCAGCTTCTATTCCAGCAATTACAATATAATCTGTTGTTGGATTTGGATAAACAACAACTTTTGAAGTTTCAAAGTTTTCATTTCCTAATGTGTAAGGTTGTCCAATATTACTCCCAAAAATATAACTCGCTAAATCTGGATTATCAATAAACGGATTTCTATTTAATTGCCAAGTATAGATATAGTTATTTCTATTCATTTCAAAATCATCTGGTGGATCTTGTTGGTGCCATTGCAATAAAGTAGCTAAATCACCAATGTTTCCAGTAGGTGTTTCTGATGGGTTTCCATTAATTACATTCAAGCCGTTATAACGAACAGCCATGTAAAACAAAGCTCTTGCTACATCTCCTTTCCAGCTTCCAGCATTCCCTGTTGGTCCATTGTATTCTGTTCCATAATTTTTGTTGCTTCTAAAACTATTTTCAACCCCATCTTCGGCTCTAATATGATGTGCATCACCATGACCTGCCAATAAATCATTTGCACTTGTAGGTAACCAAACATTAATTCCATCCGCAAATGAAGAAGTCCCATCTTGAAATCCACCACGAGATTGCGGAAAAATATGCTCTCTATTCCAAACACCAATATTTGTATTTCCGGTTTGATAATCTAATTTAGATTTTGGCTGTTCCACATACATCAACCAAACTTGACTGCTGTTTAAAGGATTTACATCACTTTCTTTTAATATAAATTCAACATCTCCATAAGTATGAGCATGAACAACATTTGGGTCAGCAATAATATCTTGTAAAGCTTGTTTCAATGAAGCACCTGATAAACCATTTATTGAACTATAATACCCTGCAGGAGCTGTGCTAGAAACAATTCCGTAAGTTGGATTTAAAGGTGTTCCCCAAGGTTGCACAATAAAATTAGCATCATGAACTCTAACTTTTACATTATTTCTATTCATCATATAACCACTTGGAACCGTTTCTACATAAATTTTTAATTCTTCATCATCTTCATTAATTCCATCATTCAACAATTGGATAGTTTTCACAACAGTTGTTTGACCTACAGGAATTGTAACATTTAAATCTCCAGTAAAATCTGCTGAATCAAAATTTCCATTATCTAAAACATATGTAAAATTTAAATCAGTACCTGCAATTACCATATTAGCAGTAAAAGTAATCGTGAAACTATTTCCTTCATCAACTTCATCAACAGATGTTGTAATGTTAATTCTAGTAATAGGAATTCCTGTTCCATCATTATTCATTCCTGGAGTTGGAAGTTTTACTTCATAAGTTCCATCATTTTTTCTTTGAATAGAATTAGCTGTTGCATTATCAATTGAACAAGCCGTAATTCCTAAAATTGTCATTAAATTGGTTGGTGTCTTTGATGGACTGTTTGAATAAGCAACAGCATCAATTAAATTTGTTGCTGTGGCTGGTGTATCAAGAGGAAAATCAATATCATTTCCTAAATATAGAGCCACTACATCAGGACCGTTTTGAATACTACTGTTTGGAATTACACCAGCTGGTGCTGGAGAAACTCCACTATTTCCTACATGAATGATTCCATTAATATCTGTTACATATCCATCTAAATCAATTGTATAATAACTCAAATTACCAGAATAAGGTGCAGAACTTCCTGCATTATACAACACCAAAACATATCCATCTAATGTGAAATTTGGTGTAGAAGATTTTAATTCAATAAACTCTTCAGTATCAGTACTTGGATTATCAGCATCTACTTCATTTATAACAATTTGTGAGAAAATAAAGTTGGATAATAAAAGCGTAGAAGTTAAAAGTATTTTCTTAAACATATTTTTTTTACAAAGGTAACTATTTAAAAATGAATGAAAAAAAATCACTGTTAAACTAATATCAAGAATTCAAAAAAAAATAATGTTAATAAACCGTTTGTTAAGTCTTGATTTTGCTATATTTACATTCAAAAAATTGCTAAAATTTGAAATTATTTCGTTTCATACTACTCTTTTTATTGCTTCAAAGTAACGTTTGGGCTCAACATAAAATAAATTTGAATGTAAAAGTTGATACAGAAAAGCATCTCTTATATGTTCAACAAGAAATTATGTATGTCAATAATACCAGTGACACTCTTAAAACTATTCTTTTAAACGACTGGAACAATGCTTTCTCATCAAAAAATTCAGCTTTAGCAAGACGATTTTCTGATGAGTTTTCAAGAGTTTTTCATTTAGCAAAAGAAGAAGATAGAGGTTTTACAAAAATTAACTCTATTGTTGATGGAAATTATAATCAATTGACATGGGAAGATTTTGACAATAGAGTTGATGTAAAGAAAATAACGCTAACAGAACCTATTCTACCCAATTCACAACATAAAATTCTCTTTAATTATATAGTTAAAATTCCAAATGAAAAATTCACTAAATATGGGTTTGACAACAATGGAAATCTGTATTTAAAAGATTGGTTTTTAAACATTCCAAGATATGAAAACAAAAAATTTATTATTCAAAGTAATGAAAACTTAGATGACATTTCAAATGCTTTAAGTGATTATAAAATTGAAATTGCGTTTCCTAAAAATTATGAAGTTTTTAGTGATTTAAAACAAACCGAAGTTTTTGAAGACTTATCTAATAAAAAATATACTTTAACAGCAAATGGAAGACAAACAGTTTCACTTGTTTTTGAACCTATAGAGTCCATTTCATATAAAAACTATAAAAATGAGAATGTTGAAGTAGTATCTGATTTTGAAGATAAACGTTTATCTGAAATTCAAGTAGCTTTGGTAATTGATAAAGTTACTAAATATGTTACCAATGAGATTGGAGTTCCAAAAGAAAATAAGATTCTTGTTTCTAATGATGATTACGATAAAAATCCTTTTTATGGTGTAAATCAATTACCTTCTTTTATCAATCCTTTTCCTGATGAATTTATATTTGAGGTACGATTTTTAAAGACCTATTTGAATAATTTATTAAAAGAAAATATTCAAATTAACCATAGAAAAGACCATTGGATTGAAGAGGGAATTCAGCAATATGTTTTGATGAATTATATTGATTATCATTATCCAAAATTCAAAATGATGGGTAGTTTGTCAAAAATTAAAATACTCAAAGGCTACAACATTCTTTCCACAGATTTCAACGACCAGTTTTATTACGTTTATCTATTAATGGCTAGAAAAAATTTAGATCAACCTCTTGGAAGTGATAAAAACTCACTCATTAAATTCAATGAACAAATAGCCGGAAAATATAGAGCTGGTTTGAGTTTGCGATATTTAGATGCTTACCTAGAAAACAATATTGTATCAAAAAGTATCAGAGAGTTTTTAGACATGAATAAAAATGTTCAAACCTCTCGTTATGACTTTGAATTCATTCTAAAACAAAATACTGCAAAAGATATTGATTGGTTTTTTGATACTGTAATTAATAAAAGAGATTTAATTGATTACAAATTTGGACCTATAAAAAAACAAAAAGAAACTATAAGTGTTTCCATAAAAAACAAGACATTAACAAACGTTCCCATTCCATTATATGGTTTGAGTAATGACACTATTGTTTATAAAAAATGGTTAACAAACATTAAAACTGATACTACTATTGTTATTCCTAGAAATAATATTGACAAATTGGTTTTAAATTATAAAACTGAAGTTCCAGAATTTAATTTAAGGAACAACTGGCATTCTTTAAATGGTTTTTTATTTAACAATAGACCTTTAAAATTCACTTTTTTTAAAGATTTAGAAAATCCTTATTACAATCAAGTTTTTTACGTTCCAACTGCTGAATATAATCTATATGATGGTATTAAAGTGGGAATGAAAATTAACAATCGATCCGTTTTAAACAAACCATTTACATTTGATTTATCACCAGAATATTCTTCAAATACTCAAAAAATAGTAGGAAGTATATCAGGAATGGTCAATCAAAATGTTCGCGAAGGAAGATTGTATAATATTCGTTATGCCATGTCTGCTTCAACTTCTCATTATGCTCCTGAAGCTTTGTATACACGAATAATTCCTACAATTCAATTTAGATTTAGGGATAAAAATTTCAGATACAATAAAAACGAATACATACAATTATCTCAATATTATGTAAATCGAGAAAAATCGGCTTTTACAACAGATGCAAACACAGATAATTATTCTGTTTTTAATGCTCGATATTACAATATTCAATCAGAAATGACTAAATATTACTCTTTTCATACCGATTTACAAATTGCAAATTCTTTTGGAAAACTAGCTGCAGAAATTGAGTATCGAAAACTTTTTGAAGACAATAGAAGAATAAATCTTCGCTTTTATGTAGGGACTTTTATGTATAGAAGTACGAATTCAGATTTTTTTAGTTTTGGAGTCGATAGACCAACCGATTATTTATTCAATTATAATTTACTAGGTCGTTCAGAATCTTCTGGTTTATTTAGTCAACAATTTGTAATGAGTGAAGGTGGTTTTAAATCAAAATTTGAAACAAGATATGCCAACCAATGGATTTCAACTATAAACGGAAGTTTTAATATATGGAATTGGATTGAAGTTTATGGTGATGTAGGACTATTTAAAAACAAGTCGATTCAACCTAAATTTATCTATGATAGTGGAATTCGTTTAAATTTAGTGCCAGATTATTTTGAATTATATTTCCCAGTTCAATCTTCAAACGGATTTGAATTAAATCAAGATAATTATGGTCAAAAAATAAGATTTGTGGTTACTTTAAGTCCAAAAACTTTAATTTCACTATTTACTAGAAAATGGTTTTAGTTGATAATCTTGAAAAATAATCACCTTTAAGCTGTTTTTAGTTATTTATTTCTAATGAAATAGCCAAATATTATGAATAATTTATTTTTTGTTTAAAAAACAATAGATATTAACATAAATAATTCATTCAATTTATTAAATTTGTACCAAACCCAATTGTATTATTTATGGAAGCACAAACCAAACAAAATATTTCATTTGAAGATTTTAAGCAAGAAGTTCTTTCTGACTTAAAAATAGCCATTACTAGTAGAGAATGTAGTCTTCTTGGAAGAAAAGAAGTACTAACAGGAAAAGCAAAGTTTGGTATTTTTGGAGATGGAAAAGAAGTTCCCCAATTAGCTTTAGCAAAAGCGTTTAAAAATGGTGATTTCCGTTCAGGATATTATCGTGATCAAACTTTTATGATGGCAATTGGTGCTTTGAATATCGAACAGTTTTTTGCTGGTTTGTATGGTCATACAAATTTAGAAAATGATCCAATGAGTGCTGGTCGTCAAATGGGTGGACACTTTGCAACACACAGTTTAGATGAAAATGGAAATTGGAACAACTTAACATTACAAAAAAATTCGAGTGCTGATATCTCTCCTACTGCTGGACAAATGCCTCGTTTATTAGGTTTAGCTCAAGCTTCTAAAATATATAGAAATGTAAACGGAATTACCAATAAAACTAATTTTTCAATCAACGGAAATGAAGTAGCTTGGGGAACTATAGGAAATGCATCAACTTCTGAAGGTTTGTTTTTTGAAACGATTAATGCTGCTGGAGTTTTACAAGTTCCTATGGTAATGAGTGTTTGGGATGATGAATATGGAATTTCAGTACATGCAAAATACCAAACTACTAAAGAAAATATTTCAGAAATCTTAAAAGGTTTCCAAAGAGATGAAGATAATAACGGTTACGAAATTTTAAAAGTCAAAGGTTGGGATTATCCAGCTTTAATTGAAACCTACCAAAAAGCAGGTGAAATTGCAAGAGAACAACATGTTCCTGTTTTGATTCACGTGCAAGAGTTAACACAACCTCAAGGACATTCCACTTCAGGAAGTCACGAAAGATATAAAAATGCAGAACGTTTAGCTTGGGAAGCTGAGTTTGACTGTTTAGCAAAAATGAAAACTTGGTTAATTGAAAACAATTTAATCACTGCAGAAGAAATTGAAGAGTTAGAAAAAAACATCAAAAAAGAAGTTCTTGATGGCAAAAAAGCGGCTTGGAATGCTTACTTAAATCCTATCAAAACGGAACGTGATGAATTAGTAGAATTATTAAATTCAATTGCTGCTTCAAGTTCAAGCAAAGTTTTTATTGAAAAATATGCTTCAGATTTAGCTTCTATAAAAGAACCTATCAGAAAAGACACGCTTTCTACCGCTAGAAAAGTTTTACGTCTAATTAAAAATGAAGATAGTAAAGCCAATTTATCGTCTTGGATTTATGGATACAAAGAAACTATTCAACCTAAATTTAGTTCCCACTTATTCTCTTCTTCAAAAGATGCAATTTCAAAAATAAACGAAATTAAACCAATTTTTGATGATTCTGCAGAAGATGTTGACGCAAGAGTAGTAATTAGAGATAACTTTGATGCTATTTTCTCAAAATATCCTGAAACCTTAGTTTTTGGAGAAGATGCTGGAAATATTGGTGATGTAAACCAAGGTTTAGAAGGAATGCAAGAGAAATATGGAGAATTCAGAGTTTCAGATGCTGGAATTCGTGAAGCAACTATTTTAGGTCAAGGAATTGGAATGGCTATGAGAGGTTTACGTCCAATTGCAGAAATTCAATATTTAGATTATTTATTGTATGCTATTCAAATCATGAGTGATGATTTAGCTACTTTACAATACAGAACCAAAGGAAGACAAAAAGCACCACTAATTATTCGTACTCGTGGACACAGATTAGAAGGAATTTGGCATTCAGGTTCTCCAATGGGAATGATTATTAACGCGATTCGTGGAATTCATGTTTTAGTGCCTAGAAACATGACCAAAGCAGCAGGTTTTTATAATGCTTTATTGCAAACAGATGAACCAGCTTTAGTAATTGAATGTTTGAATGGTTATCGTTTAAAAGAAAAAATGCCAACTAACCTAGGAGAATTTACTACACCAATTGGAGTTGTAGAAACCATTAGAGAAGGAAAAGATATTACAATAGTTTCTTATGGTTCAACTTTGAGAATCGTAGAACAAGCTGCTAAAGAATTACAAGAACACGACATCAATGTTGAAATTATCGATGTTCAATCTTTATTACCTTTTGATTTAAATCATGATATTGTAAAAAGTATTCAAAAAACAAATCGTTTATTAGTAGTGGATGAAGATGTTCCTGGTGGAGCAAGTGCATATATTTTACAAGAAATTGTTGAAAATCAATCGGCTTATAATTATTTAGATAGCAAACCACAAACATTAGCTGCAAAACCTCACAGACCTTCTTATGGAACGGATGGTGATTATTTCTCAAAACCAAGTGCTGAAGATGTCTTCGAAAAGGTTTATGAAATAATGAATGAAGTGAATCCGAAAAAATACACTAACTTATATTAAACTAAAAATCCCAATTTGAATAAATTGGGATTTTTTTATTGAAAAACTTTTTAAACTAAGTAAGAAAAATCGATGAAACACATAAAAACACTATTAATAACTAAATTTATCAAAAAATAAAAAATATACGGTTTTACCGTAATTGATATAAGGTAGAAACCTATTATATTTGTCATAATTCAAATCATAAAATTAAGTATAAATACCTATTGTTTTATGAATACTGGTTTGATAAATTTGAATTCTAACAATTTTAAAAAATAATTTATGACAAAAAAATTAAACAGAATTTTAGTTATCATTTCATTTACAGCTTTATTTTTAGTATTTGGGTGTACAGAAGAATATGAAAAGGAAAACAACATTAATCAACAAAATAAAAATTTTGAAATTAAATATAAATCCTTTAACGAATTAATGAAAGAACAAAAATTTAGTTCTTCCTATAAAAAAGTTGATCAAAAATTAAAAACTGTAAATTAACATCTAAAACCGTAATGGAACAAATGTATAATTTTACTATTGATACAACAATAATTAATGAATATAGCACCAATAATTATACCTCTTACAACATAGGCATAATCAGAGATTCGTTAAGTAATGATTATTTTGAAAATTTATTTGTAGAAATTGATAGTTCAAATATAACAACTGCGAGAATATTAAGGTATAATATAAATCCTATAAGTAGATTAATAAGTTCTGTTATCACTACTCCAATTATCTTTAACAGTACTAATATAAACGGAAAAGAAGAACCAGGAGGAATAGAATGTCAGACTGTTAGCGTATATTTACAAACTCAATGTGGATGTCCTGGTCATCATTGGCCTGGAGAAACGGGTTGCGATTGTCCAAATGATCCTTCAACCACAGTTTTACTTAATTCATATACTTCTTGTTCATCTGGTGGTGGAGGCGATGTTTTTGATACTGGTTCATTACCAAATGATCCTGGTACAAGTATTTTATTTACTACAACTGGTGGTGGAAGCGGTGGTGGTTCAACTGCTGTCCCAGTTATTATAAACTATGAAAAATTAAGAAAGAAAAATTTCTTTATAGGAACTTTTTTAACTAACACGGAAAAATCATGGTTCAATAATCAAAGTGAAGAAATACAAGGTGCAATTATGAGCTATATGGAAAGCACCTTAATAGATGAAAATGGTTTTGAACTTATTAATGTTTCTGAATATTCTACAGAAACCAAAGATTTTGTGAAAGAGTTAATTAATCATTGTTTGACATACAATTTGACAAATCAACAATCTAAAAATTATATTAATTCAAATATTATTGTTAGCAAAATTATAGACACAAATTTAGATGCTTGTGGTAAATCTGTCTTAACTAAATTAAAAAATTTAAATCAAAATGATATTTCTTTAATTTTAAGAAGATTTGGAAATGTTAATTCAACATTTAATCTTACTTTTACAACTGATTACCCTGCGGACCCTAATGATTTAGCTTCAACGAATTGGGTTTTAGACTCTAATTCAAATACTATTCCATATAACTATATTATTAAAATTAGAACTGAAGAGACACAGATTAGTACAGAATTAGCAATAGCTGGTTCATTATTACATGAAATTATACATGCTTATTTCTTAAGTTTAATTGACGATTGTGTTCAGGCAAGTAATTGTACTACATTGCAAACATTTCCAGAATTATGGAATTTTTATGTTGCAAACCAAACTGGTTCTCCAACTAATGGTATTAGTCAACATAATCAAATTGCAATGTCATATGTGAATATTATGGGTGCTGCTTTACAAGAATATGTAACTGGTGTTTCTGTACAACCAGGTATGCAAACTCAAGTATATACTGATGTTGCATGGTATGGATTACAAGGGACAACCCCATATAATGCACTACCACAAATTGATAAAGATCGTATAAATTTTAGATTTGAAAATGTTGAATTATTAAATCAACAATCAACTAACCCTAGTGGAATAGTTGTTAGCCCAGTTGGGACAAGAAATACACCATGCTAAATATAATAAATATGAAAGAATGTATCTTAATTTTATTTTGTTCATTAATTATTTCTTGTAAAACAAATACTCCTTTATTTAACTATATTAAAATAAGTGGAAATGAAAATTCTTCGATTTTAATTATTGAGGATAAAATACCTCCAAAAATATTAGAACAAAATCTTAAATATAAATTGAATTTAGATTCAATTAACAATATAGAGAATGAACTAAAAAAACATTATCAGGAAATAGTGTTAGAGTGTAAACAAGATTCAATTAATGAAAAATGGGAAAAAGAAAATTTCATTGATTTAAAAAAAATAATAATTATAAAATCTGATAATATTTTCAATGAAAAAAACATGCTTATCAAAAATGGTAATAGATTATTTTATTCTTTTTCTAAGCTGTACTATTCAAAAAATAAAAATCTAGTTTCATTTTATGTATCTAGATCTGATGGTTGGAATAGTATTTTTTTTGGAGTTATAACAATGAAGAAAATAAAAAATTCATGGAAATTGGTTGATAAAATTGAAAGTACTGAATTAAACTAAATATATAATATTTAGTTTTTAATTTTAATCCAAAAAGAAAATTAGCATCAATTAAAAAGGCTTTTGTACAAAAACAAAAGCCTTTTTTTATTTTAATATTTCAAGTTAAATTTCTTGCAATAATTATATTCTCAATAAAATAAAAATTAAAGTTTTGACGTTAATTATCAATATTTAAATTATAATTAAAAAACTATGGCATCTAAAGTATGTAATCAAAAAATATACTTAAAAACAGTCAAACTATATGGGACATATTAATTAAACTTACAGTATGAGTTAAGAATATAATTATTCTAATGCTTATTGCAATTTATTGTATGATGATAGCACTTGTATGGGAAATTGCCACTTAGAAGGACCAGTAAATTATATAGACATATGGAAATTAGATTAATAAAGATTGTGTTAATAACCTTTATATTAACTTCATGTTCAACAAATAACTTAGACAAGTTTGATTATAATAATGGTGACAATCCATGGATAAATGCATATAAGGATAATGCTTTTTACAATTGCTTTATGGAAGGTCATCAAAACGATACTATTCTTAGAAATTTAATTAGAAAAAGAGACTTACAAAATCCCTACGAAGCAATAGATGTAGAAGATTTAATACATGCTGCTGAATTAGGTAGAAATATTGCTAAAAATATTCCTATTGCCAAATTGGGTTGTGAAGAGTGCAAAAACAATGAAAAATATATTACATCAAACTGTTTGCATTATTACAAAAGTTTTGAATTAGACTCTATTGCAAAAAAAGCATTTAAAGATTTTAAAAAAAGAGAAAAAGAAAAATATAAAATTTATAGAAAAAAGAATCTTAACTGATTTAAATTGTTTGTACAATATTTACAATAAAAAAAATGAAAAAGCCTATATTTTTATTAATTTTATTTAGTTTTTATTCATGTAATTCAAACAAAGCAATTATTAATTATATGATTCAAAATGAACAAGTAGAAGATATAATAATTATAAAAGAAAAGCTATCTCCAAAAAACACTATCAATATACTGAGAGGTATTGGAATTGCCAACAAAACAGATAGTGTAACTAAATTTAATGGTTCAAAGACATATTCCCTTAGTGATTTTAATAATTTATATACAAAATATAAAAATGACACTATTAAGGAAGATTGGAAATTGAAAGATTTTAAAAAATTAAATGTGTTATTGATAGATGATTTTTTTAATTATTTAAAAGAGAGTAATAATAAAAAAATAAATGATGAAGCAGTTTATTATAGTTTATCAAAACCATTATTTTTAGATAATAAAGAAAAAGTTTTTTTCTACATAAATAAATCAATTGGTATGTATAATGAATTTTCGAAAGTTGTTGTTATGAAAAAAATCAATGGAAAATGGAAAATTATTGAAGAGATTGATAATTATGAAATTTTTTAAACTTCAACTCAACATTAATATAAAAAATCCCGATTCTAATTAAATCGGGATTTTTTATATTTATAATTTTCTTCTCTTCTTCTCTTCCTTAATCAAGTTTAATTCTCTACTGGTTTGTCCAGCCACAGAAGTGTTTTCTTCTGCCCTTCTTATTAAGTAAGGCATCACATCTCTTACTGGTCCAAAAGGCAAATATTTAGCCACATTATAGCCATGAGCTGCTAAATTGTAACTGATATTATCACTCATACCATACAATTGACCAAACCAAATTCGAGAGTCATTTGCTGCTATGCTTTTTTCTTTCATTTGTTGCATCAACTTATAAGAACTCTCTTCATTATGTGTTCCTGCAAAAATGGCCATTATGTCAATATGATTTAACATATAAGTCACAGCATCATCGTAATTGTCATCCGTAGCTTGCTTTGAAACACAAATTGGAGATGTATATCCTTTTTCCTCTGCTCTAGTGTTTTCTTTTTCCATATAAGCTCCACGAACCAATTTCATTCCAATGTAAAATCCTTCAGCTTTTGCTTCTTCATGCAACTTTTTCAAATAATCCAGTCTGTCCCAACGATACATTTGCAACGTATTGAAAACAATAGCTTTTTCTTTGTTGTATTTTTTCATCATTTGAGCTACAACAGCATCTGCAGCATCTTGCATCCAACTTTCTTCACCATCAATCAAAACCGCAACATCTTTATCGTGAGCAGCTTTACAAAGTTTGTCAAAACGCTCTACTACTCTATTCCATTCTTCTTGTTCAGAAGCTGTAAGTTCTTTATTTTCTCCAATTTTCTGATACAAAGCAAAACGTCCTAAACCTGTTGGTTTAAAAACTGCAAAAGGTATAGCATCACGTTCTTTAGCAAACTCAATGGTTTTCATTGTCATGGCAAAAGCAGCTTCAAATTGGTCTTCAGCTTCTTTTCCTTCCACAGAATAATCTAAAACCGATGAAACTCCTTTAGTATACATTTTATCCACAACACTCAAACAATCATTCTCATTGACACCACCACAAAAATGATCAAAAACAGTAGAACGAATTAAACCTTCAACAGGTAAATGTGCTTTTAATGCAAAGTTAGTAACTGCTGTTCCAATTCGAACAAGTGGCTGACTTTCAATCATTTTAAACAAAAAGTAAGCTCTCTCTAACTCAGAATCACTTTTTAAGGCAAAAGCGGTTTGTGTATTTGTAAATATTTTTTCCATTGTATATCATTCAAAAAATGTATGCAAATATACGGTAGTGTTATATATTATTAAATAAAAAATACCTTATTTTGCATTAAATTGAAACACTCCATAATGCAAACCATAAAAGCCAATACATATTCTGTTTTTTTTAATGAAGAAGGCTATTCGTATCTTTCTGAATTACTTTTACCTACGAAATATTCTAAAATTTTCGTTTTAGTGGATGAAAATACAAGTCAATATTGCTTGCCAACATTCTTAGCCAATTTAGCTACAGAAATTGAAATTGAAATCGTTGAAATTGAAAATGGTGAAGAATTCAAAAATATTGAAACTTGTATGCAATTGTGGCAAGCTTTAACAGAATTAGGTGGAGATAGAAAAAGCATTTTAATCAATCTTGGTGGTGGAGTTGTTACTGATTTAGGTGGATTTGTAGCTTGTACTTTTAAAAGAGGAATCGATTTTATAAATGTCCCTACTACTTTATTATCAATGGTTGATGCTTCAATAGGTGGTAAAAATGGTGTTGATTTAGGTCAATTGAAAAATCAAATTGGTATTATCAGAGAGCCAAAAGCAGTAATTGTAATTCCTTCTTTCTTGGAAACTTTGTCTCAATTAGAAATGCGTTCAGGATTAGCTGAAATGTTAAAACATGGATTAATTTATGATAAAAACTATTGGAATAAATTCAAAAAATTATCTGAATTAGATGGTGATGATTTGTCTGCTTTAATTTATGAATCTATTGAAATTAAAAACAAAATTGTTTCAGAAGATTTATCTGAAAACGGTATCAGAAAAGCGTTGAATTTTGGACACACACTCGGACATGCCATTGAAAGTTATTTTCTTGAAAATGAAAGTAAAACAAAGCTATTACATGGTGAAGCTGTTGCTATTGGAATGATTTTGGAAAGTCATATTTCAATGGAAAAAAACTTACTTTCAAGAGAAGAATACCATGAAATAAAGTACATTTTAAAAGATATGTATGATACAATTTTGTTTGATAAAAATGATATTGAAAAAATCATCGAATTATTAATTTATGACAAAAAAAATGAATTTGGAAAAATTCAATTTGCTTTATTAGATGGAATTGGCAGCATAAAAATTAATCAAGAAGCTAACAATGAATTGATTTACAAAGCTTTTGATGATTATAAATCTTCATAAAAAATTAATACAATCCTTATCAATAAAGTAAATTAATTTTTACCTTTGTTGCAATGAAAGATAACGCATACTCATTTAATACAAAGAATTCCGAAAGAAATGAAAGTAGAACAATTGATATTCAATTGAACACTGCTTTGTTTTATGAACTAAACGTTGAATTATTTTTACTTTCAAAAACCTTTAAAGAAAAATTAGTCGTTATATTTGCTAATATTAGGGTTTGAATAATCTAAATTACTGATTTTCAAATTTTTAATTAATACTAAATAGAACAAAAACTAATGAATACAAAATACTACGACTTAATTAATCAAACATTTTATTTCCCTCAGGAAGAATTCAAGTTGAACAAAGACAATCTTGAATTTCACAATATTGATTTAATGAAGTTGGTTGAACAATATGGAACACCTTTAAAGTTTACTTATTTACCTCAAATTTCTAATAATATCAACAAAGCAAAAGGTTGGTTTAGAAAAGCAATGGAAAAACATAAGTATGAAGGAAACTATCATTATTGCTATTGCACAAAAAGCTCTCATTTTCAGTTTATTATGAATGAAGCTTTTAAAAATAACATTCATATTGAAACCTCTTCTGCAATTGACATCAATATTGTAGAGAATCTTTTGGCTGAAGGAAAAATCACTAAAAAAACCTATGTAATTTGCAATGGTTTTAAACGTGATGCTTATGTAGATAATATTGCTCGTTTAATCAATAACGGACAAAAAAATACGATTCCTGTAATTGATAATTATGAAGAATTAGATCTTTTACAAGAACAAATTGAAGGAAAATTCAAAATAGGAATTAGAATTGCTGCTGAAGAAGAACCAAAGTTTGAGTTTTATACTTCACGTTTAGGAATTGGATATAGAAATATTGTTCCCTTTTACAGAAAACAAATTCAGGAAAATAAACAAGTAGAACTGAAAATGCTTCACTTCTTTATCAATACTGGAATTCGTGATACAGCTTATTATTGGAACGAATTATTAAAATGTCTAAAAGTATACATTGCTCTTAAAAAAGAATGTCCTACTTTAGATAGCTTGAACATTGGTGGTGGATTTCCTATCAAAAATTCATTAGCCTTTGAATATGATTACCAATACATGATTGACGAAATCATCAACCAAATCAAAATTGCTTGTGATGATGCAGAAGTAGATGTTCCAAATATTTTTACTGAGTTTGGTTCGTTCACAGTTGGTGAAAGTGGTGGTGCTATCTATCAAGTTTTATATCAAAAACAACAAAACGATAGAGAAAAATGGAACATGATTGATAGTTCTTTTATCACTACTCTACCTGACACTTGGGCAATCAACAAGCGTTTTGTAATGTTGGCCATAAACCGCTGGAATGACACTTATGAAAGAGTTCTTTTAGGTGGTTTAACTTGTGATAGTGATGATTATTACAATTCAGAACAAAACATGAATGCTGTTTACTTGCCAAAATACAACAAAGAAAAACCTTTATATATTGGATTCTTCAATACTGGAGCTTATCAAGAAACTATTGGAGGATTTGGAGGTTTACACCACTGTTTAATTCCACAACCAAAACACATCTTAATTGATAAAGATGAAAACGGAATCATAGCAACAGAAGTATTTTCAGAACAACAAAAAGCTGAAGATATCATGAAAATTTTAGGATACGAGAATAAAGAGTAATGTGGAAAAAGAATATAGATAATTGATAATAGAATAAAAATATTGAATAAAAACAATTGGCTTATGACTTGTGGCTTTTGCCTAATGCCTTTTGGCTTTTGCCTAAAATCTAATGCCTAAAAAAACATACAAACATGAAAGGACCAATTAGTCAATTTATAGAAAAAAATTATTTACACTTCAATGCTGCTGCTCTGGTTGATGCTGCAAAAGGTTATGAAGAACATTTATTAGACAATGGAAAAATGATGGTAACTTTAGCTGGTGCAATGAGTACAGCTGAAATGGGAAAATCATTAGCCGAAATGATTCGTCAAGATAAAATTCATATTATTTCTTGTACTGGTGCTAACTTGGAAGAAGATATTATGAACTTAGTGGCTCATAATTCATACAAAAGAATTCCAAACTATAGAGATTTAACACCTCAAGAAGAATGGGATTTATTAGAAAATCACTATAATCGTGTAACAGATACTTGTATTCCTGAAGAAGAAGCTTTTAGAAGACTACAACAACACTTAATTGATATTTGGAAAAAAGCAGAAAGCGAAGGAAAAAGATATTTTCCACATGAATTTATGTACCAAATGATTAATTCAGGAGTTTTAGAACAATATTATGAAATAGATCCTAAAGATTCTTGGATGGTTGCTGCAGCCGAAAAAAACTTACCAATTGTGGTTCCAGGATGGGAAGATAGTACAATGGGAAATATTTTTGCATCTTATTGTATCAAAGGAGAATTACAAGTTTCTACAACAAAAAGTGGAATTGAATACATGATGTGGTTAGCAGATTGGTATCCAAAAAATTCAGGTGGAAAAGGATTAGGTTTCTTCCAAATTGGTGGTGGAATTGCAGGAGATTTCCCAATTTGTGTTGTACCAATGCTTTATCAAGATATGGAAATGACAGACATTCCTTTTTGGAGCTATTTCTGCCAAATTTCCGATTCAACAACAAGTTATGGTTCTTATTCTGGAGCAGTACCAAATGAGAAGATTACTTGGGGAAAATTGGATATAAATACTCCTAAGTTTATCGTTGAATCAGATGCAACCATAGTAGCACCGCTGATTTTTGCTTATATATTAGGAAATTAATTATTTTCATTTTTTTGAAAAAAAATCTTTGATAATATAAATTAGGATATTACATTTGAAAAATATTTAAGATTAAATACAACCCAATGAAACGAGTAATTGTTGATTACGCTAAATTAACAAATGAAATCCTTACACTACTAGTAGAGCGATTTCCAGATGGATACGATGATTCAGATATCATTAGATTCAAAAATGCTAAAAATGAAACAGTTGAAGCTGTTGAAGTAAAAACAGAAGATACTATTTTTTTAGTAAAAGTAAGTACTAAACTAGCAGATAGAATCGAAAATTTTGAAGATGACGATGATATAGATGATACTGCAGAAGATAACTTAGAGTCATTAAATGATCTTGAAATAGCAGATGAAACTCCTGAAGAGGAAGATTAGATACAAAAAAGCACTCAATTGAGTGCTTTTTTATTACAAATATCTTTCTTTTATAATTTTTATATGATGCAATTCATGCCCAAGAATTATAAATCCAATAGCTCTAACTGAAATATTCTTTCCTGAAGCATTGCCCATTAAAATTAATTGTTGATCATTAAAACTATCAAATAAAGAACAAGTAGCACTTCTAACAGTTTTATACTCGTTTAATAAACTTTCTAACGAACGATTTGTTGCATTTGCTTCAACAGCATAATTATCTTCTTCAAAACCTGGCAAAGGAGTTGCATCGTTTCTTGAAATACGCAATGCTCTATATTGAAATATGCGTTCACAATCGATAATATGTAATAAAATATCTTTTATAGACCATTTTTCAGGCTGATAACGATAATCTAATTTATCTTTTGGTATAGCATTAAAAAAAGCAACACTATTTTCCATATTAGAAAGAAAGTTATCTTGAAAATTCATCTTTTTAGACAAACTAATATATGTTTCAAAGAAAGGAGCAAATTCGTTTTTATTTAATTCCATACATATTTGGTATAAAAAAAGCCTCAATAAGAGGCTTCATAATTGGTTTACATATCTTTAAAAATAGTATGCATTAATCGTTTTTTGTCATTTATGCTCTCTTCAAGAGAAATCATTGTTTCTGTTCTATAAACACCTTCAATGTCATCAATCATAAAGATTACTTCTTTAGCATGTTTAGTGTCTTTTGCTCTAATTTTACAGAAAATATTAAATTTACCAGTAGTAATATGAGCAACAGTTACAAAAGGAATTTCACTAATTCTTTCTAAAACAAATTTAGTTTGAGAAGTGTTGTGAAGAAATACACCTACATAAGCAATAAAAGAATAACCTAATTTTTCATAATCTAACGTTAAAGAAGAACCTTGAATAATTCCTGCATCTTCCATCTTTTTAACTCTTACGTGTACTGTTCCAGCTGAAATAAGCAATTTCTTAGCTATATCAGTAAAAGGAACTCTAGTATTATCAATCAACATATCCAATATTTGGTGATCAACTTCGTCTAATCTAAACTTACTCATATTGTTTTTTATAAATTTTGTACAAAAAAATTAAATTTTAATCATTAAAAGAACGAATCTATTATTGTTTTAGTATTCCATCGATAAACTCTTTGTTTTTTCCGATTAAAAAATCAGACTTAACATCATTTACTGGAACTGAGCAATAATTGGAACTAAACAACTCTTCCTTTAAATCATATTCAATATGTCCAAAGTACTTCTGACCGTCATTTTCTATCGTAACCAGATAAGGTTCAAAAAGAATTTTTCCGTCTTTTACTACTTCTTTATATTGAGAAGCAAAATTAATTATTTTTTCGTTACCATTTTCAATTATTTTGACATTTTTATAAAGAATATCAAAAAAACTAACTTTATTATCAGGAATTTTAAAATATTCTGAATTATTATCATCAACTAAAACGTTTTCGTGAATTTTATCGAAAGCTACTAAAAGACTTATAAAAATATATTTTCTTGTAATATCTCTCATATAATCATTTGGGTGATGACCAGCTTCAAAAAGAATGGTAACAGCATTTTTAGATGCAAAATAATCTCCAAAACAATTATCACAATAAGCATCATTATACCTTCCTACATGTCCAGGAATATAAGTTTGCAAGACATTATTTATCTTACCTATTATATACATAGCCTTAGATCGATACTCATTTATATCTCTTTCTACATTGTAAGCTGGAGCTAAAAATGAAATTATAGCTGATTTATCTGTATCACCAACACCATAAATAGTTCTTTGATCATGCATATTCAAGCAATAATGTGGCTGAAAATTTTCGAAAATTTGCTTCAATATTTTACTTTCTGGCTGTGTACTTTCTTGTACATCTCTATTTAAATCAACCTTATTTATGTTCTCTCGAGTATGAACTTCCGCTCCATCTGGGTTAGCTAATGGAACAATATATAAGGTATATTTTGATTGAATAAAATTTGAATATTCCTTATGATTTGATACCAATTCAAAGAAATCAATAATGGCTTTTGTGCAAGTTGCTTCATCACCATGCATTTGCGACCACATATAAATTTTAGTTTTTCCATGACCAAATTGCACAGAATAAATTGGTTTTTCTAAGACTGATTTTCCTTCAATTTTGACCTTAAAATCATCGTTCAATTTGTTTAAAATTGGCTCTATAGATTCGTTGGTAATATGTCTACCTTTTATTTCTTTATTGGTATAAGTAGAAAAAATTTCTTCGTGTTGCATAGTTTACATTTATGAATTACAAATGTAAACAACTTATTTTTTACAATTGTAAACAGTTAAATTTACATATTAATTTACTTATGTAAACGTTATTTAAAGCTGTTTCAAATGTTAATGTTTACAATAAGAAACAAAATCTAAAATAAAACTCATTTAATTAATAACCAGCATTTTATAATGGTTCAACTAAAGTGTTTGTTAGTTCTAAAATTGCAGTTTACAAAAGTAAATTTGCTATCTCAAAACTATTTATTTACATTTGTAACAAGTAATTCAATATACACTATTTACAATGGTAAACATCGAAGATTTCATCAAAAGATTAGAAACAATTCTAGAATATTATAGTTTAACCGCTTCCTCTTTTGCTGATAAAATTAGTGTACAACGCTCTAGCATGTCGCATTTATTATCAGGAAGAAATAAGCCCAGTTTAGATTTTATTATGAAGCTTGTAGAAGAATTTCCTGAGGTAAGTTTAGAATGGATTTTAAATGGAAAAGGAAGTTTTCCTAAAGATGATTTTACTCCTACTCCAACAATTATTCAAGCCGAAAAAAAA
>NZ_JBHSGW010000021.1:87858-113189 GCF_042652765.1 Flavobacterium ponti
TTTGAAAATCATGCTGAAAATGAAATTGAACGCATTGTTATCTTTTTCAAAAATGGAACTTTCAAAAATTACATTTCTTAAATCTCAGATTTTATAAAAAAGAAAAAGTCCTCATTTAGCAATGAAGACTTTTTCTTTTTTTAGACAGTATAAAATATTAATTTAAAATAGTGAAACCTAAGTTAGGTTATTATTATAAATTAGTATTTATAAAATTTTTCCCATACACAATAAATTATTTAGCGGTTAGTTTTTTTATATACGAGAGAATTTTTATTTTGGATTTAATTTTTCTGAAAAAAAATAAAAAAAATTAATTGAAACTGTTTTCTGCCACTCTACCTTTTACATTTTTAAAGTAAGAATGTAGTATTTTTAAATCTTCATCAATATTAGCTGTTGGATAAAATGGTTTGTGATATACTACTTCTTTTTTACCATAATCAAATGCAACTGGAATAATTGGCACATTTGCTTTCAAAGCCATATAATAGAAACCTGTTTTCCATTCTGAAACCTTTTTTCGAGTTCCTTCAGGAGCAATAGCTAATCTAAAAACTTCTTTGCTATCAAATATTCTAGCAATTGCATCTACTTTATTTTCTTTAACTTGTCGGTTCAAAGGTGTTCCACCAGTCCATTTGAAAAAATAACCAAACGGGAAAACGAAGAGTTCTTTTTTGGCAACGTAGTTAATTTCCTTTTTAAGAATTCCTCTTGAAAAAATACCTAAGAAAAAATCCCACCAACTTGTGTGAGGAACGGCTATGATTATACATTTCTTAATAGTGTCGTCAATATTTCCAATTACTTTCCAACCAAAAACTGTTGAAAAAATAAATTTGTAAAGCGTTTTTTTCATTTACTTTTTTTAAAATATATTTTACCTTTACGCAAAACACAATACAAATATAATGCTTCAAAAACTTTTAAGTTATTTAATTCCTATAAATATACATAAGCAAAATTCAGATATTAATAAATCCTTAGAAGTTACTTGGAATAATGGTAAATTGGTTTTAGATTCAAAAAACACTAATTATTCGTATGGAAGTTTGCAAAGAGCCTTAAAAAAAGGATTGCGATTTATAGGTTTTGAAAGAATTAAAAATTTTGAAAGTATTTTGGTATTAGGAGTTGCTGGTGGTAGCGTTATAAAAACATTAGTAGAAGAAATTAAATACAAAAACAAAATAACTGGTGTTGAAATAGACAAAAATGTTCTTGAATTAGCCAATCAATTTTTTCAGTTGAATGAAATAGAGAATTTAGAATTGGTAAATGATGATGCTTTTGAATATGTTTTAAAAACCAAAGAAAAATATGATTTAATCATTATTGATATTTTTCAAGATACGGTGATGCCTAATTTTTTATTTGAAGATTTTTTTATCAATCATGTAAACTCCTTATTGAATTTAAATGGCTTTATTTTATTCAATACAATGGTTTTAACCGAAAAAGACAAAGAAAGAAACAAACTGTATAGTTCTAAATTTAAGGAACAATACTCTTTAAGAATGTATCCAAAAATTGAAGAGCATAATGAATTGTTTACAATTAAGAAGTTGAGTTGATTTATGAATAATATTTTACTTTATAATTATACCACCATATGATGAAATTAATGAAATTTTTATTTTTAGTTATTTTATTTACGAATTGTAAAAATGAGACTCAAAATATTAAATTAAATTTTGTAAACATTTCACGAAATGATAATCTAGATAAGTTTATTGACAGTACAAATTTTGGTTTGAAAGGAAACTATAAACTTGAAATAACTCAAAAAAAAATTGACAGTTCAATAAATGTGAATTTTATTCTTTTCAAAAAGATTAAACAAAAATGGATTAATATTCAAGATTACAATTTAAATAAATGCTGTGAAATTCCATTAATTACTGAGTTTTCAGATTTTAATAATGATGGTTTTAATGATTTTACAATACATTTTGCTACTGCTGGAAGAGGTGCAAATGATATCAGAAAATTATTTTTATTCTCAAATAATACAGAATCTTTTTTAGAAATTAAAAATTCTGATTTATATCCAAATTTAAGATATAATAAAAAATTAGACTGTATTGATGCTTTTAGTGTTTATGCTGGAACTACTACAACTTTTTTAAAAATTAAAAATGATAGCTTAGTTGAATTTGCTAGAGTTGATTTTATGGATGGAAAAATTAAAAGTTATTCCATTGAAAAAGAGAAAGAAACCAAGTTAAAAACAAAAGTTAGAATAGGTGAAATTCACGAAATCGTCAGATTTTCTAATTATAATCCAATTGAAGAAAGCATAGACTAATAGATTTATAAATCTAAATCATCTTCCTTGCTCGTTCCAAATCTTCTTTTGTATCAATTCCAATTCCGATGTGGTTGGTTTCAATCATTTTGATGCGTTTTCCATATTCTAAATAGCGAAGTTGTTCTAATTTTTCAGAAGCTTCTAAAGAAAGCATTGGTAAACTGTAAAAATCCAACAAAGCTTGTTTTCTAAAAGCATAGATTCCGATGTGTTTCATATAGCGAACACCAATATTTTCTTCTCTTGGAAAAGGAATTACGGAACGAGAAAAATATAGAGCAAATCCATTTTGGTCAGTGATTACTTTTACATTATTCGGGTTTTCAATATATTGTTTATCAGTTATTTGACACATAACAGATGCTAAATCAACTTTATTTTCTGCATCATTTTTAAACACTTCAATCAAAGCTTTCAAAGGATTTTCGTCAATAAAAGGTTCGTCTCCTTGCACGTTTATAACGACATCAACATCCATATTTTGAACAGCTTCTGCAATTCTATCGCTACCACTTTCGTGTTCTTTTATGGACATAATGGCTTTTCCTCCATTGGAGCTAATTTCTTTGAATATCAAATCTGAATCTGTCACTACAAAAACATCGTCAAAAAGATTGGTATTTTTTGCAGCTTCGTATGTTCTAAGAATTACTGTTTTACCTCCTAAATCTTGCATCAATTTAGCTGGAAATCGTGTGGAAGCATATCTTGCTGGTATTACGGCTATTGTTTTCATTTTTTATAGTATAAAATTCTCGTCTTTAAAACCTATTAAATATAGTTTTTCTTTTGCTCTTGTCATTGCTGTATAAAGCCATCTGATGTAATCTTTGTCAATTCCGTTGGGCAAATAAGGCTGTTCGATGAAAACTGTATTCCATTGTCCACCTTGTGATTTGTGACACGTTATTGCATAAGAAAACTTGACTTGAAGTGCATTAAAATATTCGTTATTCTTTACTTTTTGAAATTTCTTATATTTAGTAGTTTCCTCTTCGTAATCTAATAATACTTCTTGATATAATTTATTCGATTCTTCATAAGTTAATGATGGTGATTCACTTTTTATAGTATCCAACAATAAAATGGTGTCAAACGGAATTTGTTTTGGATAATCAACCATTCTAATTTTTACTGTTGCAAATTTGAAACCGTATAATTCTTTAATATTTCTGATTTCCAATACTTCAATAATATCACCATTGGCAATAAAACCCGCTTCATCTGAATCTTTTAACCAAAAATAATTATTTTTTACAACCATCATGTAATCACCCGACGAAATTTCACTTTCTTTAGATAAAATTCGACTCCTAATTTGCTCATTGTATTGATTCGCTCTCTTGTTAGAACGCACAATAAAAGCCGTTTCTTCTAAACCATAATTACTAAAAGCTTCATAAATAGCGTCTTGAATATCATAACCATCTTGTAAACGAACAATATCTTTGAATCCTTTTACATCAAACTTATAAGTATCAATAAAATGAGACTTTAAGATTTCACGTAATTCTGTAGCGTTAAATAATATTCCAGAATCTTCTTCTTGTCGCATTACTTCATCCAACTCAATATGATGTACATTTTTATTATAATGTAGTGAAAGTGAATCAATATTTAAAGCTGGACTCACATCTAAAAGAACTGGTGGTAATTGTGCTGTGTCACCTACAAAAATAACTTTACAATTCTTTCCTGAATCCACAAATGACAGTAAATCATCTAAAAGCGAACCATTTTCATACAATTTTGATTCTTGATTTGTGTCTGAAATCATGGAAGCTTCATCGACAATAAAAATAGTGTTTGTAAATTTGTTAGGTTGTAAAGTAAAACTAACTCCACCACTGCTCGATTTCTTAGGAAAATATATTTTCTTATGAATTGTAAAAGCTGGTTTTTGAGAATAATTGCTAATTACTTTTGCTGCTCTACCTGTTGGTGCTAACAATAAATATTTTTGATTTGCGTTTTTAAGTTGATTGACTATGGTTGAAATTACAGTTGTTTTACCTGTTCCGGCATAGCCTTTTAATACGAAAAGTTCATTATTAGAAGAATTTATAACGAAATCAGCTATTTTTTGAAAAAAAATGTCCTGTTTTAGTGTAGGTTCAAACGGAAAATTATCACGTAAAAGTTTGTAAAACAGCTTTGAAGTCATTATTTTTTAGATTGGCTTTTATTATTTTTCAAATATACTGATGATTTTTCTAAGAAATTCTTTTGAGAAGAAAAAAAAATTGTAGATTTGCGTACCTATTAAACTAAAAAATTAAGAAATCAAATGTTAAAATTAGCCATCTTTTTAGTACTACTTATTGTATTAATCTTTGTTCTTGTTAAGATTTTTGACAAAATTGCAACTCCAAAAAACAGAATTTTCTTTTCAATCTTATTATGGATTGTAACTGGAGTTTTTGGATACTTGATCTATAATTCTGTTATGGCACCTATTCGTTTTGATGAAGAGAAAGAAGTTCGTTTTGAAACTGCAGTAGCAAAAATGCTTGATATTAAAAAGTCGCAAATGGCTTACAAATCAATAAAAGGAACTTATGCTCCAACTTTTGATTCATTAATTAAATTCATTGAAACTGAAAAATTTGAAATTGTTGAAAGAAAAGACACTTCCGTTCCTGATGTTGCAAGAAATAAAGCTTTTGGCCTTGCTGATGGTGAAGGAGGATATTTTAAAGACGAAGTTATAATTAGATCATTAGGATTTAAATCTGTAAAAGATTCATTATTTAAAGATTCTGAAAGATATAAAAGAATGAATGTTGTTAAAATTAAAGACTTTGAAGTTCCTGTAGATATGAAAACTAGTTCGATCATTGTTAAAGATAAAGCTTTTCCTACTCTTTTAGTTGAAATTGATAAGAATGAGGTTTTAAAAGGAATGGATGAAGAACTATTAGAAAAAGAAAAGAAAAAGAAAGCTATTGACGAAATTAATGGTGACAAAATTGTTTTAGGTTCATTAGAAGATGTTACCCTAACTGGAAATTGGCCAAAAAAATATGGTAGTAACGAGTAACGACATCACTCAAAGAAATTATAAAAAGTTGTCCATTCAGGTTTCCTTGAGTGGACTTTCTTTTTGTGTCTTTGATACAATTACCAATAAAATAATAATTTACAATTCTGTTGCATTCCAAAAGAATGAAGTAATTGATGGCCAACTTTGGAATGCTTTCATAAACAATACAACTTTATCAAAGTCATATGATGAAATAGTTGTACTTCACGATAACAACATTAATACTTTTGTTCCAAAGCCTTTATTTGACATCAACAATATAGCTAGTTATTTGCAATACAATGTCAAAGTATTTGAAACTGATTTTTTTGCAGTGGATGAAATAAATACTTATGAAATCAATAATGTATATGTTCCTTTTGTAAATATTAATAATTTTTTATTGGACCAATTTGAAAGTTTTGATTATAAAAATACAAACTCCATTTTGTTACAAAAAATGCTTGATAAGTCAAAAAATGTAGATGAAAAGCAAGTTTTTGTTCATGTTCAAGAAACACATTTTGAAATTGTAGTCGTAAAAAATCAACAATTATTATTATTTAATTCATTTGAATATAACACTGCTGAAGATTTTATCTATTATATTTTATTTACTTTTGAGCAGTTGCAATTAAATCCAGAATTAGTTTCTATTTCATTATTTGGTGCTATTTCTAAAGAAGATGCTTTTTATAAAATAGCTTATAAATTCATTAGAAATTGTGATTTATTAGACGTTTCAAATCAATCAAAAATTCATGATGTAACAGAAGAAGAAATGTTGCGTCACTATATACTATTCAACTCGTGAGAATCATTTCAGGAAAATACAAAGGCAGAAGAATTCAAGCTCCAAAAAAGTTGCCCGTTCGACCAACAACAGACATGGCAAAAGAAGCTTTGTTTAATGTTTTAAATAACAATTTTAACTTTTCTGGCTTACGTGTTTTAGAATTATTTGCTGGAACTGGAAATATCAGTTATGAATTTGCATCAAGAGGAAGTGCACCAATTACTTCAGTAGATGGAGATTTTGGTTGTGTTTCTTTCATCAAAAAAACAGCTACCGAATTTGATTTTGATATTACGGCTTTAAAGTCAGATGTTTTTGCTTATTTGGAAAGAAGCAAAAATAGTTATGATATTATTTTTGCAGATCCACCTTATCATTTAACTCAAAATGACTTTGAAAAAATTGTAACGATGATTTTTGACAATGAAATTTTGGATGAAGAAGGAATGCTAATAATTGAACATTCAAAAGATACTTCTTTAGAACATATGATTCACTTTTCTTTTGCAAAAAGATATGGAGGAACTGTTTTTTCTTTCTTTGAATTTGAAGAAGAGGAGGAAGATGATTTTGTAGAAGAAAATGAAGAAGACAATTAGTAAACTATTCTTCAAAAATTAAACTATCAGCATCAGCTCCTAAATCTTTAAGATTCTTTACAACCTTTTCAACAAATTCTGTTGGTCCACAAACATAAAAGTGTTGGCTAAAATCAACTATATTTTCAATTAAGAAGTTTCTATCAATTCTCCTGCCTTGAAAACCCACAACACCTTCTCTAGTGAAAATAGGTCTAAAGTCTTGTTTAAACATTCTTTGCAGCTCTTGGCCAGCAATGACATCTAAAGATGTTTTATTAACAAAAATAAGTTTATTTCCGCGTAGTTTATTTTTCTTGTATAAATCCCTAAAAATGGCTAAAAAAGGTGTTATTCCAGTTCCAGCAGCTATAAATACTCCAGGTTTTTCATAGTGAATAGCTCCAAAAACATCATGAAGTATTAATTCATCACCAGCATTGATTCCTGCTAATTTATTTGTAACACCATTGTGATCATTATAAATTTTAATGATGAATTCTAAATTTTTAGCATCTTTTTGGTTGGTAAAAGTAAAAGGTCTTTTTTCAGTTTTCCAATCAGGTTCATTCACTGAAATGTTTACAGCCTGACCAGGAATAAAGTCAAATCCTTCAGGTTTTTCAACTACAAAACGTTTAACATCATAATTTACAAACTGTGATTCTAAAACTTTAACAACTACTTTACTCATACAAACAAAAAACATTATAATTAAAAAAAATGCAGACCGATAAGCCGGATTCTGTCTCCAATAAATCGGAGCCTTATCATTTATCTAGATCATAAATTACTTTATGACTCAAGCTGTCTACCCTTCAACAACGGACGAGTAATCCTTAAATGCTGATATACTTGACATTTCACCGCATAGAGTTTACCTGTTTTCACTACAGCATTATCTGTACATACTTTCTGTTGCACTTGTCCTTTTCCAATAAATTGGAACGATGGGTGTTACCCACTATGCTACTCTTTGGTGTCCGGACTTTCCTCCCTTCCAACGAATCGGAACGACGATAAGGTGGTCTGCAGTGCAAATGTAGGAATTTAAAAGTAAAATTGCATCGACTTACTTTAACATTTATTTAGATGAAAATTAGTATTAATTGCTTATTTTTAGAGGAAATAAAAACTGCTAAACAAAATATAAGATGAAAAAAACGTATCATTATGCAACCGTAATTGAAGCTTTAAAGATTTTAAAAGAAAAAGGATATGAATATGACTATAATGTTAATGAACAGGAAATAATAGACAGTCAGGATGAATTAATAATTGATGAAATTTATAGATATGAAGGAGAAACAAATCCGGATGATGAATCTATGGTTTATGGAATCAAGTCTAAATCAGGAAAAAAAGGAGTTTATGTAACAGGATTTGCTGCAAATTCAATTAGTGAAGCTGCCCGAATTTTAATTGATATTACCATTAAAAATAATTTAAAATAGTCATTCATTTTAAACAATCGATTTTGATATTTGAAGGAATTACTACTATATTTGTATTTCAAATTTAAGCATGGAACAATTTATAGTATCAGCCCGAAAATACCGTCCTCAAACATTTAAAGATGTAGTAGGACAAAAAGCTATTACTAATACTTTGCTTAATGCCATTGAACACAATCATTTAGCTCAAGCTTTACTTTTTACAGGACCAAGAGGTGTTGGAAAAACAACTTGTGCTAGAATTTTAGCTCGAAAAATCAACCAAGAAGGATATGATGACCCAAATGAAGATTTTTCGTTCAATGTATTTGAATTAGATGCTGCTTCAAACAATAGTGTTGATGATATTAGAAACATTATTGATCAAGTTAGAATACCACCACAAACAGGAAAATATAAAGTCTATATTGTTGACGAGGTTCACATGCTTTCATCTGCTGCTTTTAATGCATTTTTGAAAACATTAGAAGAACCACCAAAACATGCAATTTTTATTTTAGCTACTACCGAAAAACATAAAATCCTTCCAACTATTTTATCACGTTGTCAGATTTTTGATTTCAAGAGAATAACTATTAATGATGCTAAAGAACATTTAAAAGAAATTGCTACTGAACAAGGAGTAACTTTTGAAGATGATGCTTTACATATCATTGCTCAAAAAGCTGATGGTGCCATGCGAGATGCTTTATCTATTTTTGATAGAGTGGTTTCATATTGTGGCAATAATTTGACAAGACAAGCTGTTTACGAAAACTTAAACGTACTAGATTTTGAATATTACATTCGTGTAACCGATTTTATCCTTGAAAATAAAATTCCAGATTTACTTTTAGCTTTTGATGATATTTTAGCCAAAGGTTTTGATGGTCATCATTTTATTGCAGGATTAGCTTCACATTTTAGAGATTTATTGGTTTGCCAAACACCTTCTACTCTTACTTTATTAGATTCTGGTGAACAAGCCAAAGCATTATATAGTGCACAAGCTCAAAAAGCTTCACAAGATTTTCTTTTAAAAGGAATTGATTTAGCCAACACAGCAGATTTGAATTATAAAATTAGTCAAAACCAACGTTTATTGGTTGAATTATGTTTGATGCAGTTAGCCTCTATCACTTTTGATGGAGAAAAAAAAAAGCCTAACTCATTTATAATTCCAGCAACATATTTTAGAAATAACAGTTATTCAATTACTGAAGTTAAACCAGTTCTCAAAGAGCAGATTGTAGAAAGCAGTGAGCAGATTTTGGACAAAAATCCTGAAACTAAAAAACCTCTTGAAACAAAAGACATTTCTGAGACACAACAAACTGAAACAATAAATAACCAACAAACTACGTTTAATAATCAGCCTAAAGTTTCTGCTTTATCACTTGCAGGATTACGTGCTAAGAAAGAACTTGAAGCTAAACAAAGTCAGCATTTAAAACATCTAGGAGAATTACCAACTGAAAAATTTACTGAAACTGATATGCTTTTGCAATGGAATAAATTTGCACAACGAATGCAAGATTCTGGTAAAATGTTAATGTCTACTTATATGTTAATGAATGAACCAGTACTTGATGGAAGCACAATTACTTTAGAATTGCCAAATCAGAGTACAAAAGAAGAATTTTTATCAGGTTGTGTTGAGTTATTAGGATACTTACGAGGAAAATTACACAATCATGATATTGTAATAGATGTAAAAGTTAATGAAACTGTTGAAAAGAAATATGCTTTTACACCAGATGACAAATACGAAAGATTAAGAAAAATAAACCCTGCAATTGACTTATTACGAAAGACATTTGACCTTGATTTATAGTAACATATGAATATATATCAATTAACGTATCAATCAAAATCTATTGGAGAATTAGATCAAGATATTTTAAACCTAATTTTAGAAGAGGCTATTACTCGTAATTCACAAGAACAAATTACAGGATGTTTAGTTTATTTTAATGGTTCTTTTATTCAAATATTAGAAGGAGCAAAAGAGAATGTTTTATCTACCTATGATAAAATTTTAAAAGACAAAAGGCATCATTTAATTGATTTGCTTTGGGAAAATGACTCAGAAAAAAGATTCTTTGAGAAATGGGACATGGGTTTCTTTTCACCTGAAAGTGATAATGAAATTTTATTTGTCAATAATTATAAATTACTATCTAGTTTTGCGGATAAATCAAGAGGAGCTACTTTAAGTTTTTGGGCTTCTGTTGAGAAGGTTTTGGATAGTAAACTTCTATAATGTTTACAAAATCTATATTCTTCCAAAATACATAGCTTTCACAATTCCGTCTGAAAGTCCAATTTTTGGTACATAAATTTGTCTTGCACCACTCCATTTCATGGCATTTAAATAAATTCTTGTCGCAGGAATAATTACGTCTGCTCTATCCGGATTTAAACCCATTTCAGAAATTCTTTCCTCATAAGTCATTGCGTTAAGCTTTTGGTACTGAGAATTCAAATAAACATAAGACAAAGGAGTATCTTGATGTTTTTCTGACAACTTAAATAACTTATTGATATTTCCACCTGAACCAATTAAGGTAATGTTGTCATAACCAGCTGTAGTTGTTTTAATCCATTTTTCAATTTCAGTCCAAACAATATCATTTACCATATTATTCAATAAACGAACTGTTCCATTTTTAAAGGATTTTGAAGCTACAATTTTACCTTCATTAAACAATGAAAACTCAGTACTTCCACCACCAACATCAACGTATAAATAAGTTCTATCAGAATTGATAAATTGCTTCAAATCTGATGCTGCAATGATAGCTGCTTCCATTTTTCCATCAATAATATCAATCTTAATATCTGCTTTTTTCTTAATCAACTCAACAATATCTTTTCCATTATAAGCTTCTCTCATTGCCGAAGTAGCACATGCTTTATATTTCTCAACTTTATGCACTTTCATCAACAATTTAAAAGCTTTCATTGCATCAAGCATTCGTTCAATATTCTCTTCAGAAATTTCTCCAACAGTAAATGCATCTTGACCTAAACGAATAGGCACACGAACTAATGAACTTTTGTTAAACTGTGTTGGTTTATCTTTTTGTTCCACAATATTAGTTACCAAAAGTCGCATTGCATTGGAACCGATATCTATTGCAGCATATTTCTTAAGATGTATCATCTAAATTTGGGCTTTTATATTTTTGATTGTCTTGATTTAAAAATTTTCAAAAACAACATTAATTTTATTTCTGTAATAATTATACATTTCTAATTGAGCTCTAAAAGGCTTTTCACCATTAACTTTCCTATACTTATTTTCAAGCGCATTATTATGAATTCTTGCTTTTACATTAGCTTTCCAAGAAATTTCAAAACAATCCATCAATTCATTTTTAATATCATTATCATAAATAGGACAAGTAACTTCTACTCTACTATCTAAGTTTCTGGTCATAAAATCAGCTGAAGAAATAAACACTTCTGGATTACCTTCATTATAAAAAATATAAATTCGTGAATGTTCTAAATAATTATCCACAATACTGATGGCTTCAATGTTTTCACTCATTCCTTTTACACCTGGAATTAAACAGCAAATACCTCTAATAATTAATTTAATCTTTACACCTGCTCTACTAGCTTCATAAAGTTTATCAATCATTTTAGAATCTGTTAAGCTATTCATTTTTAGTTTAATTGTAGCTTTTTTTCCAGCTAAAGAGTTCGTAATTTCTCTATCAATCAACTTGTTAAAACGTGAGCGTGTATAATGTGGTGAAACTATTAAGTGTTTATAGCGATGAATACGATAATTAACATCAAAGAAGTCAAAAATTTTATTAGCATCCTTTAATATCTTTTGATTATAGGTAAAAAGAGTAACATCTGTATAAAAACGAGCTGTAACTTCATTGAAATTACCTGTAGAAATGAATCCATACATTTTAATTTTTTCATTTTCTTGACGCTCAATTACACAAATTTTACTGTGAACTTTAAGTCCTTTTACACCAAAAATCAACTGAATTCCTTCGGTTTGCATTTGTTCAGAATAAGAGATATTACTTGCTTCATCAAAACGAGCTTGTAATTCAATTTGAACAATTACTTTTTTACCATTTTTAGCAGCATTTATAAGAGAACTAACAATTTGAGAGTTTTTAGCTAAACGATATAACGTTATTTTTATCGAAATAACTTTTGGATCAAGAGCTGCTTCTCTCAAGAATCTAATTAAGTATGAAAATGATTGATAAGGAGCGTTTAATAAATAGTCTTTTTCTTTGATTTTAGTTAAAATACTACCTTCCAAATTTAATCCAGGAATAGGTAAAGCATAGTTTTGTTTATACAACAAATCATATCTTCCTAAATTAGGAAAATCCATATAATCTCTACGGTTATGATATCTTCCACCAGGAATAATACTATCTGAACTATCAATTTTCATTCGTTTTAGCAAGAATTCTAAAGTGTCTTTAGCAATATCTTGATCATACACAAAACGAACAGGTTCACCTACTCTTCTTTCTTTAACTGAATCTGAAATTTTTTCCAATAAACTTTTGGATAAATCACTGTCAAATTCCAATTGAGCATCACGAGTAATCTTAATCATGTGAGCCGTAATTGATTCATAATCAAAAACATTAAAGATACTATGTAAATTATAACGAATTACATCATCTAAAAGAATAATGTATTGTTTTTCATTGTTAGAAGGTAAAACTACAAATCGATTGACTGTTTTTGGCATTTCAACAATTGCATACTTCACATCTTGTTTTGGCATGAAAGTATTAAAAAAAGTTTCCTTTGTAGGCTTCATAACTAGTTTAACAGCCAAATAACCAGAAGTATCTCTTAATAAAGGAAATTCCTCTAAGTTATTTAACATTATAGTTACAACAGCTGGACTTACTCTTTGAATAAAGAAATCTTTAATAAAGTTTTCTTGGTCTTTATTGATTTCTTTTTCATTGATTATATAGATGTTTTCTTTTTCTAATTTGGTTTCAATATCGCTCAGAATCCTTAAACTTTCTGATTGCTGTTCAATTACTATATCTGTGATATCTTTTAAAAGTCTTTCAGCTGAAATTCCACCTAATATTTTTTCAGTGTCATCTTGTTCAATATTCATTCTACGAATAGCAGCATATCGAACTCTAAAAAACTCATCCAAATTATTAGAAAAAATTCCTAAGAAACGTAATCGATCTAAAAGAGGAACAGTTTCATCAGCTGCTTCTTGAAGAACACGTGCATTAAAGGTTAACCAACTTTTTTCTCGGTCAATATATATATTTTCAGCTTGATCTTCTATCATTATTTTAAATCTCTAGGGAAAATTGTTTTTGTAATAACTCCTTTATTAGGAGAGAAAGTACTAAAATCATCAAATTTAATTATTACTACACCACAAGTGGGTACATTTTCAATGTAATAATTTCCAAATTTATTAACAAAATCTGTAATAGCATTATTATGTCCAAAAATAATTAGATTTTTCTTTAAATTTTTTCTTATAACTTTTTCAAGTTCATTCGAGTCAAAAGTATAAAGTTCTTTTTTAAAAATAACATCTTCAAAGTTAATTTTAGTTAAAGAACAAAATATTTTGGCTGTTTGAGTGGTTCTTTTTGAAGTGCTAGCTAAAATTTCACATTTATTATTTAGAAAAAAATCAAAGGAATTAAAAACTAATTGTGCATCTTTAACTCCTCTATTAGATAATGGTCTATCATGATCTATAAAATTATTTTCCCAAGAAGATTTTGCATGTCTTATTAAAATTAAAAGCATAAATTGTATGTAAAAAAGTTACTTATAAACAAAATTAACACTTAAGTTTAGTGTTAAAAAGAAAATGTATTTTTTTTAACAAACAAATAACTTATTTAGTAATTAATCAGTAAAATAACTAATTTATTAAAAAAAACATAATTATTTATCATTTTTAAACCTTTAATCACTTATTAACAAACAACAAAATTGTTAATAACTTTAACATTTTGTCGTATAAATATGATTTTTATCGAATTTATAAAAGACTTGTGTAATAATTCAATTAACTAGTATACATTTGTAAGGTGATAGCTAGATTTGAAAAAGTTAAAGCTAAAACAATAGACACATAAAATATTATAAGAATAGGTATGAAACACACTTTACTCAAAAGGTTGATTGTTTTGTTATGCATTGTTGCGTCTGTATTTAATTTTAATGCAAATGCAGAAGGTACAAAAACAGTTTCACCAACATCAAATAACTTAACGTCATTAGTTATTATTCCTTATCGTAATTCCGGATCTTTTTTAAATTGTAACGAAGATAATAGAATCTACTTCAGAATTAAAGACCACTCAGTAGAAAATTTCTATTTTGGTTTTGATTGGAGACAATACTCTAATGGTGTAACTTCTGGAACAATTCCAAACTTAACAGACGTATATTACAGAATTAGACGTCCTAATGGAAGTGTAATAGTTGGTCCAACATTGTGGAATCCAAATAATGCAGCTGGTAAAATAAATACCTATGCTCAAGCAATTGCTGGTCCAAACATAAGTGGATTAAATTCTGCTGGATATACTCCTATTGTTTTTGATCCATCTGAAAACGGTGAGTTTTGGATTGAAATGTATAGAAGTAATGATGGTGGTGCAACTATGATACCTAATGGTAATGCTAATAGTTCAGCTAACTGGGCTCATTCACCTTATTTTGATTTTACTGTTGCAAAAGCAAATAATACTGTTTATAATGGACGTGTTCATTCTGACAAATGGGCATTTGTAGCGGTTCAACCTACAAATGGTGCAGAGGTGCAATTTTCTGTAAATGTTAATGCTTCTTCTTCACCAAAATTATATGCTTACACAGATGACAAAGCTGTTTTAAAAATTGAATTTCAGCCAAACTTTCGACCTGTTGCCTATGATGTTGCTGTAAATAGTTATGGTGTTGTAAATACAAGTAACTTTGCTGTAAATAGAAGATCAATAAATTCTAGTGTTTCCCCTTCTTTTCAAAATGGATACAAGGTTTTCTTAAACCAACCCGATTCAACTCAATACCCTATTGCTTCTGTTCCATTATTACCAAGGTTTATTGAACCTGCTATCACTGGTTGTGGTCCAGCATATGCCATAAGATTTGATGCTCCTGAATCTGGAGATATAAAGATTTTCTTTAATTTAAATGGTGTTCCTGGATATCAAGCGGGAACTGCTGATAGAATTCTTGAATTGTTCAACGTTCCTGCAGGTTACAATGAAGCTCAATGGGATGGTTTAGATGGTTTGGGAAATAATGTAAACAATTCAACTACTATACAATTATCATTAATCTTATTAAAAGGTAGATTTAATTTACCTATTTATGATGCTGAAATTAACGCGAATGGAATAAAAGTTTCTTTAATTGCACCAATTTCTGTTGCAAATGCTCAAATGTATTGGGATGATAGTTTATTAACTCCAATAGGAACAACTTGTGATGCAAGTTTTAATAACACAAACAATATAACTGGTGCTGGTTTAAACAATTCAACTGTCGGTTCAGTTTCACCAGCACATGCATGGAGTGGTGATGGAAATTTAGGTAATGTAATTCCAGCACCAATAGTAAATGGAAATCAAGATGATGATATTTTATGTAATGATTTTGGTAACCTTAGAGTAATTAATACCTGGGGTTGGGGAATTTATACTCAAGATGTTTTTACAAATGCTAAAAAAGGTTGTGTTGATTTATATGTTGACATAAATGCAAACAATATCAATCCAAATGTAGGTTCAACAGTTACTTTTACCATATTAGCAGGAAATAATGGAGCAAACACAGGAACAAACATAAATGTTGAAGGTTTATTGCCTAATGGCTATACTTATGTAAGTTCTTCTCAAACTGGTGGAACTTATAATTCAACAACTGGTTTATGGACTATTCCATCACTTACAAATGGACAAACTCAAACCTTAACAATAGTAGCAACAGTTCTACCGCAAGGAGAATATAATTTCCCTACTACTATTACAGGTTTTGAATTTGATCCAGATTTATCAAACAATGAGGATATTATTAGAGTTGAACCAACACCTATCACAGATTTAGGAGTTGTAAAAACTGTTAATAATGCAACACCTCAAGTAGGTTCGCAAATAGTATTTACTATTACAGCTAACAATTACGGTCAAAGTACTGCAACTGGTGTTTCAGTAAATGACTTATTACCAGCTGGATACTTATATGTTTCAAACACGGCTACCATTGGTTCATACAATTCTTCAACAGGAATTTGGACAATTGGTGACATGAACGTTGGAGCATCTGGAACATTAACAGTTACAGCAAGTGTTAATGCAATTGGTAATTACACCAATATTGCTACAATAACTGGTAATGAGTTGGATACTAATATGGTGAATAATACTTCAAGTGTTACTCCAAATGCAAATCCAGTTTCTGATGTTGCAATCACAAAAATGGTTAACAACCCAACTCCTTTAGTTGGTACTAACGTTATTTTTACAATAAACGTTACAAATAATGGTCCTAGTAATGCTATTAATACAGTTGTTACTGATCTTTTACCAAGTGGATACACTTATGCTTCTCACACTCAAACTGCTGGTAGTTATAATTCTGGTACTGGTGTTTGGACTGTTGGAAACTTAAATAATGGTATAACAAGAACATTAACAATTACTGCAATTGTTCTAAATTCTGGAAACTATACCAACACAGCAACCGTAACAAGTAACAATATTGATACTAATACCAATAATAATACAGCTTCTGCAACTACAAATCCTGTAAAAAATGCGGATTTATCAGTAGTTAAAACTGTAAACAATACTACACCTAATGTGGGTGATAATGTTGTTTTTACTGTAACAGTAACAAATAATGGACCTAGTAATGCTAACAGTATTTCAATAGCTGAAGCCTTTCCTAATGGATATACTGTTAATAATGTAACTGTAAGTGCTGGTCAATATAATCCAAATGTTAATTGGACAAACTTTAATCTTGCTGTAGGACAATCAGCAACATTAACAGCTAATGTTACCGTAAAACCTTCAGGAAATTATTTAAATACTGCAACAATAACTTCAAGTAGTGTTGTTGATCCAGTAAGTTCAAATAACTCTTCAAGTGCAACTACAACTCCAAATGCTGTAACCGATTTAAGTATAACTAAAACAGTAGATAATCAAGTTCCTTTAGTTGGTTCAAATGTTGTATTTACTATTGTAGTTACTAATAATGGTCCTAGTAATGCTACTGGAGTTACTGTTCAAGACTTGTTACCAAATGGTTATTCTTTCGTATCATACACTTCAACTTCAGGAAATTATAACAGTACAAGTGGAGTTTGGAATGCTGGAAATATTTTAGCTAATGGAACTAAAACTTTAACAATAACTGCTACTGCTCTTCAAACAGGAAGTTATTTAAATACTGCAACTGTAACAGGTAATGAAATAGATGCTAATTTGACTAATAATACATCTTCTGCCTCTACTACACCTAATAATATTGCTGATTTAGCTGTTTTAAAAACAGTTTCAAACGCGACTCCATTAGTTGGAAGTCAGGTAACTTTTACAATTACAGTTACAAATAATGGACCAAGTAATGCACAAGATGTAGAGGTTAATGATTTATTGCAAAGTGGATATACTTATGTATCAAGTACAGCTACATTAGGATTATATAATTCTTCAACAGGAATTTGGGATATAGGAAATTTAGCTAATGGAAATGTTGCTTCTATAAATATTATTGCAACAGTTAATGGTATTGGTAATTATTCAAATACTGCAACAGTAACACAAACATTTACTGATCCTAATCCTTCAAATAATACTTCAACAGTAACAACAAATCCAATTCCAACAAGTGACTTAATTGTAACAAAAACGGTTGACAATCAAACTCCTTTAATGGGGCAAAATGTAACATTTACAATTGAACTAACTAATGCTGGTCCTAGTACTGCTACAGGAATCGTTGTAGCTGATGCTTTACCAAGTGGTTATACTTATGTAAGTCATACTACAACAGCTGGTACTTATAATCAAGCACAATGGACATTAAATTCTTTAAATAGTGGAGATTCAGAAACATTGACTATAGTTGCTCTTGTAAACCCAACTGGAAATTACTCAAATACTGCAACTGCTTTTGGCAATGAATTAGATCCAAATACTTCAAACAACACTTCCACTTCTACTCCTTCTCCAATACCAAATGCAGACTTAGCTGTTGTTAAAACTGTAGATTTAGCTACACCAAACGTGGGTAATACAATTACTTTTACTATAGTAGCAACAAATAATGGACCTATAAATGCAACAGGTGTTAAAGTTAATGACATATTACCTGCAGGATATACCTATTTATCTAGTACTACAACTGTTGGTACGTATAATAATGTATCTGGTTTATGGACTATTGGTAACTTAAATATTGGAATTAGTCAAACATTAACAATAACAGTTCAAGTTAATGCTAATGGACCATACACTAATATTGCTAATGTAGTTGGTGATCAATTTGATGCAAACCTTAACAACAATAGCTCTATTTCATCTCCAATTGTGGGGCAAACTGCTGATTTAGAAGTTGTGAAAACGGTAAACAATACGTCTGCACAAGTAGGAAGTAACGTTACTTTTACTATTACAGTTAACAACAATGGAACAAGTAATGCAACAGGAGTTATAGTTCAAGATTTACTACCTAGTGGATTTACTTATGTTTCACACAATGCTCCAGGAGGAACATCTTATAGTAACACTACTGGAATTTGGAATATAGGAAACTTAAATACTGTTCAAACAAGAACATTAACAATTGTTGCAACAGTTAATAATACTGGAAACTATACTAATATTGCAACAGTTTCAGGTAATCAATCGGATAATAATCCTGCAAACAATATATCATCTGCTTCAGTTACTCCTGTAAGATTAGCTGATTTAGGTATTACAAAAACAGTTAATAATACTACTCCAACAGTAGGAAACAATGTAATTTTTACAATTGTTGCTACTAACAATGGTCCAAGCAATGCTACTGGTGTTATTGTTAATGATTTATTACCTTCAGGCTACGAATTTGTAAATGCTTCTGCAACTTTAGGAGTATATAACAACGGAAACGGAAACTGGGTAATTAATAATCTAACCAATGGTGGTTCAGCAACATTAACCTTAACTGTTAAAGTAAAAGGAAATGGTGATTATTTAAATACAGCAACAATTGAAGGAAATGAAATAGATAACGTTTCATCAAATGATACAGCATCTGCTTCAACAACTCCAACAAAGAATTCTGATTTATCAATCACTAATAATGTTGATATTACAACTCCTATCGTAGGAAGTAACGTGATTTTTACTATTGTTGCTACTAACAATGGATTAAGTGATGGAACTGGTGTTACTGTTACTAACACTCTACCTAATGGTTACACATTTGTTTCAAACAATCAATCAGTTGGAACTTTTAATTCAACTACTGGAGTGTGGACAATTGGAAATTTACCAACTGGTACAAGTGAAGTTTTAGAAATTACAGCTACAGTTTTACCATCTGGTAATTATATAGACTCAGCTACAATAACAGGAGTAGAAGCAGACAACGATTTAACAAATAATACTGCTACAGCGGAAACAATGCCATTGCCAGTAACTGAAATAGAAATTATCAAAACAGCAAGTAATTCTACTCCAAATGTTGGTTCACAAATTACTTTTACGATTGTTGTTAAAAATAATGGCCCTAGTAATGCAACTAACGTAGTTGTAACTGATAATTTATTATCAGGTTATACTTATCAATCAAATACCACTACTATTGGAGCTTATAATAATATTACAGGATTATGGAATATTGGAAATTTAAATAATAGTCAAACTGAAACAATGACTATTACAGCTTTAGTTAATACAACTGGAAACTATTCAAATACTGCTAGTGTTAGTCAAACTGAATATGATTCAGACCCAACTAATAATACAAGTAGTACTACTCCAACTCCAACTCCAATATCAGATTTAGCGGTCGTAAAAACGGTTAATAATACAACTCCATTAGTTGGAACAAATGTTGTTTTTACAGTAGTAGCTACCAATAATGGTCCAAGTATTGCAACAGGAGTTTCTGTGGCCGATTTACTTCCTTCTGGATATAATTATGTAACGTATAGTTCAACTCAAGGAACTTATAATAATGTAACTGGAACATGGGCAATTGGTAATTTAAACAATGGACAATCTCAAACATTAACTATTACTGCAACAGTTTTAAATACAGGAAACTACACAAATACAGCCGTAATTTCAGGAACTAATATTGATAATGTTACAACAAACAATACATCTTCTGCTACTACTACACCTGTTTTATCAAGTGATATTGCTATAATTAAACAAGTAGACATTTCAACTCCTGATGTAAACGGAAACGTAATATTCTCAATAGTAGTAACAAACAATGGTCCAAGTAATGCTTCAGGTGTAACAGCTACAGATTTATTACCAAATGGATACACCTATGTTAGTAATGTTGTTTCAACTGGTACATATAACAATGTAACTGGAGTTTGGACTATTGGTTCAATGGCTAATCAAACTTCTCAAACATTGGAAATTACTGCAACTGTAAACGCAACAGGAAACTTTGTAAATACAGCTTCAGTTACAGCTAATGAAAACGATCCAAATTTAACCAATAATTCGTCATCAGCGACAACTACACCTTGGCCACTTGCTGATGTAGGAGTTACAAAAGTGGTTAATAATTCAACACCAAATGTTGGAACAAATGTTACTTTTACAATTGTTGCAACCAATTATGGTCCAAGTAATGCAACAGGTGCTAATGTTTCAGATTTATTGCCAAGTGGATATACTTACGTAAGTCACACAGTTTCTACTGGAACATATAATAATGTATCAGGAAATTGGATTATTGGTAATTTAAATAACGGTGTATCACAAACATTAACTATTACTGCAACAGTTAATACTACTGGGAATTATACCAATACTGCTATTATTGATGCTAATGAAAATGATACTAATACTTCAAATACACAAGATTCTGCTTCAACAACTCCAGTTAAGTTATCTGATTTATCTGTAACAAAAACTGTTGATATCATGACACCATATATTGGCAATAATGTAGTCTTTACAATTGTTGCTTCAAACAATGGAATTTCAGATGCAACTGGTGTACGCGTAGATGATGTATTACCAAATGGATTTAACTATATTTCTCACACTTCAACTGTTGGAACTTACAATGTAAATACTGGTATTTGGAATATTGGAAATATGTCGGTAGGACAAGTATTTGTTCTTACTGTAACTGCTCAAGTTAATAAAAATGGAAATTATACAAATGTTGCCGAAATAAGTGGTGATCAAACTGATCCAAATACAACAGACAATATTGCTTCAGTAACAGTTACACCTAGAGATAACATTTTATTGATAGACGATTATGCTGGTCCAATAAACGGTCTTGAAGGTCAAAACGGAGTTGTAAATGTTTTAGATAATGATATTTTTAATGGAAGTACTATAGATATAAATGATATTATACTTACAACTTCAATTCCTGATCCTAATGGATACATCACTTTACAACCAGATGGAACAATTAATGTTTCACCTAATACACCTGCAGGAACTTATACATTGACTTACCAGGTTTGTAATGCTGCATTACCAACAGATTGTGCTACTGCTATAGCAACAATTTTAGTTGTTGGTCCAACAATTGTTGCAAATGATGATGATTATACAGGAACACCAATTAACGTAGCAACAGGATACACTGATTTATTTAATGTTTATTCAAATGATGTTTACAATTTAAATTTTGTAAACCCAGCTGATGTAACTTTAACCTTAATCAATCCTTCTCCAAACTTTACAATTAATCCATTAACAGGTTCTATTTCGGTTAATCCTAACTTACCTGCTGGAATATATACTTTTGAATATCAAATTTGTGGAAATTTAAACCCTACAACAAATTGTGATACTGCAATTGTTACAATTAAAGTTGAGTCTTCAAGAGTTGAAATAAAAGCATTGCTTCAAGGCTCATTATTTGGAACTACAGATGGTAAAATGCGTGATGATTTAAGAATCAATAATGTAATACCATTGACTGAACCATATTCAGACTTAGGAACAGCTGGAAATACTAGATTCAATAGACCTGATTTTACAACAAATGAACAAACAACAAATGCTGTTTTAAGTATTACTGGTGATAATGCAATTGTTGATTGGGTTTTCGTGGAATTAAGAGATCCTGAAAATAGTTCAATTGTATTACATACTAAATCTGCATTAATTCAAAAAGATGGAGATATTGTTGAAAGTTCTGATGGTACAAGTAGTTTAACTTTTAATAATTTAACAAAAGCTAGTTATTTTATTTCTGTGAAACATAGAAATCATTTAGGAGTTATGACTGCATTACCTGTTGCCTTTACAGGTACAAATCCAGTATTTGATTTTTCTACTGCTGCACCATCTGCAATTTGGAATTCAACAGCAACATATGACGGTTTTGAACAAGAACAAGAATCTAATGGAAAATATGCTTTATGGGCTGGAAACACTAATGCTGATAATAAAGTAAAATATTCTGGGCCAAATAATGATCAAGCTGTAGTTTTCAGTTCGATTTTAAATTACTCTGGAAATAACTTCAATAATTATAATTTCAATAATGCATTCCCTGGATACTTTATGGGAGATGTTAATATGGATGCAAAAGTCAAGTATAGAGGTGTTGGAAACGATTCTACATACATCTTCTTTAATGTAATAACTAAATATACTTTAAATGTCTTGAATTTATATAATTATGACATATTTAGAGAACAAACACCAAATTAAATCTTAACCAGATGATAAATAATAAATACAAAAAGATGAGAAACAAAATAATGTTTGGTCTTACTCTGTTAATAAGCTTTTTTGGCTACAGTCAAGATATTGACTTAACATTAAAGTACAATGTAACATTAAACAGATATGAAGTATTTGCAAGACCAGATTTTACTCAAAATAATTTTACTTGGGGACCTTCTCAGATTTCAGTAGTAGTACCTGCTTCTGTGGCAGATGCACCTCTTCAAAATTTAACAAGTTATAATGCTGGTACTTGGGGAGATAACTCAATAATTTATGCTCCTACTGTTCAACCTCAAAATGATTTTCATGGTGTTGATTCTGGTGGTGCTCTAACAAATCTTGTTGCTGGTGATGAATTATTGATTTTTTCATTTACTATTAATGGTGGATGTGTACCTGGTTTAAGACTTTTTAATAATGGTGTTGACCCAGACTCTAGTCAGCCAGGAATGTTTGGTGGAGATTTTAGCAATACAATAGATAATGGAATGTTAACTGATGTTTATAATTTAAATTATAACAATTCAGGTACAGTTTGTATTGATGCAATTGATGATGAATTAGAAGTTGATTTCCCTAACGGTGGAATTATTGGAAATGTTTTTGTTGACAATAATTTTGGCTCTGATACATTATACGGCACACCAATTACAAATTCTTCTTTAGTTACTATAAGTGTTCTTGACAATGATGGAATAACAGGTTTAACAATAAATCCAAACGGAGATGTAAATATTCCTACGAATACTCCTCCTGGAAATTATGAAGTTATTTATCAAATTTGTGAAGTTGCAATACCTTCAAATTGTGATTCTGCAACTATTTTTATAACTGTTAATGGACAAATTATCGCTGAGGATGATACAATAACAGCTAGTGAAATTGGTGGTACTATTGGAAATATTTTTCCAAATAACAGTGTAGGTCCTGATACATTAAATGGTACTCCTATTACTTTAGGTTCAACTGTAATAATTACACTTCAAAACAATGGTGGTTTAACAGGCTTGGCAATTGATAGTAATGGAAATATTTCTATTCCACCAAATTCTAATATAAATAATGGAACTCCTTATGTTGCAACTTATCAAATATGTGATGCCTTAAATCCAACAATTTGCGATACAGCAACAATTACAATAACTTTAGAACCATCAATTGTTGCTGAAGACGATAATAATTTCATTATTAGTTATTCGCAGCAAGGTGTTGTAGGAAATATTTTTACTAATAATGGAAATGGTCCAGATACCCTAGAAAATATTGCAATTACAAATCCATCTTTAGTTACAATTACAATAACAAACAATCCTTCATTAACAGGTTTAGTAATTACTTCAACAGGAGATATAGTTGTTCCTCTTAATACTGTCGGACAATTATATTCTATTGAATATACTATTTGTGAAGTAGCTAATCCTTCAAATTGTGATTCTGCAACATTTACGATTTATGTGATTGAAGCTGTTGATGATACTGATACTGTTGATGAAAACTCATCAGTAGATATTGATATTTTCTTTAATGACACTTTATTTATTGGAGACACAAATGTTCCTCAATATGGTACTTTAACGATTTCAATACTTCCAACAAATGGTACTGTTACAATTACTGACCCTAATGGAACTCCTTTAGATCCAACAGATGATGTTGTAACATATACTCCAAATGCAAATTATAATGGACCAGATAGTTTTGAATATACTATTTGTAATAATAACACTCCTACTCCTAATTGTGATACTGCTTTAGTTACTATCAATGTTTCTGCTACAAGTGCTGATATAGTAACTGTTAAAACGGATAATTCTGCAACTTATACACCTGGTACAGATGTTACTTATACAATTACCGTAACAAATAATGGTCCTGATGACGCAACGAACGTTCTTGTGAGTGATCCACTACCTTCCGGTATTACAAATGCAACTTGGACTGGTGATAATGGTTCAAGTGGAACTGGTGCTTTGTCAGATACTTTACCAACTTTAGCTAATGGTGCTTCTGTAATTTACACTTTAACACTTACTGTACCTTCTAACTATACTGGAAACTTAACTAATATTGTTACCGTAACTAGCGATACTTCTGACCCTAATCCTACTTGTCCTACTTGTACGGATATTGATACACCTTTATTTATTATCGATGCTGTGAATGACCCATTTGGTCCTATTGCCAATAACGTTCCTCATACTATCGATATCTTAAACAACGATACGCTTAATGGGGCTCCGTTT